>NZ_JBHTKL010000008.1:0-61035 GCF_042675915.1 Thalassobacillus hwangdonensis | reverse complement strand
TCGTCCTGAGCCAGGATCAAACTCTCCATAAAAGTTGAGTTGATTAGCTCATAAAAATGCACTCGAAAGTGCTTGTTGTCGTTGCCTCATATAATGAAGAAACGTAATTGACGTACTGGTTGGTTCGTTCAGTTTTCAAAGATCAAATTGTGTTTCTGTCGTTTTTAGCGACAAGAATTAATTTATCATGTCTGGGTTTCAAAGTCAACATCTTTCAACAAAAAAACTTTAAATCCAATTAATGTTTTCTGTTTGTTGATGTCGTTGTTCCCCGACAACAGAAACTAATATAGCATAGATTTTTTTCTTAAGTCAATAACTATTGGAGATTTTCTTATAAAAAATTAAAAGCAGCTGTTAGATCATTGATCCGACAGCTGCTGTTTTTATATCAACCGTTACTTGTTCAACTTTTCCTTCAATGCGTCCAGAGTCAAAAGCTTCGTATCCTGAATGACCCAATCCGCTTCTTGAAGGGATACAGGATCTCCTACTCCTACTGCGAACATGTCTGCAGCTTTGATCGCTTTGACACCCGCCTGCGCATCTTCCACTCCGACACATTCTGAGGCGTTCAATCCGATTTGTTCAGCTGCTCTTAAGAATACTTCCGGATGAGGTTTCCCTTGTTTCACGGTAGCTGCATCTACTACGCTATCCAGCAAATGGGTGACTTCTAAACGCTCGATGACTGCTTGTGCGTTTTTACTGGCCGATGCCAAAGCTGTTTTTAACCCGGCAGCTTTCGCCTCTTCCATGAACGATTTGACTCCCGGAAGTAGATCATCGGGTGTGATTTTTTCAATCATTGTCTTATAATGCTCGTTCTTTTGAGCGGCCTGTCGCTGTTTTTCCTCTTCAGATAAAGTGATGTTGCCTTCTTCAAGTATGATTTCCAATGATTCCATTCTGCTGATGCCCTTAAGTTTTTCATTGAACGTTCGATCAAATGGAATTCCCAGATCTTCCGCTAACTGCTTCCAGGCTAGATAATGATATTCAGCAGTATCTGTAATGACTCCGTCCAAGTCAAAAATAATCCCCTTCAGTTGTTGCATGCTCCCCACTCCCTATAAAGCAAATACTACGTTGAATATATCACATTTCCTTCAGCGTTGTATTCTCTTTCGGGGCATATACTTTATACAGTCTTTATGTGAAGCGACTTTTTTGAACAATTGAAATAAAACTCCATACCTCTCCTGCATTGCCCGTTTAACCATATGGTCAATCCTATGGTCTCCAAGATCGAGGAGCAGTTCTTCCAGCTCTCTTCGTAATAGGTATTCGATTTCATCTTTTTCCATTTCACTCATCAATAACCCTAACACGACAATCACCTCACTGTACTGTTGTATTACCATTATTCCCACTTATTTCTTTATTATGAAAAACTCCCGCCTATCCGGCATAGCTCGTCACCCTTGTACATAGACTGTATCAAGTCCATCTGGAAAGTAGGGGTGTTCCATGCACTTTTTTGTGTGGCATATGAAAAAAATCAAGCGCTACGGCATCATCATTCTACTCGCATTTTTCTGTGCATTGTTTTTATGGTTTGGGCAAATGAATCCTTTATCTGTATTTTCAACAGACAATGGTCCACAGGCTCTCAGCAGAGGGGATGATAAAGCATCGGCAGTAGCTGTTACATTCAACATCAGCTGGGGGACAGAAAAGGTCCACCAGATCCTTGAGCAATTAAAGAAACATGAAGTGAAAGCGACTTTTTTTGTGAGCGGGGAATGGGCAGAGCGCCATCCGGATCTCTTGGATAAGATTAGCGAAGGTGAACACGAAATCGGCATGATGGGATATCGGTATATCAGTTACTTGGAGAAAGAGCCGGAGCAAGTTCGAAAAGACCTGAACTATGCGAAAGAAATTTTCGGCAAGCTTGGTTATGAGGAGATTCACCTCCTCAGACCGCCACATGGACATTTCAACAAGGAAGTATTGACGATTGCAGATAAACAGGGATTTGATGTCGTCCAGTGGAGTGTCAATCCGAACGATTGGAAAAATCCTGGTACAGAGAAGATCATCGACGATGTAATGAAAGAAAGCTCGAAAGGAGATATCATCCTGCTCCACGCTTCTGACTCTGTTAAGCAGACACCTAAAGCTCTGGATACGATTCTCCCTGCCTTGAAAAAGAAAGGCCTGAAACTTGTTCGAATTTCAGATCTTGTGGCTGGGACAGAAGCAAATGCAAAAGAAATAAAATAAAAAATGAGGAAGCCTCACATTGCTGGGCTTCCTCATTTTTTATTTTCTTCGGTTTTTTTTACGGTTTTTCTTTTTTTGCTTATTGATCTTAGGTGGTTGTTCGGCTGGTTCGTTCACCGATTTTTCTGGTGTACCTGTCAGACGATGCAATAGCAGAAGCTGATAGGCATTACAGGTTAGTAATGGAATAATCATCAGCCACACATAATCCAATCCATCCGCTTGCAGTGCCGGAACCCACTCCACAGCAGTAACGACCACCATGAAGAACAGCGCTGGAATGAAAGCTTTCTTGTTGGTTTCCTTCGCTTTGATTGCCGCGATGATGATGCCTACAGCAAGTAAAGCAACTGCTGTCCAAATGTAAGGCCAAATACTGACACCTTCATCCGCTGCTCTGTAACGGAAATACACAAGGTCGAATAAAGCAAAAGCGATAAGGAAAACCTGCACACCTGGCCACAAGCTTCGGAATAACCCCATTCCGAACTGATGCACGGTCAAATAAGCGAAAAAGCCCATTTGACTGATGACACTGAATATGAAACCTAGTCCTGCAAAAAATAAAATGACACCAATCAACTCAAGGAAGTTGAATGGATTCAATACATCCGCATATGATTCACTTTTAACGACGAAACTGACAAGCAGAGTGAGTCCTCCACCTAACAACAGTGTCGTCAAAAATAACCGTACCCATTTACGACTCGTCACGATCGTTCCCCCTATGTTTTAAAAGATGCGATTCGGCTCGCATTTTGTAAATGATTTCCCTTCCGTATTTTATCATGACCTCCACGCTTTTTCCTAGATGAGGCGCATATTTTTCACATTGTTCACCATATTAAGTAGTAATAGAGAAAGAAAGGGGACATACCTATGTCCATGCTACGAAACATGTTGATCGGTTTGTTGATTGTGTCCCTGGTTGCCTGTGCAGGTAATTCTTCAGGTGGAGAACAAGCCGACTATGAAGAAACGAAAAAAATGATGGTCGATATATTGAAAACCGATGATGGAAAAAAAGCGATGACCGAAGTGTTAGCGGATGAAAAGATGCAGCAGGCGATGGCATTGGATTCCAAAGCTGTCAATGAAGCCGTCAATAAAGCACTCTCTTCTGAAGAAGGGAAGGCATTCTGGGAGAAGATGTTCTCTGATCCAAAATTCGTCCAGGCTTTTGGTGAATCGATGAAAAAACAACAGGAAGAACTGATGAAAGGTCTGATGGAAGACCCTGAATATCAGAAGTCGATGATGGAGCTTTACAATAACCCTGAAATGATGGAACAGCTTACCTCGGTCCTGCAAGGGCAGAAGTTCAAAGAGCATTTGCAGAAGACGATCCAGGAAACATTGAACAGCCCTCTATTCAAAGCTGAAATGACCCAAACTTTACTGAAAGCCGCTGAGCAGATGAAAGCTGGTGAGGGGCAACAGAAAGAAGAAGGCAAGAAAGGCGGAGGAGAAGGTGGCGGTGGTGGTTCTGGTGAAGATGAACAAGGAGAATCCCAATCCGGAAGTTCAGAGCAATAAGAACAGCCTTAAATAAAAATGCGCGGCTGACAACCAGCCGCGCATTTTTTTATGATGTTTTATCAATGACTTTTGCTGCAATATTGCGGAACACTTTCCCAGTCGGGTGGTCTTCCTGGTAAACGGATGGAGCGAAAACTTCCTCTTCCTCAAATGGCTGCTGAAGCGGCAGCTGACCAAGCACTTCTGTCTGCAATTGATCCGCTAGCTTAGCTCCTCCACCTCTTCCGAAGACGAATTCTTTTTCTCCAGTAAGTTTACTTTCGAAGAACGCCATATTTTCAACAACACCGAGGATATCGTGGTCTGTCTTAAGCGCCATCTGCCCTGCACGAGCCGCTACGAAAGCAGCCGTAGGGTGAGGTGTCGTAACGATGATTTCCTTCGATGTAGGAAGCATTGCATGGACATCCAGTGCAACATCTCCTGTTCCTGGAGGTAAATCAAGCAATAGATAGTCGAGCTCGCCCCACTCTACTTCCTTGAAAAAGCTCGTCAACATTTTTCCAAGCATTGGGCCACGCCAAATGATCGGGGAATTATCTTCCACAAAGAAGCCCATGGAAATGACTTTCACTCCGAATCGCTCGACCGGAATGATCTTTTCCCCACGCACAACCGGGCGTTCTTCTACTCCCATCATATCGGGAACACTAAATCCATAGATGTCCGCATCAATGATACCTACTTTTTTCCCTAGACGGGAAAGGGCGATTGCCAGGTTGACGGTGACCGTAGATTTCCCTACGCCACCTTTACCACTTGCAACGGAAATGAAGGTCGTATCTGTTTGTCCACCTAACAGCTTCGCCTCTTCCGCTTTCTTGGCAGTCTGTTCATACTTCTGAATCACTTCATCAGGAAGTTGGGTGAATCGCAAACCGACCGTAGCCGCTCCTGCACCTTTCAGAACATTGACGATTTCCTGCTGAAGCTGCATCTGTTCAGCGGTATTCGTCTTAGCCACCGCAATCTTCACACTGACATGATTCTTCTCTTCTTTGATCTTTATCTCTTCCACTCCACCGGTTTCTTCTAACGTTTTATGTAAAAACGGATCTTCGATCGGCTGAAGTAGTTTAATTACCTCTTCATTCGTTAACACGGGAGTCACCATCCTTATAAATGATCATTCCCTGCAAGTATAACATATTTGAAACGCTTTCTAAGTGATTTGCACCAGGGTGGTTCCTTATTCAGGATACTCCCCTTCTGTCGTGTACCTTAAGATACCTTCATAGATGGATGCAGCCATTTTCCGCTGATAGGTATCTGACTTCAGCAGATCGCGTTCATGCGGGTTCGAAAGGAATCCGATCTCGACAAGAGCTCCAGGTGTATCTGCGTGTTTCAACACATAGATTCCATTGATCGCCATTGCAGATCGTTCCGTATTCTCAAGGTTCCGCTTGATTTCCGATTGAATGAAGCTTGCCAAGTGCTTACTTCCTTCAAGTTCCGGGTAATAAAACGTCTGCGCTCCATGCCATTTGGAAGAAGGAATGGCATTCAAGTGCATGCTTAAGAAAAAGTCCGGATCCTTATCTTTGATAAATGCTACCCTGGCTCTGATATCTTCCGATTTTCGCCGGGCCAGTCCACTCGTTCCTTCTGCAGCCAGATCAACATCCTCTTCACGCGTCATATATACTAATGCGCCTGCTTCCTGCAGATAGTCACGCAAGTAATCCGATACTTGCAACGCAATATCCTTCTCAAGCGTCTCGTCCGATCCGACAGCACCCCCGTCAGGACCTCCGTGCCCAGGATCAAGCACAATCACTTTCCCTGCTAATGGAAGCGACCATGACTGCCAGGTGTCCTTCGCTTCCTGGATTGGATATGCCACAAGAAAAACCAGTATCGTCAAACCACACAACCAAGTAATGATTTTCAGACGATGGATCACGTCTCCCACCCTCTCAAGATAGTCTCCTTTCACTATATGGGACAAGGCAGGGAATTATGAAATTTTTGAAGCGGATGAATGGTTAGGTGTGAGCAGTCGCCGGTAAATTTGTGTAGTCGCCGGATAATTTGAAATGGCGCTGGAAAGCTGTGCGAACTCGCCGGTAAATTCTAAAACTCGCTGGAAACCCTGAAAAGTCGCCGGAACCGCCCTCGCACCCTCGCCAAAACAAAAAAGCCTCCAGCCATAAAGGCCAGAGACTTTGGTTGTGTTGATAAAATTAACGCTTAGAGAACTGTGGTGCACGACGAGCGCCTTTAAGACCGTATTTCTTACGTTCTTTAGCACGAGCGTCACGCGTTAGAAGTCCTTCACGCTTAAGTGTAGTACGGTATTCAGGGTCTGCTTCTAGAAGCGCACGAGCGATTCCGTGACGGACAGCTCCTGCTTGACCTGTGAATCCTCCACCATCAACGTTTACATATACATCGTAGTTACCTTCTGTTTCTGTAACAGCTAGAGGCTGTTTCAAGATAACACGAAGTGTTTCATATGGGAAATAATCTTCAGCATCACGATTATTGATCACAACACGGCCGCTGCCAGGGACAAGGCGTACACGTGCTGTTGAGCTTTTACGACGTCCAGTACCGTAGTATTGTACTTGTGCCACTCTTCATTACCTCCTTGGATTAACCGCGAAGTTCGTAAACTTCTGGTTTTTGTGCTTGGTTTTTGTGTTCTGGGCCAGCATATACATGAAGCTTCTTGCCCATTTTACGTCCTAGGCTTCCTTTTGGCAGCATACCCTTGATTGCTAGTTCTAGCATTTGCTCAGGGTATTTAGTGCGCATTTCGTTAGCCGTACGCTGTTTCAGACCGCCAGGGTGGTTAGAGTGACGGTAGTAAATTTTATCGTTAAGCTTCTTACCTGTCAGATGAATTTTCTCAGCGTTGACGATGATCACATGATCTCCAGTATCAACGTGCGGTGTATAAGTTGGTTTATGCTTACCACGAAGGATAGAAGCAACTTCACTTGATAGACGACCAAGTGTTTGTCCTTCAGCATCCACAACGTACCATTTGCGTTCAACATTACTATCATTAGCCATGAAAGTTGTGCGCATGTCGGTTTCCCTCCTGAATTGTTCTTATATTTCACAGAGCTTTTAAGTTTTATCTCAATACGATTAACTTTCCGGGGCTAATCGTGGTATAGAAATAAAATGCCATAGAATATCTTATAACACTTCACTCCCCTATGTCAAGCGAATGTTACACCTGGATTCGTTGTTTTTTAACTTTTTTTCAAAATAATCTACATTTCGGGTTGAGGGTAGTGCACTTCCCACAAAAACAGCCCTTGAGGTGGTGCCGTTTTGCCGGCTGCGGCACGGTTCCTTGCGTCGATAATCGATGGAATATCCACGGGGTCCCGCTCCCCTTTACCGATTTCCACCAAAGTGCCGACGAGGATCCGTACCATGTTATAAAGGAAGCCGCTTCCTCTGAACGTAAATGTCAGCTCACTTCCAAGCCTTTGTACATCGGCTTTCATGATCGTCCGTACTTTATCGCCCTTCACCTCTGTACGAGCGGAACAGAACGAGGTGAAATCGTGCTCGCCTTCCAGGTAGCGGCAAGCCTCTCGCATTGCTTCGACATTGAGTTCTTCACGAACATGAAATGCATAATTCCTTTTGAAAATATCAGGGTCTGGCTGGTTCAGGATGACATACCGATATTCTTTACCGACCGTGTCATACCTGGCATGAAAGCTCTCAGAGGCAGATTGGACCTCCAGTACCCCTATATCCGGCGGTAGAAGCGATTTAAGGCCCTTTTTCCACCCTTCAAGGGGAATGTCCAGGGAGGTGTCAAAATGAACCACCTGCCCCTTCGCATGGACGCCTGCGTCGGTTCTGCCAGAAGCAACCACTTTCACTTCTTTTCCTTTATGCATTTGTGTAAGTGCTGCTTCAAGCTTGGATTGTACAGTGCGTTGATCCGGCTGTACCTGGTAACCTGCAAAGGCAGTACCGTCATATTGAATGATACATTTCATACGTTGCATAGCCAGACCTCCATTTTAATACGTACGGGTTAAAAACATGACGAGTGTAATCAGAGCAAATACCGCAGCGCCGAAGTAATCCACTCGGCCGACTTTCAGTTCACGCAGCTTCGTTCTTCCTTCACCGCCCTGGTATCCACGCGCTTCCATCGCCATCGCCAAATCTTCCGCACGTTTGAATGCACTTACGAATAGCGGAACCAATAGCGGGACAATTGCTTTGATCCGCTCCTTGATTGGACCAGTTCGAAAGTCAACGCCTCTTGAAGCCTGCGCTTTCGAGATTTTTTCCGTTTCCTGCATCAAGGTTGGAATGAATCGCAGTGAAATGGACATCATCAGCGCAAGCTCATGTACTGGGAATTTCACTTTTTTCAGTGGTCCTAATAACGCTTCAATCGCATCCGTAATTTCAATCGGTGTCGTAGTCAGCGTCAACATCGAAGTGACGAGAATCAAGAGGAAGAACCTCAACGATATGGCCAGTCCCTGTATGAGACCACCTGTGTAAAAATCATAGGAAAAGATCGTGAACAACACGTCTCCTTCCTTCGTAATGAAAAGGTGGAGCAGGAACGTGAAGACTACGAGGAACCATACTGGTTTCAACCCTTTGATAATATAAGGCGCCGGGATTCGTGTGGCAATAGCAGCACCGACAGCAAATACCGTTAGTGCACCATAACTCATAACAGAATTAGCAAAGAATACGATAATGACGAAAAAGAAAATGATGCTTATTTTAGTCCGTGGATCAATTCGGTGAATGACTGAGTATCCCGGCACATACTGGCCGATGATCATGTTACTGCTCATTTGATCGGCCCCCTTGCACCATCGCAGTCAATTCCTTTGCTAATTGTGCTATCGTCTGGTGTCGATAAGGGATCTTCACATCAAATCTATCTTCGATCGCCTTCAGGAATTGTACCACTTCAGGTAAATCGAGCTGTACGTCCTTCAGTGGAGCTCCATCTTCAAAAATTTCCTCAGGGGTCCCTTCCATATGAATCTCCCCCTGGTTCATTATGAGGATATGATCCGCGTATCTAAGCGCGTCCTCCATGCTGTGTGTAACAAGGAATGTGGTAAGCTTTTTCTCCTGATGCATCTTGTAAAACATTTCCATTATTTCTCGTTGGCCCCTTGGATCAAGACCTGCTGTCGGCTCGTCCAATACAAGCACTTCAGGTTCCATCGCAAGCACGCCAGCTATAGCTACTCGGCGCATCTGACCACCACTCAGATCAAACGGGGATCGTTCGAGCACTTCCTCAGGTAGATTGACAGCAGTCAGCACCTCTCGAGTGCGCTGTTGGATGTCGTCTTGACCGACGCCGAAATTCATCGGACCGAAGGCGATATCTTTTGCTACTGTTTCTTCAAATAATTGGTGTTCAGGATATTGAAAGACTACGCCTACCTTTTCCCGAAGACTGCGAATATCCTTTGTCTTCTCACCGGCGACCAACCGGTATCCGCCGATACTCACAACACCTTCTGTCGGGTTCAACAACCCATTCAAATGCTGGATCAACGTCGATTTACCTGAACCTGTATGACCGATGACTGCAACGAAAGAGCCTGACTTCGCCTCGAAATTCAGATCGTTCAGCGCATGATGTTCAAAGGGAGTATTAGGTTGGTACGTAAAACTTACATTTTTGAATGCAATGTCCATAATTCCTCCAGTAACTCCTGGTGATTAAGTGGCTCACGCTGAATATCTAAACCTTCGTTTCTTAACTCAGAAGTCAGTTTAGTAATGAATGGAGTATCCAGGCCAATCTCTCTCAGTGCTTCTTTCTTTTCAAAGATCTTACGTGGCTCCCCTTCGAGCCAAACCTTCCCTTTATTCATCACGATGACACGCTCTGCCCTGACGACCTCATGCAAGTCGTGGGTGATTGTAATCATAGACAAATCACGCTGCTGTTGTACATTGCGGACGGTATTCATAATCTCTTTCCGACCTTTTGGATCCAGCATTGCTGTCGCTTCATCCAAAATGATCAGCTTTGGAGATACCGCCATCACACTGGCAATGGCTACTCGCTGCTTTTGTCCCCCTGACAAACGGTGGGGTTCATGTCCGGCATAATCTGTCATGCCGACCGCATCCAAGCTCTCCTGGATCCGTTCGACCATTTCTTCTCTCGGGAACCCATGGTTCTCCATGCCGAATGCTACGTCATCCTTCACCGTCGTTCCAACGAACTGGTTATCAGGATTTTGAAAAACCATTCCGACCAGTCTTCGGATTTCCCATATTGTCGACTCGTTGACCTGCATTCCACTCACAAGTATTTCTCCTTGCTGTGGGATCAGGAGACCGTTCATCAATTTGGCAATGGTGGATTTACCTGAACCATTATGCCCGATGATCGCCAGCCATTCATTCGCTTTCACTTTAAAGCTGACATCATCCAGGACCCAGGGTTGATCCTCACTGTAACGAAATGACACATTCTTGAATTCGATGAAATGCTCCATTTCCTGCTCCCCCTCTACTCAGCTCTGCACTATTTCCCAGGGAATAATGTCGAATCAATTATGAATCGACATCCCTGCTCTCTATTTCCCGGAATCTATTCCGAATTCTATTCTCCTAAAGTACAAAAAAAGGGCTGGAACTGACCTCTTGTTGAGATTCCGTCCTGCCCTTTTGCACTAGATCCGATCATTAAACTAGTTCAATGATTGCCATTTCTGCGCCATCACCTTTACGAGCGCCTAGCTTCAACACGCGAGTGTATCCACCTTGACGGTCCTCGTAACGTGGAGCGATGTCAGAGAATAGCTTTTGAAGTGCTGTTTGATCTCCTTCTTCGTCAGCAGAAGCATTGTATAGGAATGACTCTGCTTGACGGCGAGCGTGAAGATCGCCACGCTTACCAAGTGTGATCATTTTATCAACGACGGAACGAAGCTCTTTCGCTTTAGCTTCAGTCGTTTCAATCCGTTCATGAATGATTAGATCAGTCGCAAGATTACGTAGCAACGCCATGCGTTGGTCAGTAGTACGACCCAATTTTCTAGCCATGGACTTTCCCTCCCTTGTTTAGGAATCTCTTAAGATGTTCAATCTATCTATCGATCAATCGTCATTACGAAGGCCTAGGCCCAGGTCATCCAGCTTGTGCTTCACTTCTTCAAGAGACTTACGACCAAGGTTACGGACCTTCATCATATCTTCTTCAGACTTTTGAGCAAGCTCTTGCACAGTGTTGATGCCTGCACGCTTAAGGCAGTTGTAAGAACGTACTGACAGGTCAAGTTCTTCAATCGTCATCTCAAGGACTTTCTCTTTTTGGTCCTCTTCTTTTTCAACCATGATTTCAGCATTTTGTGCTTCATCAGTAAGGCCTACAAAGATGTTGAGGTGTTCCATATAGATCTTAGCTCCAAGAGATACAGCCTCTTCTGGGCGGATGCTTCCATCCGTCCATACATCCAATGTCAACTTGTCGAAGTTGGATGTTTGGCCGACACGTGTATTCTCAACTTGATAAGTTACACGTGAGACTGGTGTGAAGATAGAGTCAACTGGAATGACACCAATTGGCAATTCTTCATGGTTATTACCTTCTGCTGGGCGATATCCTCGACCGCGTTCAGCTGTAATGCGCATAGTTAGCTTCGCATTGGAATCCAGTGTTGCAATATGCAATTCCGGGTTCAATACTTCGATGTCGCTATCATGCGTAATATCAGCGGCGGTGACTTTTCCTTCGCCCTGTACATCGATTTCTAAAGTCTTCTCTTCATCAGAATAAATCTTCAGAGCCAGTTTCTTTAGGTTCAAAATTACAGTCGTCACATCCTCGACTACGCCTTCGATCGTCGAGAATTCATGAAGTACCCCATCAATTTGAACTGATGTTACAGCAGCGCCAGGAAGTGAGGATAACAGGATACGACGTAAGGAGTTCCCCAGTGTTGTACCGTACCCACGTTCAAGCGGTTCGACAACGAATTTACCAAAAGTGGACTTTTCGCTGATTTCGACCGTTTCAATTTTTGGCTTTTCTATTTCGATCATTAAACAAAACCCTCCTTCAAAACGTCGAAACCCCGGTTAGACAAACCGTCTAACCGAAATTCCTCAGGTAGGCATCCCCGATTCAGAATCAAAACATTCTTCTTAATGTGTGTTATGCGTTGCTGTTAAATAGCTATCATAACCCATTATAGACAGGGTGACAAATTCTATACAGGTTAATTACACGCGACGACGTTTTGGTGGACGGCAGCCATTGTGAGGTACTGGAGTTACGTCAACAATCGCTGTTACTTCCATGCCTGCTGCTTGAAGCGCACGGATAGCAGCTTCACGACCAGCACCAGGACCTTTGACTGTTACTTCAAGAGTTTTCATGCCGTGTTCCTGAGAAGCTTTAGCAGCAGCTTCAGCAGCCATTTGAGCGGCGAATGGAGTAGATTTACGGGAACCTTTGAAACCAAGGGATCCAGCACTGCTCCAGCTTATAGCGTTACCTTGAACGTCAGTGATCGTTACGATCGTATTGTTAAAAGTGGAACGGATATGAGCCACACCACTCTCAATATTCTTTTTTACACGACGTTTACGAGTGTTAGTTTTACGTGCCATAGTGTTTTAGTTACCTCCTTTACTTATCAATTACTTACGTTTGTTAGCTACTGTACGACGTGGACCTTTACGTGTACGGGAGTTGTTCTTCGTCTTCTGTCCGCGTACTGGTAGTCCGCGACGGTGGCGGATTCCACGGTAAGAACCGATTTCGATCAAACGTTTGATGTTAAGTGAAACTTCACGGCGAAGGTCACCTTCTACGTTGAAGTTCTCAACTTCTTTACGGATTTTTGCCAATTCGTCTTCAGTAAGATCGCGAACACGAGTGTCTTCAGAGACTCCAGCTTTAGCTAGAACGTCTTTCGCAGTACTGTTTCCGATACCGTAGACATAAGTCAATGAAATTACTACTCGCTTATCGCGAGGAATATCTACACCTGCAATACGTGCCATGCGGTACGTGCACCTCCTTCAATATTAACCTTGTTTTTGTTTATGCTTAGGGTTTTCGCAAATAACCATTACTTTACCTTTACGACGGATAACTTTGCACTTTTCGCAAATTGGTTTTACAGAAGGTCTTACCTTCATGATCCATACCTCCTTTTATATCGGAGCATTTCATGCTATTTATAACGGTACGTGATACGTCCTCTAGTTAAATCATAAGGGGAAAGTTCAACCGTTACTTTATCTCCAGGCAAGATTCGAATGAAATGCATGCGAATTTTACCAGAAACATGAGCTAACACGGTATGGCCGTTTTCAAGCTCTACCTTGAACATTGCGTTCGGAAGAGTTTCAACGACTGTTCCTTCCACTTCAATTACATCGTCTTTCGCCATCGAGTTGATCTCCCTTCTTCAAATCAGTCACTACTTCATTGATAAATTTGGACACGGCAAACCGCAGTTTACCATTTGTGACGCGACCAGTTTCTAGAAGGCTCTTGTGGACTTCAGGAGAAACGAAATCCATCAGCTCCACATGCTGCAGATTCTTTTTCTTTGGTCGATCATACTTACGTTTCTCCCCGTCGGCAAGCAGCACAAAACGATCGTCAATGTAATCTATGACAACCGCATACTGCCCCGACTCACGTCCCTGTACAATACGAACAACTTGACCTAATTGCGGACTCGACTCCGTTTCGTTCAATCACGATCACCTTCACTTAGGCTTTGGTTAAAATCTCATAACCTTCTTCAGTAATAACGATGGTGTGTTCAAAATGCGCACACATTTTACCATCTTGGGTAACGACCGTCCAATTATCTGCAAGAGTTTTGACATATCTTTTTCCTGCATTGACCATAGGTTCAATCGCTAATACCATTCCAGGTTTAAGTCTTGGACCCTTGTTAGGCGGACCATAGTGAGGAATTTGAGGATCCTCATGCAGTTCCTGACCTACCCCGTGTCCGACGTACTCCCTGACGATGCTGAAACCGAGAGGTTCCACATAGCTTTGAATGGCATGGGATATATTTGAAAGGCGTTCACCTGGTTTTGCTTCATCAAGTCCTTTGAACAAAGATGTCTCGGTTACTTTCAGCAATTCCTCAGTACCTTCATCAATCTCGCCAACCGGATACGTCCAGGCAGAATCGCCGTGGTATCCGTTATACTTTGCACCGATATCAATGCTGATAATATCTCCCTCATTCAGCTTCCGGTCTCCCGGAATCCCATGAACAAGCTCTTCATTGACAGATGCGCAAATACTACCACGGAAACCATTATACCCTTTAAAGGAAGGAATTGCACCCATGCCTCGGATCGTCTTCTCTGCAATGCGATCCAATTCCTTTGTGGTGATTCCTGGTTGAATATGCTTTTTCAACTCTTGGTGCGTCAAGGCAACGATTTTGCCTGCTTCACGCATGATTTCAATTTCCCGTGGTGTTTTGCATACGATCATTTGGATGAGCCTCCGAGCTTTTCATCAAGATCCTTGAATACTTGGTCGATATCCTGGTCACCATCGATACTTACCAAGTAGCCTTTTTCTTTGTAGAAGTCCAACATCGGCTGCGTTTGTTCCACATTCACTTCCAAGCGTTTGCGAACTGTTGCAGGCTGATCATCTTCACGCTGGATCAGCTCTGAACCATCCTTGTCACAGACACCCTCCTCTTTAGGCGGGTTGTAGATGACATGATACGTCGCTCCACAAGTCGGACAAATGCGACGGCCGGTAAGACGTTCTACCAGTTGATCGGTTGGAACATCGATATGAAGTACATGATCCAAGGATGCATCCATATCATTCAACAGATTCTCCAAAGCTTCTGCCTGAGCGATCGTTCGTGGAAAACCATCTAGCAGGAAGCCTTTGTTACAATCCGGCTTGCTTAAACGTTCGCGAACGATTCCGATTGTAACTTCATCCGGAACCAATTCGCCTTTATCCATAAAAGCTTTCGCTTCTTTACCAAGTTCTGTTCCTTCTTTGATAGCTAAACGGAACATATCTCCAGTTGAGATATGAGGGATGTCATATTTTTCGACTATCTTCTCTGCCTGCGTGCCTTTGCCAGCACCAGGAAGACCCATCAGAATTAAATTCAACGTGTTCCCCTCGCTCTCATTTTTATCCTTTGATGAAACCTTTATAGTGACGCTTCACTAACTGACTTTCCAACTGTTTCATCGTTGTCAGTGCAACACCTACAACGATCAAGAGGCTGGTTCCTCCGATTTGGATGGAAGCAGGCAGATTCGCGATGGAGCCAAGAATAATCGGAAGGATCGATACGGCTGCCAGGAAGATGGAACCTACGAAAGTCAATCGGTACATAACCCTTTTCAAGTACGTTTCCGTATTCTTTCCAGGACGGATTCCCGGAATATAACCACCTTGCTTCTGCAGATTTTCTGCCATTTGCTCAGGGTTGACCTGAACGAATGTGTAGAAATAAGTGAAGGCGATGATCAATGCTACATAGATTGTCATCCCAGGCCAGTTATTATAGTCAAAGATATACGTGATCGTACTCGCTACTTCATTACCCTCGAAGAAACCGGCAATTGTCGGTGGAGCGATAATGAATGAGATAGCGAAGATGACAGGGATAACTCCAGCTGCATTCACCTTGATTGGAAGGTGTGTCGAATGACCACCTACAGGTGAACGGTTCACCAATCGTTTCGCATATTGAATTGGAATTTTACGTAGTGCTTCCTGGATGAAGATGACACCCACGACAACGGCTACGATTACTAGTGCGATGATTGCTACGATGACGATGTTGATGAACAACTGCTCTCCTGGGTTGGAGAAATACTTTTCATATAGTTGATTGATGCCATTTGGAATCGCAGCAGCGATACCAGCAAAAATCAAGATGGAAATACCATTTCCTACGCCATGGGCAGTGATTTGCTCACCAAGCCACATCAAGAACGCTGTTCCACCTGTCAATACCAAGGCGATGATCAGGAATTGTGTGACGCCAGGATTCTGGATCAACTGACCGCCTGTCATGGCATTAAAGCCAATGGACATTCCGATCGCCTGGATGAAAGCTAGAACGACAGTTCCATAGCGGGTAAACTGAGCTAATTTCCGGCGGCCCACTTCCCCTTGCTTTTTCCATTCAGTGAATTTAGGCACAACATCCATTTGCAGCAATTGCATGATGATGGATGCCGTGATGTAAGGCATGATCCCCATTGCGAAAATGGAGAAGTTCTGCAATGCTCCACCACCGAATGTGTTCAGAAAGCCGAAAGCATTCTGCTCATCCATAAAGGTGATGGCATCTTTATTCGTAAATGGCACAGGAATGAATGTACCTAATCTGAATACGATAAGCATCAACAAGGTGAATATGATTTTCCGCCGAATATCACCCACGCGCATAAAATTGGAGATTGTACGGAACATTAAATCACCTCAGTTTGACCGCCCGCTGCTTCGATTGCATCTTTAGCAGAAGCAGAGAACTTGTGAGCTTTTACTGTAAGTTTCTTTTCGATAGAACCGTTACCAAGAATCTTGATTCCAGCTTTCGCTTTGCTTACAACACCAGTTTCTAGTAAAAGCTCAGGTGTAACCTCTGTGCCTTCGTCGAAACGATTAAGTGCTTCAAGGTTAACGATTGCGAATTCCTTGCGGTGGATGTTTGTGAATCCACGCTTAGGAAGACGTTGGAATAGTGGCATTTGTCCACCTTCGAATCCTGGGCGTACACCGCCGCCGGAACGAGATTTTTGACCATCCATACCACGTCCAGCAGTTTTACCGTTACCGCTAGCCATACCACGACCGACGCGGTTGCGTACTTTACGAGTACCTTTAGCTGGCTTTAGTTCATGCAGTTTCATGATGCGAGCACCTCCTCTTTTGCGCTTTTAGTTTATTGTACTTCTTTCACCGATACTAAGTGGGATACTTTGTTGACCATTCCACGAGTGGAAGGAGTATCTTCAAGAACTACAGTTTTACGAATTTTATTCAAACCTAGTGCTTCGACAGTACGACGCTGATCTTGCTTTCTGCCGATGACACTGCGCGTGAGGGTAATTTCCAACTTTTTAGCCATGTTATTTCCCTCCTTATCCTAACAGTTCTTCTACAGACTTTCCACGAAGCTTCGCGACATCTTCTGCACGCTTAAGCTCGCTTAGGCCTTGGATTGTAGCGCGGACCATGTTGATTGGTGTGTTTGAACCTAGTGATTTGGATAGGATGTCACCTACGCCACCAAGCTCAAGTACGGCACGGACAGGTCCACCAGCGATGATTCCTGTACCTTCTGCAGCTGGTTTCATTAGAATGTTTCCAGCGCCGAAGCGTCCAGTGATTTCGTGTGGAATAGTCGTACCAACAACTGGTACACTGATAAGATTTTTCTTAGCATCATCAATTGCTTTTTTGATCGCTTCTGGTACTTCTTGTGCTTTACCAGTACCAAAACCGACATGACCGTTTTTATCACCTACAACAACCAGTGCTGCGAAGCGGAAGCGACGTCCACCTTTTACAACCTTCGCTACACGGTTGACAGTTACAACGCGTTCTTCAAGATCTAGTTTACTAGGGTCGATGTTTGTACGCATGTATGTCCCTCCTTTATCGATTAAAATTCCAAGCCAGCTTCACGAGCTGCTTCGGCTAGTGCTTTTACACGTCCATGGTACAAGTAACCGCCGCGATCGAATACGACGTTCTTGAATCCTTTGTCTTGTGCACGCTTAGCAATCATTTCTCCGACTTTCTGTGCTGCTTCAACGTTTCCAGTACCTTCTAGATCGAAACCATTGTCTACAGTAGAAGCGCTGGCTACTGTTACTTGGTTGATATCATCGATTAGCTGGGCATAGATGTGTTTGTTTGAACGGTAGACGTTAAGACGTGGGCGTTCAGCAGTTCCAGAGATGGTACGACGTACACGCGCATGTCTTTTCTTACGTACTACGTTTTTGTCAGCCTTTGTGATCATCCAGGTCACTCCTTTCTGTTCCCTATCGAACCTTATTTAGCAGTTTTACCTTCTTTACGACGAACGTGTTCGCCTTCATAACGGATACCTTTACCTTTGTAAGGCTCGGGTGGGCGGATTGCGCGGATATTCGCTGCAACTGCTCCTACTAGTTCTTTATCGATTCCTTTTACAATCACTTTCGTGTTGGAAGGAATTTCGATTTCGATTCCGTCACGTTGCTCGACTTCTACAGGGTGTGAATAACCAGCGTTAATCACGACTTTAGAGCCTTGCTTGTTAGCACGGTAACCTACACCGATGATTTCAAGTGATTTCTCGTAGCCTTTGGAAACTCCTTCAACCATGTTTCCGATGATGCTGCGAGTAGTTCCGTGTAGAGCTTTGTGCTCTTTGTTATCGCTTGGACGTTCTACAGTAAGAACGTTATCTTCTTGTTTGATGACCATGTCAGGGTGGAAAGTACGAGTAAGTTCGCCTTTTGGTCCTTTGACAGTGATCGTGTTGTTATCATTCTTAACCTCAACACCTTGAGGGATCTCTAATGTTTTAACACCTACGCGAGACATTCTTTTGCACCTCCTGTCTTCTCTGTTAGATTACCAGACATATGCAAGCACTTCGCCACCAACGGCTTGTTCACGTGCTTCTTTATCAGTCAATAGACCTTTTGATGTGGATACGATTGCTACACCTAGACCGTTAAGAACTTTTGGAAGTTCATCAGCTTTGGCATATACACGCAATCCTGGTTTACTGATACGTTTCACTCCAGAAATTACACGCTCTTCGTTTTGTCCGTATTTCATGAAGATACGTAGGACACCTTGTTTGTTGTCTTCTACATATTCGAAATCACGTACGAAACCTTCGCGTTTAAGGATATCAGCGATCTCCTTTTTAACGTTGGAAGCTGGAAGTTCTAGCTTCTCGTGACGTACCATATTAGCGTTACGGATACGCGTAAGCATATCTGCAATTGGATCTGTCATTGTCATAACTCATTTACCTCCTTCCCGAAATGGGGTTTACCAGCTAGCTTTTTTGACGCCAGGAATTTGTCCTTTATATGCAAGTTCACGGAAACAAATACGGCAAAGTTTGAATTTGCGTAGTACGGAGTGCGGACGTCCGCAGCGTTCACAACGCGTATATTCCTGAACTTTGTACTTAGGGGTACGCTTTTGTTTCGCGATCATTGATTTTTTAGCCACAATTTTCCCTCCTTTGTTAGCTCATTATTTTTGAAACGGCATACCAAACTGAGCTAAGAGTTCACGTGCTTCTTCGTCTGTGTTCGCTGTAGTTACTACAACGATATCCATTCCACGCACTTTGTTGACTTTATCATAATCAATCTCCGGGAAAATCAATTGCTCTTTGACACCAAGAGTGTAGTTTCCACGACCGTCAAAAGCTTTCTTAGAGATCCCGCGGAAGTCACGTACACGTGGCAGGGATACAGCGATAAGCTTTTGTAGGAATTCGTACATTTGCTCTCCGCGAAGAGTTACTTTCGCACCGATTGGCATTCCTTCACGAAGACGGAATCCAGCGATGGATTTCTTTGCACGAGTAACCAATGGTTTTTGTCCTGTGATTAGTGATAGTTCTTCAACAGCAGTGTCTAGTGCTTTCGCATTCTGTACTGCATCACCGATACCCATGTTGACAACGATCTTCTCAACTTTCGGTGCTTGCATGACAGAGTCATATTCGAATTTGCTCATCAAAGATGGAACAACTTCTTCTTGATATTTTTTCTTTAGTTCGTTCATCGTGTGGCCCTCCTTTCGTCGCTAATTATTTATCTAAAGCTTCACCTGATTTTTTAGCGATACGAACTTTCTTTCCGTTTTCTTCCTTGTATCCAACACGTGTTGGTTCGCCGGATTTTGGATCAATCGGCATCACATTAGATACATGAACAGGTGCTTCCTGGTTAAGGATTCCACCCTGTGGGTTATCTTGAGAAGGTTTCGCGTGTTTCTTCACGACGTTGATCCCTTCAACAAGTACACGTTCTTTTTTCGGGTATGCTTCAAGGATTGTTCCTTGTTTGCCTTTATCCTTACCGGAAATGACCATTACTTTGTCACCTTTTTTTACATGCATGCTTGACGCACCTCCTTAACAAGGCTTTTCGATTCTATCTATTACAATACTTCTGGAGCTAGAGATACGATCTTCATAAATTTTGCATCACGCAATTCACGAGCAACCGGTCCGAAGATACGAGTACCACGTGGTCCTTTATCATCACGGATGATTACAGCTGCGTTCTCATCAAAACGGATGTAAGAACCATCTTTACGACGTACGCCGCTCTTTGAACGAACGATAACCGCTCTAACTACTTCACCTTTTTTAACAACGCCCCCTGGTGTTGCTTGTTTTACACTTGCAACAATAACATCACCAATGTTAGCTGTTTTACGGCCTGAACCGCCTAGTACTTTGATCGCTTGAATTTCACGAGCGCCAGAGTTGTCTGCAACTTTCATTCTTGATTCCTGTTGAATCATATCGCTGTTACCTCCCTTCGGAACAATTCCGAGCGAACTTTATTAAATGATAACTGATTCTTCAACGACTTCGATCAAACGGAAACGTTTAGTCGCAGATAGCGGACGAGTTTCCATGATGCGTACGATGTCGCCGTTCTTAGCTTGGTTGTTTTCGTCATGTGTCTTGAACTTCTTGGAGTACTTGACACGCTTACCATAAAGTTTGTGGAATTTATAAGTCTCAACCATTACCGTAATGGTTTTATCCATCTTGTCAGATACTACACGACCAGTGTAAACCTTACGATTATTACGTTCACTCATGTGAGGGTAACCTCCTCTCAACTATTAGTTATTTACGCCTAGCTCTCTTTCACGGACAACAGTCTTCATCTTTGCGATGGACTTGCGAACTTCACGGATACGAGCTGTGTTCTCAAGTTGACCTGTTGCTAGCTGGAAACGTAGGTTGAAAAGTTCTTCTTTTAAAGATTTGACTTTTTGTTCAATTTCGGCAGTGGTTAATTCTCTGATTTCATTAGCCTTCATTGATTTCACCACCAATTTCTTCACGTTTTACGATTTTAGTTTTGATCGGTAGCTTGTGAGAAGCAAGACGCAACGCTTCGCGTGCAACCTCTTCAGATACACCTGCGATCTCAAACATGATCTTTCCTGGTTTTACTACTGCAACCCATCCTTCTGGAGCACCTTTACCGGAACCCATACGGACTTCAAGGGGTTTAGCAGTGTAAGGTTTGTCTGGGAAGATTTTGATCCAGACTTTACCGCCACGTTTCATATAACGAGTCATCGCAATACGCGCTGCCTCGATTTGACGGCTTGTAATCCATGCTGGTTCTACAGCTTGCAATCCATATTCACCGAATGCTACTGAAGTTCCGCCTTTAGCACGGCCTTTCAAGCTAGTACGGTGTTGACGACGATACTTAACACGTTTTGGCATTAACATAATGCTTTTCCCCCTTCCTTATTTCTTGTTCTTTGTTGGAAGGACTTCTCCACGATAGATCCACACTTTGACACCAAGCTTACCGTAAGTTGTGTCAGCTTCCGCAGTACCGTAATCGATGTCTGCACGAAGTGTGTGTAGTGGTACAGTTCCTTCACTGTAAGATTCTGCACGAGCGATGTCCGCACCGCCAAGGCGTCCTGATACTTGCGTACGAATACCTTTAGCTCCTGCGCGCATAGCACGTTGGATAGTTTGTTTCTGAGCACGACGGAAAGAAATACGGTTTTCCAATTGACGTGCGATATTTTCAGCAACCAATGTTGCGTTCAAGTCCGCTTTTTTCACTTCTACGATGTTGATGTGAACGCGTTTGCCAGTCAGGTCGTTAAGGGATTTACGAAGTGCTTCAACTTCGGATCCACCTTTACCAATAACCATACCAGGCTTAGCAGTGTGGATAGTGATATTCACACGGTTTGCTGCACGCTCGATTTCGATCGTAGATACTGAAGCGTCTTTTAGGCGTTGTTCAATATATTCACGAATTTTGATATCTTCATGTAGCAAGTCAGCGTAATCTTTGCCAGCGTACCACTTGGATTCCCAGTCGCGGATGACTCCGACACGAAGACCTACAGGATTAACTTTTTGACCCACTGATTATCCCTCCTTCTTTTCTGATACAACCACTGTGATGTGGCTTGTGCGTTTGTTGATTTGGCTAGCGCGTCCCATCGCACGTGGACGGAAACGTTTCATCGTTACACCTTCATTTACAAACGCCTCGGAAACGTATAGGTTTTCCGGGTCCAATTCATAATTGTGTTCTGCGTTAGCAATAGCAGAGTTCAATACCTTTTCTACAACCGGAGAAGCGCCACGCTGTGTATGACGTAGAATCGCGATCGCTTCACCAACGTTTTTTCCTCGAATCAAATCTACGACTAAACGAACTTTACGAGGAGCAATACGAACGGTTTTCGCAACGGCTTTAGCTTGCATCTGGAGTGCCTCCTCTCAATTTAGCGTTTTGTTTTCTTATCATCGCCAGAGTGTCCCTTGAACGTACGGGATGGCGCGAATTCACCGAGTTTGTGACCGACCATATCTTCTGTAACGAAAACTGGTACATGTTTACGACCGTCATAAACTGCGATTGTGTGTCCGACAAAGTTAGGGAAAATAGTAGAACGACGTGACCAAGTCTTTACCACTTGTTTCTTATCATCTTCGTTCATTTTTTCGACTTTTTTCATTAGATGGTCATCTACGAAAGGTCCCTTTTTTAGGCTGCGACCCATACATAAACCTCCCTTCGTGATTGAGAGACGGGTTTCATGCCCCGTCGTTCAACCCCGTTATTTTTTACGTTTACGAACGATATACTTATCAGATGGTTTGTTACGCTTACGCGTTTTGTAACCAAGTGTCGGTTTGCCCCATGGTGACATTGGTGATTTACGTCCGATTGGAGCGCGTCCTTCACCACCACCGTGTGGGTGATCGTTAGGGTTCATAACAGAACCACGAACAGTCGGGCGCTTACCTAGGTGACGGGAGCGACCTGCTTTACCGATGTTGATCAATTCGTGCTGTAGGTTACCAACTTGACCGACAGTTGCACGGCAAGTGCCTAGAATCAAGCGAACCTCACCAGAAGTCAAACGTACAAGAACATATTTCTCTTCACGTCCAAGAACTTGTGCCTGAGCACCTGCAGAACGTGCCAGCTGTCCACCGCGACCCGGCTTAAGCTCGATGTTGTGTACGATTGTACCAACTGGAATATCTTTAAGTTGAAGTGCGTTACCTGGAACGATATCTGCACTTTCACCTGACATGATTTCTTTTCCTACTTCCAATCCTTTTGGAGCTAGGATGTAACGCTTTTCACCATCAGCATAGTGAATCAAAGCGATGTTAGCGGAACGGTTCGGATCGTATTCGATCGTAGCAACGCGACCTGGTATTCCATCTTTGTCACGCTTGAAATCGATGATACGGTAATGACGCTTATGACCGCCGCCCTGATGACGAACAGTTAGTTTACCTTGGTTGTTACGACCACCACGTTTGTGAAGTGGAGCAAGCAAGGATTTTTCTGGAGTGTCTGTAGTGATTTCAGCAAAATCGGATACAGACATGCCTCTACGACCATTAGTAGTAGGTCTATACTTTTTAATCGCCATCTTTTTTCCCTCCTTCACTTATAAACTTTATTTTTTATACACCTTCAAAGAATTCTAGTTCTTTACTATCTTCAGTCAAAGTAACAACTGCTTTCTTACGGTCAGAACGGTAACCGCCGTAACGGCCCATACGCTTGAATTTACCTTTAAGGTTCATTGTGTTCACACGCTCAACAGTCACACCGAAGATCTCTTCAACGGCATGCTTGATTTGAGTTTTGTTCGCTTTCGTGCTCACTTCAAACGTATATTTCTTTTCTCCCATAAGGTCTGCAGACTGTTCCGTAATGACAGGGCGCTTAATGATATCACGTGGTTCTTTCATTATGCAAGCACCTCCCCTGCTTTTTCAGCTGCTTCCTTAGTAAGGATCAGCTTGTCATGCGATAGCAAATCCATCACATTCATTTGTTCAACAGAAACCGTTTTTGCTGTTTTGATGTTGTTAGAAGAACGAGTAACGTTCACATCTTCATCAGCAGTAACGATTAGTACTTTAGAGTTTACGTCAAGTGCGTTAAGCAGGCTGACAACCTCTTTTGTTTTTGGAGCATCCAGTGAAAGACTTTCCAAAACGATCAGGTTCTCATCGTTCACTTTGCTTGATAGCGCAGAACGTAGTGCTAGACGACGCACTTTCTTTGGTAATTTGTAGCTGTAGCTGCGTGGTGTTGGGCCGAATACTGTTCCACCGCCAACCCACTGTGGTGAACGGATAGAACCTTGACGTGCACGACCTGTACCTTTTTGACGCCATGGTTTGCGTCCACCGCCGCGTACTTCAGAACGATTCTTAACTTTGTGTGTGCCTTGGCGCAAAGATGCGCGTTGCATCACAACAGCTTCGTGTAGTACATGAGTATTAGGTTCGATACCGAAAACGGCGTCGTTCAATTCAACATCGCCGACTTTAGAGCCGCTTTGGTTTAATAGTGCTACTTTAGGCATGACATATCCTCCCTTCCTCTATTATTTGCTAGCCTTGATTGCACTCGTGACTTTAACGTAGGATTTTTTAGCTCCTGGTACGTTACCTTTGATCAATAGCAAGTTACGCTCGGCGTCAACTTTTACTACTTCAAGGTTTTGTAGAGTAACTGTTTCGCTACCCATTTGCCCAGGAAGGCCTTTACCTTTGAATACTTTTGCCGGGTCCGCACCTTGCCCCATAGAACCGGGACCACGGTGGTAGCGGGAACCATGTGCCATTGGAGCGATTTTTTGGTTGTGACGCTTGACCGCACCTTGGAAACCTTTACCTTTGGATTGTCCTGTCACATCGATTACGTCTCCAGCTTCAAAAATATCCACCTTAACTTCTTGACCTACTTCGTAGTCATCAAGACTTGCATTACGGATTTCACGAACGTAGCGCTTAGGTGTGGTGTTTGCTTTATCAGCATGTCCAGTCCCAGCCTTGTTCGTACGGTTTTTCTTCTGATCTGCAAAGCCCAATTGAATGGATTCATATCCATCGTTTTCCATAGTCTTCTTTTGAAGAACTACGTTTGGTTCAGCTTGAACTACTGTTACCGGGATCAACTCGCCATCTTCAGAGAAGATTTGAGTCATGCCGACTTTGCGTCCTAAGATTCCTTTCGCCATCCGTTACACCTCCTATGATTTAAAAAAGTTTTATAGTTTAATTTCGATATCCACACCAGATGGTAGGTCCAAACGCATTAGAGAATCTACTGTTTGTGGTGTCGGATTAATGATGTCGATTAGACGTTTATGCGTGCGCATCTCGAATTGCTCACGAGAATCTTTGTACTTGTGCACCGCACGTAGAATTGTGTAGATAGACTTTTCAGTCGGAAGCGGGATCGGACCTGATACGTTAGCTCCTGAACGCTTCGCAGTGTCTACGATTTTCACAGCGGATTGATCCAAAATACGGTGATCATACGCCTTCAAACGAATACGAATCTTTTCTTTTGCCATTATTTTCCCTCCTTTTCGCCCATTTCAAAAATAGACTTTCTCCGCGAAAATTCCTTGACCCACTAGCCATGGCAAAGGGGCCGGGTGTGTCAACAACCTTTCGCATCATCGCCTTTTATGACCAACATTACTTATTATATAGAAGAATGTTGGCGAATGCAAGCATAAAATCAAATGAATTTATGACGTCGCACATCAAGTAATTATACTAAGGATCGACGATGATTTCAACCCCTGTTCCACTTACAGCCGTATGGGTTCAACAGGAATTCAGCACATAAGAAAAACCCTGCGTGAACAGGGTTGATTTATTGTATTTATCAGTTGCTTGTCGTAGCTGCAACTGCTCCAGCTGTAATGACAACCATCATCGTTTCAGTGTCTTTAATAATCTGATAGACAGACTGTGCGATAACATCCGATTTACGTATTTCCTTCAAACGTTTTTTCATATCTTTATATTCTTGAGGGAAAAGATGGCGATCCAGTTTTGTCACTTCGATTAACGATGCCAACGAGAACAGACGATTCGATGGCTCTCCTTCATACGACATGATTTCTTCCTTGATTGTTTTCACCAGCAGCTGTTTTCGTTCAGGTTCTGCAAGATGATAGTTCTTCGTAGTAAATAACAAGAGCACTTTTTCTTCTTGTATCGAAATCAGCTGCTTTGCAGACAATGCTTCGATCGCACTTGTCACACTAGCTTCACCAGCCAGTTTTTTCAATACGGATTTCACGGGCTTCCCGTCCATCTTTTCCAATACAAAAAAGCGTTCATGAAATGGGTTATCCTGCAGCTTTTCCGTAATGTACATTTTCTTATTCTCAATCGTCACTAATCCATCAAATAGTGCATCCATCAAAACTGCACCTGCTATTGCCTGGTTTAGGATACTTTGCGAAACACTCAGCTTATTTTTCCGATCATCAATGGAAAGGTACACTAGTTCTTCATGCAATAACATGATTCATCCCCCTTTTATCATGTTATACGAATCGATTGCTCTATGCGTTTCATATATATAGAAGAAACTCATCTAAGTTATGTATTCAGGCATAGAAAAAAGGCAGCGATCAAATCGCTGCCTTTACTTGAATATTTAAGGCTTACTTAGTGATTGAAGCTACAACACCAGCGCCTACAGTACGTCCACCTTCACGGATGGAGAACTTAGTACCGTCTTCGATCGCGATTGGAGAGATAAGCTTAACAGTCATCTCTACGTTATCTCCAGGCATAACCATTTCTACGCCTTGTGGAAGTTCGATAACGCCAGTCACGTCAGTTGTACGGAAGTAGAACTGTGGACGGTAGTTAGAGAAGAATGGAGTGTGACGTCCACCTTCTTCTTTAGATAGAACGTAAACTTCTGCTTGGAACTCAGTGTGTGGAGTGATCGTACCAGGCTTAGCAAGTACTTGTCCACGGCTGATATCTTCACGGCTCACACCACGAAGAAGCGCTCCGATGTTGTCTCCAGCTTCTGCATAGTCAAGAAGCTTACGGAACATTTCAACACCAGTTACAGTTGTTTTCTTAGGCGCTTCAGAAAGACCGATGATTTCGATTTCGTCACCGACTTTAACTTCTCCACGCTCAACACGACCTGTAGCAACAGTACCACGACCAGTGATAGAGAATACGTCCTCTACTGGCATCATGAATGGCTTGTCAGTGTCACGTTCTGGAGTTGGGATGTACTCATCAACTGCATCCATAAGTTCGAAGATTTTAGCTTCATAGCTTTCGTCACCTTCAAGAGCTTTAAGTGCAGAACCAGCTACTACTGGTACATCGTCACCAGGGAAGTCATATTCAGATAGTAGATCGCGAACTTCCATTTCAACTAGCTCAAGAAGCTCTTCGTCGTCTACCATGTCAACTTTGTTAAGGAATACTACTACTGCAGGTACACCAACCTGACGAGAAAGTAGGATGTGCTCACGAGTTTGTGGCATTGGACCATCAGCAGCAGATACTACTAGGATAGCTCCGTCCATTTGTGCAGCACCAGTGATCATGTTCTTAACGTAGTCAGCGTGACCTGGGCAGTCAACGTGTGCATAGTGACGAGTGTCAGTTTCGTACTCAACGTGTGCAGTGGAGATTGTGATTCCACGCTCTTTTTCTTCTGGAGCACCGTCGATCATGTCATATGCCATTGCAGTACCAGAACCAGATTTCTTGTGAAGTACAGTTGTGATTGCTGCAGTCAAAGTAGTTTTACCATGGTCAACGTGGCCAATTGTACCGATGTTGACGTGGGATTTGGAGCGGTCGAATTTTTCTTTACCCATTTATAGTTCCTCCTTTAAATAAATAACAATTTTTGTTTGAATAAATAAATTTATATGAAGCCCGGAAGCAGTCAAAACTGCTTCCACGCTCACAATTCAAGTTATACCTGAACTTTAGCAAAAAATCAATTATTCACCAGCATTTTTCTTGATGATCTCTTCAGAAATACTCTTAGGTACTTCTTCATAGTGATCAAAATGCATCGTGTAAGTTCCGCGACCTTGAGTGTTGGAACGCAACGCTGTTGCATAACCGAACATTTCAGAAAGTGGAACGAACGCTTTAACCACTTGAGCTGTTCCACGAGCTTCCATACCTTCTACACGTCCACGACGGGAAGTTACGTCACCCATGATGTCTCCCATGTATTCTTCCGGAATGACTACTTCAACTTTCATCATTGGCTCAAGAAGAACTGGGCTACATTTACCTTTGGCAGCTTTAAGCGCCATAGATGCAGCTACTTTAAATGCCATCTCGTTAGAGTCGACATCGTGGTAAGAACCATCATAAAGAGTAGCTTTGATGTCTACCATAGGGTAGCCAGCCAATACACCATTCTCTAGAGATTCTCTGATTCCCTGCTCGACAGATGGAATATATTCACGAGGAACAACACCACCGACGATTTTGTTTACGAATTCGAAGCCAGCGCCTTCTTCGTTTGGCTCGAATTTAACCCAAACGTGACCGTATTGTCCACGACCACCAGACTGACGTACGAATTTACCTTCAACTTCCGCACTTGCACGGAACGTTTCACGGTAAGCTACCTGTGGAGCGCCAATGTTGGCATCCACTTTGAACTCACGGCGTAGACGGTCAACGATGATATCAAGGTGAAGCTCACCCATACCAGCGATGATTGTCTGACCAGTTTCAACGTTTGTTTCCGTTTGGAAAGTCGGGTCTTCTTCAGCCAGTTTACCAAGCGCGATACCCATCTTATCCTGGTCCGCTTTGGATTTAGGTTCGATCGCTACAGAGATTACCGGATCAGGGAATTCCATAGATTCTAGGATTACAAGGTTTTTCTCGTCACACAATGTGTCACCAGTTCCTGTATCTTTAAGACCTACAGCACCCGCAATGTCACCAGCATATACAGTAGAGATCTCTTCACGAGAGTTCGCGTGCATCTGCAGGATACGACCTACACGTTCACGCTTATCTTTCGTTGCATTCTTAACATATGAACCGGAGTTAAGAGTTCCGGAGTACACACGGAAGAAAGTCAATTTACCCACGAATGGGTCTGTAGCAACTTTAAATGCCAATGCTGAGAATGGCGCATTATCGTCTGCTTTACGAGTGACTTGCTCTTCCGTCTGTGGCACATGACCTTCAATCGCAGGTACATCTAATGGAGATGGAAGGTAATCGATAACTCCATCAATCAATAGTTGAACACCTTTGTTCTTGAAGGCAGATCCACAGAATACTGGGTAGAATTCAACACTTAGAGTTGCAGTACGGATAGCCGCTTTCAACTCATCGTTAGTGATTTCTTCCCCTTCTAGGAATTTCATCATCAAGTCTTCATCATGATCAGCTACCGCTTCGATAAGTTTCGAGCGGTATTCTTCTGCTTGATCCTTGTACTCGTCAGGGATTGGACGTGCTTCAGCACGAGTCCCTAAGTCATCAAGGTAGTAGAATGCTTCCATCGTGATAAGGTCGATGATACCTTCAAAGTCGTCTTCAGCACCGATTGGCAGTTGAACTGCCGCAGCATTTGCTCCTAGACGGTCACTAAGTGTACCTAAGGAGTAGATGAAATCAGCACCGATTTTATCCATTTTGTTGACAAATACGATACGTGGAACACCGTATGTCGTAGCCTGACGCCAAACAGTTTCTGTTTGTGGTTCAACACCAGATTGTGCGTCCAATACAGCTACCGCACCATCAAGTACACGCAAGGAACGCTCAACTTCAACAGTGAAGTCTACGTGTCCAGGTGTATCAATGATGTTGATACGGTGGTCTTTCCACTGAGCAGTAGTCGCAGCGGAAGTGATTGTAATTCCGCGTTCTTGCTCCTGCTCCATCCAGTCCATCTGGGAAGCTCCTTCGTGAGTTTCACCAATTTTGTGGATACGTCCTGTATAGAAAAGAATACGCTCGGTAGCGGTAGTTTTACCGGCATCGATGTGAGCCATGATCCCGATATTACGAGTCTTTTCCAAGGAGAACTCTCTAGCCATGGAATCTTTCTCCTTTCTGAATGTAAAGTTTTTAGTTTAGTTGGTTGATTACCAGCGATAGTGAGCGAATGCTTTGTTCGCTTCAGCCATCTTGTGCATGTCTTCACGCTTCTTAACAGCTGCACCTGTGTTGTTGGCAGCATCAAGAATTTCGTTAGCAAGGCGCTCTTCCATTGTCTTTTCACCGCGAAGGCGGGAATAGTTCACAATGAAACGAAGGCCTAGAGCTTGACGACGCTCAGGGCGTACCTCCATTGGTACTTGGTAGTTGGAACCACCGACACGACGAGCTTTAACCTCTAATACTGGCATTACGTTCTTCATCGCTTGTTCGAAAGTTTCCATCGCATCGTTACCGCTGCGTTCTTGAACAAGGTCAAAAGCTTTATAAAGAATCTTTTGTGCTTTTCCGCGCTGTCCGTCAACCATGATTTGGTTGATCAAGCGAGTTACAAGCTTCGATTTGTACATCGGATCTGGCAATACATCACGTTTAGCTACTGGTCCTTTACGTGGCATATGTCATCCTCCTTTCCTGTGTGTGTTCAAAATTGGTTTTCAAATCATTATTTCTTAGGGCGTTTCGTACCGTATTTAGAACGGCCTTGAGCACGACCTTCAACACCTGCTGTATCAAGTGCACCACGAACGATGTGATAACGCACACCTGGTAAGTCTTTTACACGTCCACCACGGATAAGAACAACACTGTGCTCTTGTAGGTTGTGGCCGATACCAGGGATGTATGCAGTAACCTCGATCTGGTTAGTCAAACGCACACGCGCATATTTACGCAATGCGGAGTTCGGCTTCTTAGGAGTCATTGTACCGACACGAGTACATACACCACGTTTTTGTGGAGAAGACTGGTCAGTCAAGCTCTTCTTGAAGCTGTTGTATCCTTTATTCAAAGCAGGAGAGTCAGATTTCTTCCCCTTGCTTACGCGTCCTTTACGTACCAATTGGTTAATAGTTGGCATGTTAGATATCCTCCCTTCAATACTGTTTTTAATACCACACATCCAGGTGGTTCATAAAAAGGCAAAAAACAAAGTCTTCGCGAATGACCGCCAAAACTTTATTGCTTTATCGCCACTGTAGCTGCGCCGACATCAATGCCGCATGCCTTCCCCAGCTTTTTCATGGAGTCGACTCTGTGACACGGAACCTTCAGTTCCTCTGCCATACGCATCACTTTCTCTGTTATATGCTGATCAGCATCACCAGCAACAAAGACCTCTTCCACTTCACCATTTTTCATGGCCTTCAGTGTCTGTTTGGTTCCAATAACGATATTAGAATTAGCCTGTGCTACTTTTTCATAAGACATCTATGCGTATCCTCCAAAGTAACAAGGATAAATGGAAGCACCTTGATTATATTATCACTCAGCAATATTCATGTCAACTGAATTTTGCAGTGAATTTTTCAGGTGCCTCCATATGCATTTATCCATTGTCAAAACTTTGTTTTTTATATTATTGTGTGACTTCTTCTACAGCTTCTGTCGTCTGCTGCTCTTCTTTTTCTGCCTGGATCTTACGGTAGCGGTTCATACCAGTTCCAGCTGGAACAAGCTTACCGATGATGACATTCTCTTTCAAGCCGAGAAGTTCATCGCGCTTACCTTTGATCGCAGCATCCGTCAAGACACGAGTCGTCTCCTGGAAGGATGCGGCTGACAAGAAGGAGTCAGTTTCAAGAGATGCTTTCGTAATACCGAGTAGGACCGGACGTCCAACTGCCGGCTGCCCACCTTCAAGCAATGCTTTTTTGTTTGCATCACGGAACTGGTGGATTTCAAGCAGTGAACCTGGCAATACTTCTGTATCTCCAGAATCCAGCACACGGATCTTACGAAGCATCTGACGAACCATGACCTCGACGTGCTTGTCGCCGATTTCTACCCCTTGCATTCGGTAAACTTTCTGTACCTCTTTCAAGAGATATTCCTGGACTCCGTCAAGACCGCTGATCGTCAATAGTTCTTTCGGATCTACAGAACCCTCTGTCAGTTCCTGACCAGCAACGACTTCGTCACCGACAGCAACTTTCATACGAGCACCATAAGGCGCTGTGTAGGAACGGGATTCCACTTCACCTTGAACGACGATTTCAAGTTTTTCTTTCACTTCATTCACGTCATGCACAGTACCTTTGATTTCTGAAATGACAGCACGACCTTTCGGGTTACGCGCTTCAAACAGCTCTTGGATACGTGGAAGACCTTGCGTGATATCGTCTCCGGCAACTCCACCTGTGTGGAATGTACGCATCGTCAACTGTGTACCAGGTTCACCGATGGACTGTGCTGCGATGATTCCGACAGCTTCTCCAACTTCAACCTCATCACCAGTTGCCAAGTTACGGCCGTAACATTTCTTACATACGCCGTGCTTGGTGTTACATGTAAATGCGGAACGAATCACAACTTGCTCGATTCCTGCATCAACGATTCGTTTAGCAGCATCTTCTGTAATGACTTCATCTCTCACAGCCAATAGCTCATCCGACTCAGGGTGGCGTATTGTCTGGAAGGACGTACGACCAATCAAACGATCGATCAATGGTTCGATTAGTTCAGTACCTTCTGTCAGGGACGCTACAGGAAGACCACGATCTGTACCACAGTCATCATCACGGACGATGACATCTTGCGCAACGTCAACTAGACGACGAGTAAGGTAACCGGAATCGGCAGTTTTCAGTGCTGTATCGGCAAGACCTTTACGCGCACCGTGTGTAGAGATAAAGTATTCCAATACTGTCAGACCTTCACGGAAGCTTGATTTGATCGGCAACTCAATGATTCGACCAGCCGGGTTGGCCATCAAACCACGCATACCAGCAAGCTGTGTGAAGTTCGACGCGTTACCACGTGCACCGGAATCACTCATCATGAAGATCGGGTTACGTGTATTAAGGGAACGCATCAAGCGTTCCTGGATATCGTCTTTCGCCTTCGACCAGATATCGATGACACGATCATAACGCTCTTCGTCCGTAATCAGTCCACGACGGAACTGTTTAAGGACTTTATCTACTTTCGTTTGTGCTTCTTCAAGAATTTCCTGCTTCTCAGGAAGTACGACAACGTCAGATACACCGACCGTAATACCTGCTTTCGTTGAATATGCGAAACCAAGGTCTTTCATGCGGTCAAGCATTTTGGACGTTTCACTGATTGAGAAGTGCTTGAACACTTGAGCGATGATGTCCCCAAGAATCCCTTTCTTGAACGGAAGAACTTCTTCTCGTTCCGGAATCTCCTCACGGATGTTCGTACCTTTTTCAACAAAGTACTTCTCTGGAGTTTTCACTTCCAGGTTCTCCTGTGTAGGTTCATTCATATAAGGGAATGAAGCTGGGAGCATTTCATTGAAAATCAATTTACCTACTGTTGTCAGTAACAGCTGGCTGTTTTGTTCTTCAGTGAATGTCTGGTTGTTCAAAGCACCCGCATAGACTGCAACACGTGTATGCAAGTGTACATATCCGTTCTGGTAAGCGATCAGGGCTTCGTTCAAGTCTTTGAAGACCATTCCTTCCCCTACTGCTCCCGGACGTTCCATTGTCAGGTAATAGTTACCCAACACCATATCCTGGGATGGTGTAACGACAGGTTTTCCATCCTTAGGGTTAAGGATGTTCTGCGCTGCCAGCATCAGGATACGTGCTTCTGCTTGTGCTTCTGCAGATAATGGAACGTGTACCGCCATTTGGTCACCGTCAAAGTCGGCGTTGTATGCCGTACATACGAGCGGGTGAAGACGGATCGCGCGACCTTCGACCAATGTAGGTTCGAACGCCTGGATTCCGAGACGGTGCAACGTTGGTGCACGGTTCAATAGAACTGGATGTTCTTTGATGACATCTTCTAATACATCCCAAACTTCTGGGTGGATGCGTTCAATTTTACGTTTTGCAGACTTGATGTTGTGAGCAAGGCCACGTTCAACAAGTTCTTTCATTACAAATGGCTTGAACAGTTCAAGTGCCATTTCTTTAGGAAGACCACATTGGTACATCTTCAGGTTCGGACCTACGACGATAACAGAACGACCGGAATAGTCGACACGTTTACCGAGCAGGTTCTGACGGAAACGTCCTTGCTTCCCTTTCAGCATGTGAGAAAGAGATTTCAATGGACGGTTACCTGGTCCTGTGACAGGACGACCACGACGGCCGTTGTCAATCAATGCGTCTACAGCTTCCTGAAGCATACGTTTTTCGTTTTGAACGATGATGCTAGGTGCACCAAGGTCCAATAGACGCTTCAGACGGTTGTTACGGTTGATGACACGACGGTAAAGGTCGTTCAGGTCAGATGTCGCGAAACGTCCACCATCCAGCTGAACCATCGGACGAAGTTCAGGTGGAATGACAGGTAGTACGTCAAGAATCATCCATGATGGATCGTTACCTGAATTACGGAATGCTTCCAACACTTCAAGACGCTTGATCGCACGAGTACGACGCTGGCCTTGAGCAGTCTTCAGCTCTTCTTTCAATGCATCGACTTCTTTATCAAGGTCGATATCCATCAATAGTCTGCGAATTGCTTCTGCACCCATTTGGGCACCGAAGTTCATTCCATACTTTTCACGGTATGCACGGTATTCTTTTTCCGAAAGCAACTGCTTCTTATCAAGTGCAGTTTCGCCAGGGTCTGTCACGATGTATGCTGCGAAGTAGATGACTTCTTCCAGCGCTCTTGGCGACATATCAAGCACTAGACCCATACGGCTCGGAATACCTTTGAAATACCAGATGTGAGAGACAGGGGCAGCAAGTTCAAGGTGCCCCATACGCTCACGACGGACTTTCGCTTTCGTTACTTCTACACCACAGCGGTCACAAACGACGCCTTTGTAACGTACACGCTTGTATTTACCACAGTGACACTCCCAGTCCTTCGTAGGACCGAAGATACGTTCACAGAAAAGACCATCTTTCTCTGGTTTCAACGTGCGGTAGTTGATTGTTTCTGGTTTCTTCACTTCACCGAAAGACCAGGAACGAATCTTATCGGGTGAAGCAAGACCTATTTTCATATACTCAAAGTTATTAACATCTAGCAAGGGGCCTACCTCCCTTTTAGTATCCAGGTTTCCCTAAGCTTAGAACAAGATCAGCGACTGTTGTACCGAAGATCAATTGTCAGCAGGGTCGAGATTCAGGTTTTCTGAAGCTTGTGTTTCTTCTTCTTCAATGTCTCGCAAATCAATTTCCGTCTCATCACCTGACAGGATTTTCACGTCCATACCCAAGCTTTGAAGCTCTTTGATCAATACTTTGAATGATTCAGGTACGCCAGGTTCTGGTACATTTTCACCTTTGACAATCGCTTCATACGTTTTCACACGACCAACAACGTCATCGGACTTGACAGTAAGGATTTCCTGAAGCGTGTATGCAGCTCCGTATGCTTCAAGTGCCCATACCTCCATCTCACCGAAACGCTGTCCACCAAACTGCGCTTTACCACCCAATGGCTGTTGAGTAACCAAGGAGTAAGGTCCGGTAGAACGCGCGTGGAGCTTATCGTCTACCATGTGTGCAAGTTTGATCATATACATGACACCGACTGAAATGCGGTTGTCGAACGGCTCGCCTGTGCGACCATCATAAAGGATCGTCTTCGCATCTCTAGGCATGCCGGCTTCTTCAAGTGTTTCCCAAACATCTTCTTCACGTGCTCCATCGAATACAGGTGAAGCGACCTTGATACCAAGCTGTCTTGCAGCCATTCCAAGGTGAAGCTCAAGCACCTGTCCGATGTTCATACGGGAAGGTACACCCAATGGGTTCAACATGATGTCGACCGGAGTTCCGTCTGGAAGATACGGCATATCTTCTTCTGGAAGAATCTTCGAGATAACACCTTTGTTACCGTGACGACCCGCCATCTTATCCCCTTCAGAAATCTTACGCTTCTGAACGATATATACACGGACAAGCTGGTTTACACCAGGAGGAAGCTCGTCACCATCTTCACGATTGAAGATCTTGACGTCAAGTACGATTCCACCTGCGCCGTGTGGTACACGTAGGGAAGTATCACGTACTTCACGGGCTTTTTCACCGAAGATCGCATGCAATAGGCGCTCTTCTGCAGAAAGCTCCGTTACTCCTTTTGGTGTTACTTTACCTACAAGAAGATCTCCGTCGCTGACTTCAGCTCCGACACGGATGATTCCACGGCTGTCGAGATCTTTAAGCGCTTCTTCGCCGACGTTAGGAATATCACGAGTGATCTCTTCAGGTCCTAATTTCGTATCACGAGCTTCTGATTCATACTCTTCAATATGAACAGATGTATAAACATCATCTTTTACAAGACGTTCACTCATGATGACGGCATCCTCATAGTTGTAACCATCCCAAGTCATGAATGCGACAAGAGGGTTTTGTCCAAGTGCCAGTTCACCCATATCCATGGATGGACCATCAGCAAGGATCTCACCTTTGGTTACACGATCGCCTTTAGCGACGATTGGACGCTGGTTATAACAAGTTCCCTGGTTGGAACGAATGAATTTCTGTAAACGGTAGCGATCAAGATCGCCTTCCACTTCTTTGCCATTCACTTCAGTTATGCGGCGGACGAGGACTTCTTTCGCTTCCACGCGTTCCACAATACCTTCGTGACGACAGATTACTGCAGCTCCGGAGTCCTTACCAGATACGTATTCCATACCTGTTCCGACAATTGGAGCTTGAGGATTCAACAATGGAACTGCCTGACGTTGCATGTTCGCACCCATCAATGAACGGTTGGAGTCATCATTTTCAAGGAACGGGATACATGCTGTCGCAGCAGATACGACCTGCTTAGGTGAGACGTCCATGTAATCAAGACGATCGCGGCTTACCACTGTGTTTTCCCCACGGAAACGAGCGATTACTTCATCATCGATGAAGGCACCGTCTTCACCAAGCTTTGCGTTCGCCTGAGCGACTACATAGTTATCTTCTTCGTCGGCAGTCAGGTAATCGATCTGTGCGGTTACCTTACCTGTCTCAGGGTCGACACGTCGATACGGAGTTTCGATGAATCCGAACTCATTGACTCTCGCATAAGAAGACAAGGAGTTGATCAGACCGATGTTCGGACCCTCCGGCGTTTCGATCGGACACATACGACCGTAGTGGGAGTAGTGTACGTCACGAACTTCGAATCCTGCACGTTCACGAGTCAGACCACCTGGTCCAAGGGCAGATAGTCTACGTTTGTGCGTAAGCTCTGCCAACGGGTTGGTCTGGTCCATGAACTGAGAAAGCTGAGAGCTTCCGAAGAACTCTTTGATCGATGCGATAACGGGACGGATGTTGATCAACTGCTGCGGCGTGATAGCAGATGTGTCCTGGATGGACATACGCTCACGAACGACACGTTCCATACGGGAAAGACCGATACGGAACTGGTTCTGCAACAATTCACCAACGGAACGCAGACGACGGTTACCAAGGTGGTCGATGTCATCTGTATCTCCGACCTGGTGCAACAGGTTGAAGAAATAGCTGATTGCAGACAGGATATCTCCAGGGGTGATGTTCTTCACAGAACGATCTACATTGGCATTACCAATGACGTTGATAGAACGTTCCCCTTCCGGATCTGTCGGATCTACGATCTTGATGGATTGAACCTTGATTGGCTCTTCCAATACACCATCATGCGGTTCCAGCATTTGATCACCTGTGTTATCTTCTTCACCCTCAAGGTGTGGAAGGAGACGATTCAACAGGCGGCGGTCGATCTTATCGCCTTTATCTGCTAATACTTCTCCAGTCTCTTCATCTACCAGTGTCTCAGCAAGAGTCTGGTTGAATAGACGGTTTTTAATATGAAGCTTTTTGTTGATTTTATAACGACCTACACGTGCAAGGTCATAACGCTTAGGATCGAAGAAACGGGAAACAAGTAAGCTTTTCGCGTTTTCAACTGTTGGCGGCTCTCCAGGACGAAGACGCTCATAAATCTCAAGCAACGCTTTCTCACTGTTTTCTGTGTTGTCTTTCTCCAGCGTGTTTTTCAAATATTCATTATCTCCGATAAGATCGATGATTTCCTGATCCGTACCGAAGCCTAGTGCACGCAAAAGAACCGTAATAGGTAGTTTTCGAGTTCGATCGATACGGACATGTACGACATCTTTCGCATCTGTTTCAAACTCCAACCATGCTCCACGGTTAGGTATGACGGTAGCTGTGTGTCCACGCTTCCCGTTCTTATCTATTTTTTTACTGAAATAGACACTCGGTGAGCGGACAAGCTGTGATACGATGACGCGCTCTGCACCATTGATGACAAAGGTACCTGTGTCTGTCATAAGTGGGAAGTCACCCATGAATACTTCCTGCTCTTTCACTTCTCCAGTTTCGTTGTTCAACAAACGAACTTTCACGCGAAGAGGAGCGTTATAGGTTACATCCCTATCCTTGGATTCGTCGACCGGATATTTAGGTTCACCTAAAGTGTAATCTACGAATTCAAGCGATAGATTACCGGTAAAATCCTCGATCGGAGAAATGTCCTGAAACATTTCTTTCAGTCCTTCTTCCAAGAACCATTGATAGGAAGCAGTCTGAATCTCAATCAAGTTAGGCAATTCCAATACTTCACTGATACGTGCATAACTTCTACGTTGGCGGTGTCGTCCATACTGAACTAGTTGACCTGTCAACAGATTCACCCCTTAAAACAAGCATTTTAATAACGAAAAAAGGGTCCGGCAAAGACATGCCGAACAAGCTTGAGGAAGAACCCTTCCAACCACAAGCTATTATATAATGGCATTCGTAATAGATAGATTTACGAATGGGATTTCAAATGATCAAACCTTCATTTCTCTCTAACGTTAGACAAAAAAGAAAAGGGTTTTTATAAAGCCCGGTCTGCATCTTGGCGTTCGATTTTACCATTGTCGCCCCCGAAACAAAGATTTATACATTTTTTGCAAAAATCACTTGACATAGGAACGCACATATTGGCATTTTTCAATAATAGCACAATCCCCAGATCGAGTCAAACCTTTTCAGATTTGAGAATAAAGTACCCTTTTTGTTTCACGATCACTTCAGTGTCTCCAAATAATTCCTCGAGTTTCTTTTTAGCAGAGGGCGCACCTTGCTTCTTCTGGATGACCACCCACAGTTCGCCACCAGGAAGAAGAGCTTCGTACGCTTCTTCGAACATGGCATGGACTACCTCTTTACCAGCTCGAATTGGAGGGTTGGTTAAGATGGAGGAAAATGAACGATCTTTAATTCCCTGAAACCGATCGCTTTCCAGGATCGTTACATTAGCAATATCATTCTGCGCGGCATTTTTTTCGGAAAGTGCAAGCGCTCGCTCATTCACATCGACCATGACTACTTCCCGCTCCGGAAAAGATGCTGCCAACGCCATCCCTACTGGACCATATCCACAACCTAAGTCGAGAAAGTCACCAGTTATATCAGGCGGTTGGAACGTTTCGATCATCAGTCTTGATCCAAAATCGACTTCTCTTTTCGAGAAAACGGCGTGGTCTGTAGTAAAGGTGAACGTACGTCCTCTTAACGTAAACGTCCATGTACGCTCATCACTCGTTACTTTCGTCTTTTTCGAATAATAATGTTCAGTCATTTTCTACACACCTGCTTACAAGTAATAATGACTTTCACTATCCATTAGAAAATCCCAGCTTGTCGCCAAGTACTTATGGCGAAAGCCTTGGTATTTTCTTATACTTTAATCCATTAACAAAGTTAACCTTAATTAAAGTGTAAGAAAAATAAAGCCCGCCGATGAACAGCGAGCTTTATCTTACATACAATTACTTAACTTCTACAGAAGCTCCAGCTTCTTCAAGTTTAGCTTTCATTTCTTCAGCTTCGTCTTTAGAAACGCCTTCTTTGATAGCGCCAGGAGCGTTATCTACAAGATCTTTAGCGTCTTTAAGTCCAAGACCAGTGATTTCGCGTACTGCTTTAACAACTTTGATCTTAGAGCTTCCAGCACTTTCAAGTACTACGTCGAATTCAGTTTGCTCTTCAGCTGCTTCTCCACCAGCTGCTCCGCCGCCTACAGCTACTGGAGCTGCAGCAGTTACACCAAATTCTTCTTCAATTGCTTTTACTAGGTCGTTCAATTCAAGAACGGACATTTCCTTAATCGCTTCAATGATTTGTTCGTGACTCATGATTAAGTTCCTCCTTAGGTTTTTGTTTTAATTTTGTTAACCGAAAACGAAAACGCGATTATGCGCCTTGTTCTTCTTTCTGCTCTGCAACTGCTTTCGTAACGTAAGCGAAGTTGCGTACAGGTGCTTGAAGCACGCTGAGTAGCATAGATACAAGACCTTCGTAGTTTGGAAGATCTGCAAGTTCTTTGATCTGATCAAGAGTAGCAACTTTACCTTCGATCACTCCACCTTTGATTTCAAGAGCATCATGCTCTTTCGCAAAGTTGTTAAGGATCTTGGCAGGAGCTACAACATCTTCTTCACTGAATGCAATTGCAGTAGGGCCTACAAGCGTTTCATTCAACTCTGTAAGTTCTGCTTCTTCTGTCGCACGACGTGTCATTGTGTTCTTGTACACTTTGAACTCGATGCCAGCATCACGAAGCTGTTTACGCAAGTCAGTCACTTCTGCAACATCAAGACCGCGGTAATCTACAAGTACTGTAGATTTGCTGTTCTTGAGTTTATCAGCGATTTCAGATACGATCTGTTGTTTATGCTCGATAATTTTGCTCATCGTTCCACCTCCTATTGACTTTTCATCATACCGACAGGTGCTTGATTCATAAAAGGATCATGCAAAAGGAAAGCCCCCATGTAGACATGGAGGCTTGTTGGTATAGGACAGCCAAAGCGGGCGGCTATCCATATATTCACACACCTCGGCAGGAAATTAAGCGTAAAAACGCACCTGCGGTCTACGGTATAACGTATTCATTTTCACAACATTACTCATTATATTGAACTCTTATTAAAAAGTCAACAATGAATTTTATTTGCGGACGAAGCTTGATACATCAACTTTGATTCCAGGACCCATAGTAGAAGCAATAGCTGCATTCTTCATATAAGTTCCTTTAGAAGCCTGTGGCTTAGCTTTTACAAGAGCATCTGTGATTGCTTCAAAGTTTTCGATCAGCTTGTCGTTATCGAAAGAAATTTTTCCGATCGGCACGTGGATGTTAGCAGATTTGTCGACACGGTATTCAACTTTACCAGCTTTGATGTCCTGAATCGCTTTTTCCACTTCGAATGTAACTGTGCCGGTTTTCGGGTTAGGCATAAGACCTTTTGGTCCAAGCACACGGCCCAATTTACCAACTTCAGCCATCATGTCAGGTGTAGCAACGACAACATCAAACTCGAACCAACCTTGGTTGATTTTGTTGATCATGTCTGCGTCTCCTACGTAGTCCGCTCCAGCTGCTTCAGCTTCTTTCGCTTTTTCACCTTTCGCGAATACTAGGACGCGCTGCGTCTTACCAGTACCGTGAGGCAGAACCATCGCTCCACGGATTTGCTGATCCGCTTTCTTAGGATCTACTCCAAGACGGAATGCTGCTTCAACAGTTTCGTCGAAGTTCGCTTTTGCAGTTTCTTTAACCAATGCAACTGCTTCTTTTACTTCATATGATTTTGAACGATCAACAAGCTTTACAGCTTCTTGATACTTTTTGCTTTTGTTAGCCATTGTATTTCCTCCTCATTGTGGTTTTAACGGTTGTACCTCCCACGAATAAAGGTTGCGAAATGAAGGATCCCTCCATTGACGCAACCTTCTACTCCTCAGAGTGCCGCTGTGGGATTAGTCTTCGATAACAATACCCATGCTACGCGCTGTTCCTTCGACCATACGCATAGCCGCTTCAACGTCAGCAGCATTCAAGTCAGGCATTTTTGTTTCCGCAATTTCGCGTACTTTATCGCGATTGACAGTAGCGACTTTGTTGCGGTTAGGTTCGCCTGAACCACTCTCAATTCCAGCTGCTTTCTTTAGAAGAACGGCAGCAGGTGGAGTTTTCGTAACAAATGTAAATGAACGGTCTTCAAATACCGTAATTTCAACCGGAATAATCATACCAGCCTGATCTTGTGTACGAGCGTTGAACTCCTTACAGAAACCCATGATGTTGATACCTGCTTGACCAAGTGCTGGTCCTACTGGTGGTGCTGGGTTCGCTTTACCTGCAGGAATTTGTAGTTTTACAACTTTGATTACTTTTTTAGCCACGTGACACACCTCCTTAAAGTCCGTGATGTGGTAATAGGGTTTGCCCCTCCCACTCATTTTGCAATATGCTTAACATCCTCATTGATTTCGAGGCACATAAAGAACATAAAAATTCTAGCATCTTTGCAACAAGTTTGCAAGGGGATGGTTATAATTTTTTAATTTGAGAGAAATCAAGCTCTACTGGTGTTTCACGTCCGAACATGTTGACGTGTACCTTCACCTTCTGCTTGTCCAGGTCGATATGTTCGATCGTACCTGTGAAGTTGGCGAACGGACCATCCGTCACCGCTACACTCTCTTTCAATTCGAAGTCGATTTCTGTAACAGGCTCATTCATTCCCATGCGTTTCAAGACTGTATCTACTTCTTCAGGTAAGAGAGGGATTGGTTTTGAACCAGATCCAGTCGAGCCTACGAAACCAGTCACACCCGGAGTGTTCCGAACGACGTACCATGAATCGTCAGTCATGACCATCTCTGCCAGTACGTAGCCAGGGAATACTTTCTTTTTCGCTGTTTTCCGTTTGCCATCCTTGATTTCCGTTTCTTCATCTTCCGGCACAAGAACTCGGAAAATCTTGTCTTCCATTCCCATTGTTTCTACGCGCTTTTCTAAATTGGTCTTTACTTTATTTTCGTATCCAGAATAGGTGTGAACTACATACCATCTTTTTTCCATGCGTACAGGACAAGCGCCTTGCCCTTCCCTCCCTTATAAAAATATGATTTTGAAAAAATGCTTCCAACATGAAAAAACCCGTTAACCGGGTTTTTTCCACATAAGACATATAAACCATTATAGCATAAACTCTTCGTTATTATTCAAATAGTCGTAATCCAAGAGTGATGCCCTGATCCACAACAGTAAAGAAGATCGTGATAAATGCTACTGTGGCGAGAACCGTAATCGTGTAACGCGTCAATTCACGACCGTTCGGCCAGCTTACTTTCTGCATCTCACGAGTAACATTCTTCAAGAATTTAAACACGCTAGTACCCCCAAACTTGCGCCTATCGGCTTCTTTCTCTATTTTGTTTCGCGATGCAGCGTGTGAGTGCCGCATCTCTTGCAAAATTTACGTACTTCGAGTCGTTCGGATTGAGTTGTTGAGTTTTTATATGAACTGTAGTTTCGACTAGAACAAATCGAACAAGCTAAAATCACTTTTTTTCGCATCATTTCACCCCATTACGAGGTTTTTCACTTCCATAAATGTAGCACGCTTCCATAAGCCTGTCAATGACAGGTTATAATACGATTTCAGTCAGCTCCAGGTATTTCTCGAGCTTACGCTTCACCCGTTGCAGCGCATTATCAATCGACTTCACGTGGCGATCAAGCTCTTCAGAAATCTCCTGGTAGGATCTTCCGTCCAAATACAAGCTCAGCACTTGTTTTTCCAAATCGCTCAATAATTCTGAAATTTTTTCTTCCATGTCTCCGAACCGTTCTTTGTTGAGGATGAGTTCCTGGGGATCGATCGCTTTCGATCCGGCAATCACATCCAGCAGTGTTCGGTCTGATTCTTCATCATAGATTGGCTTATCTAAGGAAACGTAGGAGTTCAGTGGAATATGCTTCTGGCGGGTAGCGGTTTTGATGGCGGTGATGATTTGACGAGTGACACACAGTTCAGCGAAGGCTTTGAAGGAGGAGAGCTTGTCCTCTTTGTAATCACGTATCGCTTTGTAGAGCCCGATCATCCCTTCCTGGACAATATCTTCACGGTCTGCACCAATGAGAAAATACGTCCGTGCCTTTGCGCGAACGAAGTTCTTGTACTTATTGATGAGATAGTCCAAAGCCTGGACCTCTCCGGCGTTAATCCTCTCGACAATCATTTCATCTTCGAGTGTTTCCAACTGGATGTCTTTCTCGGTTTGTCCGATGCTCACTCAAGATTCCCCCCGACCGTACTAGCTTGTACACTAGAAATATTATACAGTAAATTTTCAAGTACCGTCAACATAGCTGGGGCGGTTATTTGTCTCCTCTGCGCCATTTTTCAAATAATTCTCTCATTTCTTGTTTCAGCGGAATTTTCGGTTGATAGGTCGTCTTGTTCTGGTCACTGACATCGCGCGCAATATCCCGTTCGATATTCTTCACTTCGATATAGAGCTCGCGGGCCGACTTCCGGAAAGCTCCCTGTCCGAAAATCGTCCGCTGCTCGGCATAGTCGGAAGTTGCTACATACACCTGGGTCCGCACATCATTCAATTCCCCGGCCAATCGCTCGATCCGTTCATCTGCGGTTTCGTTCTCTTTGGTGAAAATCACTTCCACGTTGTAATTCTTTTGCTTTTTGGCAAGTCCCCTCACATGGTAAGCATCGAAAACGATGATGATGCGGTCGCCAGTATAAGACTGGTATTCGGCCATCATTTCGATCAATGCATCTCGTGCTTGTCCAAGGTCAGAGGTTTTCATTTTTTTAAGTTCCGGCCATGCTCCAATCATGTTGTACCCATCGACAATCAATACGATCATGCGTCATTCCCCTACCGGATGTCGCTTACGGAAGACTTCATACATCAACAGCGATGCAGCGACGGAAGCATTCAGAGAAGTTACATTTCCAACCATCGGTAATTGAACGGTCCAGTCACACTTATCCCTGACTAATCGGCTCATTCCTTTTCCTTCACTGCCGATCACAAGCGCAAGTGGCATTGTGCCATCCAGCTGACGGAAATCTTCAGTCCCGGAAGCATCTGTCCCGACTACCCACACATGCCTGTCCTTCAGTTCATCAATCGTCTGAGACAGGTTAGTGACACGGGCGACCGGAATATATTCGATTGCTCCAGTAGACGTTTTGGCAACGGTAGCAGTCAGTCCGACCGCCCGACGCTTCGGAATGATGACACCATGAGCTCCGACAGCATCCGCCGTCCTGAGTACCGAACCAAGATTATGCGGGTCCTCCACCTCATCAAGAATGATGAAAAATGGTGCTTCTCCTCGTTCTTCCGCTTTCGCAAAAAGATCATCCAGATTGCTGTATTTATAAGCAGCCACCGCTGCCGCTACTCCCTGGTGGTTCCCGTCTACCAGCTGATCAATCTTTTTTCGTGGCACCTTTTGGACCAGTACGCCGCTCTGCTTCGCGGTTTGCTGGATTTTCTGGAATGCCTGATGCTGCAGCTGGTCAGAGACGAAGACTTTATTGATTGTCCTGCCAGACCTCAACGCTTCAAGTACCGGGTTCTTACCTATGATCCACTCTTCACTCATTTCATTCATCTCCTTTCTTCCACTTGTCTGATCGCATCGGTAATCAACTCATCCAGCCGCTCCTCGTTCCCAAGAAGATAATGGTAACCGATCAACGCTTCAAAAGCTGTACTGTATCGGTAAGTCTGCACATCTGTGCTTTTTGGTACAGAGCCGGATTTCGCATTTCTCCCTCTGCGGACGACTCCCTGCTCTTCTTCGGAGAGCATTTCCTTATTCAGCCATGCCTGTACGACAGAAGACTGAGAATTGGCGGATACAAATGTAATCGCAGATTGGTGCAATTCATTCGGCTTTACACTTCCCCGCTTTAACAGGTGATGCCGCACATGAAGTTCATATACGGAATCACCCATATAAGCGAGGGCAAGGCTCTTCATTTGTTTGACATCCATTTTCGTTCCCATGGTCACCCTCGTTTCCAGCGTGTTCCCTGAGGTGTATCTTCAAGAATGATGTTCCGCTCCTTCAGATCATCCCTTATTTGGTCCGCCAGCTCGAAATTGCGATTCTTTCTTGCATCGATCCGCTGTTGAATCAGCGATTCAATCTCTTCGTCAAGCAATTCCTGTTCTTGGACCAGTTCAATGCCAAGGATTCCTGTCAGTGACACGAGCGCCTTTTCAAATGCTTCGATGACAGCAGATGACGTCTGTTTTTCCTGCAGGTAGACATTAGCATCTTTCGTCAAATCGAAAAGGACGGATATTGCATTGGCTGTGTTGAAGTCATCGTCCATTTCTTTTTCAAACTGCGCTTTATGAGTCTCAACTTTTTCCATCCAATCCGAATGGTCTTTCAGGTCCATGCTTGTCGCTTTACGATGTTGCAGGTTTTCATAGGCATTTTTGATCCGGTCAAAACTGTTCTTCGCACCTTCAAGCAGATCATCACTGAAGTTGATTGGGTGTCGATAGTGGACACTCAGCATGAAGAAGCGGATAACTTGGGGATCATGCTTCTTGATCAAGTCATGAGCAAGGACGAAGTTCCCCAGTGATTTGGACATTTTTTCGTTTTCAATATTGATGTATCCATTATGCATCCAGTACCGTGCGAAAGATTTGCCGTTGTTGGCTTCGGACTGAGCGATTTCATTCTCATGGTGAGGGAAAGTCAGATCCTGTCCCCCGGCATGGATATCGATTGTGTCGCCTAGATACTTCTTCGCCATCGCAGAGCATTCGATATGCCAACCTGGACGCCCTTCTCCCCATGGGCTTTCCCATGAAATCTCACCTGGTTTGGCTTGTTTCCAAAGGGTGAAGTCGAGTGGATCTTCCTTTTTCTCCCCTACTTGGATACGGGCACCAGAGCGTAACTCATCAATCGACTGATGAGACAGCTTCCCATAGCCTTCGAAATTACGCGGTTTGAAGTAGACGTCACCGCCCGCTTCATAGGCATAGCCCTTTTCAATCAACGCTTCAATAAAAGCGATGATTTCGTCCATATTTTCCGTTACGCGTGGATGGTGGACCGCTTCTTTGACACCGAAAGCACCGACATCTTCCTTGTAAGCCTGGATGAAACGGTCGGCAATGGCCGGGACTTCTTCATTCAATTCATTGGCAGCTTTGATCAGCTTATCATCCACGTCCGTGAAATTAAGGACATAGTCCACTTCAAAACCTTTATGCTCAAAGTAGCGTCGGACTGTATCGAAGACGATCGCAGGCCGGGCATTCCCGATATGGATGTAGTTGTAGACGGTCGGACCGCAGACGTACATCTTCACTTTTCCTTTTTCCATCGGTTCAAACAGCTCTTTCTGACGCTTCAATGTGTTATAGATTTGAATGGTCATTATTGTTCACTCCTTTTAACTCTTCGACTTCTTTCTGTAGTCGCTGCATTTCTGCTTCCATATGCTTCAACCGGTCGTAAACCGGATCTGGCAATTTATGATGGTCGAGATCTTTTTTGCGGACTTTCACACCGTCCTGGATGACGACTCTGCCAGGGATGCCGACAACAGTGGAGTTGTCAGGTACATCGTTCAGGACGACAGAACCCGCTCCTACTTTTGAATTCTCTCCGATGGTGATGGAACCGAGTACCTTCGCACCGGTCGCCACTAAAGAGTTATCCTTCAGAGTCGGGTGACGCTTCCCTTTTTCCTTACCGGTCCCTCCGAGGGTGACACCTTGGAAAATGGTCACGTTATCTCCGATCTCACATGTTTCTCCGATGACGACGCCCATTCCGTGGTCAATGAAAAAGCGTCTGCCAATTGTTGCTCCTGGGTGGATTTCGATGCCTGTAAAGAAACGGCTGATCTGCGAAATCGCACGTGCGATGAAGAAGAACTTCCGCTTATAACAAGCATGGGCCACCCGATGTGCCCATATGGCGTGTAACCCTGAATAGGTCAAGACGACTTCTATATACGTACGTGCGGCAGGATCCTGGTCAAACACGACATCGACGTCATCCTTGAACATTTTGAATAGCCCCATACTTGTTCCTCCTTCTTTATTCTTATCATCCTAGAATTAACGTGTTGATGGTACGGAAACTGACTCGCTTTCCGCGGACGAACGCCCAAGCCTCCTCGCTTCGCTGCGGGGTCTCGGCTCATTCGTTTTTCCGCAGGAGTCTCATCAACTTCCTCCCCACCAACGCCATAAAAGCAATGGAATGAATTCGAGATTCCGTTCGTTTAACTATCGTAACAGGGTGGAGAGACACGGCGAGACTCCTGCGGGAATAGATTAGCAGACGGAGACCCCACAGGGAGGTACGACCGAGGAGGCTCGACGCTATCCCCGCGGAAAGCGAGGCGTGTTTCGGAACCCTACAGCACAATAATGATGAAGGAATCTTCTTTGAAAAGAAAAACGCCTCTATGCTTGGTAGCACAGAGGCGTTTTGATACGCGGTTCCACTCTGTTTGGAGAAAATATGGTGTTTCTCCAACTCTTATCTCTGTAACGGGAGAACCCGCTCTCATCTACTATCGTTCGAAGAGAGACTCAGAGGTGCATTTCGGGATACCGCCTAAAAACCACTTTCAGCAATTGTGGTTCTCTCTGTGTTAGGGTGAGCGTCCGTACTTCTCCTCATCCACGTTCTATATTTGTTATTTACTATATTACATTCCGAGCATTTTGTGAATCATTACGCTTGCAATTGCTTCAATACATCATCCAGTCTTACTGTAACTGTTTCCAGTCCAAGCAGGTGAATCGCATTTGGAAGCTCAGGACCATGCGTCTGACCGGTGGTCGCTACACGGATTGGCATGAACAGTTTTTTACCTTTATGACCGGTTTCTTTTTGAGTTGCTTTGATTTGTGCTTTGATATTTTCAGGAGTGAACTCTTCCAGTTCTGCAAGCTTCTGCTTGAACGTGGATAACACTTCAGGCACCTGCTCTCCTCGTAGTACTTCCATCGCTGCTTCTTCATAGTCGATTTCCTGCTTGAAGAACAGCTCTGTCAATTCTACGATCTCAGCTCCATAACTCAATTGATCATGATAAAGGCTGATCAGTTCCAGCGCCCATTTCTCCTGGTTTTCATCCATTGTTTCCGGCAGCTTTCCTGATTCTTTCAAGTACGGCAATGCAAGCTCGACCACACGATCAAAGTCGGATGCTTTGATGTACTGGTTGTTCATCCATTTCAGCTTTGCTGGATCGAAAATAGCCGGGGAAGTGGAAAGGCGTTCCGGATCGAAAATCTCGATGAACTGATCCTTGGTGAAGATCTCCTCTTCTCCAACCGGTGACCATCCAAGCAATGTGATGAAGTTGAATAAAGACTCCGGAAGGTAACCTAAGTTCTTATATTGTTCGATGAACTGCAAAATGTGTTCATCACGCTTACTTAGTTTTTTACGGTTTTCATTTAAAATCAATGTCATATGTCCGAACTGTGGAGCTTCCCATCCGAATGCGTCATACACCATCATCTGTTTCGGTGTATTGGAAATATGCTCTTCTCCACGAAGTACGTGAGAGATTTCCATATAGTGATCATCAATCGCTACCGCAAAGTTGTAGGTTGGTGTACCGTTCTGTTTAGCGATGACCCAGTCCCCGAAGTCACTGGATTCAAAAGTGATTTCTTCACGGACGATATCATTGAATTTATATGTTTTATTCTCAGGAACACGAAGACGGATACTAGGTTGGCGTCCTTCCGCTTCGAACTGTTCGATCTGTTCAGCAGTCAGGTCACGATGTGCGCCTGAATATTTTGGTACCTGGCCTTTGGCGCGTTGTTCTTCACGCTCCTGCTCCAGTTCCTCTGATGTCATGTAGCATTTATAAGCCAATCCGTGTTCAAGCAGATCATCGATGTGTTTTTTATAAATGTCGAGGCGTTCCATCTGACGATACGGTCCATATTCTCCTCCAACATCAGCGCCTTCGTCCCATTCGATTCCAAGCCATTTCAAATAATTCAACTGGCTTTGTTCTCCACCTTCGACATTACGCTTTTCATCTGTATCCTCGATCCGAATGATGAATTTCCCACCTAGGTGGCGTGCATATAAGTAATTGAATAAAGCTGTCCGCGCATTTCCGATATGAAGATGTCCAGTCGGACTTGGTGCATAACGCACACGTACTTGGTTGCTCATGATTGTTCCCCTTTCGTAATACCGTTCTATAACCTTGTCCTATTTTATCATTTTTACACGTTCTTGTTGATTGTTTTGAGTTGTTTAACTATTTTTGGTCAGTAAGACGACCGCCTGGGAGGCTATCCCCTCTTGTCGTCCGGTGAAGCCCAGCTTTTCTGTAGTGGTAGCTTTCACATTGATTTGACCAGCATCCACATCAAGCAGCCCCGCAATGTTCGCGCGGATCTCTTCTATATATGGCGCCATTTTCGGAGCTTGTGCGATGACCGTGCAATCCATATTCCCAAGTGTGTAGCCTTTTTGCTTTACGATTTGCCACACATGCTGAAGCAGCTTACCTGAATCCGCGTCTTTGAACGCTTCATCGGTGTCAGGAAAATGCTTTCCGATATCCCCTTCACCAATCGCACCGAGACATGCATCTGCAATCGTATGCAATAAGACATCTGCATCGGAGTGCCCGAGCAATCCTTTTTCAAATGGGATTTCAATACCACCGATGATGCACTTTCTGCCTTCCGTCAATTGATGTACATCAAAGCCTTGTCCGATCCGGAACATAGCGTCATCTCCTTTTAATTCGTTCCTTTGGTTCACATATGCCAGCGCCTTATCAAAATCTTCCGGCGTAGTCAGTTTAAAATTATTATAGCTTCCTTCGACGACCTCGACCGCTTCCCCAAGACGTTCTACGAGTGATGCATCATCTGTTCCACCATACCCTTGAGCACTTGCCTCAAGATGGGCTCTGCGGATAAGAGATAGGCGGAATGCCTGAGGTGTCTGTGCTGCCCACAACCGGGATCTGTCCAGCGTTTCGAGCTGATGTCCGTCCCGTCGCTTGATAGTGTCTGTCACCGGTACGGCCAACAAGGCTGCACCTTTATCCGCCGTAACTTCCGCTAATGAATGGAGGTGTTCCTGTTCCACAAATGGACGCGCACCATCATGAATAAAGACGAGGGACTTTTCATCGCGGAGGACTTTGAGCCCTTCGAAAACGCTATCCTGACGTTCTTTGCCGCCTTGGACGATTGTTACATGTGTGTCCAGGGAAGCTGTCGAAATAAGACTGTCCATGGATTCCGTTTCTTCCTTATTTGTCACAAGAATGATCGCTTCACACCATGGATCAGAATCAAACACATCGAGCGTATGTAATATCAATGGTTGTTCACCTAACATCAAAAATTGCTTGTTCTTCCCAGCCTTCATCCGCTTCCCTTGACCAGCTGCAAGAACAATAGCGGTATAGTTGACCATTTCCATCCATCCTAACGATTGTATAAACAACAAAAGCGATAACACCATGGTTATCACTTTTGTTTTTCCTTATTCGTTTATACCTTTTTTACAATGCTTTTTCAAGTGGTTTCGGCTTTGCGAAAATCATCCGGCCGGCCGATGTTTGAAGGACGCTGGTTACAATCACATTGATATTGTCACCAATGTAATCCTTCCCTTCTTCGACTACGATCATCGTTCCATCGTCCAGGTAGGCGATTCCCTGATTCTGTTCCTTACCATCTTTGATGACCTGGATCTTCATTTCCTCCCCAGGCAGAACGACAGGCTTGACCGCATTTGCCAGATCATTAATATTCAAGACTGCTACATTTTGAAACTCACAAACTTTGTTCAGATTGAAGTCATTCGTGACAACGACACCGTCCATGACTTTCGCAAGCTTAACGAGCTTACTGTCCACTTCCTGGATGTCTTCGAAGTCTCCCTCATAAATCTCGACATTGACCGGGAGCTCTTTCTGCAGACGATTCAGAATATCCAACCCTCGACGTCCTCGATTCCGCTTCAATCCATCAGAAGAGTCAGCAATATGCTGAAGTTCTTCAAGGACGAACTGAGGAATGACAATGGTACCTTCCAGGAAGTTCGTCTGACAGATATCCGCAATCCGACCGTCGATGATGACACTCGTATCAAGAATTTTGGATTTCGGAATTACCGCTTGAGAGTCGCCTGCTTCTTCCTCAGGCTTCTTTTTCTCTTTTTTCGTCATGGTGAACAATCCCAGTATTTCGTCCTTACGTTTGAATCCGACCTGAAACCCTAAGTATCCCAGGAAAAACGTAAGGAAAATAGGCACGACCTGGTTCACGACCTGAATTTGGATATCCTGAATGATGATATTGATAAAGAAAGCGATCACCAAACCGATGATCAAACCGAAGCTGCCGACAAGCAAGTCAGCCAACGGCGCTTTTACTAACGTATCTTCAATCCACCTCAGCAAATTCACAATATAATCAACAAGCCAGAACGTTGTTAAAAATAAAATAAGTGCTCCTAAAACCGCTCCTACATATGGAGATGCTATCCAATTCTGATCTGTCACATCCAGCAGTCTGATCAGTTCAGGAATATAAAGATACCCGATGGTACCCCCAGCAATGACAATAAATAATTGCACAATTCGTTTTAGCACTCCACTCACCTCCTCGCCAACAGTATGACCAAAAATATAACGATATAATCAGTTCAATTCTTATCTTCAAGCGTATTCTATCGTTCTAAAAGTAGCACAATTTACAAATATAGTCAATTTTAAATATAAAATCTTACCATACTAATCCTACACATGTCAACGTTTAAATATGCCGATCAATGAACAATTGCTCCTGGACTCTTTCCAAACCATCTTTGATTTTACTGGCACGAACCTCACCGACACCGTCCACTCCGACTAACTCCTTAGTGGAAGCTTTGACGATGTCTTCAAGCGTTCCGAACCTTTCTACCAAATGTTCAATGATCAATGGCGGCAGGCGAGGAATTTTGCTCAAAATGCGATATCCCCGAGGGACAACCGGATCTTCCAGTTTTTTATTCGATGCATATCCGAGAAGCTTAAGGATCTGTTCATCCGAGAGCAATTCGGGATTCGTGACTTCCTGCATCTTCCTCAAAATGTAGTAAGGTTCATAGTCTGCCCGCTTACTATAATCCCGGATCATCAATTCCGCTTCCTGCTCGATATTGGAAACGAGCTCTGTCAATTGTAACTGGACAAGTCTGCCTTCTGTCCCCAGTTCGTTGGCGTAATTCAGAATTTCTGTTTTGATGCGAAGCACCATTTCAATTCGGTGAATCACCTGGATCACTTCCGAAAAAGTGACCATCTCTTCAAATTCCAGGGCACCGAGATTGGTGACTCCCTGGTCGAGGACTTTCTTGTATTTTTCCAGGGTTTGAAGCGCCTGATTCGCCTTAGTCAAAATGACGCCGATATCTTTCAATGAATATCTCAAGTTACCTTTATATAGCGTGATGACATTTCTTCTTTGTGAAATTGCAATGACGAGATGGCCAGTCTGTTTCGCTACGCGTTCAGCTGTCCGGTGTCTCATCCCAGTTTCTGTTGAGAGAATCTCCGGATCCGGCATCAATTGCGCATTCGCGAGGAGAATTTTCGTGCCATCTCCATTCAGAACAAGCGCCCCGTCCATTTTAGCCAGCTCATACAGATGAGCGGGTGAAAATTGGGACTGGATGTTGAACCCCCCATCAACGATCGCCTGCATTTTTTCGTCATAGCCGACCACGATGAGGCCGCCGGTGTTAGCACGCAGAACATTATCGATCCCTGCACGTATGGGCGTCCCCGGAGCAACAAACTGAAGTATATCTCCGATGACTGACTCTTTCATTTCATGCCACTCCATTTAGTTCCCCCCTAAGGTTACTTTCAATGCATCCTGGACGGTATCCACCCCAACGACTTCAATGGAACTTGGAGGGGTCCACCCGTCGAGGTTCTTATTTGGAATGATCACTCGTTTGAAGCCCAGCTTAGCTGCTTCCTGCACGCGTTGTTCAATCCTTGCCACCCGCCGGATTTCACCAGTAAGACCCACTTCACCGACAACGACATCATCCGGTTTTGATGGCTGGTCACGGAAGCTTGAAGCAACACTGATCGCCACTGCAAGATCGATAGCTGGCTCATCCAGCTTCACTCCACCTGCCACTTTTACATAAGCGTCCTGATTCTGCAGCAGCAAACCGACACGTTTCTCCAATACCGCCATCAACAGTGGAACACGATTATGATCCAGCCCAGTGGCCATACGTCTAGGGTTTCCAAAAGTGGTTGGGGATATGAGTGCCTGAATCTCTACAAGCACCGGACGGCTGCCTTCCATCGAGGCTACGATTGTCGAACCTGCCGCACCTTGGGATCGTTCTTCCAGAAAGATTTCAGAGGGGTTGCTTACTTCCACAAGTCCTTGTTCTTTCATTTCAAAGATACCCATCTCATTTGTAGATCCAAAGCGGTTCTTGACTCCTCGCAGTATACGGAAGGTATGGTGCCGCTCCCCTTCAAAATAAAGCACGGCATCCACCATATGCTCAAGCAGTCGCGGACCAGCTATCGACCCTTCCTTCGTGACGTGGCCAACAATGAAAATCGGAATCCCTTTACTCTTAGCGACCCTCATCAATTCACTTGTACATTCCCTCACCTGAGAGACACTGCCGGGAGCCGATGTGACTTCTTCACGATAGATTGTCTGAATCGAATCGATGACAACAAATTTCGGATTGATCGATTCAATTTGATTTACGACTTCCACAAGATTGGTTTCAGACAGGACGTAAAGATCATCCGACTTGATCGATAGACGATCTGCACGCAACTTCGTCTGCCTGGTCGATTCTTCACCGGAAATATATAACACAGGTAATTTCTTATTCGCCAGCTGTGCTGATACTTGCAACAGCAAGGTAGACTTCCCGATTCCCGGATCTCCTCCGATCAAAACCAGAGAACCTTGGACGATACCTCCGCCCAATACTCGATTGAGTTCCGGCATATCAGTAGCTACCCTTGGTTCGTCTTCTGTCTCAATGGACGTTATTTTCGTAGGTTTTTTTGCATGGCTTGTTTTATCTGTTTGAAAAACGTGGCGTCCCCCTGTAGTAGATGCTACTACTTCTTCCACCAAAGTATTCCACTGATGGCAGGCAGGACACTTTCCCATCCATTTGGGAGTTTCATAGCCACATTCCTGGCAAACATACTTCGTTTTTCTTTTTGCCAAGTGTAATCTCCCCTTCTCTACATTCTATACGATATGTATGACCCAAAAGTTACAGTCAACCAACAATTTAATTAAAGATTTCTATTCAAATCATATCTGAAATAGCAAAGAATCGGAAGGCATACACCTTCCGATTCTAAAATTACCATTATTGGGCATTTACAACAAAGCCGGTTTCTTCATCGACATCGATTTCGACTTTCTGCCCTTTTTGAATATTCTCTTTGAGAAGCTCTTCAGACAAGAGGTCTTCGACGTTCTTCTGGATGGAACGACGGAGTGGTCGCGCTCCATACTCCGGATCGAAGCCTTCGTTGGCAATCTTCTCAATCGCTTTTTCCGTAAGCGTGAAATCAATCTCTTGTTCCTTCAGACGCTTACGTAGTTGCTCCGCCATCAATGTGACGATATAGTTCATATGCTTGCGCTCCAGGGAGTGGAAGACGATCGTTTCATCGATACGGTTTAGGAATTCAGGACGGAATGCTTTTTTCAGCTCATTCGTCACTTTGGACTTCATATCTTTATAGTCCTGATTTTCATCACCCATTGTGAATCCTAGATACTTGTTCTTCTTCAGCTCTTGGGCACCGACGTTGGATGTCATGATCAGTACCGTGTTACGGAAGTCGACGACACGTCCTTTCGAGTCAGTCAAACGACCATCTTCAAGCACTTGAAGCAGGATGTTGAACACTTCAGGGTGTGCTTTTTCGATCTCATCCAGCAGCACGACGGAATACGGTTTACGGCGGACTTTCTCTGTCAGCTGACCACCTTCATCATAACCGACATAACCCGGAGGTGAACCTACCAGACGGGAGGTGCTGTGTTTTTCCATGTACTCGGACATGTCGATACGGATCATCGCATCTTCATCCCCGAACATGCTTTCAGCAAGTGCTCTTGCAAGCTCCGTTTTACCTACTCCTGTCGGTCCCAGGAAGATGAAGGAGCCGATTGGTCGTTTCGGATCTTTCAATCCAGCACGTGCACGGCGAATCGCCTTGGATACTGCTTTCACCGCTTCATCCTGACCGATGACGCGATTATGCAGCGTGTCTTCCATGTTCAACAGCTTTTCACTTTCATCTTTTGCCAGCTTATTCACTGGAACTCCCGTCCAAGTGGACACTACAGATGCGATGTCTTCCAATGTGACCTCAGAATTCTCCTGGCCTTGTTTCTCTTTCCATTCATCCTTCGTTTTTTCAAGTTCATCTCTTAGACGTTGTTCACTGTCTCTTAGGGAAGCGGCTTTCTCGAATTCCTGGCTTTGGACAGCTGCGTCTTTTTCCTTGCGCACTTCTTCGAGCTTCTGCTCAAGCTCCTTCAGGTTCGGTGGTGCTGTATAAGAACGAAGACGTACTTTGGAAGCAGCTTCGTCAATCAAGTCGATCGCTTTATCCGGCAGGAATCTGTCGGTAATATAACGGTCACTGAATTTAACTGCTGATGCAATCGCTTCGTCCGTGATCGTTACACGGTGGTGCGCTTCATATCGATCACGAAGGCCTTGAAGGATTTGCACCGATTGTTCTGCTGTCGGCTCATCCACTTGGATCGGCTGGAAACGACGTTCCAGGGCTGCGTCTTTCTCGATATACTTACGGTACTCATCAAGCGTCGTAGCACCGATACATTGCAGCTCACCACGAGCAAGGGATGGCTTAAGGATGTTGGATGCGTCAATGGCACCTTCTGCTCCACCAGCCCCAATCAACGTATGAAGCTCGTCGATGAACAGGATGATGTTACCCGCCTGGCGGATTTCCTCCATCACTTTTTTCAAACGATCTTCAAATTCACCACGGTATTTCGTTCCCGCTACTACCGTACCCATATCAAGCGTCATCACTCGTTTGTCACGCAGGATTTCAGGTACTTCGTTATTGATGATCTGTTGTGCCAGACCTTCAGCGATAGCTGTTTTACCTACACCAGGTTCCCCGATCAGAACCGGGTTGTTTTTCGTGCGTCGGCTCAATACTTGGATGACACGTTCAATCTCTTTACTTCTTCCGATGACCGGGTCAATATTGCCTTCTTTGGCAATCGAAGTGAGGTCACGTGCTAATGAATCGAGAGTAGGTGTATTGGCACTTGCTGCCTGACCGCCACCACGACGGCTTTGTCCACCTGAGGATTCGTTGCTCCCCAACAGCTGCAATACCTGCTGACGCGCTTTATTCAAGCTGACACCGAGGTTATTCAATACGCGGGCAGCAACCCCTTCACCTTCACGAATCAAACCGAGAAGGATGTGCTCTGTACCAACGTAGGAATGACCAAGTTTACGCGCTTCATCCATGGACAGCTCGATGACTTTCTTTGCACGCGGAGTGTAGTGGATCGTCTGGGACACTTTGTCGCCACGACCGATCAACTGCTCTACCTCCTGCTGGATTTTTTCTGATTCCAATCCAAGTGCAATCAGTGCTTTTGCAGCAATTCCTTCACCCTCACGGACAAGACCGAGAAGGATATGCTCTGTACCTATATTATTATGACCGAGGCGCACTGCCTCTTCTTGTGCTAGTGCTAATACCTTTTGTGCTCTTTCTGTAAATCGCCCGAACATCATAGGGCATGACCTCCTAACATAGATTATTATTTTTCAAGCTGCAATCTCTCGCGGATCAGCGACGCCCTCCTGACATCACGCTGGTCCGGAGAAAGTGTTTCTTTCGCATATTGTTGTAAAAATCCAGGCTGAGTCAAAACCATCAGTTCATTTAGTATATTTTTAGAAACGTGCTGGATATACCCTAAATCTATTCCCAAACGAACATCCGATAAACATTTTGCTGCTTCCTTGGACTCTATGATTCTGCTGTGTTTCAACACGCCATAAGAACGGAAAATCCGATCTTCCAGCTGGATACCTGAACGGTTCATCAATGTTTCTCTAGCTCGCTTTTCCTGTTCGATCAATTGCTGGACAACACTTTGCAAATCTTCCACAATGTCCTGCTCTGATTTTCCGAGAGTGATCTGATTGGATATCTGAAAAATATTACCCAGAGCCTCACTGCCTTCACCATAGATGCCTCGGACAACCAGTCCAAGCTGGTTGATAGCCGGGATCATCCGGTTGATTTGCTGGGTCATGGATAGAGCTGGAAGGTGCATCATGACTGACGCCCGCATGCCTGTTCCGACATTTGTCGGGCACGCGGTAAGGTATCCGCGTTTACCATCGAATGCGTAATTGATCTTTTCCTCCAGCCAATCGTCGATTTCCAACGCTTGTTTCAATGCCTTATCAAGCTGGAATCCCGGAAAGTAGAGTTGAATCCGGATATGATCCTCTTCATTCACCATCACAGACACTTGCTCGTTCTGAGAAATCAATGCTCCTGCATGATCCGATTTCTCTGCCAAATTAGGACTGATCAGATGTTTTTCGACGAGGACACGTTTTTCAATCGGCTGAAGTTCATCCATTTTCACAAGTTCAAGCTGCTCATACTCTTTAAATGAACGGTTGCTGTATTCACTTTGGAAAAAGTCGAGTATCGGCTTCAATTCCGTTTCGGATGCGACAATCGGGAAGGTGACATCTGCAAAATTCCTCGCCAGCCGGATCCTGCTGCTCATCACAATATCACTATCCGGACCTTCCTCTTTCATCCATGGACTGATTGCCTCATTTATAAAAGACTGCAGTGACATTACGCATCGCCACCTCCATCTCCATTCAGCTGTCTTTCCAATGCACGGATTTCATCTCTTACCGTAGCTGCTTTTTCGAATTCTTCCTGTTCAATTAGTTGATGCAATTGCTGCTTCTGTTGTTCGATTTGTTTTTGCAGATGAAGCTTGCCACCTGCACGTTCAGGAATCTTCCCGTCGTGCATCGTATTCCCGCTATGAACACGCTTGAAAATCGGATTCAACCGTTCATTGAACGTGTCGTAACACTTCGCACAGCCAAATTTACCGATATGCGCAAACTGTTCATAAGTGAGCCCGCACTTAGGGCACTTCATTTGGTTCTGCTGTTCTTTCTTTGTCTGAGCTTGATGACTTCCAAGAGAAGAAGGATGGTCATAATTGAAAAGACCTGTCAGCAAATCATTCAATGTAAAACTTTCTTCACTGTATGACATATATCCTTTCTCTTTGGCGCATTGTTCACAAACATGGAACTCTGTTTTCTTCCCATTGGTTACCTGCTTTAAATGAACGGTTGCCGGACGTTGATGGCATTCTTGGCATTCCATAGCATCCTCTCCCTTCATCATCAGATTTTATAACGTAAAGTAGTCAGCATTGCTGATAGGATTCTTGCTCTAATTTCATCACGTAATGGGAGGGGGAAAGCTAGCACCTCCCGATCGATGACACTCTTCATGAGCTTCGCTTCACGATCGGTAATGATTTCTTCCTCCTCTAGTCGATCAATCATGTCCACTGCTGGTGATTGAGCAACCTTTGCGGGGATCATTTCCAGGATCTCATCCATAAGGTCCGAGTCGTCCTGATGCTGAATGCGAATAATCCTGATGTATCCACCGCCTCCTCGCTTACTCTCGACGATATACCCTTTTTCTACAGTGAATCTCGTTTTGATAACATAATTGATTTGGGAAGGAACACACTGGAATCGATCAGCAATTTCACTTCTCTTGATTTCAATAGCATCCTTTTCGTTGTCCTTAAGAATACCTTTTAAATATTCTTCGATGATGTCGGATATATTCCGCATCTTCCCCCCTCCCCTTTTGACTTTGACTATCTTTGACTTTAATTTTATTATACTCAAATTTTATGTGCTTGCAACTAAAATGTTTGAGTTTGAATACATCATTCATGTTCCCCAAAACCCATATGTTTTAAAACTCTAATTATACAATCCACCAAGCTTTATAACTGATTCCCCCCCTCACGGACAAACGCTAAGGCCTTGCTCACCACCGACAAGCTTAAGACGAACCTCATCTTTACGACCTTTGTCACAGAGAGGATTGACCTAAAACCTAGAGGGATAGGCGCTGGAACTGGAAGAGCGCCACTAACCAATGGTATTCACAACTAACTTTTTATAAATTCCTATACCAAAAAACCGCACTACTGAAATAGTGCGGTTTAAAAATTCAAATAAATTACCTTTTTTCATAAACAAATTTGACGTGATCTACTTTGGACAATTGGTCAAAAAGCGTAAGCTGGTCAAATTTCTGGCCTTTTTCCAGTTCAATGAACAAACTTCTTTCATCTCTGCTTTCATTTTCAATCGCCAACTTACGAATCTTAAGACCACATTCATCAAATATTTGAATGACCTGGCCCATATTGATGTCCTGGTCTACAACAAGTCTGACAAAATTTTTACTAGTACCTATTGTGAACCTTTCTTCTACCTGGTTCAGAAACACAAGGCTCAACAGAACCATGATTGTTGTGACGATCGCAGCATCATACATTCCAGCCCCCACCACTAGACCAAGACCTGCTACTGTCCAGATAGAAGCAGCAGTCGTCAACCCGCGAATCGTCATACCATTTACAATAATTGTTCCTGCTCCCAGAAAGCCAATACCACTGATAACATAGGAAGGGATCCTGGCTGGATCGAAGCGGATGTTATCGAATTTTTCAATATAAGATTCAAACCCATATAAAGAAAGCAACATCATTAAGCAGGAACCGACTCCCACCAGGATGTGTGTGCGAAATCCAGCAGAATGGTTCTTTAATTCACGCTCAAATCCGATTGCTCCAGATAAGGCAAGCGCCACAAACAATCGAATAATAAACGTAGTGAAATCATCATCAATCAGCAAGGCCCAATCCCAATCCATACCTAATCCCCCAATTACCTTTAATTCTTTTAGTATATTCAATCTCATCTTAAAAAATATATCCTATTCTCTGTGCGTAGATGTTCTATTCCTGTACCATCAATATCTTAAACTTTTTTCCTTTAACAAAAAACCCAGAAGCGCAATGCTTCTGGGTTTCATCTGTGCCTAGCGGTGTCCTACTCTCACGGGGGTAAACCCGACTACCAT
>NZ_JBHTKL010000007.1:0-50792 GCF_042675915.1 Thalassobacillus hwangdonensis | reverse complement strand
TCAAAGATCAATTTGTTGTCTGCTGTTCAAAACAGCGACTTAACTAATATATCATGCGGTTGTTTTAAAGTCAACAACTTTTTTGTGATTATTAGTTTGTGTTGTTTGTCTGTCGCGTTTCGTTTAATGCGACGTTTAATAATTTATCACGGTTTCGGAGTTCAATCAAGAGGTAAATGAAATAAAAGTTTTTTCAGATAGTTTGGCTCATTTTATAAACAAAAAGACCTCGACAGAAAAATGTCGAGGTCTTTGTATAGGCATTTCTACTTCAGTCACGATTACGCATCTGAGGGAAAAGCAGTACGTCCCGGATGGATGGTGAATTCGTCAACAGCATCACCACTCTGTCGATACCGATTCCGAGTCCGCCTGTAGGAGGCATACCATACTCAAGCGCTTCGATGAAATCATCGTCCATCATATGCGCTTCATCGTTCCCTTCTTCTCTTTCCTTCAATTGTGCTTCAAAGCGTTCACGTTGATCGATTGGATCGTTCAATTCGGAGAACGCATTCGCATGCTCACGTCCAACGATGAACAGCTCAAAACGATCTGTGAAACGGCTATCTTCAGGGTTTGTTTTAGCTAGTGGAGAGATTTCCACAGGGTGACCATAAATAAACGTAGGTTGTATCAGCTTTTCTTCTACGTGTTGCTCGAAGAATTCATTGACGATATGACCGAACGTCATCGTGGACTTGATTTCAACCCCATGTTCTTTTGCAAGAGCTTTTGCTTCTTCATCACTCATCTGTTTCCAGAAATCCACGCCTGTATATTCTTTGATGGCATCTACCATGTGGAGACGTGTCCATTCAGGAGTCAGGTCAACTTCATGATCGCCATAAGCGACTTTTGTTGTTCCAAGCACGTCTTCTGCAATATGAGCTATAAGATGTTCTGTAAGGCTCATGACATCGTGGAAGTCCGCGTACGCTTCATAAAGTTCAAGCATAGTGAACTCAGGATTGTGTCTTGTAGAAACCCCTTCGTTTCTGAACACACGGCCGATTTCATATACTTTTTCCATTCCACCTACAATCAGACGCTTCAAATGAAGTTCGATTGCAATACGCATATATAATGGAATGTCCAAAGCATTATGATGCGTGATGAACGGACGCGCAGATGCTCCACCCGGAATTCCGTGCATCATTGGTGTTTCTACTTCAAGAAACCCCTGTCCATCAAGGTAACGACGCATAGATTGAATGATCCGGCTGCGAGTTACAAAGGTGTCACGGCTCTCAGGATTGGTGATCAGGTCCAGGTAACGTTGACGATACCGCTGTTCAACATCCTTCAGTCCGTGATATTTTTCCGGTAATGGGCGCAACGATTTCGTAAGCATATGGAATTCATCCGCTTTAACGGAGAGCTCCCCTACTTTCGTTTTGAACACAACACCTGTTACACCGACGATATCACCGATGTCCGCTGTATTGAATATTTCATACGCCTCTTCTCCGATGCGGTCTTTACGTACATATAGCTGAATTTGTCCGCTCAAATCCTGGATGTGGGTGAAGCCAGCCTTCCCTTTTCCACGCTTCGTCATGATACGCCCTGCAATCGTAGTCGCAATCGCTTTTTCCTCTAACTCTTCTTTCGTAAATGACTCGTATTTCTCCTTCAGATCCTCAGCATAATCTGTTCGTTCGAATTTTCCACCGAAAGGATCCATCCCCTGTTCACGGTATGTGTCAAGCTTCTCTCGACGCACCCTCATGAGATCATTCAATTCCTCCGTCATTCGTATCACTCCATTTCTATAATTTAAGCTATATATGTCTGCTTACCGAACTAATTTAAAAAACTGCCAGCATGTCTACTGGCAGCATAACTAGACTTAGTATAGAAAATCCGATGAAATGTGTCAACGACGAACGTTCATCCTAGGTCTCCGTCATTTACTCAAGTACCCGTCGATAGGGTTACGGATCTTCGCATCTTCCAATCTTCTGTTTAAGTGCTGATAACTTTTTCTTCTTTTCTCATCGTTAATTCAGCTATGGATACTTCTAAAGCTTCTGCTATCTTCTCTAAGGTTTCGGGAGTAGGCAATCTTACGCCACGTTCAATTTCACCCATGACAGAAACAGATATATCCGTTGCGCGGGATAAGTCCACTTGCGTCATGCCTTTCAATTTACGGTAGCCTTTCAATCGCTTCCCCAATCGCTGTTGTTCTTCTGCCATGGAATAACTCCTTCTATCTCTTGGTTGGGTAATGTATTCAATACTGCCTGAGCTGTAGTATCAACTGCAGGTATATATGCTTCTGGATCGAGTTCCGCTAATGGAACCATAACAAATGCTCGTTCGTGCATGGACGGGTGGGGAATTTTTAACCGCTCTGTGTCTATATGTTCTTGATTGTACATTAGAATGTCAAGGTCGATGGTCCGTGGCCCCCACTTGATCATCCGTTTCCTCCCCAATTCATGTTCAATCGATTGACATAAATCAAGCAGGTTCAACGCCGGAAGAGACGTCTTGACTTGGATCACCATGTTCAAAAAATCGTTCTGCTCCGTGTAGCCCACGGGTGCAGTCTCGTAAATTCGTGAGCGCTTTGTGATGGAAACTTCAGGATGGTGTTGTAATTCTTTTATGCCCGCCTCCAAGTATTCATCACGTGGATTAATGTTGGAGCCTAAGGCAATATATGCGCGATTCATTCAGTCACGTCCCCGGAAGATTTCGATGGCAACGGACTGATAATGGCCAGGAATTGGAGGGTCCGGCTTGATTACTTTGACGCGGCAGAAAGTCACTTTTTCAAATGTATCCAGCAATTTGGCAGCCAAGTCTTCTGCTACTGCTTCCACCAGATTCTTCGCTTCTCCCTCTACGACAGACTTAGTTACTTGATAGATTTCTCCATAGTCTACCGATTCTGTCATATCATCTGTACGACCGGCCTTTTTTAAATCAATATCCAATTCAAGGTCAACGTAAAAGCGTTGCCCTAACTTATTTTCTTCTGGAAATAACCCATGGTAGCCGTAGAATTCCATTTGTGTGACATAAATTTTATCCACTCTCATTCTCCTTTCCCAAGCATAGCATCCATCATTTTAGCCATTCTTGCTATCGGTTTGACGTCATGAACCCTTACAATATGAGCACCTTTACTAATACCCAGGCAGACCGTCGCACCCGTCCCTTCCACCCTCTCTTCTGTCGGCAGATCCAGGACTTGTCCTATAAAGGACTTTCTTGAAGTTCCAAGTAACAAGGGGTAGCCAAGTTCCTGGAATGCATCGAGGTGACGCATGACGACCAAATTATCTTCTGGTGTTTTCGCAAATCCTACCCCTGGATCCAGAATAATATGTTCATCCTTTACAGACGCAGCTTTTGCAATAGCGATGCTTTCTTTTAAATCTTCCTTCATATCATCAATCAAGGCTACATAATCTTTGTTTGTTCGATTGTGCATTAAGATGATCGGGACTCCATATTCCGCCGCCACTTCCGCTATTTCAGGCTCTTCCTTCGCTCCCCACACATCATTGATGATAGAAGCACCTGCCTCGATTGCCTGCCGTGCAACTTCAGCTTTGTACGTATCGATGGATATAGGAATGTTCAGCTCTTTGGACAGATATCCAATGATTGGAACAACGCGCCGAATCTCTTCCTCTTCTGATACCGGTTCATGACCAGGCCTTGTCGACTCTCCACCAATATCAATGATGTGAGCACCGTCTCGCTCCATTTTCTTAGCCTGATCCAATGCCCGGTCAAGATCATTATATTTGCCACCATCGGAAAAGGAATCGGGAGTGACGTTCAGAATTCCCATGATCAGTGTTTGTTTATCCAACTCGTATGTCTTTTTATCAGTATGCAATAGATGTCTCAATCCAATTACCTCCGCACTTCGACTCTCCACTATTTTACACTATCTGTTGTTTGGATTCATTGTCTCTACACAAAAAAGAGCGATGCCATTATGACATCACTCTCTAAGCGTTTGTTATTCTTCGTCGAATTGGTATAGCGGTGTAGACAAATACCTTTCACCGTTACTTGGAAGGACCGCCAACACCTTTTTCCCTTTGCCAAGCTTTTTCGCCACTTGTTTCGCAGCATGGATCGCTGCACCTGAAGATACACCACCAAGAATACCATCTTTGCGCGCGGCTTCCCTGGCTGATGCATAGGCTTCCTCATTCGAAACCTGGATCACTTCATCATATACACCCGTATCAAGGATACCAGGAACGAATCCTGCACCGATCCCCTGGATTTTATGTGGGCCTGGCTGACCTCCGGAAAGAACAGGAGAAGCGTCTGGTTCTACCGCATAGATTTTGATGTCTTTATAATGCTTCTTCAAGACCTTACCTGCACCAGTGATTGTACCACCCGTGCCGATTCCGGAAATAAAAGCATCCAGCTGATCACCCATCTGCTCGACAATCTCCGGTCCTGTCGTTTTTTCATGAATCAGTGGGTTTGCTTCATTATTGAACTGTTGAGGCATGAAGTAGCCGTGCTCCTCGTGAAGCTCTGCCGCCTTCTTGATCGCGCCCTTCATCCCCTCACTACCAGGAGTAAGAACAAGCTCAGCACCATAGGCACGCAACAGATTCCTACGTTCCTGACTCATCGTATCAGGCATGACGAGTACCGTCTTATATCCTTTTGCAGCAGCGATCATCGCAAGCCCAATACCAGTGTTACCACTCGTCGGTTCTACGATGGTGTCCCCAGCTTTCAAATGTCCTTCTTTTTCTCCTGCTTCGATCATGGATAGTGCAATACGATCCTTTACGGAACTACCCGGGTTCATGTACTCCAGTTTCAAATAAATATCCGCACTGTTTTCATCTGCACTTCTGTTCAGTTTCACAACAGGGGTCTTACCGACCAATTCACTAATGTTATCAGCTATTCTCATCAAAGCCCTCCTAATTCCTAGTGATTTAATAGGATTTAATTATAATTTACGTTTTACTTTTGGAAATGTCAAACTTTTCGCACACTGTTATTCTTATTAATCCAACGAAAAAAATAGAAGGCGTTAAGCCTTCTATTCCCCATAAATCCAGTCAATATCCGCTTGTTCCCAGAGCATATCGGCTGTAGCGACACCACTGATGTGTCCCAAAGCCAGTTCGCGCCGGATATGTGCCTTCAATTCATCGTAAGTGAACGTTACTTCAGGCAGGGTTCGATGCAAGTAGATGACCACGTACCCGCCAGGAGCCTCAAATGGTTGACTGTATTGTCCCTCTTCCAGCTTTTCAGCTGCATTAAAATAGGCATTATCAAGAAAAGTGGTGTTCTCTGAGTAATACCCTAAGTAGCCTCCGAATTCACCCGAGCTTGTTTCATCAGAATATTCCCTGGCAAGCACAGAGAAATCACTGCCTTCTTCAAGTTCTTTATAGACTTTGTCAGCTTCCTTTTTATTATTGACTACAATCTGGGACAGCTGATAGGTTTTACTGAACGTATAGTCGTCTTTATGCTTTTCGAAATACTTTTTTATATCTTCTTCAGCGATTTCGACATCACGCGTCAATATTTCTTCCAAATATAACTGATACTCGATATCTTTTCTCCACTGTTCCTGCTTTTGTTCAAGCTCTTCTTTTCCCGATACTCCCTGCATCGTTTCCATGGAATGCAGCTCCCGATCGATAAGCTTCGGTTCGAGTGTCAGGTCATGTTCTTCTGCCAATTGAAAAACGAGCTGTTTATTGACCATATCTTCCAACGTCTTCTTGCCATACGTCTGCTTCAAAGAGGAAACCCAATCGACATAGGATACTTCCTCACCATTGATCAATGCTACAGGTTCATTGACTTCATCTGACGCTTCCACAACTTCCATGTCCTGAAGCTTGGAAGATTTGGGAGAGGTAGAACGTTCTCCGGACCAGAAATATAACGTCAACAAATTTGTAATGACTAACAGGGAAACAAGTCCCCATAATACCTTACGATTCACTTGACCACCCCGAGAAATTATTGAGGAGAATCCCCAGCTTTCAGTTGTTCCAATTCATCGACATTGAATGTATATACTTCATTACAAAAATGACATTTCGCTTCTGCACCCTGATCTTCATCGATCATCGCTTGGACTTCTTCATCCCCTAAGCTTGCAATTGCAACTTCGACCCGTTCCTTCGAACAGCGGCACTTGAAACTTACCTCGTTCGTATCCAGCACCTTCACATTTTCCTGACCAAGAAGTTCGAACAGAATTTCCTCTGGAGTTTTGCCATCGGCTACCAGGCTTGAAATTGGAGGGATGGTGCTTAATCTGTTTTCAATTTCGGTAATCGCTTCATCGTCCGCTCCTGGCATCATCTGAAGGATGAACCCTCCTGCAGCTTTGATGGAGTGATCCGTATTCACAAGCACCCCTGCACCTACTGCAGATGGGACCTGCTCTGAGTTAGCATAGTAGTACGTAAAATCTTCACTGATTTCACCTGATACGATCGGGACCTGCCCTGTGAAATGATCCTTAAGCCCAAGATCTTTCACTACGCTTAAATTACCTTCTGTCCCGACTGCACGTGCAACATCAAGCTTTCCTTTATCATTCAATTCAAAGTCGACATGTGGATTTTGCACATATCCCCGGACATTTCCATGTGCATTTGCATCCACAATGATTGCGCCAAGCGGTCCATTCCCCTCTACCTTAAGGGTCAACTTGTCTTCGCCTTTCATCATATAGCCCATCATTGCGCCTATTGTCAACGTCCGTCCTAATGCTGCCGATGCCGTTGCCCACGTATCCTGTCGGCGGCGTGCTTCTTCCACTGTTTCTGTGGACTGGATCGCGTAGGCGCGGACCATTCCATCAAAAGCGGTTGCACGAACTAGATAATCTGACATTGTTCATCAATCTCCTTTAAATGCATTTTTCCCTTTATTTCTCTGATATATAACATATAGACCCTTCAAGGTCAGATAAGGATCTACAACATCGATTGCTTTGGACTCATCTGCAATTAGAGCTGCCAAACCACCAGTTGCAATGACTTTAGCATGCGTTCCCGAGGTTTCTTTCATACGGTTTACGACATCATCCACCTGCCCTACGTAACCGAAGAATACTCCGGACTGCATGGCTTCGACAGTACTTTGGCCGATGACGTTACCTGGGTTCTTGATTTCAATTTTTGGGAGCTTCGCCGCCTTTGCATACAGCGCCTCCATCGAAACGTTGATACCTGGCGCGATGACTCCTCCAACATACTCCTTCTGGTCGTTTATGTAGCAGAAGGTAGTCGCCGTACCGAAATCGATGATGATCAGAGGCCCATCGAACTTGTCCAATGCACCTACAGCATTGACGATCCGGTCAGCACCGATTTCTTTCGGGTTCGGGTACTGCATCGCCAGCCCGTCTTCCACTTCTTCACTACCAATGATCATTGGTGTCTTATTGAAATACTTATGCGCCATTCTTCCCAATGAAAAAGTGATTGGTGGTACTACGGTTGATATGATGATCCCGTCAATATCAGAAAAAGACAAGTCTTCATGCTCGAGCAGTGATTTGATGAGCATTCCGAATTCATCTTCTGTTTTGTGGCGATCGGTTTTGATGCGCCAATGATATTTTAATGTATCCTCAACAAAAACACCCAGTACGGTGTTTGTATTTCCGACATCTAATACGAAAATCATGAAAATAACCCCACTTCGATTCGTTTGACGACTTCATGATACCACAAATGTGTAAAAAAGGAATGATTCTGTTTGAAGATCATGTAAGGGCGTTGTAGTGAGTCAGGGGTGGCGGGAAATAACTCGCTTTCCTGCGGGGGAACTGGCAAGCTTCCTCGGGCGTTGCCCTGCGGGATCTCGCCTAGCTCCTTCTCCCGCGGGAGTCTCGTCATTTCCCGCCCCCCTATGAATGTGCGAGTAACGCCCCTCCTCTCCTGCTGATGAAGTTAAAAACTCATCAAAGTTGAAACTTCAATCATCTCAACTTAAGCGGGTGTGAGCGGAGACGATGAGACTCCCGCGGCAATGGATTGACTGGTAAGACCCCACAGAGCGTTAGCTCGAGGAGGCTTGCCGTCATCCCGGCAGGAAAGCGAGCCGTCTCCGCTCACACCCTTTCATTTTTAGAGTGGTGGCTCCATAATTAATTTCAAACAAAAAGAAGCCACGCTGCGTTTGGGGCAGCATGGCTTCGATATTGATGAATTTATTCGCGATCCTTTTTCTCAGAATCGTCAGTTGTATCATCGGTTGTTTCTTCTTGTGAAGTTTCTTTCGGCTGTTCGTAGTCTTCGTCGGTTTCTTCTTTTGACTGGATATTCACCCGGACATCAGAAGGATCTTCAGACCCGCCGTCAATTTTCTTCATCTCTTCTTTGCGTGATTTAGCATTTTCATTCGCAAGCTTTTCCAACTCTTCGTCAGTCGGCATGCGTCCTTTTTCAAACAAGGATTTGATCTGTGTCGCATCCAATGTTTCTACTTCCAGCAATGTTTTCGCTACCAGCTCGAGTTTATCGCGATTCTCTGTAAGAATCGTTTTAGCCCGCTCATAGCAGAAATTGATGAAGTTCTGAACTTCTTTATCAATATCATAAGCGATCTGATCGCTGTAATTCTGTTCATTCTGGATGTCACGTCCAAGGAACACCTGGCCGCTCTGGTTGGAACCGAATTGCAATGGTCCAAGCTTATCACTCATACCATATTCGGTAACCATCTTACGCGCAATGCTTGTAGCACGTTGGAAGTCATTGTGAGCACCTGTGCTGACTTCGCCAAAGATGACCTCTTCAGCTACACGTCCACCAAGCAATCCTGTAATCTTATCAAACAATTCCGGTTTGGTCATGAAGTAACGGTCTTCTTTCGGAAGCATGACCGCATAGCCACCTGCCTGTCCGCGAGGGACGATGGTAACTTTGTGGACCATGTCTGCTTCATCAAGCACCATACCGATGATTGTGTGTCCACTTTCGTGGTAGGCAACGATGTTACGCTCTTTATCTGAGATGACTCTGCTCTTCTTAGCAGGCCCGGCAATCACTCGGTCAATCGCCTCATCGACATCGTCCATATCCACTTTCTTCTTATCTGCACGTGCCGCTACAAGGGCAGCTTCGTTCAGTAAGTTTTCCAAATCCGCACCTGAGAAGCCAGGAGTACGGAGAGCGATCGTTTTCAAGTCGACATCGTCACTTAATGGCTTGTTCTTGGCATGAACAGCCAATACTTCCTGACGGCCTTTGACATCAGGACGATCGACCGTAATCTGACGGTCAAAACGACCAGGACGTAACAAGGCAGGGTCAAGAATATCCGGACGGTTGGTTGCCGCGATGATGATGATTCCTTCGTTCACACCGAATCCATCCATTTCGACAAGCAACTGGTTCAATGTCTGCTCACGCTCATCGTGTCCACCACCAAGACCTGCACCACGTTGACGACCTACGGCATCGATCTCATCAATGAAAATGATACACGGAGCGTTTTTCTTTGCGTTTTCAAATAAGTCACGTACACGGGATGCACCGACACCGACGAACATTTCAACAAAGTCGGAACCACTGATTGAGAAGAATGGAACACCAGCTTCTCCGGCTACTGCACGTGCAAGCAATGTTTTACCTGTACCCGGTGGCCCTACAAGCAGGACACCTTTCGGAATACGCGCACCAACTGCAGAGAATTTACGTGGATCTTTCAGGAAGTCGACGACCTCCACAAGCTCCTGCTTCTCTTCATCCGCACCAGCGACATCTTTGAAACGTACTTTCTTCTTTTCTTCTGTATATTGCTTCGCCTTACTCTTACCGAAGTTCATGACACGGCTACCGCCGCCCTGAGCCTGGTTGAGCAAGAAGAAGAACAATATGAAGATGATGATGAACGGAATCATCGTGGTCAGGAAGGAAACCCAAGCACTTGGCTGTTCTTCCTCTTCGACATTCAAGATGCTCTGTTCTCTCGCTGTTTCTTCTATATTTGAGACGACTTCATCATTATTGGTAACTTTTGTTGAGAAAGTCTCTCCGTCTTCACTTCCCAGTTTACCAGTAATGCCAATGACCCCATTCACAGGCTGCATTTGCATTTCATGGATTTCACCATTATTCAATTTTTCGTAAAATTCATTTACTGTCAAGGTTGTACTAGGTTCACCTGATCCTCTGAATAGACCGACAACGCCGATAACTACGAGGAAGATAAGTAAATAAAATATTGTGTTACGAAATATCCGGTTCATCGCCTTCCTCCTCCCAAGCAACAAAAACTAAATAAAATAGTATCATCTAAAAAGTACCAATACAACTAATTACCCTTATACCATATGTGACAATTCTGTGATTCATTCATGGGCTCGATCAGCCGCCATACACTTCCGGTTTCAATACACCGATATAAGGAAGGTTACGATATTTCTCTTCGTAGTCCAAACCATAACCGACAACGAATTCATCAGGTACTTCAAAGCCGATGATGTCTGCTTTGATATTCGCACTTCTACCAGTAGGCTTATCAAGCAGTGTAACGATTCTGATCGATTTCGCTTTGCGGTATTTGAATAGATCGACAAGATAGCTCAACGTCAAACCACTGTCAATGATGTCTTCAATGATCAGAAGGTCTCTGCCTTCGACCTGCGTGTCCAGGTCCTTTACAATTTTAACCTCACCCGTGGATTTCATACCCCCGTTATAGCTGGATACATCCATGAAGTCCATTTCCAGGTGCGTTTCTACACGCTTAAGTAAATCCCCCATGAAAGGCATCGCACCTTTCAGCACCCCGATCACCAACGGGAATCGGCCATCGTACTCTTCTGTAAGCTGCGCTCCTATCTCTTGGCATTTTTCTTGAATTTCTTCCTGTGAAATCAAGATTTTCTCAATTTCGTTATGCATAGTTTGCTCCTCCTACAGGGTTTCGTTGTTTTTGTAATGTACATGCAGCCATTCTCCTGTACCTACTTCAGAGGGCTTCCCCTCACTCTTTTTCAAGCCGACCAACCACAGGATCCTACCAGTATGATCAGTAACAATCGGCCATGTGTCCCGCTTATCAGCAGGCACCTTCTGGTCGATGAAAATATCTTTGATTTTCTTGGAACCCTCCATTCCTTTGCAGCTCATCCGGTCCCCGGGTTGACGGGTGCGGATGATCAAAGGCAAGGATACGTGAGCAATATCACAAGCAAATGCATGCGCACTTTCACTCTTCTGATTATCGGAAGAGGTGGAAAGTGAGATTTCCCCGCCATCAGGGAGGGTGATGCTTTCCCCAGGTGACAGTTCGAAGGTGTATGGCTCCCCAGCTTGTCCGAACCTGAACGTCACTGTACCATAGGAGCGGTATAAACGGAGCCCTTCTGGAAAATCCAATCTTGCATTCGCCATTTCCCGGTTCAAAATGTCGAAAAATTGCTCTTCATGTATATAAGAAAGATCATTAGGTGCCTTACGATAAAGATAGTTTAATATTAGATGAAAGGCTCTTCTTTGTAAAGCTATTGGATAGCCTGAAAACTCATTAATTTCAAAAGAAACCTCTCTACCACCGATACCCTTTTTCACAACATTTTCTACCATGGAATTTGCTTGTGTGTGCAAAAATGCTTCATCTTCTGTTGCACGCTGACTCAGCAGCTGAGCATGACGATGAAATTTCGGGTTCTGTTCCTTAAATAAGGGCAAAATGTTCAGTCGAATGTAATTCCGCGTATATACAGGATCTGCATTGGATGGGTCGTCACGAAATGGCACCTGATTAATTTTGCAGTATTCCAGTATCGCCTGCTTCTCGACACAAAGCAGCGGCCTAATGATTCTCCCTTTTCCAAAGACTCGTTCTAACGGAATGCCTTGGAATGCAGCTGGGTTGGTTACCCTCATCAATCGCATGATCAGCGTTTCCGCCTGATCGTCACCATGATGGGCAAGTGCCAGCACATCCGCTTCATATAGGGACATCTGTTGTTCAAAAAAATCATAGCGCAACGATCTAGCAGCTTGCTGGGTACCACATCCGTGTTTTTTCTTATAGGAAGTAACATCGACGCTCGTCCCTGAAAATTCAATACCCCACTCTTGGCAGGTCGATTGTACGAATTGCAGATCTTCTAACGATTCATTCCCTCTCAATCCGTGGTCTACGGATAAAGCAATCAACGTTAAATTCTTTTCTTTCTTCAACTCTTTCAAGTAATGGAGTAGCGCCATTGAATCTGCCCCGCCTGAAACAGCAACAAGGACAGTGCAATTTTCCTGCAGAAATTGCTGGGATTCGATAAAAGAATCGACGGTAGCTTTCATCTTTGGCTTCACTCCAATGGTTTGTAATCGGTAACGTACACCCTCATCGTACCATTAAGATTCGAATCCCTGCAAAGACAGGAGACTTACATCCCAATCCAGATATAGATGAAATAAAAGAAGCAGACGACCACTGAAATGAATCCCATTTCCATCGCCGCATGACCACCTGCTTGTTTTTGATCGCCACTACTCCGTTGACGTGCTCTCCTGGTTGGTTGCTGAGGGGTATCGTTCTGCCGGGCAGTCAAAACAACTGAAATCTCGTTTTTCATGGCAGCACTCGACTGGATGCTCCCTTCCCATACGTTACGTATCGTCTTCTCGTAAGGTTTCAATATAGGAGAGAGCGATAATTGTTTCAGTAAAGTCTGCTGCGGCTTCGTGCCTCTTTCAAAACGACCCGAGCGGCCGATTTCAAGCATGATCATCGTCACAGCGAAAAGGTCATAGGAAGGTTCTGCTTTTCTTGAACCCATCTGCCAGTATCCACGGTCATAGAATTCTGTATATTCTTTAATAGCCCTTCCATTTTGGGTTGTACCTCCTACATCAATCCACCTTATCCTTGCCGGTGGGTAGCTGACGAGCAGATTATCCGTCTTCAAATCACCAAACACCCAACCTGCCTGATGGAGATCATGTAGATCCGTCAGCATCTGCAGAATCAGAATTCCGACCCATTCCTTCCCTTTCCCTCTCAGGAACGTGCTAAGCGTATAGCCCTTAATATATTCCATTACATAAAAGTGTAATCTTGTACCATTCGGTCTGATCCAGTCATCTACACCCATCAAAGAAGGCCCAAGGCGTTTTCCTTGGACCTTCTGGAACGTTTTCAATACATTCACTTCAGTCGTGATCCGGGAGCTGTCCTGGCTGATTTTCAGAGCTACTCTCTTACTTTCATATTCACATAAGTAGACGACACCACAAGCGCCTTCACCTAATTTGTTCAGAACCCGGTAACTTTTTTTCGTCCATTTACCGGTAATGAGCGTTCCCGGTTGGAGATTAATCGCCTGTTTCTTCGTATGGTTCATCTGCATGGCTCTTGCTCCTGAACAAGCTTTTTTTACTGAACTGGTAAATCGCTTCTTTCAATGCAGGCCCCGTTGGAGTAATTCCTCCGCTCGCAAGCTTCGGAAAGATCTTGGAAATGCCTTCAAGGTCAGGTGACCAATCCATCAGTTTATGAATCGGCTTTTTCTTGTGTGGGAAAGCGTAGATGCTGAACTTATTGCTTCCTGACCTTGCGTTAAGACTTAGACTGAGATCGAACAAGGCATCCTTCACCGTTTCCAATTTAGGGGTCATACTGGCACTTGTGTCTACAAGCACAAGTACTTCAAGCTTACTGGTTTCACCGAGTTCTTCTACGACTTCCATAATTTCTCCCCGTTGATCAGGCGGAAGCTCTTCCAGTGTCTTCTTAGGGCCGAGAATTTGTTTCAGCTCCTGATTCACCACTCCTTGAAGTGTCTGTGTCATTGCTTGCTTCGTGACCATCTGGACGGTCTGAGACAATGCCTGCTGGTAGACGATTTGGCTGACGCCTCCACCAGACAGAGCAATCGCTTCAACTTCTTCCAATCCTTCCGGCTGTTCACTTTGATCATCATCCAGGACGCCGATGACATTCACGGTAATCCCTTGATTGTGGGCCAACGCCGCTACCGCTACCGGGTCTTCTCCCTGATTCGAACATCCATCCGTCAATAATAGAATTTGCTTTAAGGTTCCTTGTTTCATTGGATCCTCCTCCTATTCTTATCAACATCTTCGCCGATTAGGAAAAGGATTATACCCCTTCAACAAGAGTTAATGTTCATGCTTCCTTTTTTACATGCGGAATTGCCGACCACTTAGGCAGATTGTGATCTAGCCTTGCTACAAGCACGGTCATGTCATCATTGATGGAACCGGATCTTGTACGGATGACCTCTTCCAATATCAAATCAGCAACCGCCTGTGGGTCACTAGTCTCCAGCTCCCTTATTTTACGTTTCAGCCACATTTCTATATTTTCCACGTGCTTCGGACCTTCCAGGATCCCGTCACTCATCATGATCAGCAGATCGCCTGCCTTCAACTGCTCGCTGACAATATCGACATCCACATCCTGGATGATCCCCATCGGCAGGTTGCTGGATTCGATTTTAAGCATCTGATTGCCACGCTTAATATAGCTCGGTGTACTGCCGATCTTTATGAATTTAGCAGTTGCATGATGCAGGTCCACCACAGCCAGATCCAATGTGGAGAAGATTTCGTCCTGTGTGCGCAGTGATAGAATCGAATTGATCGATTTAATCGCCACCTGCTCCTGGATCCCTGATTCTAAAATCTGCTGAAGCAGTCGTAACGTTTCCACACTTTCTTCATGGGCTCGTAGGCCATTGCCCATTCCGTCACTGATCGCAAGCGCGAACTTGCCTGACCCAAGCTCGATGGTCGTATAACTGTCACCGGATATGAACCCGCCGTCCTTGGCCGCATGGGCGACACCGCTTTCAATGTAATATTTTTTTGCGGACTGAAAAGACAGATGACACATTCCATGTGGAAAAGGCGCAATTTCTTCTGTAGTGACGACGATGGTTTCCTGCAGGATATCAGATAATAACGGCGCAATCAGCTTCGGCCCTTCCCCGTGGTAGTTGTTCAAATAGAGCACCATATCGATATCGATTTTTCCCGACTCCAAAGTATAGATATCGAGGGACTCCATTTCCAGGCCCAACGTCTGCAGTGCTTCCGTAATTTCCTGCTCCTGTTGTTCATGATTCTCCCGTTCTTTAACGATCTCTCTCGCAAAATCCCCCATTACCTCAGACACACCCCTCAACTGGTCAGCAACAAACCGTCTGCTCTCCAGCACCTGCCGTTTCAGCAGCTGATTGGCATGATAAAAAGACATCTCGTATTTCATGGTATCCACCAATTTCTGAGACTTCACACAGTACTGATCGATATTTTTCCGAGTTTGCCTGGAAGGCTCGTTCGTGGTTTCAATATCGTCCTTCAGATCTGTCATCAATGCATAAGTTTCATCGAATTGTTTCGCCCAGCATCGCTCTTTTTTAAAGCATGTCTGACACGTCTTTTCGGTTACATGGCTAAGAAAGTGATCCATTTCCTTTTGATCATCCGGCTGGTCGAGCTGATTTTCGAAATGAGTGAAGCTTTTGGATAATGCCTTGAACACATCTGAAAACTTTTCAACACGCACTGCAGTGACATCACGGACCTTCTGGAGGTATTGTTCTTGTTCATTCGAATGCTCCTGCGTCCCCGGAATATAACGGGATAGTTTGCGGATCCATCCTTCCGGCGTCGTAAGAAAAATGAAAATCGCCACGCCTGTTTCGAGCAGGGATGGAGTCAATGAGGCGACTGTCCCTCCATAAATGCCAATGAGCAGCGTCCCTATGACCAGACCGAGGCTGACTCCGATCTTTTTCCCTTCCTTCAACAAACCACCGAGCAATCCGGAGAAGGCCAGCAGACTCATTTGGTATAGATTCGCGACATTTGCCAGACTTAAGATCAGCCCGGTAACGACACCGACGGTAGACCCGATCGCCGCCCCACCTATATAGGCCAGGAATAGTACAAGGTACCTCGAAAAGATCTGCTCTATTGAAATACCCTGGATCTGCCAGCCGATCGTACCCGTCAATACCGATGCAAGCAGGATGATCATGCATACCACTTCTTCATTCTTCAATGAAGACTTGTACCGCTTAGGCGATATCAGCGGCACACTTTGCATGAAAATCAAGACGAGCAAAGCACTCAATATTCCTTCCACTCCCATCAGGATACCCTCGTAGGGTTCCCACCCATCAATAATTGTCAAACCGATGGCACGCGGGATCATACAGGCGACCATTGCCAGGAGCGGAAGGATCTGCTGATGGCGTTCCCATGTATGTACTATGAATCCAAGTAATAAAAAGGCCATCACCGCTCCGAATACAAATACCGCCTGCACCCATCCCATCGTCGCAGCCCCAATCACCGCAAATAGAGCCACAGCAGGTACCCGATCCCGGCGCAGCCACCAGACCGAAGCAACCAAAGCGATAACGAATGGTGAGATGGAAGATAGTATAACTGCTCTACCAAGAAGTAAAGCAATGATCATCAACAGCCATCCTTTGTCGATAAACAAGTGTCTGACCCGTGCATCCACTTTCTTTTTAATCCGAACCCAACGTCCTTTTTCTAATTCAAGCGTGTGTAATCCTTTCTTCGTCATCGTCCCCCACATGTTCTACCTCCTCCTTGTCGCTCTATTAAATCACAACTCTATCATTTAATTTGTCAAAACAAGAGGAGAGCCGTGACAAAAAGTTCGACTCATTTCCGACTTCCAAAGGTATCTTCTACAAATTTGCATGCTTTTTTATACAAGAATTGTACCTTCAGAAATAGAGAGTTGAGGGATATACCTTTGACAGCCTATGCTTTGGGCTTCTTCAAAAATTGACAGATAAGTCTTAAAACTTATTAAAGTGTTGACACTTTCTCTATCATGTTGTAATATATTTTTTGTGACTTTGAGAGAAATATGGCGGTGTAGCTCAGCTGGCGAGAGCGTACGGTTCATACCCGTGAGGTCGGGGGTTCGATCCCCTCCGCCGCTACCATTTTTATTCTTTCTTACATAAAGATAGACTTAGGCCCGTTGGTCAAGCGGTTAAGACACCGCCCTTTCACGGCGGTAACACGGGTTCGAATCCCGTACGGGTCATCCAACACATTCTTTGTCCTAAAAAAGCAGCATCCCATGCGGATGCTGCTTTTTTTATCTAAAATATCAAACTCGCCACCCTATTTACGCCTCATATATTCTACCCTTCGTATATTTCTCATATAATCAAAAAAGCAGGTTCCCAGTTTACTGGTGAACCTGCTTGTATCTATAACAACATTTTTTATACTCTACATAGGCAGCTAGTTAGCCTCGTTTAGCACCCCGTCCCCCACGTTTGGATTCGGTGTGTTTCTTCAAGGATGAAAGACGATCTTCACTATCCTTAAGGAAACGATTCATTTTCTGCTCAAATGATTCGCTCGGTTTGCGAGTTTGTTGAGGCTTTTGATTACGGCGGCCGTAATTTTCTTTCGCTTTCTTAATGGAAAGGCCGATTTTACCGTCTTTGCCGACATTAATGACCTTTACCTCTACTTGATCGCCTTCGCTCAAGTGATCATTAATATCTTTTACGTAGTTATCGGCAACCTCACTAATATGGACTAGACCTGTCTGCCCACCCGGAAGTTCCACGAACGCTCCAAAATTAGTGATACCAGTTACCTTACCCTGCAGCTTGCTGCCTACTTCGATTGACATAAAAAAAATGCTCCTCCTTAAAAAATTCGATAAATATCATTCCTTACTATTATATAGAAGGAATGAAAAGTGTGTCAATAAGATGGGTCATCATCCGGCAGTTTGAAGATGATTTCGCCTTCTTTTGAGAAAAAATAGTTCGTTCTGGCTATTTGCAACACATATTCTTCATTATTGAGGAGCTGAATCTCTTCGTTTAATGTTTTCTCCTGATTCTCCAATGAAAGCTTTTCCTCTTCGAGGGCTTCCAGCTTTTCCTGCTTTTCGGCATACAGTGCCTTCTGATCAAAGTGGTAGTTGATCATCCATGCTGATACAATCGTGATGACTAAAGCAAATAAAGCCAGACGTCGAAACAGGCGCTTCTTTTTTCTGCGTTGTCGCGCTTGGTGAACGTCATATTGCTGCATATATGTAGAATCCAGCCTGGTTACGCGTTTATCTGCCATTTATTTGCCTCCTATTTCTGGAATTTTTTCCACCATTTTTTTATTATATTCTTTATTTTATCGTAAAATCCTGCTCCAGCGAATAAGTAATTTTTAATATTTTGTGGGACGAGTCTCCAAATAAGTCCAAGTATGAGGCGAAATGGCCACCATACAATACGTAACAACAGTAGAATACCCGCAAGCAAGACTGTTAAAACCCATATTACAATGGATTGCAGCAGCTTCCACAATCCTATTATCGGCTTGAATACGAAGGTTCTGAAGCATTTTTTGATCATTGTAGAAATCCACAGTGAAATACGGATCAACCGCTCGAGCAGCTTCCGGTAACTTTGCTGGAAGAGCCCTTTATACGCCGCAAACCCGCAAAGCACTGCCAAAAAGACATACAGGCGCAATTCCCCATAGTTTGTCTGATATAAAAGATAAAAAAGAATCAGAACCTGCAAAAGCCAAAAGCTGATGACAATGACATAGTTCATCAGCACGTGTTTGCGATAGTTTTTTTCAAATCGTTTCATTGTATCTACAGCTGCTCCGAGATAAATACCTCCGCCTATCATCGTAAGCATTGTCAGGAATTGCGTTGTCAGCGTCATTTGAACAGCTTGCTAAAGAATCCTTTAGCTTTCTCCGCATGCTGCTCATCCAGATAAGTCAGCTCGTAGATTTTCCCCTTGATGGAAACCAGTCCTTGTCCGACATCCAGATTCTTCATTTGGAGATTCTGACCCCTTATTACGAGGTAACCCATCGATGTCTGCAAAAGGAATTCTTCGTTATCGAAGCTGTCGACCTCTTTCACTCCAGATATTTCAAGGTTCCGTCTATTGTTCATCTTTACGTGATGTTCCGCATTGCCAGCACGCAAATCTTTTTCATAATGCTCCATTCTAATTACCTCCTCTTCACTTAGTACAACCTATGAAAAAAGAAAAAGAAATAGAACATTAAGTGCGCAAAGGACTCGTTCAGCCGCGACATGCATAAGCAGGCTCCTTCATCCCGTCTGATCTTTGACGGTATGAGGAGAATGCTTATGTCACGAGCGGCTAGTCCTTGGAGCCGGATAACATTAAGTGCGCAAAGGACTCGTACAGTCGCGACATGCACCTCAGAACGTAAAAAAGCCACCCCGCCCAGCAAGGTGGCTCCTCTTTATGACCGCTGCACTTGCTCCTCTTTTACGATGGAGTAAAGTGTAGTGGCTTCGTCTTTCTTTACATTTTCCCTTAAGTCCTTCACTTCGATCGTCAGGATTTTCTGTCCGAATTGAATCGTCAATTCATCCCCGACCTGCAGATTTGTTGCAGCTTTCGCCTCATTACCATTGACGTTGATCCGACCTTGATCGGCAACCTCTTTTGCTAAGGTACGTCGTTTGATCAAGCGGGATATTTTCAAAAATTTGTCCAAGCGCATCGTCATATCTCCCCTTTATATTGTTTCTTAGCTTCATTCCAGTAACTGTCGAGCTCTTCAAGCGTGCAATTCTCCAACGTATTCCCTGTTTGCTTGACACTTGCTTCGATATACTTGAATCGTGTGCGAAATTTTTCATTCGTACCGTTCAACGCGGTTTCTGCATTTATTTTATAATAGCGTGCCAAGTTTACAATAGCAAAAAGCAGGTCCCCAAGTTCATTTTCCATTTTAGCAGGATCATCTTCCTGAAAGGCTTCATTGAACTCCTGCCATTCTTCTTTCACTTTCTCCCAAATCGGTGCAGGTTCTTTCCAGTCGAAACCGACTTTTGCAGCTTTCCGCTGGATTTCTTCTGCCTGCAGCAATGCCGGGAAGCTTGTCGGGATATCATCGAGCAGGGATTCAGGGGATTCCCCTTTCTCCTGCTTCTTGATCTCATCCCAATTCGTCACGACCTCGTCTGCCGATTCGACATCGACATCCTGAAACACGTGCGGATGTCTGCGGATCATTTTATCGGTGATCGATCGGATGACGTCATCGACTGTAAAGTAACCTTCGTCCTCTCCGATCTGACTGTGAAGCATGACCTGCAACAGTACATCACCGAGTTCTTCAGCAAGATCATCATCATCCTGTCGATTGATCGCATCGATGACCTCGTATGCTTCTTCGATCAAATATTTACGGAGTGACTCATGTGTCTGCTTTCTATCCCATGGGCACCCATCAGGTCCACGCAACGCCTTGATCACTTCTCTCAGACGGAAGAACTGATGATTCAGCACCTCTTTTTCGACCGGCGGAATGTACACACTTGTGAGATTATTGAGTTCGACTGTACGATCAAGCTCTTCCAATGGTACAGTCGTCAACGTTTCATCCGAACTTCCTGCTGCAGTAACCACTGTGACCGGATACTCCGGCGGCAAATCCTCGAGCAATTGCAGCTTTACATCTGACGCGATCATTTCATCATAGACCTGGCAGAAGATGATATGATTCGTATAGTGAAGCATATTCCGGTCAAAGGCTGTTCCGTCGATGAACTGCATCCCTTCGATTGGGTCAATTTTAAGTGCGGTGTAAAGATCGTCGAGATAACTCTTGCCACCGAGTACACGAACAGATATGCTTCCTTCCTTTTCCTTTTGCAATAACAGTTGCACGGTACGTTCCGCTAGCATCGGATGACCGGGCACGGCATAGAGGATATCCCCTTCAGCCGCAGCTTCCATCAACCTCGCTGTTATATCTTCATAGACAGCTTCAAAGTGATCATGCGCTTCATACACTTCATCAAAAGCTGTAAATGTGACACCTTCTTTTTTCAATTCTTCGATGACCGGATGATCTTCGGTTCGTACATAGACGTTTGCTTTATTGCCCGTCAATTTCCTATATATTCCTAACGGCAGCTGATCCATATCTCCAGCGCCGAGTCCGATGATTTGGATGGCATTCACGGTTTCGTCCTCCTTGGCAACAATGTAATCAAATATTCTCCATAAGGGAATTGTTCTAACTCCTTTTTACCAAAGCAGCGGAGTTTAATCAAAAGGATCAAGTAAATAAGACCGCCGAGCCCTGAGACCATCAGTGTATATGCAGCAAGCTGAACTCGTGTAGCAATATCCAACCACGTTTGCTCGACGAATATGGCACTCAGTACGAAAAGCCCCATTCCAGTTAAAGCAAGGCCTACTTTCAGGAACAGCTGCCATGGCAGGATCCCTTTTACGACACGCTTTCGGATCAACCAGCGATTCAGTACCAGAACGACACCGACACTAATGACGGATGCGAGTGCTGCACCATGTATTCCGGCATATGGAATAAGCAGCCAGTTCCCTGTCCATTTGATGCCTACACCAACCAGCACAAACAAGGCAGTATGGAAGATATAGTCCATTCCTTGCAAAATGGAAGAGGCGGTAATTGCCAACGAACTGAAAAGAATGACCAGCATCAGTATTCGCAATGCATTTGTCCCGGCCTGATCCTGGAACAGCAACTCATTTACATAAGGGAAGAGTAATATTAATCCGACAGTTGCTCCGATCGAAATGCCTAGGCTCAACTTTATCGCTGTTCTGATATGAAAGCGAAACGCATCCGGCTTAGTCATCATTCGATTTTTCGTAATCGTTGGGATGAGCGCCAGAGCAAGCGACGACCCAAGTACCGTTCCTAATTGAATCAATGGATGGCCCCGATCGAATATTCCTTTGGTCACTTTCGCCTCTTCGAGCTCCAAACCGTGATCCACCAGTCCAGGGACTAAGGTAAACGCATCGGCTAATTGCAGAAGAAGCAATAACATATAATTCAGGCAAATGAATAGTCCATATACGAATACAGTCTTGATATATTGCGCAATACTTAAAGCCGCTTCGACCGTTTGATCATTCCATGGTTTTCGTTTATGGAAAAGTAAAGCCAGATAAGCAAAAGCTGCCAGGCCGCCAAACACCGCTCCGAATGCCGCTCCAGGGCCGATCAGATACATATCCTGACGATCGACGGCTATAAATGCTACAGCGATTATGATGGCGACGCGAACCAACTGTTCAATGATCTGCGATACAGCGGTCGGTCTCATATCGTTCATCCCTTGGAAGACACCTCGTAGCAATGAGGTGAAAGGCACCAGTAGAAAAGCAACCGCTGCCGATTGAATTCCGACTTCAATGGCTTCATCCCCCATCCATCCGGCGATGGACCCCGCTCCTATGTAAACCAAGAGAAACAGAACGACACATACTACAAGCAATACAGATACGACAGGGATATAAAACGTCCGCCAACACAAATCCCTGGAATCATTATTATATTCTGCGACAATTTTTGAAACAGCAACGGGAAAACCGTAAAGTGAAAGCACCATGATTATGCCAAGCAATGGATACACTTGCTGATAAATATAAAATCCAAGGTCACCTGTGATATTCTGCAGGGGTACACGATATCCAGCACTAAGAACTTTACTGAGCAGGCCTGCGATGGTAAGAATCAGTGCTCCTTGGAATAGTTGTTTCGATGAGGTTGAATCATTCATAAGGCTCGCCTTTCCTTCATTCATTACCCACCATTATATCACTAACGGCTTACTGGAACGAACAACCAGTGAACTTCTGAAAAGATACTTCTGAACAAGAAAAAGCCGTAAGACATTGTCCCACGGCTTTCATAGTAATGAATGATTATTTCTATTCCATTTGGCGTGCAAGGAAACTTGCAGCTGTCTCCAAAGACTTGACTTCAACATCTCCAAGTGCCGGCCCGTCTTTCGTGTACATGACGACGCAGCCAATTGGATCTCCTTGTGCAATGATCGGGGTGATGAGGTAAGAGGACACCGTTTCGGGGTTTCCTTCTACAAGCTCTACTTCGCCACCATTCTTCTCCACTCGCGCAGATCGATCATCCATTGCTTGTTCAATTTTCTGGCCGATATTTTTGTTCATGTAGTTCTTTTTCGTTCCCCCGGCTACTGCAATAAACTCATCCCTATCACAAATCATGACAGGTTGACCGAGTGAGTCGAATAAAGCATCGGCATACTCTTTCGCAAAATCTCCAAGCTCGCTGATCGGAGAATATTTTTTTAAGATGACCTCGCCTTCACGATCCACAAAAATTTCCAATGGATCTCCTTCACGAATACGTAGTGTCCGGCGAATCTCTTTTGGAATGACCACCCTGCCTAAATCATCGATACGTCGTACTATTCCTGTTGCTTTCATGCTAAGATGCCTCACTTTCAGTGATGATTGACCTTAGTGTTTCGCCTGTTTAGCTCAACAGTTTGGTGATGACCTTAGTATGAATCAACAAAATGAACCTATTCATCCGCAGATTGGATTTTGTCGAAAAAAGTTACTTTATTCCCTGCATCATGCAGTAATTGTTAATTTTTATGCTGAATCCGCACTCCTTTTCATATCCGGAAGGTGCTGAATGAATTCTTCCACGAGGTGGTATCTTCTCACATGTGATTTTTTATCCAGCTGGAAGGTCACTTTCAGCTTCTGGTCTTCTGTTCCCAGCTTGATCATCCTTCCATAACGGTTGGCGAATTCAAACAGCTTCGCTCCATCGATCTGCTGACTTTCATCTGCTGTCATGATCAGCTCGATCGACTTTTTCTTTTTATGTTCAGAAATCGACTCGATCCTTGATTTCTTGGCATGGAATTTCAATGACGCAACCATGAACAGATTCTCGACCTCCTCGGGATAATCACCGAATCGGTCGATCAACTCGTCCCTTAAATCATGGATGTCCTCCATCGTCTCGATTGCCTGGAACTGCTTATACATATCGATCTTTTGTTTTTCATCGGAAATATAAGATTCCGGTAGGTATGCATCGATATCCAGGTCCAACTCCACTTGGAATGGCTGGATCGCTTCAGGCTCTTTGCCTTGCTTTCTTGCTTCGATTGCATCTTTGAGCATTTGAGAGTACATATCGAACCCGACCGAATCGATGAAGCCATGCTGCTGAGCGCCCAGCAGATTTCCAGCACCGCGGATGGAAAGGTCTCTCATCGCAATTTTGAAACCTGATCCAAGTTCGGTGAATTCTTTGATTGCCTGCAGTCTTTTCTCCGCAACTTCCGTCAGCACCTTATCTTTTTGATAGGTGAAATAAGCGTATGCAACGCGGTTGGAGCGCCCTACACGTCCACGCAGCTGATAAAGCTGGCTAAGGCCCATTTTATCAGCATCATACACAATCAGAGTATTGACGTTTGGAATATCTACTCCGGTTTCGATGATCGTCGTACTGACGAGTACATCGAATTCCCCTTCCAGGAAAGAGAACATGACATTCTCCAGCTGAGTTTCGTTCATCTGGCCATGCGCAAACGTCACCCTAGCTTCAGGAACGAGTGCGGAAATTTCTTCTGCCATCCGCTCGATATTCTCTACACGGTTGAAGAGGAAAAAGACTTGTCCCCCTCTTGCCATTTCCCGCTCGATCGCCTCTCTCATGAAGACAGGGTTGTATTCCAGTACATAAGTCTGGATTGGGAAGCGGTTCTCTGGAGGTGTTTCAATGACCGATAAATCACGGACACCAAGCATCGACATATGCAATGTCCGTGGAATCGGAGTGGCGGTCAATGTCAGTACATCCACATTCGCCTTCATCTGTTTGATTTTCTCTTTATGCTTGACACCGAAGCGCTGCTCTTCATCGACAATCAACAGTCCTAAGTCCTTGAATTTGATATCCTTGGAAAGAATCCGGTGCGTTCCGACCACAATATCCACGAGTCCTTTACGGAGCTGGTCCGTCGTTTCCTGCTGCTGCTTCTTAGTACGGAACCTGCTCATCAACCCGATGTTGATCGCAAAATCCTGGAATCGCTCCCGCATCGTCTCAAAATGCTGTTGTGCAAGTATTGTCGTCGGAACAAGAATCGCGACCTGTTTCCCTTCTGATACGGCTTTGAACGCAGCCCGGATAGCCACTTCTGTCTTACCGTAACCGACATCACCGCAAAGAAGCCGATCCATCGGCCGTATTTTTTCCATATCTTCTTTGATTTCTTCGATACAGCGGATCTGATCATCGGTTTCCTGATATGGGAACGAAGCTTCGAATTCCCGCTGCATCTCCGAGTCTTCGGAGAAGGCATGGCCTCTTGAGGCTTCTCGTTCAGCATAAAGCTTGATCAGATCGTCCGCGATGTCCTCAACAGAAGACTGGACTTTCCGCTTCACTTTCGTCCATTCACTTCCGCCAAGTTTATATACTTTCGGTTCTTTCCCCTCTGAACCTACGTATTTCTGAATGAGGTCAATCTGATCAATGGGTACGAACAACTTGTCGTTACCGGAATATTTGACCACCATGAAGTCTTTGTGGACTCCATTCATTTCCAGCGTCTCTACACCTAAGTATTTACCGATTCCGTGATTCGCATGGACGACATAGTCGCCGACCTTCAATTCCTGATAATTCTTGATCCGTTCTGCATTTGAAATCTTCTGCTTCCGCTTCGGTTTGCTCGTACGCTTTTTGAACAGTTCGTTTTCAGTAAGTACCACAAGTTTATGCATCGGCATCTCGAATCCTGATCGAGGATTTCCGATTGTGATTACCGGTTTACTGACAGGGAGGCTCAATTCCTCCTTTTGCACTACAGCTTCCATGTCATAATCATCAAGCACCGATTGAATCTTGTCTGCTCTTCGCTCACTCGGTGCAAAGATCACGACTGAAAACTTTTGTTTATTCCAGCGTTCCATTTCGTTTTTCAAAAGATTCATCTGACCATGGAACTGCTGCATCTGACGACAGGAGATATTGACGACATTTTCAGGATTGGTATTCGGAATGTGGCGTAAAAACACAGACAAATAGAGACGTTGCTGTTCCATACGCCCCCAAACCTCATGCCAATCATAGGAGATGGACATGTCCCTGACCATCTTATTTGTTTCAAGCAGACTCCCGTACCACTCCGCTTCTTCCTTATCGAGGTTGTTCGCTGTCTCCTGGATCCGACTCACTTCGTCCATGATGACCAGTCCATCTTTTGAAAGGTAATCAAGAAGTGTTTCTGGTTGATCATAGTAGTATGACACGTACTTATACATTTCCTGAAAGCGCGTCTGCTGGTCCAGCAGATCAATGTCGTGTTCGATTGTTTCTCTTAATGTCTCTTTCGCCGCATTTTGATTCAGCTTCTTCAGAGAATGGCTTAAGGCCTCTCCTAGACGCTGAGAGGCTCTGACATAATCTTCGCTTGTCAACAACAGTTCCGTTGCAGGCTCGATTGTAGCACTGTCCAATTTATCCTGCGAACGTTGAGATTCAGAATCGAATGTTCGGATTGAATCCACTTCGGTATCAAACAACTCGATGCGATAAGGGTAGGAAGCTGTAAGCGGGTAGATATCGATGATTCCGCCCCGCACACTGAATTCTCCCGGAGTCGCAACCATTCCCGCACGCTCATATCCCATGTCGACGAGGCGAAGCAGATAGTTATCAAGGTCGACGTCTTCCCCTACTTTGAATTCCAATACATTATCCTGCCAATATGATTTCGGAGGCAGAATCCGCTTCAATGCTGCTACCGGAGCAATCAGAATTCCATTGGATTGGTTCAGCCATCTGCTTAACGCCTCAATACGCTGGCTTTTCAATTCCGGACTGGCGATTGCGATTTCTGAAGCAATCAACTCATTGACCGGATAAAGATGGACGTTATCTTCCGCGGTCAACTCCTGCATATCCTCATACAATTGCTGTGCCTGAACTAATTGGTGCGTCACCAACAACACAGGGCGCTCCAATGATTCATTCAAAATGGAAACCAGAAGGCTCCGCGCAGAGCCTGATAGGCCAGCTACCATCTGTTCTTTCATACCTGAAGAAAAGCCCTTCAGTATGGAATGGATATCATCCTGTGGGCTTAGATAATCCTTGATACCTTGCATAAACGATTCCTCCACAACCTCTACTCCCCCAGCGTGGATCGCCTTTCATCAAAGGGTGTATGATGTTATTGAATTAAAAAGTCTGTTTCATGATACTGGGGGTTCAGGTTATATGCATTCTGACAATCGTCACAAATCGTCTGCACTTCCAAGTCCCCATTCTGTTTCAAATCGATCATTTCCATCCGTTCCTGCTCTGTCAATCGATCCAGTCCAAGCATGGTCTCATCAACCGTTCGCTGGTCGAGTTCACCGACCGTCCTGCTACAATGACGACAAACATAGATGATAGCCATCACACAACCTCCTAATTGAACGTTGTGATTAGTTTGACCGTCACCGTTTTCAAATATACGAATACCTCATTTTTATGCTTTCATACCAATACTGATGCATTGCATAAAAGCTCATGACTGATTGTAAACGTTCATTACTTCAAGAAAAGGCTGATCCATCCAAGCTTCACATGCTTTGACAGCCTGTTGGATGCTGTCTTCGACGTCCGGCTTTTCTTCTTCATTGAAAGTGCCCAGAACATAGTCGACAACTGCCATTCGGCCTTGTGGCCTGCCAATTCCTACGCGTAGACGCTTGAAGTCTTTCGAACCGAATTGGTCGATCGTGTTACGGATGCCATTATGGCCACCGTGCCCACCCTTTTGTCTCAGTCTGATTTTTCCTGGAGGTAAATCCAGATCATCATAGATGACAAGAATATCTTCCAGGTCAATATCATAATAATCAGCGAATGCCCGGATCGCTTCTCCGGACAGATTCATGTATGTTTGCGGTTTGACCAGCAGCACCTTTTCACCTTGGACATGCTCGACCGTATATAGACTCTTGAATTTTTCCTGCGTCACATTCCAATTATTGGCGTCCGCCAGCTCATCAATTACCATAAAACCAACGTTGTGCCTTGTTTTTTCATATTTCTTTCCCGGGTTACCTAAACCAACGATACATTTCATTCTGTTCAACTTCCTTTTCGATCGATTTCTGATAACACCTATTATAGCAAAATGATTTGTCTGGAACCAAAGCGTAATCTCTTTGCTAAAACTGAAAGCCTCTTATGCCTGTTCGAAATTCCCGAGGAAGAAAAGGTCGAGCAAACCCCATCGCAGACACGTATAAAAGGGGCGTAACTGTTTAGTCACGCCCCTCGAATCACTCTTTTATTCTTTATCTTCTTCCTGATCACCTTCACCATCGTCATCTTTTTCATTAATGACTTCAGGCTCAGCATCTTCATCTTCAGTTTCTGGTTCCTCCGGCATTTCTTCCGGTGGAGTCACAGATGCGATGGTAGTGTTGTGATCTTCAGTAATTTCGTAGTTCTTCGCTTCTTTCAGATCACTTACCATCACGCTGTCACCAATCGACAATTCGCTTACATCGACTGTAATTTCTTCCGGAATGTCATTCGGCTTCGCACGAATCGCCAGTTCATAAAGTGGCTGCTGAAGCACACCGCCATCTTTCACGCCGACTGCTTCTCCTTCCAGCCTTACAGGAACTTCTACGTCCATTTCTTCAGACATGTTCACGATGTAGAAATCAGCGTGTACAAGCTCGTCCTTCAATGGATCGACCTGGTATTCATGCAGCATGACATCTACCGAAGACTTTCCTTCTATATTAAGGGAAATGATTGCGTTTTTCCCTTCGTCACGAACTGTTTTAAGAAGTTCGATACTGTTGACTGAAACCGTCACCGGTTCTTTTTCTTTCCCGTACACAACTGCTGGCACGGAACCGTGTTGACGCAGTTCTCTGGTAGTCGATTGTTTGAGATCTGTTCTTTGATTTGCTTTAAGTTTAATTGCCAAGTTAATCACCCTCCATAGAAATTAAAACCATCTAATATTAAATGTTTCCCTATCCTACTGAGTGTTAAACCTGAATTCCTTATACGAATCAATCAAACAGGATGCTGATCGACTGGCGTTCGTGCACGCGGATGATCGCTTCACTGATCAACGGAGCAACAGAAAGCTCAGTGATCTTCCCACTCTTCTTATCTTCGCTGAGTGGAATGGTATTCGTTACGACAAGTTCCTTGATTTTGGAATTATCGATACGATCGATGGCTGGACCGGAAAGTACCGGATGCGTACAACATGCATACACTTCCTTGGCACCATTCTCGACGAGTGCATTTGCAGCAAGCGTGATCGTTCCAGCGGTATCAATGATGTCATCGATCAAAATCGCAGTTTTCCCTTCAATATTACCAACGATGTTCATTACTTCAGCCACATTTGGACGCGGACGACGTTTATCGATGATCGCAATCGGAGCTTTCAGTCGATCGGCCATTTTTCTCGCCCTTGTTACGCCTCCGTGGTCCGGCGATACGATAACCACATCTTCGAACTGCTTCTCTTCAAAGTAATCGGATAGTAGTGGTACTCCGACTAAGTGGTCGATCGGGATGTCAAAGAATCCTTGGATCTGCGGAGCATGCAAGTCAAGCATCAGAACACGGCTCGCTCCAGCTGTCTGTAGCAGGTTAGCAAGCAATTTAGCAGTGATCGGCTCACGCGCTCTTGCTTTTCTATCCTGGCGTGCATACCCGTAATAAGGCATGACGATATTGATGGTACGAGCAGAAGCGCGTTTCAAAGCATCGATCATGATCAGAAGTTCCATGATGTGCTGGTTGACTGGAGCACACGTGGACTGAACGACATACACATCACAGCCACGGATACTTTCTTCGATGTTGATTTGAATTTCGCCATCGCTGAACCTGGAAACCGTACATTGCCCTAATTCTGTACCAATGTTATCTGCGATTTCTTTTGCTAGTACAGGGTTCGAATTGAGTGAGAAAACTTTCAAGGATGGATCTTTGTATCCATTTGCCATTTGGAATACCCTCCAATTAGTCTTTTTTAATGTTTTTTATTTTTGAAGCATAGCCTTCTTTGTTCGTTTGACGGGACCTTGCGATCGATAACGCCTCAGCAGGTACATCCTCATTGATTGTGGAGCCTGCAGCAACGTATGCACCCTTACCGACTTTTACAGGAGCAATCAGATTCGAGTTGCATCCGATGAATGCATCATCTTCAATCGTAGTAAGGTGTTTATTCTGTCCATCATAGTTGACGGTGATCGTGCCGCAGCCGATATTTACACCTGTTCCTACTTCAGCATCGCCGATATAACTTAAGTGAGAAGCTTTACTTCCATCACCGAAAGTCGCTTTCTTCACTTCTACGAAATTGCCGATCTTCACTTCATCACCCAAATCAGAATTCGGACGGATATGTGCAAATGGTCCGATTTGAACACGTTTGCCGATTTTACTATCTGAAGCGACACTCTGTCGGATGACAGCAGCTTCGCCAACTTCACAATTGGTCAACGTCGTATGAGGACCAATGATGGCATCATTTTCGATAACGGTTTGCCCTTCGATCACACACCCAGGCTTGATCACGACATCCTGACCGATTTTAGCGTCTGGACTGATGTAAGTGTTTTCCGGGTCGATAAGAGAAACGCCGTTTCGCATATGCTGCTCATTCGTGCGCTTCTTCATCAAAGTTTCTGCCTGAGCAAGCGCTACACGATCATTGACGCCCAATGTCTCCGAAAAGGTGTCTGTCTGATAAGCATCGATTGTTTCATTGCCTGCTTTCAGAATTTCGATAACATCCGGCAAGTAATATTCACCCTGTACATTGTCATTCGACACATTCTCCAAAGCAGCGAACAACGATGCATTATCAAAGCAATACGTTCCTGTATTGATTTCTTTTATTGCGCGCTCCTGCTCGTCTGCATCTTTATGCTCGACGATCCGCTCCACTTGTCCATCTGAGCTGCGAACCACACGTCCGTAGCCTGAAGGATCCTCTGCGTGGGCAGTAAGGATAGTAGCCTTAGCTCCCTTACGATCATGGTGATCGAGCAATTGCTGCAGCGTTTCACCAGTCAACAATGGAGTGTCTCCACATACCACGACTGTTGTTCCTTCTTTATGTGCTAATATATCTTTCGCCTGCAGTACTGCATGCCCAGTACCCAGCTGCTCTTCCTGAACGACATAATGACTGTCTTCACCTAACTGGTCCTGGACTTTTTCCGCTCCAAAACCTACAACAGTAATCAATTCTTCTAAATCAAGTTTATTCAATTGGTCTACAACATGCTGAACCATAGGTTTTCCACATACGGGATGCAAAACTTTGTAAAGCTTTGACTTCATCCGTGTGCCTTGACCTGCGGCAAGCACTACTGCAAATCGATTTGTCATGAAGTAACCTCCATCCTGATTATCCATTAAAAATCATATCTTAAAATTCCGCCCATTTCAACAATACCCCACCATAGTCTTAATGGAACCGATTATTAATTTCACCTGATCTGAAATCCAGAAGATTTACGCATTTTCCCGCTATACGAAAAAGCCCACCCTTCCGTATCTCGAGATTGGGGGTGAGCCTTTATGCTACTATGTAAATGTAACCAGCAAACTTCCATAAAAAAGAAGCCTAACCTCTTTGAAGTTAGACCCCCTGATGTCTCTCTATCCTATTATGATGCTCCGGCTTCTTCGTATTCAACCTCAGTCTCTCCAACACGATGGTATTCTTCAAGAACTGCATCCTGAATTTTCCCACGAGTGTTCGAATTGATCGGGTGCGCGATATCACGGAATTCTCCATCCGGAGTCCGTTTGCTTGGCATCGCTACGAAAAGACCATTGTTACCATCAATAACGCGGATATCATGGACCACAAATTCTTGATCCAGAGTAATAGAAGCAATTGCTCGCATTCTTCCTTCGGTATTAACGCGTCGCAGTCTTACGTCAGTCACTTCCATTAATTTCACCACCTTTGTCCTAGGAACTTATTACACATAATTCCACAAAACAGTAAAAATTCCTTCATTTTTTCAAAAATTTTTTTAAATCTGAAAAATTTTAACAAATCCATAAACAAAAGCAGAAAGCCATTCTGCATCAGAACAGGCTTTCTGCTTTTCATTCCTAAAAATATTAAGATGTCAGCTCATTCAAAAGATTTCCGGGTTTCACGACAATCTGTCTGCTTCTATCATCCACGTTCATGATTTGGACGAGGGAGAGGTAATCATTAACCACCCTGTCCTCCTCTTCATCTTCCGCTTCGGCCAGCACACCGATCCCTGCGACATTCGCATTGAACTCCGTCAACAGATTACGCATACCGTTGATTGTCCCACCGGCTTTCATGAAATCATCAATGATCAGTACATTGGCACCCTCTGTGAGACTGCGCTTAGTAAGTACCATCGTCTGGATCTTCCGTGTCGAACCGGAAACATAGTTGATACTAACCGTAGAACCTTCCGTTACCTTTGGATCTCTGCGAGCAATGACGACTGGTACATTCAAATAATTCGCCACCGCATAGGCAAGCGGAATGCCTTTCGTTGCAACCGTCATCACAACATCGACTTCTTTATCTGTAAAGGCAGATGCGAACAAGCGACCAATATCTTTCACAGTTCCGGGCTCACCGAGCAGATCACTCATGAACAGGTAGCCGCCAGGCAATAAGCGTTCCGGATCTTCCAGCCGTTCACATAGTCCTTGTACGAACAGTTGGCTATAGGAAGTCGATGCTTTCGGGATGTACTTCACTCCACCAGCAGCACCGGAGACTGTCTGTAAATAACCGATACCTTCCTGTTGAAACATCTGATTGATGATACCAAGATCTTCACTGATCGATGATTTGGCAGCATCATACGTTTTTGAAAAGTGAGGGAGGGACACCAATTCTTGCGGATGATCGAGCAAGTAGTTCGTCATCGCTACTAAACGTTCACTTCGCTTCATTATTACACCTCTAAAACCGAATATTTTCATTAATTATACGTTATTTGTACGGTTTTTAGCAAGTGTCTGGACGATTTCCTAACATTCTTACGATATAAACCTCTTCACAAAAGCCTTTGAGGCTATTGTATATCCGCTGCGCACGCGTTTCCTGCTGCGCGAGGGCGAAGACAGTCGGACCACTGCCACTCATCAGTACGGCATCCGCTCCAGCCTGACTCATTTGATCTTTGATTTGATTGACTTGAGGGTGAAGCCTTGTCGTGACATACTCCAGTACATTACCGACCGACTGACAGACTTGGTCAAAATCACCTTTTTCAAGCGCATCGATCATGGCCGAGGTTTGAGGATGCTCTGCCGTTTCCAAATCCAGTTTTTGATAAACCGTTGCTGTGGATACTCCGATCGAAGGCTTGGCCAGGACCACCCAACAAGGTGGGGGCGCAGGTAATTCTGTTACCTTTTCTCCTCTGCCTTTTGCAAGTCCCGTGCCACCCAGCACACAGAAGGTAACATCAGAACCGATTTCCGAGCCGAGCAGCGCTAATTCAGACGTATCAATATCAAGCTCCCATAAGCGGTTAAGACCACGCAGGACAGCAGCTGCATCACTGCTCCCTCCAGCCAGTCCTGCAGCTACGGGAATATTCTTTTCAATGAAAATCCTTACCCCGGCTGAAACCCCGTACTTATCCTTCAACAATTTTGCTGCGCGAAATGCAAGGTTCCGTTCGTCATTCGGGACAAACCTGTTTTCAGACTCGATGATGATTCGGTCCTCATCCAGGTATTCCAGCTCAATCCGATCTGCAAGGTCTACCGTCGTCATCACCATTTCCACTTCATGGAACCCATCATCCCGTTTATGTAGCACGTCCAGGGAGAGGTTGATTTTGGCAGGGGCCTTCTCCATCAATTTCATACCAGTCACCTACTTTAACTTGTTCATAGAAAGCATTGTACCACAACTCCAACTAAAAAAGGGAGCACCCCCGTCAGGAGTGGTCCCTTTCCATCTGTCGCTGTGCCATCTGGACGGCCATTTTCACCATGTTTCCAGCATCTCTGGACTTGATCCCGCCCCAGCCTTCATTCTGGACAGTGTCGTAAATTCCAAGCTCTTTCGCAATTTCTTCTTTCAATTGGTCGGACATGATCCCTCTGCGTCTGCTCATACTCATGTGCAGCTCCTTTCGAAATCACTTAGCTACGACATGCTTAGTATGGGTGCATACACAGGCGCTCATCCTGACACAATAATGTCAGGGTTACATGATACTGGAACACCCACCTATGATATCTTCTGATAAAAAAAAGCAGTAAACCGAAGTTTACTGCTCACCTAGTACCATCTTGTTCATTTCTTCGAAGTTCAGTTCAACTGTCTCTGTAAGTACATCTGCATAGCTGTATGATACACGCTCAAACGCATTTTCTTCTTGGTCAAGCTCTACAATAAAGACTGATGGATACGTTTCGGCCAGAATGCCTGAACGCTGAATCGTCTTACGGCGACCTCCATTTGCAGTCAGTGTCAAACGCTTGCCAATTTGCTCTTCAAGGGATTGTTTGATCTCGAATAACGTTTTAGCCACTACACTCCACCTCACTGTTTTTAATTTTACCACACGCCCGAATTTTTGTCAAACAAAATATTATATTATATCAATATGACAAAATTAATGTCAATGAAATAATCGGTTATTTCTTAATTATTTCTTATTATCTCGAAAACAGGAAATTTTATGTATGTTTTTTACAGCGAAAACACGACAAAGGACTCATAACGTTGAGCAGGAACGATGAAGAAGGTATCTCATCCGGGTTCATTCATCCCCATATGAGATACCTTCTTCCTCTGTCGCTTCCTCTTCCTCATGCTCATGAAATGGCATCCCGATCCGCAGCAAGCCTCTCGTTTCTACTCCTCCGATTCCATTCTCCCCTGTCAGTGTATTCCTCAATACTTCATTCACTTCGACCTTCTCCATAAACGATGTATATGCGATCCTGGCCACAATATACACAGGGTCCAATGCGTGGATATTGATTCTTGTTGGAGAACTCGCATAGTTCGCACCAGCACGAATCAACGATTCAAAGTGCGATTGACAGGCTCCAGCGAATACCACTAGTTGATCCAGATGCTGGACATTATTACGTATTTCGCGAACCGCATCGACAAAAAATTTAGAATGTCGATATGCGCGGAGATCCCTTATGGAACCCTTGTTTTTTGAAAAAGAATCATGCCCTGTTATGACAATCACTTCAGGCTGAATTTTCTTTAATAATGGACCGATCTGATGGGGCATTTCCTTTTCATTCATGTACGTACCATGCACTTGAATCCCCAGCTGCTGATATAAGGATACGCACTTTTTCAGGAAGAGCTGGTCACCATCCAAATGCAGCACCCGAGGAGGGATTTGAAAATAGTTATTCGAATTGGTAAAACCATCGGTCGACTTATAATCACGTTTTTCTTTCAATAGTTGATAATCCTGTCTGAAGAGACGGTAAGAATAGTCTTCCTGGTTTTTGATCGTCCGTTTGTGCCGCCGGTATTCATCCGTCGTCACTTTTTTCAGATCTTCCAATGGAGCATCCGCTTCGATCCGATAATCTTCTCCGAAGAGTAGCGACCGCTGCCCCGTAACCGACTGCACGCGAAACAGAAGATCATGACCATAAGAAGCCCTTGTCACCAAATCCCCTTTAACAATCATAAACGCACCCACCTCACTCATCTCACTAACATAGCCTATGAAAAAAAAAGAAGGATGTGCTAAAGAAAAGCGGAGGTGCCTTGTTCACCCCCGACAAGCATAAGCAGAACGCCACAGGGAGGCGGTTTTACCTCCCGGTGGCGTTCTGCTTATGTCTCGAGCGTTTAGCCCTTGCAGCTGGATGATAATAAGTGTGGAAGCGACCGGGTAGTGCCGTATGAACTGGACTGAGCCGAAACTTATAGATAAAGAAGAAGCGCAGTCAACATACGTAGACTCCAGCGGGAACAGCACGAGTCCGAAGACCCCACAGGGAAGCGGTTTTTGCTTTCCGAGGAGGCTGAGGCCGTGCCCGCGGAAAGCGAAGTATGTTGACGAAGCGTCTATTGCTAAACAAAAGAAAGACTCCAACAATTCCATGGAATTGTTCGAGTCTTATTGTACAACATAACTTTTTTAAAGCTTCACGCTTCATATATAGCATTTGCCAAAGCAGCAAACTCTTCCATCGACAGAGATTCACCTCTGCGTCCAGGATCGATTCCTGCCGCTTCAAGCTTTGCCCGCAGTTCAGCTTTGTCTATCTTTCCTTTTAAATGACGGGATAAGTTGTTCATCAACGTCTTTCTACGCTGTCCGAATGTAGCCTGTACCACTTCGAAGAAAAACTCCTCGTCCTCCACGATGACCGGTGGTTCATCTCTAAGCTTCAATTGGAGCACGGAGGAATCGACATTCGGCTGTGGCATGAAAACGGTCTTAGGAACGTTCATCACGACCTTCGCCTCTGTATAATACTGGACAGCAATCGACAATGAACCATAGCTTTTCGTGTTCGGTTCAGCTGCCATCCGATCCGCCACTTCTTTTTGAATCATTACAGTGATGTTTTCAACTGGCAACCGCTCCATCAGCAGCTTCATCAGTATTGGAGTTGTAATGTAGTATGGAAGGTTGGCAACCACTTTCAGGCTCTGACCATGCTCAAAGTGTTGTTCAATGACGTTCCTGACATCTGCTTTCAGGATATCCTGATTGACGACAGACACATTATCATAAGCAGCCAACGTATCATCAAGAATCGGGACGAGCCGCTGGTCAATTTCAAAAGCCACCACTCTATCGGCATGACGGGCGAGCTGCTCTGTCAATGCTCCGATACCAGGACCGATCTCAATCGCTCCGGACTGGTCATCAATTCCTGCGTGCTGTACAATGTTTTCCAATATATTCACATCAATCAAAAAGTTCTGTCCTAAACTCTTTTTGAATGAAAACCCGTATTTCTGAAGTATTTCCTTCGTACGCGTCGGTGTAGCTATCGCTTTTGCTTTACTCATCATTTTCCTCCTGTAACCTCTCCATGGCCGTCATCAGCTCTTTATAAGAGATTTGGAACATGTGGAGTCGTTTTAACAGTTGCTTCCCATTCGTCTTTCCGATATTGAGCTGCTTCCCAAGCCACTCTCTTTTCCTGCTCGAGTCCGGACCGCCCAACAGACCTAAGTCAATCAAGTCCTGCTTTTCTATATCACTCTTTATACCCTTGTCAAGTTCATACACATTGGCTAACGCTTGCTGGATGTCAGAAAGGGTGGCATGCTCGATTCCAATCCCTTTATCCAGCTTCGCCCTCGCCTGCTCTTTTGGAAGGAAAGCGTGTTTACACCCTTCCACAGCATTTGAAACGATATGACGGATTCGTTCTCCCGGATAATCAGGATCCGTAAAGATGATGACGCCTCGTTTCTGCTGCGCATGTCTGATTCGTTCAATAATCTCTGCATTTATAGCCGAACCATTCGTCTCAATAGTATCTGCATTGACCGCCTGGTGGATCTTCGCAGTATCATCTTTACCTTCCACCACAATCACTTCTTTGATTCTCACGTCTCAGGTCCTCCATCACTTCCATGGAATTTGATAAAAACAGCATACCATAAATCAGGCAGTGAAACGTAACCATAGAAAAAAGCAGAGGAGAAATCCCCTCTGCCATTCGTTTTATTTCAAGATGGTCACTTTTACGGTTCTGCGCCCAAATCCTAGCGCCTTACTTTTCGAAGGATAGAATAAGTCGATTTTGTTACCTTTGATGGCACCACCTGTGTCGCCAGCTACCGCATAGCCGTAGCCTTCTACGTGAACACGCGTACCTAAAGGAATGACGTTCGGATCGACAGCAATGACTTTAGCATTCGGATTCGCATTCAGATTGATTCCAGTACTAGTAATACCAGAACACCCGGAACAGCTTGCTGTGTAAGCAGTAGCACTCATGTAAAGCGTTTGGGAACTGCTTGAGCTGCCACGTGACGGACTGCTTGAACTTGTCGTCGAAGCTTTTGTTGTAGCAACGGTTTTCGGCTTCGGTGGAGCCGGGTTTTTCGTACCGACAGCCACAATCCGCTGTTTGCTTTCTTTTACCGTTTCTTCTTTTACCAATTTACGATCGGTTTCTTTTCCATTTTTCAAGGTGACTTCATACTCTTTTGTCAGTAAACCTTCTTCCCCTTCAGAAACGACTTTCTCTTTTCCTTTCAGCAGGGAACTGTCATTCTTTTTCACAACGGAGTAGTCGATACTCTCCTCGACGATGTCCGTCACTTTTTCAACGCGCGTAATTACGATCGGTGTATCAGCAGAAAGTTCATCAGCCTTGGCTGGCTTCAATTCATCCAGCTTGCTCAGTTCGATTTTCTCCGCTTTCAGAAGATCTTCGACAGTACCGGATGTCGTCCATACTTTCTTTTCTTTCCCACCATCATCCACTGTGACTTGGAAAGCTTTATTGATTTCCACTGTCATGTCGGATTCAATAGGTGCGTCATTGGAAGCAGACAGCTTATCACGGTCATTTACCGTGATTTCATTCTCCTCCAAAAGTTCACCTACCGTATCAACCGTTGTATAATACGTATGTGTTTCATCATCGATCACTACATTCACCGGTTTTGCTGCGAGATATGTAATTTCCATCCCACTTGATAGTTCAGTAGATTGATTATGTGATAATTCATCATGTTCGGATACATCTATATTCAAATTTGCAAGTACATCTCCAACAGTATCTTGATGTGTTCTCAACGTTGTCGTCTCACCATTGGCTTTAACCATGACTTCAGCTTTCGTAGCTTCAAACGTCATCACACTCAGTAAGGCAATCAATACAGTGGTACTAATGATCGTTAGTGCCAACTTCTTTTTGGATGTTGGTACTAGTTTTGATAAAAAATTCATACCATCTGGCCCTCCTTAGACAATACCGTTGTATTATATAGATCGTGATCAAGGGTGTCAAACGATTCCCTGATTTGGAAACGGAATCCAGACGCCTCGGTCAACTTCTTCCAATATACACAGATAATGTCCAAAAGAAAATAACAGACATGTTACAATTCTCATACATTTAATTAAAATAATAGGTATATATACCTAATGTATGCGATTACGACAAGTAAGTGACAGAAACCCCCATGAGTTTCGGGGGAATTGGGCCTATGTTATGAAATCGTTTTGTTCAATAAAAATAGAAAAAAACCGCCTTTTTTAAGAAGGCGGTTGGAAAATGATACAAATATTACAATTCAGTTACGAATTCCGAAAAATTTCAATGCATTTTCGGTTGTTTTTGCAGTGACTTCTTCATAGGACAGCCCTTTGAGCTCTGCAATTTGTTCAGCGACAAGTTTCACGTATGCCGGCTCATTCCGCTTGCCACGATTCGGATGGGGCGCAAGAAACGGGCAGTCCGTTTCGATCAGCAAATGCTCCAGGTCGATTGCAGCTGCTACTTCCTTCGGTTCCTTGGCGTTTTTGAATGTTACTGGCCCACCGAGAGAAATCATGAAATTCATGTCTACACACTGCTTTGCGATGTCAGCAGGACCGCTGTAACAGTGCATGATTCCACCAACCTCTGCAGCATTTTCTTCCTTCAATATTGTTACGATATCATTGGTCGCTTCTCTATTATGAATAATGATCGGCATGTTCACCTTTTTTGCCAATGCAATTTGTTTCCGGAATACTTCCTTTTGAACGTCCTTTGGTGACTTATCCCAATGATAATCGAGTCCCATCTCACCTAAGGCAACAACTTTCGGATGTGCGGATAACTCTTCCAGCCATGCCAGGTCTGATTCTTCCATATCGATTGCGTCTACTGGATGCCACCCCACCGCAGCATAAATGTTTTTATGGGATTCAGCGATTTCGATTGCAAGAGGAATCGTCTCCCGATCGAACCCTACGACAACCATATACTCGACCCCTGTTTCTTTCGCCCGACGGATGACTTCTTCACGGTCTTCGTTGAACTGCCTCGCATTGAGGTGTACGTGTGTATCAAATAACATAATGCGTCCCACCTTTATTTAAAAATGATTCCATGAAAAAGGAAAAGCTGAAATTAGCTTTCCCTTTTTCTGATTTATTTAACTCGGGATCCGTTATCAAGTGTCTGATCAACAGATGCCAATGCAAGTTTCCCACTTTCATCTTCACCTGCGAGAATCATGCCTTGAGAAAGCTCACCACGTAGTTTGACAGGCTTAAGGTTCGTCACACAGATGACCTTTTTGCCAACAAGTTCCTCAGGCTTGTAATGTTCAGCGATACCTGAAACAACCTGACGTTTTTCATAACCGAGGTCCAGTTGGATCAGAAGCAGCTTGTCCGCTTTTTTCATAGGCTCTGCTTTCACTACTTCGGCCACTCGGAAGTCCAATTTCATGAAGTCATCAATGGTTACTTCCTGCGTTTCTTCTTTTTTCGGTTGCTCTTTCTTTTCTGGAGCAGGTTTTTTCATCATTTCTTTGATTGCCTGCACTTCTACATCTCCATCGAGACGAGGGAAGATCGGGTCGCCTTTCTTGACCGTTGTTCCAGCTTCGATCGCACCGATATTATCCAGGCTGTCCCAGGATTGTAAAGCATCATCTTCCAAACCTAATTGGTTGAAGATTTCACCAGGGGTCCTTGTCAGGAACGGCTGAAGCATGATGGCGATCTGACGCAGAGATTCTGCCAGATGGGCCATCACATTCCCGAGGCGCTCCTGTTTGCTTTCATCTTTCGCAAGTACCCAAGGCTGGGTTTCATCAATATATTTGTTCGTACGGCTCACGAACTGCCATAAAGTTGAAAGGGCAACGGAGAACTCCATGTTCTCAAGTGCATCTTCCACTTTTCCTTTCGTATCTTTCATCATCGTTTCCAATTGTTCATCGAATGTATCTTCACCTTGCTGTAAGGCAGGGATCTTTCCATCGAAATACTTGGAAATCATCGCTACCGTACGGTTCAACAGATTTCCGAGATCGTTGGCAAGATCATAATTGGTACGCTCGACAAAGCCTTCAGGTGTAAAGACCCCATCCGAACCGAACGGTACTTCACGTAGAAGATAATAACGCAGTGCGTCCAGTCCGTAGCGGTCAATCAACTGGACAGGATCGACGACGTTCCCTTTCGATTTGGACATTTTTCCGTCTTTCATAAGAATCCATCCGTGTGCGAAGACTTTCTTCGGCAAAGGAAGATCCAATGCCATCAGCATGATCGGCCAATAGATCGTATGGAAACGCACGATTTCCTTCCCAACAAGCTGTACATCGGCAGGCCAGAATTTCTGATAGCGTTCATCATTATCACTGTCGAAGCCTAATGCAGTAATATAGTTGCTCAATGCGTCAATCCATACGTAAATGACGTGTTCAGCGTTACCAGGTACTTGTACACCCCAGTCGAAGGTGGTCCTGGAAACAGCCAAATCTTCCAGTCCCGGCTTGATGAAGTTATTGATCATTTCATTTTTACGACTTTCCGGCTGGATGAACTCAGGGTTGCTTTCATAAAACGCAAGCAGCTGATCGACATACTTGCTCATTTTGAAGAAATAGGATTCTTCTTTCACCTTTTCAACAGGGCCACCACAGTCCGGGCACTTCCCATCGTCAAGCTGACGTTCCGTGAAGAATGACTCACACGGAGTACAATACCAGCCTTCGTACTGATCAAGATAAATATCTCCCTTTTCCATCAGGTAGGAAAAGATCTTTTTCACGACGGTCTTATGGCGATCCTGAGTCGTACGGATGAAGTCATCATAAGAAATATCAAGCTTCTTCCATAGATCCTCGATTCCACTTACAATATTATCGACATATTCCTGTGGAGTGACGTCCTGTTCTTTTGCTTTGCGCTGGATTTTCTGACCATGTTCATCAGTACCAGTCAAATACATGACATCGAATCCCCGTAGGCGTTTATATCGCGCCATTGCATCCCCTGCAACAGTCGTGTACGCATGCCCAATATGCAAATTACCACTCGGGTAATAAATCGGTGTAGTTATATAGAATGTATTTTTATCTTTCGGCATTGAAATTCCCTCCTCTTACTATGTGACAAAGGCTTTCATCTTCCAGTGAAGACTACTTTTCTGTATCTTCCTATTGTATCGATATATATAGATGATTTCCAATCCTAACATGAAAATATACGAAAACCCGTGCAGGTTTGGCAAAAAATTTACAGAGTTTGAAATCATTTTACAAATGACCCCCATAAAGGAGTCGAAGAATGTCGAAGAATTTGACTGCAAGCCAAAAACTTACATGTAAATAATTCGGATATGTAATTCTTACCAATTCGCTTGCAACCCTTTTTCCTTTTTGTGGGAAAATCGCTTGAAATACTTATATATCAACACCTAATATACCCAGGCTGGTACAATGTTCCTAATGTTCTGTAAATCCATATGAATTGACAGGATTGGGAATCGTTGGTATTATATAAGGTGACAGATGTCGAAATCTGGCGATTAACTTTTTTTTGAGGGGAGAAACAAAAATGAAATCAACTGGTATTGTAAGAAAGGTCGATGAGCTTGGCCGTGTCGTAATTCCGATCGAATTGCGCCGTACATTGGGGATCAACGAAAAGGATGCTCTGGAAATCTACGTGGATGACGACCGCATCGTACTTAAGAAGTACAAGCCTAACATGACTTGTCAAGTAACTGGGGAAGTATCTGACGACAATTTGTCACTGGCTAATGGCAAGCTGGTTCTAAGCAAAGAAGGCGCAGAGCTTCTAATGAAAGAAATCCAAAGCAGTATTAAATAATTGAGCGGTTTAACAAATTGGAGCATAAATAGATAAAACGCCACTCCAATACGAATGAAACACTGACTAACGACTGGTAGTCAGTGTTTCTTTTTGTTTTCAAAACATCAATCATTGATGTGATACGCCTGATAGACTTCTCTTTTCGGTAATTTACGTTCTGTTGCTACCGCTTTGATGGCATCTTTACTGGACATATCTTCCGATTCAATATAATGCGTAACGTGATCGATTACAGAAAGCGCACTCCACCATAGGACATCATCAACTTGATCTTCTTCCGTACCTTCAACGATGACACAGAATTCCCCCCTGATTTCCTGTTCTTCTGCCCACTCTCTCACTTCAGTCATGCTGCCGCGAATGAATTCCTCATACTTTTTCGTCAACTCACGTGACAACGCTACGGATCTATCCCCGAACACTTCATGAAGAGCCTTCAGCATTTCCTTCAAGCGATGAGGAGATTCATAGAAGATGATCGTGGAACGGATTTTCTTCAATTCCACCAGTTCTGCTTCGCGTTCCTTTTTCTTTCTAGGCAGAAATCCATGGAAGTGGAACGTATCTGTCTGCAATCCCGAACCAACCAATGCACACAGGGCTGCATTCGCACCAGGCAGTACTACCACCGGAATATCTCTTCCGACCGCAGCTTTTACCAGCTCAAAACCAGGATCAGACACACCGGGCATACCGGCATCGCTAACGACGGCAATACTTTCTCCTTTTTCCAACCGATTGAGCAATGCGTCTTCCCGTGCCTGCTTATTATGTTCATGGTAACTGATGAGCTCGTTTTGGATGTCAAAATGGTTGAGAAGCTTTTTCGTATTCCTTGTGTCTTCCGCAGCAATCACATCCGCTTCTTTCAGCAAACGAACCGCACGGAACGTCATATCCTCAAGATTACCGATCGGCGTCGGAACAATATAAAGGGTGCCATAGTCGGTATCACCTGCGTAGCTTTTCTGTATCTTCATCTTGCATCCCTGCTTTCTGTTCCGCGATCCACAGTTCCTTTTTCCCCCGCGACCACGTTTTGATTTCATACTCCCTTTTCATTGCGTCCTGCTTCGTATCATATACCTCGAAACATTCGAGCACGACAGGCCCTCTGCCCCTGGTGTACTTTGCCCCTTTACCTTCCTGATGTTTTTTCAGTCGGTTACTTAGATCATTGGTATAACCCGTATATAAGCTATCATCCCCACAGCGCAGCATATACACACAATGCTGTTTATCCACGACCATATAAAATCTCCCGCATTTCATCCGTATACTCATTATCAGCAGTGAACGTATATAACGGAGGGAGCACTTTCAGATCCGCTCTCCCATCACGCGTCCCTTCGATCAAAAGAATGTTTGCTTCTTTGCCTTCTTTCGGGTGCACAAGCCGGATGCGTTTCGGCTCGATTTGATACTTCCGGAATAAATAGATGATGTCCGCCATTCTTCCAGGACGATGCACCATCGAAATCTTTCCACCGGAGCGGGTGAGCCGACTACAGGCAAAAATGATTTCTTCCAAGTTGCCAAAGATTTCGTGACGTGCGATTGCTACATGTTCATTGATATTCTGTTCTTGTTTCTGGGGGGTAGGAAAGTATGGAGGGTTGCAGGTAACTAAGTCGAATGCGCCGTTGCCAAGTTGCTTCGGCATGTCCCGTAGATCGCCGTGGACCATTCGCAGCTGATTTTCCAGTCCATTCAGCTCCACATTCCTTTCCGCCATATCGTACAGTCGCTGCTGGATTTCAACCCCGCTGATGGATGCATGGGATCGTGTAGATAGCAGTAACGGTATCACACCATTACCGGTACACAAATCGAGGATGTTACCCCGTTTAATCGGTACATAAGTAAAATGAGCGAGCATGACCGCATCCAGGGAGAAAGCGAATGCTGTCGGGCTCTGGATGATCCGCATGTTCTCTTTGGCAAGCAAGTCGTCGATCCGCTCATCATCTTTCAATTCAATCATTTACATCTCATCCTTTTTCGATCAACTATAAAAAGAAAGCCTCTCCCGTAGAGGAAAGGCTTTGGAAGGTTTACTTTTTGTTAAGAAAAGACAGGCAAAAAAGACAGTCTTCTTTTCGTGGGCTGCCAAAATGCAGGTTGCAGATATGAAATCCTTCTTCATACAGTCTTGCCAGGTTATCATATCCTTCTCCGACAGCCGGCTCCCGTGCATCACCTTTCCCAGCTCGTTCATCCCCTGATGCTTTCTCCATCGATGTTTCATGGTCCAACCGCTTTCTGAGATGATGATTCTCAAGCGTCAGGTGCTGGTTCTCTTCCAACAAGTGGGCAAGGTGCTTCTTCAGATCGCCAAGCTGCTGATACAGCTCACCAATCTGAGATTCCAAATGTGAAACTTGGTCAAAAATATCTTTCTTGTTCACGTTGCTTGCACCCCATCATTCTGTGGCTTGGGCTGAAACGACACCTTCATCGATCAAATCCTGAAGCGTATATTCTAGCGTACGCTCCTGCTCAGGGAATTCAATCTGAACAAGTCGTTCTAGCATATTAAGACCGACAACTTTCCCTTTCCCCATCGTAGTGACAATCCGCTGACCGAGATCAGGAAGTTCACGTTTGGCAGACTCATAGTTGTCATTCTCATACTTCAAGCAGCACATCAAGCGACCGCATAACCCGGAAATTTTGGCAGGGTTCAGAGATAGATCCTGATCCTTGGCCATCTTGATGGAAACTGGTTCAAAATCACCAAGGAACGTAGAGCAGCACAGCATTCTTCCACAAGGACCGATGCCTCCAAGCATTTTCGCTTCATCCCTTACGCCGATCTGCCTCAGTTCAATCCTTGTCTTGAACACAGATGCCAAATCCTTAACGAGATTACGGAAGTCGACACGCCCATCAGCCGTAAAGTAAAAAATCACTTTATTCCGATCGAATGTATATTCAACTTCCACAAGTTTCATATCCAGCTTATGTTCGGCAATTTTCGTTTCGCATATATGGTATGCCTTTTCCGCATTATCTTTATTCTCTGCAACACTCAACTTATCTTTTTCGTCAGCGATTCGAATGACTTTTTTCAGAGGAAGTACGATATCCTCTTCATCCACTTGCTTGTTCGCAATGACGACTTTACCGAATTCGATCCCGCGGACAGTTTCGACGATGACATAGTCGTCTGTCGTCATGTTCCATTGACCGGGATCGAAGTAATATATTTTACCCGCTTTTTTAAAACGGACACCGATCACTTCAATCAAACATGATCACCCCTGTAAATGAAGTGTGAGCTGTTCCATCACTAAAGTAGGATGGACATTCTGATTTATCTTACGCTTCGCCTCAAGTAGGAAAGACAGCTGCTTTACTGCTTTCTGACGGGACCATTTCATCGCCGCTTGCTCCATTCTCTCTTTTTCTTGAATGAAAACGAGCGCTTCCTGCCTGTCCAAATGGAAGTTGATCAGGTCCTTGAACCAGAAAATCAGTAGATCCAACCCTTGTTGGAGCTGTACTCTTTCTTTAAAATGAGGCATCCACTTATGGTTGATAAATAAAAGCGCTTCACTTGGATTATTTTGTAGCACTTCAATTAATTGTATCACTAATTTTCGTGCATTAGCAAACCAATCATCCTCGCTCATTTCGAGAGCTTCCGTAAGATTATTGGTCATGTTTGCAAACAGTCGTGCGCTGGACTCACTCAACCCTTCCGCTATCAATTTCCGCTCCACATGGACCGGGTTCAAGGGCTGGAATGCCATCAATTGGCAGCGGGAGCGAATGGTATCCAGCATGGATTGGCCGTTTTCTGTCAACAGCATCGCAGTCGTCTGTTTACTAGGTTCCTCAAGGAATTTCAATAGACGATTGGATGCGTTCACTGTCATTTTATCCGCATCGTCAATGATATAGATTTTACGGTTCGACTCCATTCCGGTATAAGTGAATTCTTTCTGAAGGTGAAGAATCTGATCTTTTTTGATCGACGCTCCATCCGGCTCCACCCAATGCACATCCGGATGATTTCCGGAATCGATCCTTCTGCATTCCCTGCACTCCAGACAAGGTGCGGCTTCCTCTCGATTGGGACAAAAGATACTCTTTGCGAAGTGCTTGCTGATCTCCCTTTTCCCCGTCCCTTTCGCCCCTTGAAAAAGATAGGCATGGGAGATGCGGTCTTTTTTCAAACTGTTGATCAGCATCTGGCTGACCAATGGCTGGATCTCCTGCATATCCGTCCATGTATTCACTGGCTTTCATCCTTAAGTATATAAGTTTATCAATAATCCTTTGATTTCTCCGATAACCCCAAGAATATCGATCGATTTCTTTTCCTGATCCATCACTGTTTCCGTCAGTTCGTTCAGCTTGTCATCGACACTTTCCACAATCGTCAGCTTTCTGTTCTGCCCATTCATATTCCAACTGTGGGAATGCTTCAAGTTCATTCCGTATTGAACAGACTCCTCGAGAAACCCTTTGATCAGACGCTTATATTTCGCCAAATCCTGAAACGATCTTGATTTGGCAAGGCGGTCCCCCTGCGCATTGATATCTTTCACAAGACGATTGAGCTGATCTTTCTGCAGCTTTTCACTCTGGGAGTGGACGAGCGCATCGAAATCTTTCCTGCCTTTAGTAAAGGCAGGACTCTGTTTCTGCGAAGCATCCAATTGTGATCGTACATCCTGTGTGATCTTCATGACTTATGCTCCTTTATGTTACGGACTAGAATTGGAAAAATGATTCTACCGGCAGCACGAATACAGTAGCGCCACCGACTTCCACTTTGACAGGTTTCGGGATATAAGAATCCGCATTTCCGCCCATCGGGGATATCGGAGCAACCATCTGCTCCCGCTGGCTGCAATTTTTCTTAATGATCTCCAGTGCTTCATCTACATACTGATCTTCACACCCGATCATGAAGGTTGTGTTGCCTTCTTTGAGAAACCCACCAGTTGTCGCAAGCTTGGTAGTCTTGAAATTGTTATCCGATAAAGCATCTGTCAATCGGTTGCTGTCCTTATCCTGAACTACTGCAACAATCATCTTCATAAGACCATACCTCCTGTATGTCTTTTTTTCATTATACCAAATTATTCCGGATCACTTATTTCTGTCGATAAGAAAAGAAGAAAGCTGCTTCATTGCTTCTTCCTGAACAGCTTCAAACGATTGATCCGCATCGATTACATGGAACCGTTCCGGGTAACGAACAATCAGCTTCTGATATGCTTCATACACCTTTTGATGGAAATCCAACTTTTCAACATCCAGGCGATTTTTTTCTCTTGCATCATTTGAGGCAATTCGCTGCAAGCCTCGTTCCGGTTTGATATCAAAAAACAATGTCATATCCGGCATGCATTGTTCGATTGCAAACTCGTTGATCTGAAGGACTTCTTCCATCCCCAATCCTCGAGCATGTCCTTGATAGGCGAGACTGCTGTCAACGAAGCGATCGCATAGTACGATTTTTCCTGCTTCGAGTGCCGGCAGCACCTTCTCCACTAAATGCTGTCTTCTTGCAGCCGCATACAATAGTGCCTCAGTTCTTCCGTCCATAGCGGTATGTTTCCGATCCAGAATGATTTCACGAATCTTTTCTGCAATTTCAATTCCGCCCGGCTCTCTTGTAGGAAGGACATCATACCCTTCCTCCTTTAATCGTTCGGTGAGTGCTGCAAGAACCGATGTCTTCCCAGCACCTTCCCCGCCTTCGAATGTAATGAATAACCCTTTCACAACTCATTCTCCTTTATGTACGTAGCCATCTATAGAAAAGTTGAAATACCTTTATGAATACGATTATTTTGAAACGTCGCTCCCTGGTGTAGTAATGCTTTGACATGCTCAATATGGAACGGGGTGATTTCCTCCCCTTTCAAGATCAACGGGATTCCCGGTGGATACGGAACGACAGCCTTCGCAGCAACACTGCCGACCGCCTCGTCCCACTCAACAAACGTAGCCTGTTTCTCTTTCATCTCCATATAAGACAACTTCAATTCCTGCAATTCCGGAAACGTTACACTATCATTAATTGTATCATGCATCGGGGATATTTTTAATTGATCATTTGCATGCTTTACTTGTTGAACAAGCTTTTTCACATCGATGACATCCCCCAGCCCTAAAATAAGCAGCACTTGCTTAGTAGTTGCCAGCTCAGGATAAATTCCCGCAGATTCCAGCGCACCAGCGAGCTGGAATCCCGTCTTCCCTTCCTTTGCCTCAAGGGTGATTTTCAAAGGGTCATCATTGGGTGTTATAGGATTTACCTTCCAAAATTTGCTTACTGTCAAACATTCCCTGATATCTACTATACGCTCCATGACGCTTTGCATTTTTTCTTTCGACAAGGTTGCTAAGAAATGACGCGCTAAATCCAAACTGGCCATTAATGGGTACGAAGGACTACTGGACTGCACGACCTGAAGAAAATGCTGCAGATTTTCCTGATCAACTAAGTCAGAGCGGATATGTAAGAGTGAAGCCATCGTCATTGCAGGTGCCATTTTATGGGCAGACTGTACGACGACATCAGCACCTTGTTCCAATGCTGGTGCTGGAAATGGCGAACCAAGATGGAAATGAACCCCATGTGCCTCATCCACAAGCACAGGTACATCCTTTGAATGAGCGGTCTTCACTATTTTTGTTAAGTCAAATGCTCTTCCAAAGTAATCCGGGTGGGTAAGAATCACTGCTTTTACATCCGGGTAGCTGTTGAGTGCTCTCTCGACAACGACAGCATCGATGCCACTGTAGCGTCCCGTGTCGGCTTCAAACTTTGGTGCCAAAAACACGGGCTTAGCCCCGGCAAGTTCAAGCCCATGCATGATGGATTTATGACTGTTTCGTTGGACCAGTACCCTGTCACCCGGGGAACAGACCGCAAGAATCATCGCAAGATTACCAGCAGTCGTACCATTGATCAGAAAATGTGTACGATTACTGCCAAAATAAGCCGAAGCGAGTGCCTCACTTCGCTCAATGATCCCTTCCGGTGCATGCAGATCATCCATGCCCGTAATTTCTGTAACGTCCAATTGCAAAATGGATTGGAAATCCTTCTGCGCTTTTTGTGGGAATACCCGGCCATGCTTGTGACCAGGCACATGAAAAGAATCCAGCTTTCTTTCTTTGAATGTATGTAATGCATCGTATAATGGCGTCTGATTTTGGTCCATGTTCAAATCTCCGTTCTTCATGAAATCTATTTCATCTTATCGAAAAGCTCCCATACTAGCAATGAAAGAAGCGGACACTCTACCAATTGACCAAACTTTCTTAAAGAAATAAAAAAGAGACCCTGTACTCGACGAGGTCTCCAATCTATGAATGAATCACCGATTTGCTGATCGTTTTCAGCTTTTCGATGAAAAATTGATATCTCGCATCTCCAGGGTCAGTCGTAAGCATCTCTTTCTCACACGACTCACAGATATACAGTTGATAGATGTGGATGCCGTCATCTTTCACTTCGTTACATACCCCACATCGGCTTTTTTTCTTCATGTTCCTCACCTCCATAGGTATAGCATGTCCAAATCTATTAAACTTATACATGTTTTTTCATAAAATCATAGCCTGGAAATACTACTCCCTTTCATGCTAGGAAGCGGATGATCTTTCTGTTGCTTGGAAAAAAATTTATTCAACATAAGAATGAAATAGTATAAAGTGGAATGAAAGATAACATAGTTGGAAGAGCACGCATTGTTACATTTAAAGAATTTCTTGTACAACTATTAAGGGGCGATTCTCATGATGAAACGTATAAAAGCTTTATCACATAAAAAGTTTTTTGCAATTGGTCTGATGCTGATCTTCATTGGCGGCTTACTTCCTTATGAGTTTAGATTCTTCCTCTTAAGAGCGGTAATCTGGGGTATTGCCTTTATACTTGTTTTATATGCTCATGACAAGAGAGTTTCCACTCGGAAAAGATGATTATGTATCCTTTTCATTCTCGGATAAAGATATTACATACGATAAAAAAACCCAGAAGCGCAATGCTTCTGGGTTTCATCTGTGCCTAGCGGTGTCCTACTCTCACGGGGGTAAACCCGACTACCAT
>NZ_JBHTKL010000006.1:0-508253 GCF_042675915.1 Thalassobacillus hwangdonensis | reverse complement strand
TTCCCATGCCGAACACAGTAGTTAAGCTCTCCAGCGCCGATGGTAGTCGGGTTTACCCCCGTGAGAGTAGGACACCGCTAGGCTGACTCAATTTCATATCGTATAGTTTTACTATACATTACCGCGGGGTAGAGCAGTCTGGTAGCTCGTCGGGCTCATAACCCGGAGGCCGCAGGTTCAAATCCTGCCCCCGCAACCAATTTATTTCAACTAACAACGTCGAATTAACTTATTCGTTAGTTGAAGATGGTAGTGCCTGTGGTGCAACCAATTAATTTCTCTATTACATAAGTTTTGGTCCGGTAGTTCAGTTGGTTAGAATGCCTGCCTGTCACGCAGGAGGTCGCGGGTTCGAGTCCCGTCCGGACCGCCATTTTTCATTTGAATGTTTCAGCCTTAGGAATTTTCCTAAGGCTTTTGTTATGGACTTTTTTAATTTTCATTGCTTATTGATATAATAGGGATATCTATCTTTTTACGGAGGATTCCTCATGGATGAATTTTCTTTTATTAACTCAATCAAGCCATCCACTTATTCACAGTCTTCGTTACTAAAAGGGATCGGGGATGATGCAGCGGTGTTCCGTGCTGATTATCGGGATGTGGTCACCGCCGTGGACACGATGGTGGAGGATGTCCATTTTTCGAAAGCAACAACAGAACCTTATCATATCGGTTACCGTTGTCTTGCGGCTAACATCAGTGATCTTGCTGCGATGGGGGCAACGCCTGCTTACTATATGGTATCCCTAGTCATTCCAGATAGATGGTCTGAAGAAGCGTTACAGCATATTTATAACGGAATGAACCAGTTGGCAAAGTCTTACCGGATGGACTTGATTGGAGGCGATACTGTTTCAGGGGAGCAGTTGATGCTGTCCATTACAGTATTCGGGTATGTCACGCCTGGAAAAAGTCGTATGAGAAGTCATGCGCGACCAGGGGATGTTCTTTTTGCTACTGGGACACTTGGCGATTCACGGGCAGGTCTCGCTTTAATGTTAGAGGAAGCTTCAATAAGTGATCGTGTTGCGTACGACTTTTTTGTCAGACGTCATCAATTGCCTGAGCCTCGTGTAGCTTTTGCCGAGGAGTTGAATGGCCTGGACAGGCTTGCTCTGAATGATATCAGTGATGGAATTGCCAGTGAAGCGAATGAGATTGCAGAGGCTTCACAGTTGAGCTTGCACATAGATATTGAACAGTTACCTGTTCATCCAAGTATGAAGCAATTTAACCATTATCTTGATTGGGTGCTGAATGGTGGAGAAGATTTTGAGCTTCTGGGGGCAGTTGCTGAACAGGACTGGCCTTCTGTAGTCAAAGCTGCAGAAATAACAGGGGTCGATGTAACGAAAGTCGGCCATGTGACGGAACGAATGAAAGAAGCTCAGGTGTTCCTTTATGAGAAGGGAACTCGAAAACGGTTGGATAAGTCAGGATATACACACTTAAAATCGGATCGGTGATCAATGTGAAAATGTATGAAATCATTACAACATCAGCAGAGCAAACGATGCAGCTTGCGTCTGATATAGGGGAAAGGCTTGAACCAGGTGATGTCCTTACATTGGAGGGGGACCTTGGTGCAGGCAAGACCACGTTCACCAAGGGACTTGGCGCAGGACTTGGAGTGAAGCGCACGATCAACAGCCCTACTTTCACGATCATTAAAGAATATTTCGGTCGGATGCCCCTTTATCATATGGACGTCTATCGTCTGGAAGACAGTGATGAAGATATCGGGTTCGATGAGTACTTCTCAGGTGATGGAGTCGTGGTTGTCGAGTGGGCTCAGTTCATTGAGGAATTTTTACCCGAGGAACGGCTTGATATTGAAATTACTTATAAAAATGAAACAGAACGTGTCATCAAATTGACAGCAGGGAACGATCATATGCAAAAGATTTGTGAGGAGCTAGTCAAATGAATGTGTTAGCAATCGATACATCCAATCAAGTACTGGGTGTGGCAGTAACAAAAGAGGGACAACTGGCTGGTGAGCTGGTCACGAATATCAAGAAGAACCATTCAATAAGATTGATGCCGGCAATTGATCAGTTGATGAAAGAAGCAGGAATGAAGCCTGCTGAACTTGACCGGATCGTAGTTGCTAAAGGGCCGGGGTCGTACACTGGTGTGCGCATCGGTTTGACTACGGCGAAAACGATGGCATGGTCACTGGGAATCCCCGTTGTTGGAATTTCCAGTCTTGAGGTTGTTGCACGCCAGGGCCACTTTTTCGATGGATACATCTGTCCTTTTTTTGACGCGCGAAGGGGTTTGGTCTTTACCGGCTTATATGATGCTTCTATGGATATTGTAAAAGAAGAAACCAACATTCCTTTGGATCAGTGGCTGGAGTCATTGAAGGAACTGGATCGAAAGATATTATTCCTAAGTCAGGACATCGATCTGCACAGAGCTTCTATCGAGGAAGCTTTGGGAGAGCAGGCGGTATTCGCAGACCATGCTTCGATGAATTTACCTCGTCCGAGCATGCTCATTGCGGCAGGTGAAGCGAAGCAGCCGGAAGATCTGCACAGCTTTACGCCAAACTACCTGCGTCTGGCTGAAGCAGAAGCGAAATGGATGGAACAGCATGGGAAGAAGTGAAATGGATACCGCTATCGTTCGTAAAATGACTCAAGCTGATTTGGAAGCTGTCATGGAAGTGGAGCATTCATCGTTCACGGTGCCATGGACGAAGGAAACGTTTGTAAACGAAATGGAAATCAATCGATATGCGCATTATTTCGTCATTGAGAAAGACCAGAATGTCGTCGGGTATTGTGGCCTCTGGGTGATCATCGATGAAGCACATATCACAAATATCGCTATTCTCCCTGAATACAGAGGGAAAGAATATGGCTCCTTTCTGCTCGAGCATGTAATTCAGTACGCTCGCGATATGGGTGCGATCCAGATCTCGCTTGAAGTTCGGGTATCCAATATGGCAGCCCAACGGATGTATCGCAGATTCGGGATGGTACCTGGTGGAGTCCGGAAAAATTATTACACGGATGACGGAGAAGATGCTTTAGTTATGTGGGTGAAATTATGATGACAGAAAAACATGAATATATACTGGCAATCGAGACGAGCTGTGATGAAACGGCGGTTGCGATTGTAAAGAATGGCCGTGAAATCGTTACTAATGTTGTGGCTTCACAAATCGAAAGCCATAAGCGTTTTGGTGGCGTGGTGCCGGAGATTGCATCAAGGCACCATATTGAACAAATTACGATCAGCCTTGAGGAAGCACTGGAAGAAGCTTCGTTGTCGATGGAGGATATAGATGCCATTGCTGTTACGGAGGGGCCGGGATTGGTCGGTGCATTGCTGATTGGGGTTAATGCGGCGAAAGCACTTGCTTTTGCACAGGATAAACCGTTGATCGGTGTCCATCATATCGCAGGTCACATTTATGCGAACAGGCTGGAGAAAGAGTTCGAGTTTCCATTGCTGTCGCTAGTCGTTTCAGGTGGGCATACGGAGCTCATTCTGATGGATGAACACGGTTCGTTTGAGGTGATTGGAGAGACCCGTGATGATGCAGCCGGTGAAGCCTATGATAAAGTGGCGAGAACGTTGAAGCTTCCTTATCCAGGTGGACCTCACATCGATCGTCTTGCACATGAAGGGGAAGTCACAATTGATTTTCCACGTGCATGGCTGGAGTCTGGTTCATATGATTTCAGTTTCAGTGGATTGAAGTCGGCAGTTATCAACAAGCTCCACAATGCTAAGCAAAAAAATGAAGAAATTCCGCCTGAGAATGTCGCGGCAAGCTTCCAGGCGAGTGTTGTGGATGTGTTATCCACAAAAACGTACCAGGCTGCAAAAGAATATGGAGTGAAGCAAGTGATCGTCGCAGGAGGCGTAGCTGCAAATAAAGGGTTGCGTGCGTCTTTGGAAGCGAAGTTTGCTGAAGAAGAGATGGATCTGCTCATTCCGCCATTGAAGTTATGCACAGACAATGCAGCAATGATAGCAGCTGCAGGCTCTGTTGCTTATAACCAGGGGCATCGTGCCGGATGGGACTTGAACGCGAACCCATCATTGAGTCTGGAACGTTACGCAGCAAGAAGTAAGAAGTGATGATAAGGCTTTTCCTTTTCTAAAAAGGGGGAGCCTTTTTAATTTTCTGAAGACATGAACAGAAAGGTTATTAACAGGTGCATATTTATTCTGTGGATAATCATTTAATGAAACGTTTACATGGGATTGTTGATGAATCTGTGGATGATGTGGATAAATAAGATTATACATGTGGATATTGTGGGTAAACCTGTGAAAAACCTTAAAAAAGGGAATGGTGTTGTTAATAACTGTGTGGATTGGTGGATAAGGTCTATACAGGACCATGCACAATAAAAATGCGCCCTAAGACAAGGGCGCATCGTTCAGTCGTGCAGGTTCTCCCATTCTTCCATCAATGCTTCCAGTTTGTTATTCAGTGTTTCATTCTCTTCCGTTAATTCTAAAGAGCGTTCGTGGTCCTGATAAATGTCTGGTTCGCATAAGAGCGCATCGTTCTCTTCGATTTTAGCTTCGATTTCCACAATCTCTGCTTCAATCTCTTCGATTCGTCGCTGACGTTTTCGTGCTTCCCGTTTCTCCGCTTTATCTTGCTGGAAGGATGTCTTTGTATCCTGTGGCTTGTCCATTTTCGCCTGCTGATCCGCTTTTTCCAGTTCTGCAAGCTCCTGTTCTTCTTGTTTCTTTTGGACATAATAATCGTAATCGCCAAGGAACATGCGGGATTCGGTCGTATTCATCTCAAACACCTGGGTCGCGATCTTATTAATGAAGTAACGGTCGTGCGATACGAACAGGATCGTTCCCGGGAAGTCGACTAGGGCAGCCTCAAGCACTTCCTTACTGTCGAGATCGAGGTGGTTGGTCGGCTCATCGAGGATGAGCAGGTTCGACTGCTGCATCATCAGCTTAGCAAGGGAGAGTCGCGCTTTTTCCCCACCGCTCAATGATTGGACAGGCTTAAGGACATCTTCGCCGGAAAACAGGAAGTTGCCTAGAACCGTACGGATATCCTTTTCGTTCTTCATCGGGTATTCGTCCCAAAGCTCATTCAGGACGGTTTTGTTGGAAGACAGCTTCGTCTGTTCCTGGTCGTAATAGCCGATTTGTACATTCGTTCCGATTTGGATGGTTCCGCCTGCTTCTTTCAAATCACCGATGATCGTTTTCAAAAGCGTCGTTTTACCAACTCCGTTCGGTCCGACAAGCGCAACACTGCCGCCACGGTTCAGGTCCAGGTTCAGTCCTTGAAAAACAAACGCGTTGCTATCGCCATATTTAAAGGAAAGATCACGTAACCGCAACACGTCATTCCCGCTTTTCCTTGTGATTTGGAAGGAGAATTTGGCGGACTGATCGTCATCCTTTGGTCTATCAATGCGATCGATTTTCTCCAGCTGTTTTCGTCTGCTTTGTGCACGTTTGCTTGTCGTAGCACGGACGATATTTTTCTGGATGAAGTCCTCCATCTTCTTGATCTCGGACTGCTGCTTTTCATAGCGTTTCATTTCAAGTTCATAGTCTTCTTCTTTCTTTTGAAGGTATTTGCTGTAGTTACCGTGATACTTCTTCGAAGATTGGAAGGCGATCTCATAGACGACGTTGACGATTTTATCCAGGAAGTAACGGTCGTGGGATACGATGACGACGGCTCCTTCATATCCTTGGAGGTAACCTTCCAGCCAGCTTAACGTATCGATGTCCAGGTGGTTGGTCGGCTCGTCCAATACAAGGATGTCTGGCTTGGTAAGAAGAAGCTTACCTAGCGCCAGGCGCGTCTTCTGACCACCGCTCAGTGTGTTGATCGGTGTGTTCAAGTCAAATTTTTCAAAGTTTAGCCCGTTCAAGACTGCTTTGATATCGGCTTCATACTGGTAGCCGCCATCAATCTTGAATGCCTGCTGCTTCTTATCATATTCCTGAAGCAATTCCTGATAGCGGGTCTGGTTTTCGATCAGATCGGGATCAGCCATTTGCACTTCCATCTCCCGCAGTTCCTTTTCCATCTGCTGGAGGTGGGAGAAGACGCCTGTCATCTCATCCCAGATCGTTTTATCGGATTCAAGTCCGGTATTCTGGGCAAGGTAACCGAGCGATACGTGCTTCGGTTTGAAAATCTCCCCGCCATCATAGCTCATTTCTCCGGCCATGATTTTGAGCAGGGTGGACTTTCCGGCTCCGTTCCTTCCGACAATCGCGATCCGGTCGTTCGTTTGCACTTCTATTTTTATATTCGATAGAATCAATTCAGCTCCAAAACGCTTTTCCACTTGATTCACTTGCATCAGAATCATGTCTGTTCACCTCAATGCCCTAAGTTTATCCTACTATCAGGAGAGGGGGCAAGGAGCTAGCTGCAAGTTTGTGAAATTGTTAACGACTTCAACCTTAATGTTTGGTAAAATGAAGGAGATGCCGCACAGGAATTCAATGAAGGAGGCATAGCTTATGTCCGAATTCACGCACTTTAACGAACAGGGACGGGCACGCATGGTCGATATTTCTTCCAAAGGGGAGACCGTCCGTACAGCGACGGCGATGACGAGTGTCCGAGTCAATCAGGAGATTTATGAAAAAGTGACGAACCATGAAATAGCAAAAGGGGATGTCCTTTCCGTTGCACAGGTAGCAGGAATCATGGCGGCGAAAAAGACGCCCGACTGGATTCCGATGTGCCACCAGCTGCAGTTGAAGGGAGTCGACATTGGCTTCGAATGGAAGCATGAAGCAGATACGTTCGAACTGCTGATTCAAGCCACTGTCAAAACGAAGGGCAGCACAGGTGTAGAGATGGAAGCACTGACAGCAGCTTCAGCAACCGCATTGACGGTGTATGACATGTGCAAGGCCATTGATAAGGCGATGGTGATTGGCCCGACATACTTAATGGAGAAGACAGGTGGAAAAAGTGGAGACTTCCACCGCACAACGAAGTAGGAGGTCGCACGCATGGAACTGGATAAACACAAAATACCTCAAGCTACAGCAAAACGATTACCATTATATTATAGATTCATCAACAATCTGCACAGCCAGGGAAAACTGCGCGTCTCATCCAAAGAGCTGAGCGAAGCGGTGAAAGTCGATTCCGCAACGATCCGCCGGGACTTTTCCTACTTTGGAGCATTAGGGAAAAAAGGATATGGCTACAATGTCGAATACCTGCTTTCCTTTTTCCGGAAGACGCTCGATCAGGATGAAACGACGAAGGTTGCGCTTATTGGCGTAGGGAACCTCGGAACGGCATTCCTGCATTATAACTTTACGAAAAACAACAATACGAAAATCGAAGTGGCATTCGAAGCGAGTGAAGATAAAGTTGGACAAGAAGTCGGCGGGGTGCCTATCAAGCATATTGACAGCCTTGAAGATGAAATAGACGATATCGCTGTTGCGATTCTAACCGTTCCGTCTTCTGTGGCGCAGGGAATCACGGATCGGCTCGTGGAAGCCGGAATTTCAGGAATCCTGAATTTCACCCCTGCAAGGATTACGGTTCCGGATACCGTCCGTGTCCATCACATCGATCTTGCTGTCGAGCTCCAGGCACTTGTTTATTTCCTGAAGCATTACCCATTGGAAAATGGCGATAATGAAGCGTGAGTCGGTCTTTTGACCGGCTTTTTTGTTTGGATTTAATAACGGGTTGGGAAAAGATAAGAGGAGCATAAGACGATGATTCGACAAAATAGTATGGTATTATGGTGAATAGATGTTTCGGTAGTCGAAATAAAAGGAAGTTCGGAGGCGATGACGATGAGTAGACTTCCTTCAAAATGGCTCGTAGTAGTTTCCGTTCTGTTCGGAACCTTTACGGTCATTTTGAACAATAGTATGTTGAACCCCACCTTACCGAGGTTCATGGAAATATTCGAAGCGGATGCCGTAGCGGTCGGCTGGATGCTCACGATCTTCATGGTGGCGATGGGGATGACGATGCCTGTCACCGGCTACATGGGTGACAGGTTCGGTAAGAAAAAGGTATATGTCACAGGGCTTGCCATCCTGATCATCGGGTCGATCTGCGGGGCGTTATCGCAGACGCTCAGCATGATCATCATCTCACGCGCCATCCAGGGAATTGCCGGCGGGCTGATGATGCCAATAGCGATGGCTTTGATTTTCAACGCTTTCCCAAGGCATGAGCGCGGGATGGCTGTCGGTGTGTATGGTGTTGCGGCGATGGTCGCTCCGGCGATCGGACCAACCGTTGGGGGCGTCATCATCCAGTACTTTGATTGGCAATGGCTATTCTTATTCAATATCCCGTTCGGATTGATCGGACTTATCTTTTCAAGCAAGTACCTGAAGCGGACGGAAACCAATCCGGAAATCAAATTTGATTATATCGGGTTCGCGATTGTCACTTCAGGAATCGGTGCGATATTGTTTGCACTTGGAAGAGGGAACACGCTTGAAGCGCTGACCTCGCCTTCCAACCTAGCGCTGATCATCGGCGGAATAGCCGCACTGGTCGTATTTGTATTCTTTGAGCGGAAGCAGGAGCAGCCGTTATTGGAATTGTCCGTTTTCCGCGTCCCGACGTACACGGTATCAATCCTGGTTACATCGGCGGCTTCAATCGGATTGTTTTCAGGGATTTTTCTATTGCCATTGTTGATTCAGAATGTGTATGGCTTGAGCGAAATCATGACCGGACTGTTGTTTTTACCGGCAGCGGCTGCAAGTGGAATCTTCATGACGATTGGCGGCAGGATCCTTGACCGGAAAGGACCGAAGTACGTGGTGCCGCCGGGTCTTGCCATTATGGGGATCGCGACTCTCGGGTTGAGCTTCCTAAAATTGTCCACACCATACTGGTGGATCATGGTACTGAATACAGTCCGCGGACTTGGCATGGGGATGGGGAACATGCCAGCCACTACCTCCGGGATGAATGCGATTCCGGATGACCTGGTCGCTCAGGGGTCTGCGATGAACAATATCCTTCGTCAGGTGTCATCGTCGTTAGGCATCGTGTTCTTTTCCATCTATTATGAAGTGAGAAGGGCGCAGGTGGCAGCGACGCCGGGAATCGATATGCAGGCAGCTACATTGCAGACGTTGAATGAAGCTTTTCTCGTTTCTGCCGTCATCCTGCTGCTCGTTGTACCGTTTTCTTTCATATTAAAAGGTGTGCCGGATGAAAAGTAAAATGGGTCCGTCCCTAGTGGGGACAGACCCATTTTTTATTTCCACTCATGTTTGAGAAGACCATATAAATGCATGTCATAAGTTTTACCGTCGCGGATGATGAATTCGCGGTGCGCGCCTTCGTGGGTGAAGCCTAACTTTTCATACAGTCGTTTCGCAGGCTCGTTATAATCGAAGACCGTCAGATGGACGCGGTGCAGGTTGCATTCATTGAATGCGAAATCGATCAGTAGGCGCATTGCTTCTGTGCCGTATCCCTGGCTTCGGTAAGCTTCATTTCCGATGGCGATCGATACCCAGCCGTTTCGCTGGCTCCATAGGATTCCATCGAGCTCGACGTAGCCGATTAACTTGTCATTCTGTATGTCTCTAATGGCGAAGGTGAATTGATCAAACGTTTGATCAATTCCTTCCAGCCACTTTTCGAGCTTCGCGATGCTCTTAGGTTGTGATGCCAGTGCATCGAATTTTCTTGAAAAAGTGGTGTCTTCGTACCACTCGGATATGTATGGCAAGTCTTCTTTAGTAATGCTGGAAAGCTTTACACGCTCTCCTCGTAATAAACGCTTCATGAGTATTTCCTCCTTTTAATATGCTTTGTTCCATTACTTTATGAGTGGAGTAGGGGAGGGGAACGACTCGCTTTCCGTGGGCGTACGCTGAGCCTCCTCGGACGTACCGTCCTGTGGGGTCTCACCATGTACTTATCCCCCACTGGAGTCTCGCCGTTTCCCTTCCCCCTCATCTTTAAGAAGTGTTAATGGAACATCAAATTTTAAATGAAATGGTGTACAGTATGTTTTTTAAGTATTTTTACTTTTTGGGCATTGAGGTGCGGGGAATTTACGAGACTCCTGCGGAAAAACGAATGAGTCGAGACCCCGCAGCGAAGCGAGGAGGCTTGACCGTTCGTCCGTGGAAAGCGAGTGAATTCCCGCACATCAATAGAACCGATGCTTTTAAAAAAGAGGCTGACAGCGTGCCAGCCTCTTTTGTTATTTATTGTTGTTCTTCTGGTTTTTGATCCGGAAGTGCAGGTTGAATAGTCGGATCGAGACAGCGAAATCAAAGGTTGCCAGGATCGCCAGGAAAATCGTGATGAAGTTCCAGATGGTCTCCTCGACACTTTGCGCTGCGATATAGGTGAACACGACCCCCATGATGAAATACAGGGAGGCCATGAACAGCGGTGATGCCTTCATAGAAATAAGCCCCCAATGATAGTTTGTAGGTTTTCGTATTGTTGCTGCATCCGTTCGATGTCTTCTTCAGTCAGGTTGTATTGCACGAGCACGACGATTGCGTTCATCGCCATATGTGCGATGATCGGCGTGACGATGCTTTTCGTTTTTACATAAAGGAATGCGAACGTGATTCCCATTGCTGTATAGACGATCATATGTGTGAAATCGATATGGAATGCCGCGAATGCAATGGCGGACACGATGACCGCGATAAAGAAATTCGTCCGTTTGTAGATCTGTCCGAAGATGATCTTACGGAAGATGATCTCTTCCAGAATCGGTGCGAAAAGGACCATTATGGAAATGAAGATCGGTGACATGCGCGCACGTTCCATCAGATCCTGGGTATTTTCAGAGCCTGGTTTGATTCCGAGTAGGAATGTTTCAATCATTCCGGCAATCATTTGTGCGAAGAATGCAATGAAGATACCGAGAAACGACCATAATGCAATTTCGCCGATGGATGAACGGCTCCTCGTTTCCAAAGCCTGACTCATATCTTTCCGTAACATGAATAGGATAATGATGGTTGCGATAAGAAATGCGGTCACAGACCAGTAGGTGATCGCTGTATTTTTTTCAACGCCGAGCACCATCAGAACCGGTACGGCGATGGCAGACGACAGTTGCGCCACTGCTACATAAACCAAGATGATATACCAGTAGTTTTTAGGCAAAACGAACGACTCCTTTAGTTGTCAATAATGCTACTCTCCGTATTTTAACACAGTTTATTTTTAACGAGTAACAATAGCTACGGGAGGAGGAAGAACATCCCAAATTTTTTCGGAAAAATTGACTGTTTCTACTTGCAAAAGATAGGTGAATTGATTATTATAATAACTGTGTTAGCACTCGATGTCGATGAGTGCTAATAAACTGAAACTAACAAATAGGAATCAAATCAAGGAGGGTGTCGGAATTGTTAAAGCCACTAGGTGATCGTATTGTGATCGAGATTGTTGAACAGGAAGAGAAGACTGCAAGCGGAATCGTATTGCCTGATTCTGCGAAAGAAAAGCCGCAGGAAGGTAGAGTCGTTGCAGTTGGTAGTGGTCGTGTGAGTGATAAAGGTGAGAAGATTGCGATGGAAGTATCCCAAGGCGATCATATCATCTACTCTAAATTTGCCGGTACAGAAGTGAAATACGAAGGCAAAGAATACTTAGTGCTTCGCGAAAGCGACGTTTTGGCAGTAGTCCAGTAACCCCTGACATTCCATTTTTGAACGTTTATAAATGAACATTTGATATCACTAAGGAGGGCATTTTTCATGGCTAAAGAAATCAAATTCAGTGAAGACGCTCGTCGCGCTATGCTACGTGGTGTCGATACACTTGCGAATGCTGTAAAAGTGACATTGGGACCAAAAGGACGCAACGTCGTTCTTGAGAAAAAATTCGGTTCTCCACTTATTACAAATGACGGTGTAACGATCGCTAAAGAAATCGAATTGGAAGACCACTTCGAGAACATGGGTGCACAGCTTGTATCTGAAGTTGCATCCAAAACAAACGACGTAGCTGGTGACGGTACAACTACAGCTACAGTCCTTGCACAGGCGATGATCCGTGAAGGTCTGAAAAACGTTGCTTCCGGTGCGAACCCAGTAGGCGTACGCCGCGGAATCGAAAAAGCAGTAGGAGTTGCAATCAACGAATTGAAAGGGATCTCCAAGCCGATCGAAGGCAAAGAGTCCATCGCACAGGTTGCTTCCATCTCTGCAGGTGACAAAGAAGTCGGCCAGCTTATCGCAGAAGCGATGGAGCGAGTTGGTAACGACGGTGTCATCACAATTGAAGAATCCAAAGGCTTCAACACAGAGCTTGAAGTAGTGGAAGGTATGCAGTTCGATCGTGGATATGCATCTCCATACATGGTTACAGATCAGGATAAAATGGAAGCGGTCCTTGAAGATCCTTACATTTTGATCACGGATAAGAAAATCGGTAACATCCAAGAAGTACTTCCTGTACTTGAGCAAGTCGTACAGCAAGGTAAACCACTTCTAATGATCGCTGAAGACGTTGAAGGCGAAGCGCTTGCTACATTAGTAGTAAACAAACTTCGTGGAACTTTCAATGCAGTAGCTGTTAAAGCTCCTGGCTTCGGTGACCGTCGTAAAGCGATGCTTGAAGATATCGCTACATTGACTGGTGCAGAAGTAATCACAGAAGACCTTGGCCTTGACCTGAAGAGCACTGGCATCCAGCAGCTTGGTCGCGCTTCTAAAGTTGTCGTAACGAAAGAAAACACGACAGTCGTTGAAGGTGCTGGAGACGCTGAGCAGATCGCTCACCGCGTATCCCAGATCCGTGCGCAGGCAGAAGAGTCCACTTCTGAATTCGATAAAGAAAAACTACAAGAGCGCCTAGCTAAGCTAGCTGGCGGAGTAGCAGTCATCAAAGTCGGTGCTGCAACTGAAACAGAATTGAAAGAGCGTAAACTACGCATCGAAGACGCATTGAACTCTACTCGAGCAGCGGTAGAAGAAGGAATCGTCGCTGGTGGTGGTACAGCTCTAGTGAACATCTACAACAAAGTAGCTGGTCTTGACCTTACAGGTGACGAAGCGACAGGCGCAAGCATCGTCGTACGTGCACTTGAAGAGCCAGTACGTCAAATCGCTCACAACGCAGGACTTGAAGGATCCATCATCGTCGAGCGCCTTAAAGGCGAAACTGTCGGTGTCGGCTTCAACGCTGCGACTGGCGAGTGGGTAAACATGGTCGAAAGCGGAATCGTCGACCCAACAAAAGTAACACGTTCCGCACTTCAAAACGCAGCTTCCGTAGCAGCTATGTTCCTGACTACAGAAGCAGTAGTCGCTGATCTTCCAGAAGAAGACAATGGCGGCGGCATGCCAGACATGGGTGGCATGGGCGGAATGGGCGGCATGATGTAATATCTGCTCAACCTCTTGATAAATAAGGGTTCATTGCAATTTTGTTAACAAATATAAATTAGGTATATAAAGAGGCTTCTCATTAGTTGAGTACACTATTGAGAAGCCTCTTAATTTATTTCATATGAATTGTTTAATTAGGGAGTCCTTTTACCATTTTATTTATGAATTTATTTGAAAAATCAAATGAAGGAATAATGTATAGCTATTAATATTTTGAAACGCGTATAACTGAATCATTATAAATATAGCTGCATAAAAGAAACGTCATATATTAGCATAACTGTTTAATAAGTTTTCAGAATATATATTCTAATAAGAGAAGAAATATTTCGTTTTTTAAAAATAATGAATTTTGTTATATGAGAAATAAAGGAATTATTGTATTTAATGTAGAATACTGGGGAATGAGATTTACTATTGGGGGGGTACTATGAACACTACAAAATCTTTAAGAGAATTATTTGAGGACAATGAAGTCGGTAAGTTAGTCTTACCAAACTTTCAAAGAGGATACGAATGGAAAGAGTCAGATCAGCAATTACTACTTTCGACAGTATTAGTAAAGTTACCTATTGGTGGACTCTTAGTATTAGAAGGGAGGAAGGGAGATTTTGCTACCAGACAGCTTTGCTATGAAGATGAGGAATTTGATCAGGATGAAAATTGTTTGTATCTTTTAGATGGGCAACAGAGATCGTCTACTTTAAGGGCTGTTTTATCTGATCTTTACGGTACAATTGATCAATGGGAAACAAATTATGATCAACTTTACAAAAAATTACGGTACCGATGGTTTCTTAATGTTACAAAGATTGAAGATGAAGACGTTTTTGGATATGAAAATTTGGCCTTTCATAAACTAGACAATTTAGAGCCAGGGCAAGTAATTGATAATATTGAATATAAAAAAATTATAAAAAGTAATACAAATGAGTGGCATCATCCATCATACAGGGTGAAAAAAGATGGAGCATTGCTTGAAGGGAATGTGTTAAAAAACGAAATAGCAAAACACGCTGCTAACGAGGGAGTTATTCCATTATATGAACTTTATGAGTATTCTGGACATACTAATACTGTGCTTGAATTAACACTAAGTAAGATAGCTAGAGAAAGAGTTGATGAACTAAAGGCACTTGTAAGTGGTGGGGAAAAGTCACTAACGGAACTTCTTGGAACTAAATTGCCTGAGGTGTATGCATATGAACATAAAGAAGAGTACTCAGAAGATGAGGAAAGGGATCTAAATGACGCGTGGTCATCTCTAGCTTCTGATTGGAAAAAAGATATTTTACAGTATTTGGAAGGAGTTATAGATCAAGAGTTACATGTTATTCAATTACCTGCTTCCGAAATTAGTCGAGCAACTTCTATATATGAAAACATTAATAAAGGTGGAAAAGGTTTAGATACTTATGATTTAATCGTGGCTAAAGCAGCTGCTGGTCATAGAACAGAAAGAACGTTAACACAAAGGATTACTTCTATCTTAAATGATGAGATACAAATACCAGATAGCTTAGTTGATCAACTAAGAGGTAGTGTTCAAAGGCAGTGGGCATCCACTCAAATTGGGGTGATGGACGATAAAAAAATCATTAATCCAATTAGAGAACAGTATTTAAATCTCTTGTCAATATTTTCTCATACAGAATATGGGAACTTTGATGATTTTAAAATCGATCTTATTAAGAAAGAAAAACATTTGAAGCTAAATTCTGAACAGATTAACCAAAATACTGAGCTGACTACTCAATCTTTGGTAAGGGCACTTGCGTTTTTGCAATTTAGATGTGGAAAAATAAGTATTAATGATTTAAATTATAAATTAATGATATTACCAATTGCATATATTTTAAGTGATGATGAAAAATGGAATAGTCGTGCTAGTTTAGCAAAAATAGAATATTGGTATTGGTCTTCATTATTTGGAGGTTCCTATAGAGAGAAACAAAACCAAATATGTATTGAAGACATTAGAAAGTTATACGAATGGATAAATGGTGGACAAAATCCTTTTGAATATAGGGGCTCTAAAGTCTTGAAAAGTGAAGGCTACTCTGATCGAACTGTTCTTATGCTAATGTCAGAAGAACGTGAAGGTGTTCCTTTAGCTATTAAGAACGGGGTTTTAGAGTATGTGTTGAGTACTCAACCTAAAGACTTCAACATCTCTAAGGAAGTTCGTTTGAACCCCTGGGATATCTCTAGATCTAAAGAAGTTGAAGTTAGCGATGACGAAGTTCGTCTATTAAGGGTTCATGATCATCATATCTATCCTTTAGGAGCTGATTATTCAATTGAGAGAACTGCAAAAGAATTAAGAGAAGATAAACAGCATATTTTAAACAGTCCTTTAAATCGCACCTATATCTCAGATTATGCAAATGGCCTTATTCGAGATAAGAACCCAAGCAGTTACTTTGAATACCTCTCAGATCTTACTTCTTGGGGGCATTTAATAGGCTTGAGTTGGGATCGGAATGAAGGGGAGGAAAAAGCTGAATTTCATAAAAGGTTGCTAAATGATAGATATGAAAGACTATTGGAAAGTATTACATTAAGGTTAGATAGATTAAAAGACGTACGAGATTTACAACATACTAGATAAATAATATATTAACTTTATTATTAGAAATTTAAATCTCATATATCTTTAACAAACGTTCTTTTAAATGAATTAAATACTTACAAAAATAAAGGAATAAAAAATCACCATTTCCAAGATGATTTTTTATTCTTTTTTTGTTCGTCTGATTTTGCATCAACTATTAAGAGGAGTAACTTTCTTGCTCTTTGATTTACTTAAGTATTACTTCCACTTCAAAATGTAAAAGAAAGAAATTTCATCTATTACTAGTAAAGGAGCACCGAAGATTATATAAGAGTTTCATTTTATATTCTATTGTAGTTAATAAAGTGATCTCGCGACGTGATGTATTACCTGCTAATCCCTTTTGTAATGAGGAGAAGGTAATCTATCACTTTAACCCAGGGGCACCGATATATGGAACAATTTTTGGCTGTTTACACTCTAATAACTTATTGAGTTATCCTACATCAAACTGCATATTTCAAAATATGCTGAATTCAATATTTTTAACTGTGGTTAATATAAATCCATCCTCTTTTTGATAATAATTGACAACTTCACAATCCACATAATCACAGCACTAATATCATAAACGGCTTTAGGTGTTATGTGGTACTACCCTCTCCTTGAAGTATCCCAGTTGCAGCCATACCCCTATGGTTAGGACTTGTTGCCAAGATTCATCTACTCTACCTTCACCAATTGAAGTAATATAATTAACAAGCCTCAATGTCTTCCAAGACTGTAGTAATATTAAATCATGACTTAACAAAACTTTTTTTTCATCCTTTACCTCTATGATTATTCCTTAAGTTTTTTCCATATCAGTCTAATCATCGACTTCTATCATGTACTTTGGAATTCTTTCACCTATTTCCTTGCATTTTTCTCCTTTATTCTTAAGAACAAATTATCGTCCCTCTTCCATTAATATATGATTGGGGAAGGCAAGAAATACTATAAGTAGATTGAATGAGCGGGTTATCATACTTTATCATCCACAGGATATTCCTTGGTTTGTTTTGCGTAAACGAACTCATTAAAATTAGGATGCAAGCGATAGATGACGATTTTTATTATAATAAAAGCTTTTTCAAAAATTCATTATTTCAAGAGAAATATACTTAATTTTCAATATCTCGAACTCTTTAATTTTTTTAAAAAAAGATAACGTAAGGATCGATCCTCGTAGTATTCTATTCATCCCTTAAATGTATATAACATCACTGTTTCTGTATAAAATCACCTTTACACATTCTACATCTGAAAGGTAATTTTAACTATATTGTAAAAATTTCATAATTTACCTTTAATTGATATAATTAAATGGATTTATTTTATTTCTTTGAAAGGGGACGGGTTTATCTTGAGTAAGAAAATCTATAAATACGGAAATGTTTTTATAATTATTAGTTTAGTAGTTATTGGTCTCGGGGCACTTTTAATTGGGCAGATAATTGAAGTGCAATTTTGGCAATCATTTGTGAATAATGTTGGTACAGCTATTCTGATTTCTGGTATTTTTACTGGTATTAATGAATACTATATGAAAGAAAAGCTGGTTAATCTAATTCTCTCAAAGCTGAATTTAAAAGAAGATATAAACCGAACTGGAATTGAGAGTGTGTACCACAACATTGGAGAGATTGACTATGGTTATCATATAAAACAAGCAAAAAGTAGAATAGATATTTTCCATGTATATGGAAGGACTTGGACCAACAATCATTCTGATGAATTAACTGACCGGATTATCAATTCAAATTGTAAAATTAGAGTTGTGTTATTATCTCCAACCTCCCCATATATTACTGCACTAGCTAAAACATATGGTATTACCCCTGATGAATTAAAAGAAAGAGTAACTGAAGTTAGTAAAACATGGGAGAGTATTTATGCTAAGAAGAACAGGAAGGCGAAAAAAGCCACCCAAGGAGACATTGAAGTATTTTATCATGATACAAACCCAGCACACTCTTTATATAGAATAGATAATAGAGTTATAGTGGTTCAAAATAAAATAACACAGGGTAAGTCTAAAAAGTTACCATCTTTCATCTGTAAGGATACTTCTAAGCCACACGATTTATATAACTATTATGTAGCTGAACTTGAGGATCTAGTTAAGAGCTCTAATAAATATGTTTTAAACAAAGGGGAGTAATTATATGTCTGTTACTGTTTATAAAAATGATTTACCACTAGAGGTGAAAAATAAGTTATTAAAGGAAAGAAATATAATCTCAATGGATACTGAAACAAACGGTTTGAATCCAATAGAGAATGATCTCTTAATTATTCAAATTAGGGCGGGCGATAGCTATTACATTATTCAATTCAATAAAGAGTATAGACCAGCAAACTTATTATCAGTTTTAGAGAATGAAAACATAAAAAAAATATTTCATCATGCGGTTTTTGATGTGCGTTTCTTAATGAACCATCTTGTTACAAATAAGGTTAATAATATTATATGTACTAAAATTGCGGCGAAATTATTATTTGGTGAAGAAGGAAAGAATTCTCTAAAAGACTTAATTGAAGAATTTCTCAATATTAAATTAGACAAGGGGGAGAGATTGTCTGATTGGAGTAAAGAAAATTTGTCTGATAAACAAATTGAATATGCAATAAATGACGTGAGGTATTTGAAAGAAATATGGGAGGTCATGGAGGAGAAACTAAAAAAAGAAGATTTATTATTATTGGCAGAAGAATGTTTCAATTTTATTCCTTTTATTTCAAGAGTTGAAAATATGAATATCAAAAATATATTTAAGTACTAACTTCTAATAGGCAATCAACCTGAAAAATGCTTTATAATACATTTGGTTGTCCTAATCCGATTTTATTAAGATAGAAAAACACTTTTGTTTTAAGTGGGGATCTAGCACCTGAAATAAGAGCAATAAATTGTCTTTAGGTGCTGTACTAGGTCCTCAGCACTTACTCTGTAATTATTGGAATAGTAGCTACATTGAAAAAGGTACATAGTCTTTTACAATTTTAGTGTTCTAAAAATGACCGGTACTTTATTGGAGTAAAAAGCTTCCCGCTATAATGTCCTAGCAGGAAGCTCTTTTTGAATTTTTATTGTTGTAATTCATTTGCGGTTACAATCCTATAGCCTTTCTCTGATAAGTGACATTATATCCCTTCATGCGGCTTAACAACTATTTCGCTATCGTCGTACATTGGGGGGGATAGGATGATTGAATCAGCTACTCCCTTAATCTATTGATGGAAGCTTCTGTTTATACATCTACCACATGGATGCGTTTTAACCAAAAGTGTAGTCTTAGGTTCATACGGGAAAAGGAAATAGAAATAGGATAGATAGTAAATTAAGCCGAAGGAGGACGACACACATGGTTGACCACAACTCAGAAAATCAGGAGACCGTCAAGAAAATCAAAGACTTGATTAAAGATGAGAAGGTAGCGATGTTGACTACGATATCTCCGGAGGGCAGGTTGATGTCCCGGCCGATGCAAACGCAGGAAGTGGAAATGGATAATGAAGAGATCTGGTTCATAACCAAAAAAGATACAGAGAAGTATAGGGATATCATACGTAATCCTGCAGTTAATCTTGCATACGCAGGGAGTTCCTATGTCTCGATCAGTGGAAGGGCTGAATTTGTTCAGGATGACGAGAAGAAAAAGCAATACTGGAATAAGATTATCGAAAAAGTGTTGAACGCATCTGCCGACGATCCAGATGTTGTATTGGTCAAAGTGAACCCCGAAATTGCTGAGTTCTGGGAATCCGGTCTTAGCGTCAAGACCGTGAAGGAATTTGTGAAAAAGATGTCCAGCAGTAATTCCATGGAAGAAGGCAATGATTTGAAAGACACTGTGCACTTTGAGGATGGTAAGAAATAAATTTAATCTACCACGCCAAAGATGAAGCCTGAAGAGAAGGCTTCATCTTTTTTTGATAGTGTTCTATGCATTAAATAAAACAATGCTAATACAGTTTAATCATGTATAGTTAAAGTATCTGAAAAGTAAGCGCTTTAATATAACCAAGGGGGAAATCGTATGCGAAGGATTATCTTATCGACCGAGAGCGGTGCCGACTTACCGAGTGATTTGGCTGAAGAGTACGGTGTTCAAGTAGTTCCCATGCACATCATTATGGATGGAAAGGATTATCTGGACGGTTCTTTGCCTGTCGAAGATATTTATGACTATTACGAACGCACGAAGAAAATACCCTCGACTACCGCAACAAATGTTCATGAGTATCAAGAGCTATTTACATCGATAAGAGAAAATGATCCTGATTGCATCATTGTCCATGTTGGTTATACATCTAAGGCGTCCTCATCATTTCAAAATGCAGTTATTGCTGCGGAAGAATTTGAGGACATCTATCTTATTGATGCGTTGAACGTTACTGGTGGATTGGCCGCTATAGTAGTGTATGCTGCTCAAGTACTAAAAAAAGAACCGGACATTGAACCGGAACGCTTAGTTGAAAAAATAGAATCAGTCGTTCCTAAATCAAGGCTGGCTTTCATCCCGGGTAGCCTGGAGTTTCTTAAAGCGGGAGGCCGGGTAAGCAATATGGCTTCACTGATTGGAACGCTGTTGAAGATCAAGCCATGCATCGAGTTGAAGAATGGCAAGCTGATGTCCACGAAGAAGTACCGAGGGAAAATGAGTGGAGCCACTGAAAAGCTCATGAATGATTACTTGAGTGAATTCAACATTGATCGGGAGCAGCTTTATTTCATCTACTCCATCGGACTTGATGAAAGTATCAAGCAACGGATGGATGAGGTAGCTAAGGAAAACGGCTTCGAAAATGTGAGATGGATTCAGGCGGGCGGGATGATATCGACTCATTCAGGTCCTGGTGGTTTCGGGGTAGCGGGGTTGGAGCAATAGTCCTCTTAAGTGTACAGCTTCAGTTTCTCGTATGAAGCTCAAACAGATAATTTTATGTTAGCAACCAGCCGTTTTATAATAACAATTAAACCAATAAGAAAAGGTGGTTTTTTTGTTGAAAACAGAAATGAGACACCAGTTCGATCAGTATATAGAAAAATTCAAAGCATCTGCATCTGAGGATGTTCAAACGAAAATGAAAGATGCAATTGATGAGTTGGAAGCATCTGATGAAGGTAAGGGATTGAAGGAAGGTGCGAAGGCTCCGAACTTCAAGCTGCCGAACGCTAATGGAGAAACAGTTGAGCTATATGAACAGTTAAAGCAAGGCCCTGTTGTACTAACATTTTATCGCGGTGGCTGGTGCCCATATTGCAATATGGAGCTAAGAGCGTATCAGCAAATCGTAGGTGATATCCACAATCAGGGGGCAGAGTTGATCGCAATCAGTCCTGAAACGCCAGACCATTCACTTTCAACCCAGGAAAAAAATAATTTAGAATACATGGTATTAAGTGATGAAGGCAATGAAGTGGCTAACCAATTCAATTTAGTTTATCAACTGCCGGATTATTTAGTAGAGGTATATAAAAATAAAGGCCTTGGTGTAAATAAACATAACGGCGATGAGACTTGGACACTTCCGGTAGCGGCGACGTATATCATAAGCGAAGATGGCACAATCGCTTATGAATATACTAAATCAGATTATAAGGATCGTGCTGAACCATCTGAAGTATTAGAAGAATTAAAGCGCCTCAAGTAATTGAGCTGAGACACAATAGAAGTCTTATTACCCGAATGACTGCCCACGCTTAACAAGGGGGTAGTCATTCGGGTGATTTATCTTTTACAAGGTAAGTAGTAAAGAGAGGGTGGAAAGTGTTTTAAACCATCTTAACTGAGATTTCCTTGGATTCATTCTTGGAACTACGGGAGGCTTTTTAACTTATGACATGAAAAAAGAGAGCACGCAGCTCTCTTTATAAACGACTGAACCCTTCCTGTTCAAGGAAATTGGCCGCTTCTTCATAAGAATTGAATGTTCCTTCCAACTGCTCCTCGGCATACACGTTGTAGCCATCATCTTCCCTCATCAGCACAAGTGCCTGATCATGTTCATTCAGCCATTCTTCCATGATAGGATCCTTCTCAGCAGGGGAGAGGGATAGGGAGTCAATTGCATCTCGAATCAGTTCACGTAATTCATCCGCACTGAAGTCCTTGATGTTTACCATACCTCTATCATCGACAGGGTAGTCCTCGATTTGACCTGCATAGACAAAGCCGTTCCCATTCGGATGCAAGCGATAGACAACGATTTTTTTATCATAAAGGCTTTCTTCATAGTGGAAATTCACTCGTCCAAGAGAAATCTCCTTCTTTTCCAATTCCTCGAACTCTTCAATGATCGCCAGTTTTTCTTCAAACGATAACATAGGATCCTCCTAGTCTTCTTTTCATCGCTTTAGTATATCACAGGTCGGTTTATGTATGAAAAAAATCATTGCTTACAATGTCGCAGATTATTCTTTCATTCCATTACATAGTAAAATGATTTAATAATATTAGCCTGAAAAGAAAGGGGGAGAGCGTATGAACAATCCTGTAGTCATCGTTGGAGCAGGGCTAAGTGGTCTGCGAACGGCATCCCTACTTACTAAACAGGGGATAGCATGCAAGGTTTTAGAAGCCAGAGATAGAATTGGTGGTCGAGTATTGAGCAGCTCTGACCCAAATAAACCTGAACTAGGAAAATTCGATCTCGGTCCGACTTGGTTCTGGCCGCAGTATGAACGCACAATCAGCAATCTTGTAAATGAACTTAATTTAGAAACGTTCGACCAGTACACGGAAGGGGCAATGCTTGCGGAGCGATCCCCCCATACAGCACCTGATCGCTATGTGCTACCTCCGAATTCTGGTGCGAGGTCCATGCGGTTCATCGGAGGTGTGCAGACACTTATTGATGCTGTTGCAGCTAGGATTCCATCAGGGGTAATCGAGTTAAATACTAAAGTAACAGCAATTCGCCAGGAAGAAGCTGGTGTTGTTACGGTGGAAACGCAGTCTCTTGATGGAGAGAAAAAAGAAATTCCAGCACGTGCAGTGATTCTGGCATTGCCGCCTCGAATGGTCGTGCGTCATATTGAATTCAGTCCTTCGCTGCCTTCAGGTTTGATTACTGACCTTGAAAGTAAACCTACTTGGATGGCTGGACATGCTAAGGTGATTGTCGCTTATGATCGTCCGTTCTGGAGGGAAGCGGGGCTCTCTGGATTCGTTACAAGCTGGGCTGGTCCATTGCAGGAAATCCATGATGCTTCGAATGAATCAGGTGCTGGAGCATTATTCGGGTTCTTCGGAATGCCGGCAAAAGAACGCGCAGAGCTTGGTGAAGAAGAACTTATGAAAAAGGTAATGGAGCAACTGGTAAGACTCTTTGGACCAGAGGCTCGAAATGTAAGTGCGGTCCTTTATAAAGATTGGGCCAAAGATGCTAATACTGCAGTTGAGGAGGACAACGATCCTCTGAGAGAATTCCCTCAATATGGTCCATCCCCAAAGGCTGTGGTGTGGGAAAACAAAATTATTTTTGCTGGAACAGAGACAAGTGACCTGTTTGGAGGACATCTTGAAGGAGCGTTACAGTCTGCTGAAAAGGCGGTTTTAGATTTGAAGAAAATAATTGGGTAAGCTTGCTATGCAAAATAAAGGGAGGGGAAAGAGATGAATTTAAAGAGTGCTGCAGAACGATTCTATAACTTTGCTGTTTCGGAATGTAAAGGCTCGAGTGATTTATATAGGGAGCTATCTTTACAGATTTCGGAAGATCGGGATTTATTGCAGCTGAGTTTATCAGCACGAGAAGGACAGCCGATTCCAAATCTGCTTTTAGGGTCCGTCCATTATTTACTGCTCAAGGGCTATGATCACAAGCTCAGGGAATATTACCCAAGCATAACCGACAATGCCCGACAGGATAATCAGCTGTTTGCAGCGTTCAAAAATTTTTGTCAGGAGAATCTAGAGGAACTGACATTTCTTATGAAAAATAAACTAGTACAAACAAATGAAGTCCGGCGCTGTGCGTACTTATATCCTGTATTCTGCTATATCTATAACCAAACCAATAGACCACTCTCACTTGTGGAGATTGGAACCAGCGCAGGGCTCCAGCTGCTGTGGGATCAATATTCTTATTCATATGATAACCAAGACTCATACGGAAATGAAGATTCCTTCGTCCATTTGACGTCCACCGTAAGGGAAGGAAAACTGCCTCACGAATTACTAACGTCAACCCCACCAGTAAATGATCGGCGAGGAATCGATTTACATGTGAGTGACCTTACAAACGAGGAAGAATATTTATGGCTGAAAGCACTCATATGGCCTGAGCATACGGACAGGCTCAACAACCTGGAAGATGCGTCTAAACAACTTAGAGATAATCCTCCCAATCTTATTGAAGGGGATGGTGTGAAGCTCTTATTAAAAGTGATTGAAGGACTCCCTTTACATACTATGCTTTGTATTTTCCATACGCATGTGGCTAATCAATTGCCGGCTGAAGTAAAAGACAACTTAAGGCAACAGATAAGTGATATTAGCAAGAGTAGAGAGGTTTTTCATATTTACAACAATATGGAGGATTGGAAGCTGCATATCGATTACGTTTCAAACGGAAAAGTCGAGCGGAAAACGGTTGGGGAAACTGATGGGCATGGCCGGTGGTTTGATTGGAAGTTATTAGCTGATGTTTTAGTGTAGCTATCGCACGTCGATGTTGGTTATATTTTACATATTAGGGTATTGAATAACAGTTGATGCTTTCGAAAATGGAATATCTTCTGAAAGGGGAGATGTTTATGAAGAAAGTAATATTTTCACTGTTTGGGGACCCTTCTAACGAAAGTAAAGTTTTTCATTATTTTTATTGGGCTACGGTAATATTTTGGGCTTTATTCATCGTTGTGTCATTCATAGAAATTTTTAATACTGGTAAATGGGCTGAGTTGATTGGAGTCCTGATCTTTGCTATTCTAGCTGCTTTATTGTTCAGGGTATTATTAAGTATAATTTCAAAATTGAAGAGAAATGCTTCATAATATCTGAGGGATTTTCTTATGTAATAAAAAGAGAGAAAAGCGCGTTTGGCTTTTCTCTCTTTTCTATAATATTATTTCGAAACAGTAAAACCCTTCTCTTCGTCCACACCACCATACTCTTCCTCGAACTTATCGAGCGCTGCACGAACTTCATCGGTCGAATTGGTGTTCATCAATTCGTTCCTCAACTCACTTGCTCCGCGGAAACCTCGAACATAAATCTTGAAGAAGCGGCGAAGCGGTGGGAACAGGCGTGGTTCGAGCTCTTCCGAATATTTATCGTGAAGATCGAGCTGCAGGCGAAGGAGATCGAGTAGTTCTTCGCTTGTAGGATCTTTCTTCTCTTCGGCAAAGGCGTACGGGTTGTGGAAGATTCCACGTCCGATCATGACGCCATCCACTCCGTATTTTTCAACGAGTTCAAGCCCTTTTTGACGGTCAGGAATATCTCCATTGATCGTCAGAAGTGTGTGTGGTGCCACTTCATCACGAAGCTGCTTGATCTCAGGGATCAGCTCCCAGTGTGCTGGGACTTTACTCATTTCTTTTTTCGTACGAAGGTGGATGGACAGGTTGACGATGTCCTGTTCAAGCAGGTGCTTGAGCCAGTCGCGCCATTCATCAACTTCGGTGTACCCGAGACGGGTCTTCACGCTGACGGGAAGTCCGCCGGCTTTGGCTGCCTGAATGATGTCTGCTGCGACGTCCGGACGGCGGATCAGTCCGCAGCCTTTCCCTTTCGTTGCCACATTCTGTGCAGGACAGCCCATGTTGATATCAATTCCTCGATATCCCATTTCCGCCATCCCGATACTCATTTCGCGGAAGTATTCGGGCTTGTCTCCCCAGATGTGGGCGACGATCGGCTGCTCATCCTCTGTGAACGTCAGGCGTCCACGCAGGCTGTGCTTCCCTTTAGGATGGCAGTAGCTCTCTGTATTCGTAAACTCTGTAAAAAACACGTCAGGTCTTGCTGCTTCACTTACGACATGACGAAACACCACATCCGTCACTGCTTCCATCGGCGCAAGAACAAAAAACGGTCGCGGCAATTCATGCCAGAAGTTATCTTTCATATCTATCTGAACCTTTCCTTAAAGGACGCTGCGGTCCCAAAATTTAAAGTATAAACCTTCTGCTTACTTATCTATATCCACTTAGGATAGATTTCAACCAGTATATACTTTAATGGTATTAGCCGAAAAGTGCAAGGGGGAGGCAGTTGGCATCACTGGAAAAGAGTGGGGAGCCGACTCAGCCTCCGACTTTTTTTTAGGCCTGTTTGACACTAAGGACAGTCACCGTACCCAGAATCACTACCATTCCTAATAGCTGCATCGTTCCCAGTTTATCTCCAAGGAGAAGAACGCCGAATAACGAAGCGGTCACTGGCTCGATCATCGCTACCATCGCAGCGGTCGACGGAGCCGTCCTCCGTATCCCGATCACATACAGGATAAAGGAAATACCGGCACCCAAAATTCCCATCAGTACAAACCAGCCAAGGTCACTGGATGTCACCACACTAGCTACTTCTCCTTTATCAGCAAAGAGAAGCAGGATGATGCTGAACGATAGAAATGCAGTGGTTAAAAGGGTCTGTGGCGTTCCGTTCTCACAGGCATTTTTAAATCCGAAGATGAACAGTGCGTAGGAAAGGGCAGAAGCCAGTCCCGCAGCCATCCCTAAAAAGCTCACGGAAATATCATCGGGATCGTATGCACCAGTAAGCAATGCGATCCCTGCAAGGACACTTGCAATGGCGCCCCATTTAAACCAAGTCGAGCGTTCGATTCCGAATAAAAACGAAAACAACAGGACGAAGATAGGGGCGGTGTACATTAACGTAGCAGCAACCGCAATGCTTGCGGATTGGATGCTTAGAAAATAAAAAGTGAAATTCCCGGCAACACCAATCCCTGCTATCATTGACCAGAAATGTAAACGTGGGGACTTTGTGAAGCTTTTTCTAAAGCTGATTAAAAGCCATATGAAAGCACTTATGAATCCAACACCCCCTCGGTAAAGTGATATCACAATAGGATCCCACCCCTTATCCATCAAAATGTTCGCAATTCCACCGGTAATTCCCCAAAATATCGCAGCCAGTACAACTAAGATAATACCTGTAAATCTCATTGTCTCCCTCCTAAAGAAATTTAACGTTATATACATTCCTGAATCTTAGGTTCGAATTAAAATTACTATTTTAAGATAGGTTTTATCGCAATTCCTGAAATTTCTTTTTCCTAAACGTGAAAAAAGGTTACTTCTGGGAAAAAGTAATAAACTCATTCAAAATAACTAGAAGTTGAACATAAATCGTTCTCCTTGAGTTATAAGCCGCCTTTTTAATAGAATGAGAGGAATTCATACAATAAGGAGAGTTTCCAACATGTCTGAAACATTCAACGCTTTAGTAGTAAATAAAGAGGAGCAGGACTTTCATGTAAATATAGAAAAACTGTCGTTCGACGACTTGCCAGAAGGTGATGTGACGATCCGTGTCCATTACTCAAGTGTGAACTATAAGGATGGACTGGCTTCGATCCCGGATGGGAAAATTGTTCAATCCTATCCGTTCGTACCTGGGATTGACCTTGCAGGTACCATCGTCACTTCCAATGATTCCCGCTATTCTGAAGGAGATCCCGTCATTGTGACCAGCTATGAATTGGGCGTTTCACATTATGGTGGTTACAGTGAATATGCAAGAGTTCCAGGAGACTGGGTCGTCCCATTGCCAGAAGGATTATCCTTCAAAGAAGCGATGGTATTTGGTACTGCTGGATTCACCGCAGCACTTTCTGTACATCAGTTGGAACAAAACGGAACAACCCCGGAGGATGGAGATATTCTAGTTACAGGGGCAACAGGCGGAGTAGGCAGTATGGCGATCGCGATGCTAGCAAAACGAAATTATCGTGTAGTCGCGAGTACAGGAAAAGCATCTGAAGTCGATTACTTGAAGAAATTAGGAGCGGCGGAAGTCATTTCGAGAGAAGAGGTAACCCCAGAGAAACTTCGTCCGCTAGGCAAACAACGTTGGGCAGGTGCCGTCGATCCCGTTGGAGGAAAGACATTAGCAGCCATTCTGAGTAACATCAATTATGGTGGTACAGTGGCTGTCAGTGGATTGACAGGTGGAGTGGAAGTGCCGACTACTGTATTTCCTTTTATTCTTAGAAACGTACATTTAGCTGGTGTGGACTCCGTATATTGCCCGAAAGAGTTAAGAGAGCAGATTTGGAAGCGGCTGGCTGATGGCTTGAAGCCTGACAATCTGGAAGAGATGGAAACCGAGGTAACTCTGCAGGAATTGCCTGAGACATTGCAGGAAATTTTGAAAGGGAAAATAAGAGGGAGAACGGTGGTCAAGATCCTCGACTGAAGGCAATCAGCAATGGTTTAAAACCCTAATGTGACGGACGTAAAAAACTTCATCTTCCATGAAAATAATTGTATCCTTTTTCTGTAAGTCTCGATTATAATTATTCTGTAATTATCAAAACGTAGAGGAAGATGGAAGTTGAAAAAGTTGCTGTTGCTGGGTTTCGCTGTTGTGTTGATGTTAAGTAGTTTTCCAGTTACTAGTTTTGCAGCAATCGATCAAGGAGAATTGGATGCTTATCTTACAGAGCTCCAATGGACAGAGGAAGAGTTGGATACCTATTTATGGGAGAATTACGATTTACAGCTTAATGATTTCGAATCAATGGCCGAGTTGGAAGATTTTCTTGGACCGATCATCACAGATGAGAGTTTGCAAGAATTATTGGATACTTACGGCCTCACCCGTCAGGAGCTGGATGATATTCTAGCTGAATATGGGGAAGCGGTTGAGGATTACACGTTTATAGATGATATTGAATTTTACTTGATTGAAGAGATGGTTGATATTGATTATGAAGATTTGTTCAGTGAGTTCGGACTGACAGAGGAAGAGTTGGAGCGCGTATTCCTTCACCTGGAAAGTCTGGATATCACAGCGATGGAAGCTGAGCTGGATGGCCTTTATGAGCGCCTGATGGCATTCGAGGAATTCGAATCAGCAACAGAGCTGACAGCTGAACAAATTGCTGAATTATTGTCCATCATGCAGCGATTGCTTGCCCTGTTTGAAATGGATGCGGAGTTCTTTTTGGTGAAAGACGGTGGAGAAGAGGCAATCTCCCTTGCGGATCTGCTGAAGATGACAGAGGTGGAAGGCTTCGACCTCAAGGTTGTCCTATACAACCTTCAAGGAGAATTTTTAGCTGATTTCATTTTGACTGGTGAAATGTTCGGCTCGGATTTAATCAAAGAAACAGCCGAGGATCTTCCTGTCGTTGAAAAGGTAGCGGAAACGAAACAAGCTGCAGATAAGCCTGCTGCAGTTGCGAAGACAGTCAAAGGTGGAAAGCTACCGGATACAAATGGAGGATACCTGGCTAACATGCTGCTCGGTTTGGGTGCGATGGGATTCGGTTTCTTGGCGTTCCGTCACTTCCGCAGACAGGGTGCGTAAAAGATGAGGTCAAGGAAACAACGTAAAAGGGGTAAGAAAAGGCTCGTGTTACTATTCGTGAGTATGGGACTGTTGGCTTTCGGGTTATGGTTCACAAGTACGAATGCCTATCCTTTTCTGAAAGGGTACTATCTCTATAAAACCAGTGCGGAACCATCGCTTGAGGCAGAAGAAAAGGAAGTGAGCCTGGCTGTGAAAAAGGCAGCCAGCCGCTCCGAAGATGCTTTGTATACCTCGGCCCCAGAAATAGGAGAGCATATGGGAGAGCTGATCATCCCTAATCTGGATGAAAGTCTACAGATCTACCATGGTACAGATGAAGACGAATTGGAAAAAGGTGTTGGGCATTTCGCAGACAGCGTGATGCCGGGAGAGCAGGATAACACGGTGCTATCCGGCCATCGGGATACTGTGTTCCGGCGGCTTGGTGAGGTCGGAGTAGGGGATGAATTGACCGTCAAAACAGAAGCTGGCAAGTTCACGTACCGGGTAAGGAAAGTGAGGATCGTCGACCAGGATGATCGCACCGTCATTGTTCCTAAACCTAAGGCGACGTTGACGGTGTCTACTTGTTATCCGTTCGATTTCATCGGTTCTGCGCCAGATAGATATATTTTGATAGCGGATTTAATAGAGAGTGAACGTTAAAAACGGCGTGTCCTATGCTGATGCTGGGACCGCCGTTTTTCTGTGGTGATAGATTTGAGAGAATTATTTACTATTACTATATTTAAATAAAGCTTGATTACTTAACAGAAATAAGGTATAAATAAATTATACAAAAGTTATACAATTATTTTAGGGAGACTGATCGAATGTACAGAATCATTAGAGGTTTTAATGACTCAGTCGAAACGCTTAAAGATAGTATTGATCGCAGAGAAAAGATTTTCATGCAATCGAATGACGCTGAACAGGCGGCCGACAAATTAAATAGCATCCTTTTAGAGGGTGAACTTACTTGGAGAGTGGAGAAGTGTGTTTCGTAATCACAATTAACGCTCTCTGATGTACACTGATTAGGATCATCCATTAGGAGTTCGAGCCCGTGCTTGAGTTCTTTTTTTATTTGTTCGATACCTTTTGCACTTAACTTTCTATGTTAAAATGAGTGGTATCTTTACATAGATTCCTGTGATTGATTACCTTAAAGAATTAGCCGTGCTAGCCGCCATCCTGTACATACTCGTAAAGCTGAAAATCGTAAGGCTGAATTCCTTTACCGGGAAGAGTGTGAAGACGACTACGAAACTATCTACTAGTTTTAAAAAAATCAACGGGATCCAATACAATGATTTCCTATTGAAAAAGGACCATAATTACGTGCTGCACTATGACGTGGAGCTTGAAGAAGGTTCACTCGATCTGCTCCTAAGGGGAAAAGGAAAGACGTCATGTTCCAGCAACCGGTGACAGGTCAGATATCGGATTCGTTTTCGTTCACCACCTATAAACGACTGCACCAATTAGAACTTCACGGCGATCATGCCCGGGAAAATGTGAAATCAGATTCGAAAAAATATAATATAAGAAAAAGAGGCATCTCAAATTTTGGGATGCCTCTTTTTCTAGAATTTAAATGATTATATAGCCAACGACAATCAGGTACGTAACCACGGCTACTGCTGAAGGGAGACTATAGGTGAACGTATTCCTCGTCCGGTCTCTTTTCGTAATAAGCATCACTAAGGCAGTCAGGATGAAACCGACAATGGACATATACATTAAGTCGCTGCTGGTGTCCTGCCAAATATCCCCCTTGAGGTAAAACACATCCCCGATGGCAATCACCAATATGTTGAAGACGTTACTTCCAAGAATCGTCCCGATGGCCAGATTGACGTTGGACAGCCTCAACGCTGTATAGACACCCATGGCATCCGGAATGGATGTAGCCAACGCAACCAGTATGCTGCCTACTGTCGACGTACTCATTCCTGTATTTTTCGCGATCGCATCTCCAGTCAGTGAGAGGGCGCTTCCGAACACAAAGATGACGAAAGCAAAAAGAATGAATTTCTTCACAGTCTGCCGAACCGTTGAATCGGTGGTGAGCAATGTGTCAGCCTCTTCTGTAGCCTCTGGTTTCTCTGTTTTGGAAAGGAACCACATACCTCCTATATAAATGAAGGCAATGATAAAACTTATAAGGCCGATGTTCAGTGCAGAAATAGAAAGGTTGGCGGCGAGACCGATTCCCGTGACTGTACAAAGCAGGAGAGCAACCACGCCAGTATAGATGTGCGTATGTGAGACACGAAGAAACAAGCGCTTGTTTCGGAAGTGAAGGTCTAATAGAAATAAAAAGAAGATGTTGAATAATACACTTCCAAGTCCATTACCAACTGCAATGTCGGCGCTCCCGATCAGGCTGGCCGGGATGGTTGCAGTCAGTTCGGGTAAGGACGTGGCTACAGCTAGGAAGATGGTACCGATCAGTACTCCCCCAAGCTTCGTTTGTTTACTGATGGTATCTGCATGCTTGGAAAGTTGAACAGCAGCGAAGGCAGATACAATGGCTGAGACGATAAAAATCATTATATAGATCCAGGTCATATTGGTTATGGACTCCTTAATATGAATTTGCAGATGATAAGTTGAACATATTGAAGAACGTACCCAATACGAGTTGGTTTCACACTTACATAATCCGCCATTAGGAAGAACATTAATGGAAGGGGCTCATAATCTGTAATTTTTTCTGCAACAAAAAAAGCTTTGGCACGCGCCAAAGCTTTTTTATTTTCATCAATTGAATTTATCCGGAAACTGTTTGATCACTCCATCTGCTATAACATCGGACATAAGAATGATATGGGTCATTCCTTCATCAATCGCCGCGATTCTTGCTTCCCAATCTTTCTGCAGGCTTGCAGTCAGGTCATCCGAAACCAATTCAAGATGCATGTATAAAAGTTTTTTCAGTTCGTCTTTTGCCAAATGTGGGTTAGCCTGGCTCAGGAAGACTGCTATGTCATCGGCATTCTTCACCCATTCTTCGTTGAGTTGATCCACCTTGGATTGATCTCCAACTTTAGCTGCATCTACGATTTTGCCGGCAATGACGATATGCTCCTTGAGCAATTCAGTGAGTTCGTTCCCCGCGTCTTCACCGTACACGGGCTTGATTGCATTCCCGATATCCTCCTGATTTTTCAGAAGCCGCTCCAACACCTGCTGTTGATCCTCTGCTCCGGCTGTAGTGGCACTTGTAATATAATTGCTTGTCCACAACACATGGTCGACCCAGAGTCTGCGTAAATCATTGGCAAACTTCACTTCAGCTTCAGTAAGGCTCTGTTTCTCTGTCTCCGCTGCAACATTATTTGGTTCAGTAACCACACCTAGAGAAAGTAATAAAGCTAAACCTAATACAAATACTTTCTTCATAACACCAATCCTTTCCATAGAAATTCCTTCTTATTATGAAAAAGACAGGTCTTTTTATTCCTCTACTATTGAAGGGGAAGGCTCTAGAGGGGTTTCACTGAAGCTCTAAAACTTTTCAACCTGTCGAAAAATCATAAAAAATAGAGAGTCAGCGGTTTACAAAAAAAATTCACCATGGTATATTTAAAACTGTTAAAAACGTTAAATAAAAATTTAACGAAATTAACGAACCGGAAAATAAGTGGCAGATAAGTGTGGTAGCAGCCACTTTCTGGCATTGCTTTTTGTGAGTAAGATCCGGTTTGTTAAGACAATCGTTAGATCAAGTCCTTATTGGAACTAATCATTTTTCATATATCAAATGAATGCTTTTCTAACTTTCATTCATGCATTCAATTCATTACATCATAGGAGGTCATAACATGAGTGAACAATTCGATTATGTCATTATTGGCGGAGGTAGTGCGGGATCCGTAATGGGTGACCGTCTAAGCGCAGATGGGAAGAAGAGTGTCCTTGTATTGGAAGCGGGACGCAGTGACTATGCATGGGATCTATTGATCCAGATGCCGGCAGCATTGCCATTCCCAGCTGGAAAGAGCTTGTACGACTGGAAGTATGAATCTGATCCAGAACCACATATGGGTGGACGTAAAATCAAGCATGCCCGCGGTAAGCTGCTTGGAGGTTCAAGCTCCATCAACGGGATGATCTATCAGCGTGGTAACCCGATGGACTACGAACGTTGGGGAGCAGACGAAGGAATGGAGAACTGGGACTTCGCCCACTGTCTTCCATACTTCAAACGCCTGGAAAATTCATTGGCTGCCGACTCTGATGATGAGTATCGTGGCCATGATGGTCCAATCAAATTGGAACGTGGCCCTGCGAAGAACCCTCTATTCGAAGCGTTCTTCAACTCAGCTGTAGAGGCTGGTTACTCACGTACTCCTGACGTGAACGGTTTTAGACAGGAAGGTTTCGGTCCTTTCGATAAGCACGTGTATAAAGGTAGAAGAATGTCCGCTTCCCGTGCGTACTTGCACCCGGCTATGAAGCGTTCAAATCTTACTGTAAGAACGCGTGCATTCGTTAAGAAAATTGAATTCGATGGTAGAAAAGCAACAGGTGTAGCCTATCACCGAAATGGGAAAGATCATACTGTAACAGCTGGTGAAGTCATCCTTGCCGGCGGTGCGATCAACACGCCACAGATGCTTCAATTGTCTGGTGTTGGTGACGCGAAGCACTTGCGTTCACTAGGTATCGAACCAGTAGTAGATCTTCCTGGTGTAGGGGAAAACCTTCAGGACCACCTGGAAGCATATATCCAATATGGTTGCCCGCAGCCTGTTTCCCAGCAGCCGAACTTGAACAAAGCTCGTATGCCTTGGATCGGCCTGCAGTGGCTTCTTGGACGTAAAGGTCCAGCTGCGACGAACCACTTCGAAGGTGGCGGATTCGTACGTTCCAACGAAGATGTGAAATATCCGAATTTGATGTTCCACTTCCTTCCACTAGCGGTACGTTACGATGGTCAAAAAGCGGAAACGAAACACGGATTCCAGGTACACGTCGGACCTATGTACTCCGATGCACGTGGATCACTGAAAATCCGTTCTACAAACCCTAAAGAACACCCAAGCATGGTGTACAACTATCTATCAACAGAACAGGACAAGCGTGAGTGGATTGAAGCGGTACGTGTAACTAGAAACATCATGAACCAGCCTTCCATGGCGCCGTACAATTCTGGTGAAATCTCTCCTGGTCCTGATGTCCAGACAGATGATGAAATCCTTGAATGGGTTGCGGAAGATGCGGAAACTGCACTACACCCAAGCTGTACAGCGAAAATGGGACCAGAATCTGATCCAATGGCAGTCGTAGATCCGAACTCCATGAAGGTCCACGGCCTTGAGAACGTCAGAGTCGTTGATGCTTCTGCAATGCCTTATGTTACAAACGGAAACATCCATGCACCAGTATTGATGCTTGCAGAAAAAGCAGCCGACCTGATCCTAGGACGTAAACCACTGGACCCGCTTAACCTGGACTTCTATCGTCATGGTGAGCATCCAGCAGATGCAGGTACTGTAAAAGGGTAAAGAATAAGTGGCCTTCCTCTGAAGGCCACTATCCCTGTTTATATAAATCCACACTAAAAAATGGGAGTGAGAGACTTGAATCTGAAACTTAAACAATACATTGATGGTCAATGGGTAGACGCAATCTCTGGTAAGACACGAGACATCATCAATCCTTACAACCAGGAAGTCATTGCAACCGTTCCAGAAGGTGACGAATCCGAGACGAAAAAAGCAATCGCAGCAGCAAGAACCGCGTTTGATAACGGAGAATGGTCTGCTACTCCTGCTACAGAACGTGGAGCGATTGTACGTAAAATTGCTGAACTGATTGAACGAGATAAAGAAGAACTCGCAGAGCTTGAATCTTTGGACACTGGTAAAACAGTAGAAGAAAGCCGCGGAGACATGGACGATATTGCCGGAGTTTTCCGTTACTATGGAGAAATTGCTGATAAAGATGGCGGGGAGCTGATCGATTCTCCAATTCCGAATTCTGTAAGTAAAGTTGTCCGTGAACCTGTCGGTGTCTGCGGTCAGATTACACCGTGGAACTACCCTTTGCTACAGGCATCCTGGAAGCTGGCTCCAGCATTAGCAACAGGTAACACACTGATCATGAAGCCTAGTGAAATTACACCACTAACAACGATCAAAGTATTCGAATTGATGGAAGAAGCAGGCGTTCCTGCTGGTGTCGTCAACCTTGTACTTGGTTCAGGAAGCACGGTTGGTGCAGAACTGTCCACAAGCGAAGATGTCGACCTGATTTCCTTCACAGGCGGAATCGCTACTGGTAAGAAAATCATGCAGGCAGCAAGCTCCAACGTGAAAAAATTGGCGCTTGAGCTTGGCGGGAAAAACCCTAACGTCATTTTTGCAGATGCTGATTTCGACCTTGCCGTCGATCAGGCATTGAACGGCGTATTTTTCCACGCTGGACAGATCTGTTCTGCAGGTACACGAGTGATCGTTGAAGAAAGCATTCACGATGACTTCGTCAAAGCACTTGTCGAGCGCGTGAAGAAATTCAAGCTGGGCAGCGGTTTTGATGAGGATACCCAAATGGGACCACTGATCTCAGCTGAACACCTTGAAAAAGTTGAAAAGTATGTACAGGCTGGTATTGAAGAAGGTGCCGTAGTGGAAGTTGGCGGCAGCCGTCCGGAAGATCCGGAACTGCAAAAAGGATTCTTCTTCCTGCCGACGATCTTCTCAGGCTGTACGACTGACATGACAGTCGTTCAGGAAGAAGGCTTTGGACCTGTCATCACTGTTGAAAAATTCAGCACCGAAGAAGAAGCAGTGAAGCTTGCGAACGACTCCATCTACGGCCTTGCTGGCGGCGTCTTTACGAACGATATCGTAAAAGCAGAACGTTGTGCAGCTAAGATGCGTATGGGAACCGTTTGGATCAATGAATTCAACCTGTACTTCCCACATGCACCATGGGGTGGATTCAAACAGTCCGGTATCGGTCGTGAGCTAGGTAAGCTTGGTATCGAAGAATATACAGAAACAAAGCACATCTTCCAAAACTTGAAACCAGAACAGATCAACTGGTTCTAAAATAGATGAAGTCTAAGATGGCGGGCAAATGCTCGCCATCTTTTTTTGAAGCGAGGGGACGGTTCTCGCGCTTCCATTAGTAGAAGCATCGGAACCGTTCCCTTGCATCTCAAGAATTTTACTACAGACAGCGGGTAGTTTATAATTGGGTGTCAAAGAAGAACTAAAGTAGGGACGTGCCTATGAATAAACGAAAAAATAACAAAAATAGAAATCAAGGAAAGAAGCGGAACCGGACGGACAAGCCATACGGAAAACAGCCTGCTGCGAAAGGCAAGCCGAAAGGAAAGCGACCTTCGAATAAAGGAAGCCAGCAGACGGTAACAACGACTTGTTCAGGATTTACAAGTGACGGTAAAGGTATTGTACAGCTGGATGGTCAAGAGGTCGCAGTAGAGCATTTGCTTCCTGGTGAAAAAGCGGAAATCCTTGTATCCAAAAGCGGGAAATTCGTAAATGCCAAGCTGAAGCGCGTGATCGATGCATCCAAAGACCGCGTCGAGCCACCGTGCGTATATTATTATGCATGTGGCGGCTGTCAGCTGCAGCATATGAGCAATGACAAACAAGAAGACTTCAAGCAGAATGTCGTGGACGAGCTGATGAAGCCTTTCGTGAAGCCTGAACCGATTATGACGATGGAGCATCCGTATGATTACCGCAACAAGAGTCATACGACGTTTGGGTTGAATCAGAAGCGACAGGTGATCGGTGGCCTGTATGCGCAGCATTCGCATGAAATCATTCCAATCGATAAATGTCTTATTCATGACCCGAAATCGGATGAAATCGCCAATACGATCAAAGGAATTCTAAAGTCGTCTAAGATGCAGCCATATAATGAAGATACAGGGCAGGGATTTCTGCGCCACGTACTGATCAAGGTCGGGAAAGTGAGCGGCGAGATCATGGTCGTGCTTGTAGCTGCTTCCCCTGAGTTCAAAGGGAAGAAGAAGTTTGTCCAAACGCTCAGGAACGCCCACCCGGAAATCACGACGATCCTTCTGAATGTAAACACGCGGAGCGACAGTATGGTGCTTGGCGATCAGGAAAAGGTGCTGTTCGGCAAGGGAACAATTACCGATACCTTGTGCGGCCTGAAATTCGAGATTTCAGCCAAGTCCTTCTACCAGATCAATCCGGTCCAGACGGAAAAGCTATACGGTAAGGCGATTGAAATGGCAGAGCTGACCGGCAAGGAAACCGTAGTGGACGCATACTGCGGCATCGGGACGATCGGTTTGATCGCCAGTCGGAGAGCGGGGAAAGTCATCGGGGTAGAGCTGAACAAAGACGCTGTTAAAGATGCCATCCGTAACTCCAAACGTAACGATGTAACCAATGCGAGATTTTATCAAGGTGATGCCGGTGAGTTTATGGTGCAGATGGCAAACCGCGGCGAAAAAGCCGATGTAGTGATTCTCGATCCGCCGAGAAGCGGCAGTGACGAAGCATTTTTATCAAGCGTCGCAAAGCTGAAGCCGAAGCGGGTCGTCTATGTATCCTGTAACCCGGAAACGCAGGCACGGGATATGAAGTATTTGGAGAAAAACGGCTATAAGGTGGAAGAAATCCAGCCGGTCGATATGTTTCCACAGACTTTTCATGTGGAATCAGTCGCAAAATTAGTACGCAAATAGGGAGCGGGCAACCGGTAAACGGTGCCTGCTTTATTTTTGTGTAAACAGATTTTCCCTGCCATTCACTTAGCACGTGTAGTATAATGGGAGATGGGAATGTATGTTCTTTCATTCCTGCACTAGTAATCCTCCATTCAACCCTCTTTTTTTATCCTCTATTTAATTTTCCATCAACCCGTCGAAAGGAGTACGAACACATGGCGAATGTAGTCATCTTAGCGGAAAAGCCCTCGCAGGCAAAAGCATACGCAGAGGCATTCAAGGTCCAGGAAAAGACGAAAACCCATATCAGGCTCCAGCCCGATGATACGTTCCCGGATGGTGCGACCATCACTTGGGGTGTCGGGCATCTGGTAGAACTGAAGGAGCCCCACGATTACAAGCCTGAGTGGAAGAAGTGGAAGCTTGAGCAGCTGCCGATTGTACCGGAACGATTTCTAGAAAAAGTGGCAAAAGGCAAGTGGGAGCAATTCCAGGCAGTCAAAAAGCTGTTTCAACAGGCGGATGTCATCGTCAATGGAGCCGATGTCGATCGCGAAGGCTCGAATATTTTTTACAGTATCCTTCAATTAACTGGTGTAAAAGGTAAGCCGGTTCAGCGTCTTTGGATCAATTCGCTTGAAAAGGATGAAGTGCGGAAAGGCTTCAAAGCGTTGCAGAATAACAAGAAGGATTTGTTGCTGTTTGATGAAGCGAAAGCCAGGCAGATCAGTGACTGGATGGTAGGAATCAATGCCAGCCGGCTGTTTACTTTGCATCTGCAGAAAAAAGGGTATGGAAGCTACCTCACGATTGGACGGGTGCAGTCACCGACGGTTTACTTGATCTATCAACGGCATAAAGAGATTGAAAACTTCAAGCCGGAACCGTTTTATCAAATTGAGGGACTTTTCAACTCACAGGCTGGTACATACAAAGGGCTTGCGGAGATTAAGGAGAAGGATAAAGCGAAGGTGCAGGCCGTACTGGACAAGCATCAGCTGAAAGAGAAGGAAGCTTACACAGGGAGCGTCGATCGGATCGATAAAAAAACGAAGCGGCAGAAGTCTCCGAAGCTGCACTCCCTTTCCACGTTGCAAAGTGTCGCGAACCGGCGTTGGAAATACTCACCGTCACACGTGCTGAAAACGATGCAGAAGCTTTACGAAAAGCGCCTGGTCAGCTATCCGCGTACGGATTGTAATTTTATCACTAACAGTGAGTTTTCCTATTTGGTTAATAATCTCGAAAAGTACAAGCAAGCGATGAATGTGTCATTTACTCCTGCTTCCTTGAAGCCCAATAAACGCTATGTGAACGGCAGTAAAGTACAGGAACACTATGCCATCATTCCTACGAAGTCCGTTCCTACGCAAAAGAAGCTGGAAGGACTTAGTCGTGATGAACGCAATATTTACGAAGAAGTCATGGCGACGACACTTGCGATGTTCCACAAGGATTACGTATATGAGGAAACAACGATTTTCACTCACGTCCATGACCTGCCTTTCAAGTCGACCGGAAAACGAGATGTGGATAGAGGGTGGAAAGAGCTGTTTCCAAAACCGAAGAAGGAGAAAGAGACCGATCTTCCAGGGGTTCAAAAAGGGGAACAGGTTGGTGCCAAGCTTCACATCAAAGAAAGCATGACCCAACCGCCGAAGCCTTACACCGAAGGTCAGCTGATCAACATGATGAAGACATGCGGGAAGCTGGTGGATGACGAAGCCGACGTCGAAATATTGAAGGAAGTCGAAGGGCTTGGAACTGAAGCCACCCGTTCAAGCATCATTGAAACGATCAAGAAACAGAAGTATATCGAAGTGAAAAAGAATACGGTCTCGATTACAGCGAAAGGGATCATGCTTTGTGAAACGATTGAAGGAACACTGTTGTCAAGTCCTGCGATGACTGCGAAGTGGGAATCCTATTTGAAGAAAATCGGAAGTGGTGATGGTTCGAAGCAGCTGTTCATTAAGCAGACCCGACAGTTTATTGAAAAATTGATTCAGGAAGCGCCCGAAGCGATCCAACAGGTCAATGTGAAGACCACCGGAGAAGGTCCAAAGAAGAAGTGGAACGAACCCGTAGCCAAATGTCCAGCCTGCAGCAATGGTTCGATTATCGATCGCTATAAATTCTACGCATGCTCGGGATATAAAGAGGGTTGCAAAGTAACCTTCCCGAAGAGGCTGGCAGGGAAGTCGTTGACACCGAATATGATCAAGACTTTATGCGAGAAGAAACGGACGAAGGTGCTTAAAGGATTCAAAGGAAAGAAGCCGTTCAGCACTGCATTGACACTGGATGAAGAATATAAGATCACCTTTGATTTTGCTAAGAAATCGTAGGTCTGGAAAGCAGTTCATGGTGCATTTGTAAAGTGCAATGAACTGCTTTTTATATTGGAGTAGTCCATTTCAGCTATCATTTGTGAACAATTTTGAAAATTAAAGCAAAAACAGTAAAAAGGTGGTAATCTATTTCTAATACCCTGTCACGTTAAGGGTAGGCGTTGTTATGTTTTAGTTTAAATGGAAGAGGTTGATGAAAAAGGTGACAATGCTAGCGAAAGAAGCTTCAATTTTTGACCACACGGGGAACAGGATCCATACGGACGACCGTGATGTATCCATTATCGCCAGAATGGAAGATCCGATGATTGCTATCCTGGGAAATGTCGTTAGTAATGAGGAATGCGAGGCGCTGATCCGTCTGTCTGAGACGCGGATGAAACGCTCGAAAATCGGTGCAGGCCACCAGGTGAACGAAATGAGAACGAGCAGCAGTACGTTTCTTGATGAAGATGAAATTACGAGCCGCATCGAAAAGCGGATTGCGCAGATCATGAATGTTCCTGTAACGCATGGAGAAGGACTGCACATTCTGAACTATAAACCAGGTCAGGAATATAAAGCACATTTTGATTACTTCAAATCAAAGTCTACTACAATGAATAATCCACGTATCAGTACATTGGTCATCTATTTGAATGACGTGGAAAGTGGTGGAGAAACGTATTTTCCGCATATGAATCTTGCTGTTTCACCGCAAAGAGGCATGGGTGTCTACTTTGAATATTTTTACTCGGACCCATTGGTTAATGAGCGGACGCTCCACGGAGGTTCCCCGGTCATTGAAGGGGAGAAGTGGGCAGCGACGATGTGGGTCAGACGAAAACAGTATCGCTAAGTACACAATACAAATAAAGTGCCAGCTTCCATCATAGAGGTGGAGCTGGCACTTTTTCTTATAGCCGACCTTTTATTAACTTACTGTCCAGTTCGCGTACTTGATCGAATGACTCTCTCAGCTCTTCCGGAACGAGCATCCGCCCGTAATTCCACGCATTCGTCTCGATTTCGTGTTTCAGCTGAGCCACTTCTTCATCCTCGCCATACATCAGTGTCCTCAAATCATGCTTGTGCTTTTTGAATGTCAGGTAGTAGCCGATCTCGTGATAGAGCATGATTTTGATCATATTCTCCGCTGTTTCATTCAGACGGATTTTGTTGAGGTACCCGTTCACTTCAATGTAGTTGAAGCGGATCGTATTGGTCGAAACGTTATAGCTCATCGGAGCAGGAAGGTCGTTTTTGCTTTCAAAATTAATCGATAATTCATTTTCCTCAAGTGTTTGCTGTATGATTTTTTCGATATGCCATATGTATAACATGCGGTTTCATTCATATCCTTTCTTTAGTTTGCGATTATAGTTACTTGAAACTATACCTTCCCTTTCCCTCATTGAAAAGGGGACAAAAGTATAAAAGGTAAAAAGCCTCATAATAGAGGCTTTTAAGGGCGTGGGCAGCGAGGAAATCCATTGATGTCCTGGATCGTATAGACATCATACTGCTTCAAGGCGAATTGCGCCTGGTAAAGGTATTCCATGACAAGTAATTTTCCTTCTGAAATCCCACATAGAACACCTGTTGTTCCCGTCCCATTGACGAATGATACTCCTATAGGCTGACCAAGCAAAAAAGTGACCTTCTGTTGCCAAGGCATGCGCTGACACTCCTTCCGCTTCATTATATCCGCTGAGGCGTAGTGAGGTGCCTGGCAAGGAACATTTGCCCATTCGGTCGCATACGTTATCGCAACAGAAACGTGATGTGGGGGATATGTATGTATCGCAATGGCTATGGAATCGTTGCATTTGCAAGGGGCGATGTGAATGGGGATCTCATACCCGATAATGTTTTCGTAACCGGGTTCAGAGAGTCAGGGGCTGCCATCATTAGAAATATGACACTCGTAATCCAGGATGGTCTTACAGGCGCGTTGTTCCCGATTCCGCTGAATGAAAATATCGGGTATGATCCGTCGATATTTTTAGGGGATTTTACTGGCGACGGCATCAACGATATTTTCCTTTCGATTCAATCGGGTGGAAGTGGAGCGACTACGTACGACTATGTGTATTCTTTTGTCCAGAATACACCGCAGCTGCTGTTCGATTCAGATGTGTATAACGACTTGTTCAAGTATGAAGTGACTTATCTGGACAATTACAAAGTAGAGATAGTAAGCGACAGGAATAAGATGAAGTATCTCATCGATCTTTCACTGAGGGATTCGGAATATCTGAACGAAATTTATGACGCGAACGGTAAGCTGAAAGAGCCGATCAGCGGGTGGGTGGATCCGGTTAGCGGGCTGTATCCTTTCGATTTCAGTGGTGACAATGTCTATGGGCTTTGGGCGTTTCAACAGATTGCCGGAAGATACCACGCCGATTCATTAGGGTATATCCAAAATCGCTTGAAATGGGATGGTACCTCATTTGCACTCGATTATCAGGATTTAGCTATTTTCGGTTCGCAATTTTAGTGAAAAATTGAAGTAGATAAAGCACATGAATTTCATCCTTCTACCCATATTAACGGTAGGAGGATTCGTTTATGAAACTTGCCATCGTAACGTTAAGCTTGCTTTTGACACAGGCCTTTATTCCAGAAGGCGATGTAACCTTGATTCATAAGGGGGAAGAAATAGAGAGGTTCAAACGGAGTGATTTCGAATTGGCCCCACTAGGGGAGCCGTTCCTTGACCCATCAAAAATTCAGCTGCTGATGAAGGAAGTCGATGAAGAAATCACCAAGCATCCGGTCAATGCAAAAATCGCGAAGTCAGGGGAAATCATTCCTGGTTCCGACGGGTACAAACTGTATAAAAAGAAATTCGAAGAAAAATTTTACCGCTCCCTATTTAGTGGGGGAACGGAAAAGGTGAAAGTGCCGAAGCTTCCTGTAGCTCCTAGAGTGGACAGCGAACTGCTTGCAAATATCCGCACCAAGCAAATCGGCCACTACATCACCTATTTCAATTCTAATAATAAGGAACGCACCCACAACATTCAGCTTGCTTCCGATGCGATCGATGGTCATGTTGTGTTTCCAGGTGAAGTTTTTTCCTTTAATAAAGTAGTCGGGAAGCGGACGAAACAGAAGGGGTACAAGAACGCGCCAGTCATTGTCAGGGGAGAAGTGACGGAAGGGATAGGTGGGGGGATTTGTCAGGTTTCCTCTACTTTGTTCAACTCCATCGATAATGCTGGGATCACGATTCTGGAAAGGTATTCTCACAGTAAGCGGGTACCATATGTTCCACCTGGCCGGGATGCGACTGTAAGCTGGTATGGTCCCGATTTCACCTTCAAAAACCAGTACAACCAGCCACTCCTGATCCGCTCGAATGTTTACGGGGGACAGCTCAGCATCACGATTTTTTCTTCTGATGTGATCAATTACGATTCAAAAAACATCCCTGATGCGAGCGATGACTTACCGGAGGAGAAGGAGTTGGAAGAGAACTGATCTTTTGTACGACAAACATTTCCTCTCTTGATGCATAGGATATTCCTATAAATAGGGAGGGATTGAGTTGATGAACCATAATCCTTATATGTATCCATACGGTCATGGAGTAAATAATTATTGGGTAAATCCGTATGCCGGCTATACTAATGCGGGGGTACCCGCCAATCATGGTGCCCCATTTTATCCTGGGTATCACTATGCAAGGACCACAGATTACGGACCGAATCCATATGTGGTGGATATCAATCAAGCGACGATTGATAACAACACCTATCGGACCGCAGTGTGGACGGGAGATCATCTCCAGGTAACTCTGATGAGTATCAATCCTGGAGATGACATCGGTCTTGAAGTACATCCACATGTGGACCAATTTTTACGTATTGAACAGGGGCAGGGAGTAGCCCAAATGGGGCCGACTAAAGATAATTTGAATTTTGAAAGAGAAGTGATGGATGACTCTGCCATCATGATACCTGCTGGAACGTGGCACAATGTCACCAATACTGGTGATACACCATTGAAGCTTTACTCCATTTACGCGCCTCCGAATCATCCATTCGGAACTGTTCATAATACTAAAGCAGATGCGGAAGCAGCTGAGGGGAGCCAGACAGCGGGTCCTGTCGTTTCAGGAAAGACACCGGATGAATGGGTCCGTTACACTGAATTTCTCGTAAATGAAGGGCTGGAAGATGTGAAGCGAGGCATCAATGCGTTGCACATTCTTCAGGAATTCGTCCTGATGGGAGTACTTGTAGGTAAAGGGTATTCACCGGAGGATGCATACGAAACTGTAGAAGAGTGGGAGCGGACTGGAGCGTCTCAGCTTCTTCAGCAAAGTAAAAACTTGTAGGATGTAATAGGTAGAGAATGCAAAGCACCAATTGAAGTAACCACTTTAAAAACGCTTGGATACTATTATCCAAGCGTCCTCTTTTCATATTCTATTTTCTATACAGAATCATTCACGGTAGAAGGAACTAATCCATTTTAATTATATATGTAGTTATATCCTTGATGGTGTTTTTCCCTGCACTTTTAAAAGTATAAACGTTACAAAAAGAGTAGTTGGTGTTATCTTCTGATTGAATCGTACCATTTACAGCTGCTGTCTTACCATGAGTGATCATATTCAGGATATCAACTTCCTTTATTTTTTTAGTGATCCTTTTATCTAACACCGCAGTCACCTCTTTAGTGCCTTGGACAGTAAAATCATTCACAATAGTCCAGCTGATATCTTCGGTGCTATTTTTAATAATAGTAGTGTAATCTTTTGTTGCAAAGGCAGTTATAAACTCCTTAAGAATCTTTTTCTTGGGTGCATTATCACAATCAACAGGACTTGATATTTTAATACCTTTTTCCTCAGAATTTGCTCCCATCCCAATTCCACCCCTTTAACTTGCTAATAACATTATAAATCTTTCCTTCCGGACCTCTTTTGATACAATGATCAGGTGCTTGAAAAGGCTTTGTGGAGAAATGTTTTCTACTTTATTATTGCAGAAACTTCGATTTCATCAGCAGATATAGTATGGAAAGCGTAAAAAAAACGACTATCGTCAAATACCTTCATCATTCTTTCAGTACCATCTCCTGAAAGTTTCATTTGTTGTATGGAAGGATCAAAAGCTTTCCCAATTAAAACTGAAAATGGTGGCCCCGATTCCATCTCGATATCAAAAGCAGAAGTGGAAAAATCCAGTTTCCCTGTTGTCTCAAAATCATAATAAGGTTGGCTTCGTTTCCAACCATAACCTCTTTCGCTTTCAGCAATGTGCGCTATACCCAATCCACCCCTATATTCGTAAAACACAATTGTCTCACCTTCAAAAGCTTCGATGGATATGACAGATCCAGGTTCTGCCTGTTCTTGTTTCAATCCGTATTCAACGGCTGCTTCTTTTGAAATGTGCCACTCTATTGCTGATTCTTGTTGACAGCCAGCAGTAAGAACCATCAGAAGAACAGTGTAAATTATATAAATAGCTTTACCCAAAACTCATCCAACCCCCTGGACAGAACTTAAGTTTTTAGATTCGGTGCAAGTGATTTAATTGACACCATACTCCTCCTTGTTTTCAGAATGGTTACCTGATTGCTTTAAGAAATAATAACCGATACCTGAAGACAACAGTAACAGACATCCGGAAAGTATATATACAAGACGAACCCCAATCATATCTGTTAAAATCCCGATACCAAGGATGGAAATGATAAAGATAAGCTGGATCAAAGTGGACTTCGCTGCCAGGATTCTTGTAAGTGTATGCTGATCCGTGCTGTTCTGATAGATAGTTTCTTGTGCTAGATCCCTCATTTGATAAGAAGGTCCCATCAATACGACCAACAAAAGCGCAAGAAGTGGGGAGGATACAAACCCGTACAGAAAGGTCAATGCACCAAAAACAGTAGAACCAATCAGCATATAGGTAGTCAACTTTCCTTCCATCACCTTCGAAAGCCTGAAAATAAAAATGCCTCCCACGATCGTGCCCAGGTAATATCCTCCATTGATGTAACCCCACCATACTTCTCCTTTTCCTAATGCTTCCTTTGCGAAGGTCAAGGTGACAGCTCCGATCCATATCGTACCTACCCATGCTTCAAGCAGATCCATGATTACTAAAATTCGGAGCTGTCGGTGTTTAAATAAGTATTTCCATCCTGTAGTCAAGCGTTCGAAGAAGCCTTGGTTCAAGTGGATTTCTTGGGCGGAAGTGACTTTAATTAGAAACAGACAGATGGTGGACAACAGTATTAATCCGAATGTAATGATTAAGGAAGGCTGCTTCCCCAGAAAAGCTAAAAGCATCCCCCCGAACGTCCAACCAGCGAATAAAAAGGTCTGATCGACGGTAGCAAGTACGCTGTTTGCTCTTACTCTATGTTCTAGTGGAACAATATTTTTTACGAGCGTGCTCTTGATTGGTGTGAACACCCCGCTGAAAAAAGCCATCAGTGATAGGATGACGAATATACTTGTAAGCGTTCCGGGTGACATAGACAGCCCTAATAGGTAAAACAGAACGAGGAGCAGTAATAATTGACTCGCCTGTGCTACTTTTAAAATGGTGGTCAACTTAAGTTTCTCCGAGACAACTGGGAGAAAAATCGTGCTGACCATCCTGGAAAGAATGCTCACGAGCGTGACCGTGGCAGATAAAGTGGTAGACCCCGTTTCCTGATATAAATGCAAGACAACAATCATTGTATATAAAGCAAATCCTAAATTTGTTGCTGTCTGACTGATTAATAGAGTAATAAACGATCGATTCAATATTCTCCATCCTTACATCGAATAATGATTGGAACATACTACCACCTTACCATAAATCATCCAGTGTGAGAGCAGGCATGAAAAAACCTCCTGTTCGCATATGGACAGGAGGCTTAATCATTCAATTACCATATGGTTTATAATCCACTTCCACCTTATCTCTAATCTGAAAAGGACTTAGCATGAAAGCTCCCTTAAAATCGACAGTTCCCTTATTGATCAAATAATGCACCTGCATCGGTTCTACATGGATGAAATCACCCTTTTTGCAATGGAAGATTTGCTCATCAAGATGGATCTCCAGTTCGCCTTCCAGGACATAAAAGTTCTCTTCCATTATTTCATGATAATGGGCCGTGAAATCCTCTCCGGGTTTCAATACCACTACACCGAAATTCATCCTGGGTCCTTTCAATAAGTACTTCGGTCCGCTATCCCCAAACCGATACTCGCGTTCTGATTCATTGATCACACTCATTCACTACACCCCTTCTATTCATAGCTTCTTCAGTCCTGGAGCGATCCACATATGATCGGTCAACCCTTCATCCGCCAACTTCATTTGATTGGCGTACACTTTTTCCCATTTAGAAAAAAGTTCATCATAGATTGGTTGATGTGCTTTGTTTGGTGTGTAACTTTTTTCAAAGGTAACTACTTGGGAGATGGCATCTTCAAAGTCTTCGTAAACTCCTGCACCAACACCAGCACACATTGCCGCACCCAGCGCGGTGGATTCTTTTACTGTAGGAACGTTTACTGGAAGCTGAAGGACATCAGCAAGGATCTGGCACCATAGATCACTTTTCGAAGCTCCACCCGCAAACGTGATAGAGGTTGGCGAAGTGTCCGTAATATTACTGACTAATTCGATATTCCCTCTTGTAATGAATGCGGCATTCTCCATGAGTGCTCGGTAGAATGTGACTTTATTGAAGGCTTCCGAATCAAGCTTGAAATTCAGGAAGCCAGGGGCGGCATGTTTCCAAGAGATATAGTTCATCTTGTCTGAAAAGGTGCTGATCATCCCGTGGCATCCAGGAGGTACACGTTGGGCTCGCTTTTCCAGTTGTGCGTAAATGGATTCCCCGGTTTCCTTTTCCAAATAACGCTCCAGCTCACAAAAGCTGTCCCTGAACCACCGCATAACAAGTCCAGGAAAGAAGGCGATCGCTTCATACTGCCAAGTGTCAGGGACGCTATGACAATTGATTCTTACACGGCATTGGTCATCCATCTGAACATGCTTCGTTGTGTATTCGTACTGCCAGAAGCTTCCCCCCAATACTGCCGCATCACCTTCATTGATGACACCCATACCGATGCATCCCAGCTGTGCGTCACCACCACCTGCAACGACAATTGTTTCTTGATCCAGACCTGTCATCTCAGCCATTTCTTTTGTGACGTGACCAACCACTGTGCCGCTTTCGAAAACGAGAGGATAAATATCATTTCGCAGACAGGTTTTTTCTGCGATGGCAGGGCTCCATACCCTTTTTTTAATATCAAACATCCCTGTCGTACAGCCGTTGGATGGTTCTACCGAAAGAATTCCGGATAAGCGATAGGTGATCCAATCGTTCAACATGGTCACATAGGATATCTTTTCATAAACTTCAGGCATGTGGTCTTTTACCCACAGGATTCTCGGGATTGCTCCAAGAGAAAAGGTCTGCCCGGATTCTAGATAGATATCTTTTTCCAATGTATCGCTAATGTCATGAAGCTTTGAAACCTCATTGGCCGAACGGGAATCGACATTGGCGCATGCCCATAACTCTTTACCTTTCTCATCATAGAGAACGATGGCTTCCCTCATGCTTGTGGTTGAGATCGCAAGGATGTCCCTGGCATTGATTTCGCTCTCCTTGAGTGACTTTTGGATGAGATCTGTAATAAGACGGATGTTCGTTTCTACATCAAAATCCATCGAACCTGGATAGCGTTTGTCTTCCTTATGGGTCCATTCTGCCTGGGCTACGTAATGTTCTTTCCCAGTAGTATCAAAAAGAATGACCCTCACACTGCCGGTGCCTGCATCAATCGCCATTAAATAGTTTTCGTTCATGCTTCATTCGCCCCCTAACATATATCAGACCAAGCTTTCGGCCACTTGTTCATCTGTGATCAGCACATCGATGTAGCCACCGTGAAGTGCACCTGCAATCGCTTCTTTCTTTTCAAGCCCTCCTGCTACCGCGACAACATGCTCGAGTGATTTAAGCAGCTGGATTTCTGTGCTGATCAATTGTTTATGTAGGCTTAAATCAAGCACATTCCCTTCTGAATCATAAAATTGGCTCAATAGATCCCCAATCGCCCCTTTTGATTTCAAGATTTCCATATCATTCAGACTTAAGAGGCCTTCTTTGAATAAGGTGGCCTTTTCACTCAGCGCTCCGATTCCGATCAACGTCATCGTTGAATAAGGAATCATTTTTGATATCGTCTGGATCGTATTCTCCTGGCGTATCTGCTCTGCTAACGAAGCAGATGAAACCATGAGCGGGGAAGGCATGATGTAGTGCGTGTAATTTGGATTTGTATAGTAGTCGGAAGCTGTATCGATTGCTGTAGGCATATAGAATTTCACGCCGCCGGATAAGGAAACGAACGTAACTTTGTATTTAGTTGATACACTCAGCTGTGCCAGCGTTTTAGACACAGCTTCTCCGTAGCCGATATTGATCATCGTATCGCTGGTGACTCGATCTTCTATATATTGGGCGGCTGCCTTCGTAATGCTTTCCACTGTATTTCCGCTATTGGATGGAACGAAATAGACATCCTTGATGCCGTACTTTTCTTTGAGTTTATTTTGCAATTCCAGGTTGGCCATTTTTTCTAAATTGATTTTGAACTGGATGACGTTGGTTGATTTCGCTTTTTCCAGATACTTGATGACTTTCATCCGGGATAATCCAAGTTGCTTTCCAATTTCAGATTGAGTCTGCCCCTGGTTGTAGTACTTCCAGGCAATCTTTACGATCAGGTCGTTTTCGTATGTCATTTGCACCACTCTTTTCTGGAAAGTAGATAAATGATTTACCTTGAAACTTATGTTGGATGTCAGGGCCACATTTCTCATGAAATGGACAGCTGTGAAATTAGTGGGATATTTTTTCGAATTACTTAATAAAATGCAGTAAAGACCGAAAAAATGAGTGTTTTTTTCAAATCAAAATGATTTCAGGAAACAGAGCACAAACGTTTTTCTGAAGGGATAAATGATAGGTCCCCGATAAAATGTTCAACAGGGAAAACAACAACTGCAATTGGAGGAGGGGAGGATGGTAATGGGAACTTCCAACAACTTGGTGAAGCTTCAAGCGATCAAGAAGTCCTTTAACCGGAATGCTGTTTTAAAAGGTGTGTCATTGGAATTGAACGAGGGGGAAGTTGTTTCGATCATTGGAGGCAACGGGGCAGGGAAAAGTACCTTGATGAAGATTCTTACCGGCGTCTATAAAGCGGATGCTGGAACGATTGAAGTGAACGGAGAGCGATTGGATAAATACAACCCATCCTCCGCTCATGAAAAAGGAATCTACCTAGTTCCACAGGAACCTTTGTTGTTTCCGAATATGACAGTCGAGCAGAACCTGACAATCGGAGTGAGCCAGAGCAGGCAAGAGGTCAAAGACAAGACGCGGAAGCTGATGGAAGAGCTGGGGTGGTCACTGGATCTGAATCGTCTGGCAATCTCTTTGACTATCGCGGAGCAGCAACAGCTTGAAATCATCAAAGGACTTCTGCGGGAAGCGAAAGTGCTGATTCTCGATGAGCCTACCTCCGCCTTAACTTTTTCTGAGACAGAGTCCTTATTCAAAGTGATCGAGAAATTGAAAGCAGCTAAAGTAGGAATCTTCTATATTACCCACAGGTTGGATGAAATCTTTCGAATAGCCACTCACGCAGTGATTCTGCGTGATGGGAAAATCACACTCGAAGGTAATGTGACCGAATTCACTAAAGACATGCTGATCCAAGGGTTACTGCCAGAAGGAAATAAAGCTTACAAAGATACTTTCACTAAGAAATTATTGAAGTACGAAGAAGAAAATCCGCTTCTCAAAGTGCGGAACCTGAGCGGTGACGGATTTGAAAACATCAGCTTTGATGTGTATAGAGGAGAGGTTGTCGGACTGGTTGGGCTTGTTGGGGCAGGCAGGACCGAGATTGCAGAAGCTATCTATGGAATCAACCATACGAAGAGCGGTCAGATTTTCTTTGATGATGAAGAGATTACTAATCACTCGATTGATGACTGTGTGAAAAAGGGGATTGCCTATATTCCTGAGGACCGATTTCTACATGGGATCTTCTCGATCAGTTCTGTAAGGAATAACATTACAGCGCAAGTCATTAAGCGTAAAGGCTTCTTCACTAACAAGAAGGAGGAAGATCAGATTGCTACTGCTTATATCGAAAAACTGAGTATAAAGATTAGTAGTCTCACAGAAGAGATCAAATCATTGTCTGGTGGGAATCAACAGAAATCAGTTATCGCCAGGGTGCTTTCTACAAATCCTCAACTGATCATCATGGATGAGCCGACAAGGGGGATCGATGCTGCTGCAAGAAGCGATATTTATTCGATCATTACCGTATTGAAGGAGCAAGGATATTCGATTCTGCTCATCTCCTCTGACTTGGAGGAAATCGAAAGAATCAGTGATCGGATGTACGGCATCTATCGAGGCACATGCAATGCTTATCTTAGTAATGATGAGGTCAACTCTGCAAATGTGATGAAAGTGGCTTTTGGAACATACGAAGGAAGTGATCCTTATGCCAAAAGTTAAGAATATCATCGGGAAGCGGGAATTCAGGACCCTCTTATTTTTGATCATCTTCTTTGTTCTGATTGGAGCTGTAAATGTAGATTTCCTCTCCTTAGGCAACATACATAGCTCCTTGAAAAGCAGTCTGCTCTATATCGTCTTGGCAATCGGGATGACGTTCGTTCTGTTGACTGGAAATATCGATATTTCAATCGGAGGAATCTTAGGGCTCAGTGCAGCAGTTAGCGGCACGATTCTCCGGGATGGAGGCAGTGTGATTACTGCTGTTATCGTTGCCATTCTGATTGGTGCACTGATTGGATTGATCAATGGATTCGGAGTGACGAAGCTGAACATTTCTTCGTTCATCATGACTTTGGGGATGCTCGGGATCACCAGGGTGGTCCAAGTCATTTATACAGATGGACAATGGGTGGAAAACCTGCCTATTTCGTTCAAACGCATTTCCCAAGTTGATTTCCTTGGGGTCAACCTCCTCGTATTAATTGTCATTGCAGGTTTGATCTGTACGCACCTTTACCTTGCTTACAGTAGGAAAGGGAGGTACTTTGCAGCGATTGGTGACAATGAGGAAGGAGCGATCTTTCTCGGGATTCCGGTTACAAGATATAAGAACTACGCTTTCATCATCTCAGGCGTGTGTGCTTCGTTAGCAGGGTTGATTTTTGTAAGTCAGATTGGTTTCATTTCTACGAATGCTGGTGCCGGTATCGAAATGACGGTCATTGCAGCTGCGGTACTTGGAGGCGTTTCATTGAGTGGCGGAGTAGGTTCTGTGATTGGTGCTTCAATTGGAGCGATCATTATGACATCAATCAACTCAGCGCTTGTGTACGTGAAAGTACCTGCATTTTGGAACGATGCTATATCGGGATCTCTGCTGATCATCATCGTAGTAAGTGATGCGCTGCTTACAAGAAGAGCGGAACGTAGGGCTAAAAAGGAACGGCTGAATGCCAGGGTGCTTCGAAAGGAGGTTCCAGACAATGCAGTTTTTAAGTAAATTTCCAAAGTGGAATCTCGCTTTAGTGGTGGTACTCACCTGTGAAATAGTCATTTTCGGACTTCTTAACCCAAGGTTTTGGGATGTTGGAATCCTGTTGAACAGTTTCAATGATTTTGTTGGGGTAGCGATCATCGGCTTTTTTGTCACCTTGGTCATGATCACAGGTGGCATCGATATTTCTGGTGGGGCGATCGTGGGACTGACTTCTGTCGTTTGCGGACTACTGGCACAAGTGATGGGACTTCATATAGGTTTGGCACTTCTGCTGGCTATTTTGGTAGGGGGACTCTGCGGGCTGCTCAATGGCGTGCTCATTGCCTATGGGCATGTGCAGGCGATGGTCATTACACTTGGTGGAATGCTGCTGTATAGTGGTGTCGCCATTGTGCTTGTCGGAGTATCTGGTGTAAGCGCTTACGAAGGGATCGGCGGATTTCCTGAAGCTTTCAGCTGGATAGCCTATGGAAGCATAGTAGGCATTCCGCATTCCGTGATCTTATTCCTCCTGATGTTCATCATTGCATATATTCTTCTTCATCGAACGACTTATGGCAGGTTCATCTACTTGACCGGGATCAACCCGAATGCTGCCCGGTACGCAGGAATCAATACGAAAAGAATCATTGCAAGCACCTATGTTCTATCTGGACTTAGTGCTGGAGTTGCTGGAGTGATGGTCACCTCTTATCTTGGAAGTTCAAGAGCTGACTTCGGGACCGAATATCTGATGCCGATCCTGACTGTTGTCGTATTGGGAGGGACGTTGATAACCGGAGGTAAAGGAGGTGTGGTAGGTACTGCCTTAGCAAGTGTGATCGTAGGCTTCCTGCAGATCGGGTTGCAAATGGCAGGCGTTTCGACTCAATATATCGGCTTAGCGACTGGTTTATTATTGATTTTATCTGTGGCTTTCCTGGGGATATCTTCTGAATTCAAGGCGAACCTCAAACGGTATGTAAGCACGATTAAAATTTCAGGGGGGTAAAGAGGATGAGAAAGTTCAAATTTATGACTTTAGTGTTAAGTATGATGCTTCTATTGGCAATGCTGGCTGCTTGTAATTCTGAGGAAGAGGCTTCCGGCTCAAAGGATGCTGAAGATGTAGAGGTTGTATTCATTCCGAAAATGACTGGAAATGCATTCTTTGAATCAGGGAATGACGGCGCGCAGGAAATGGCGGAAGAGCATGGATTCAAAGTGAAGTATGATGGTGCACCTGAAGGTACCGTTGCAAACCAGGTACAGATCATCAATAGTGCCATCAACAGTGGAGCCGACGCCATTGCAATTTCTTCAGTCACCTCTGATGGGTTGAATCAGGCTTTGAAAAAAGCGAGGGATGCAGGAATTGAAGTGGTTACATGGGACTCTGATGTCGATCCGGACCACCGCTCTCTGTACATTAACCAAGGAACACCTGAAATTTTAGGAAAGATGCTTGTTGATATGGCTGCTGAACAAATGGATGATCCTCAAGCAGAGCAGCAAGTGGCCTGGTTCTACTCAAGTCCAACCGTACCTGACCAGAACTCCTGGGTGGATTACGCGACAACCTACATTGAAGAGAATTACCCTAGCTGGGAGATTGTAACGAAGCAGTTTGGTGAAGGGAATGAACAAAAGTCGCTGCAAATAGCTGAAAGTATTTTGCAGACATATCCTGACATCGATGCAATCATTTGCCCGGACTCGACAGCACTTCCAGCGATGGCTCAGGCAGCTCAAAGTAATAACCTGACTGCGGAAGACGTCATCATCACCGGTTTCGCTTCTCCTAACTCGATGCGGCAGTATTTGGAGAATGGAACAATTCAGAATCATGGCCTTTGGGATGTGAAAACGCAAGGAGCACTTGCAGTGTATGTGGCATCTCATTTAGCTCAAGGTAACGAACTGAAAGTAGGAGACACCTTGGATGTTCCAGGAATCGGTGAAGTGAAAGTCGAGCCGAATACTATTCAAGGATATGACTACGAAGCGGAAGATTCCGGAATCATTGTACTGCCGGAACGGATCGTATTTACGAAAGAAAATACGAACGATTACAACTTTTAATAGTCCAAGGGAGTGGATCTATATTGGCTGACGTTGTTGGAAACAAGGACGCTAAAGATTTTGCGGTATCGACCCCATTTGCAAACAATGGAGAATTCCATGTGAAGGGGGCTTCCAATTTGGATTGGGGGATGAAGGATCGGTTATCTCGGATCTTCAATCCGAGTTCCGGAAAAACAGTGATGCTGGCTTTTGATCATGGTTACTTTATGGGGCCGACCTCCGGGTTGGAGCGATTGGATTTGCTGATCCCAAGACTCGCGCCCCATGCTGACTGCCTGATGGGGACCAGGGGTGCTATCCGATCAAGTGTACCAGCAACGTACAATAAGGCAATTGCGCTACGAGCTTCCTCCGGGTCCAGTATTTTAGAAGATGACCTCAGTCATGAATCAATGGTGGTAGGGATGGAAGATGCCATCAAAATGAATGCAAGCGCCATCGCTATTCAAACATTCATAGGTGCTGATGGTCAGAAGGAAACGATAGAAGCATTGAACAAGGCTGTGAATCTTGGATTCAGATACTCTGTACCGACAATGGGAGTCGTTGCAGTCGGGAAGGAAATGGAACGCACAACCAAATTCTTCTTGCTCGCTACTCGAATGCTTGCAGAATTCGGAGTGCAAATCGTGAAAACCTACTACTGCGAGAATTTCGAAAAGGTCGCAGCTGCCTGCCCTGTACCATTAGTCGTGGCAGGAGGTAAGAAGGTTCCGGAAAAGGATGCCCTTACCCTTGCCTACAACTCGATTCAAGGTGGAGCCGCGGGTGTAGATATGGGAAGGAACATCTTCCAATCCGAACATCCGGAGGCTATGATCCAGGCGGTATCGAAGGTGGTTCATGAAGGGTTCACCGATGAAGATGGATATGAATACTACTTAGACTTGGTGAATGCATAAGGGAATTAAGTGTAATAGATTTGAAGAAGCTTCTACGAATGCGTAGGGGCTTCCTTCATGTAGGAAGGGGAGGAGAAAAGAGTATGGCTTTGGTTTCATTATCAAAGATATTGACGAAAGCATTAAATGGTAGGTATGGGATTGGACACTTTGATGTTCACAACCTGGAATGGATGCAGGCGGTTCTTAATGCGGCAAAAGAAGAGCGTTCTCCGGTAATACTGGGGGTTACAGAAGATGCAGTCAGTTACTTTGGAGGATTTTCCGTTCCTGTAAAACTGGCAGAAGCATTGATAAAGGAAATGAAGCTAGGCGTTCCGGTTGTTGTGCATTTGGACCATGGCTCAAGTGTGGAAAATTGCATAAAAGCAATTGATGCAGGATTTACATCTGTCATGATTGATGCCTCTCATCACCCGCTTGATGAGAATATAAGGCAGACAAAAGAGGTGGTAACCTATGCTCGTAAGTATGGTGTTACCGTAGAGGCAGAAGTAGGGAGTGTCGGTGGCAGTGAAGGTAGCGACAAGGTAACTGATCCTGTTTATGCGGATCCGATAGAATGCATTGATCTGGTGAAACGAACTCAAGTTGATTGTCTAGCCCCCGCCCTAGGATCTGTACATGGGATATATAGAGGTGCACCGAAATTGGATTTTGAAGGGATGAAGGAAATTTCCCAATTAACAAAAGTTCCATTGGTTTTACATGGAAGTTCAGGTTTATCTGCTGACCATATTAAGCGTACCATTGCATTGGGAACCGCGAAAATTAATGTGAATGCAGATAATCATCTTTCTTTTTCTAAAGCTGTTCGAAATTGTTTGGAAAACGATAAAGGATTATATGATGCCAGCGTATATGGAAGTCTGGGGCGGGAACAGCTGAAAGAAACAATCAGAATAAAGATGAGGTTGTTCGGGTCAGTTGGAAAAGCAATAGAATAAAAGGTGCTTCTCATGAAGCACCTTTTATTCGCTAAGAAATTCTTTTTTGCCTTCGCTCAGCTTGAATCTTATTTAGCTGTAAGATGATACTCTGTTGCTGTTTCATCGATACATTGATGAACTGCACTCCGTATTGGTTCATCTTTTGATGGATATGCTCTTCTTTCCTGACAAGGAGTCCGAATTGTTCAAAGGTTTCATTGTTCAATTCAAACACGACTTTTATTTTCAGCTTCGACTTTATCGGCAAATTGTATGGTGAGGTAATTTTTAAACCAGATGTGCTTATATCTTCAATGTGTGAAGTGATTTTTCTATTCGTCAGTCTTTTCAGGCTTTCTTCCTCCACGTCAACGAACTCGATCGTACAAGGGATTTGTGGGACTTCTAAACGGAAATTCCTCCTCGTACCTGCTTTTACGGGCATGAGTTCTTTCTTTATAGTTTGAAGCTGCTTTTGCAATTCTACGATTTCTTTTTTCTTTTTCACAAAAAGTCGATTACCTTTCAGCAACAGGAACAACATCAACAAACTAACCACTAAACCATAACTGACTAACCAAATCATCATGGCCCCTCCGTTCCTATTACATCAACTTTTGTGGTTTTCCCAATAAGAAACCTTGAGCATACGTTACTCCAAGCATTTTGGCTACCGTAAGTTCTTTTGAAGTCTCAATCCCTTCTAAAATCAATTTAATGTTGAATCTTCGGCTATAGTTGACTAAATACTGAAGAAATTCCTGTTTCTTCGGTGATGTATCGAGTTCGGAAGTAATATAACGGTCGACTTTGATATAATCCGGGTTCAATTCCAGCAGGTTCATCATGTCACTCCTGCCAGCACCGAAATCATCGATAGCTATTTTCAAGCCAGAACTCTTTAAGGAATCTAATTTTTTTACAAGTGGACCTGGGTGATCCAACTCTTCGGATTCGTTCAACTCAAACACGAGAGAATCTTTCTGTACACAAGGGTGAATATGTTCTTTGAAGAAGAAGTTGAAATCTGGATGAAGTATCGTGGAAGGATAGACATTGATGAACAACTTGGCACCTTTGTGAATGTGTTGAAAAGTCGATAGGTTGTGAAGAGCCAGTTTTATCGACTCGATATCCAGTTTGAAGAGGTTCTTTTCCTTTTTGGCAATTTGAAATGCTTTGACTGGGGTTGCGTGAATCTTTGAGCGGAATAAAACCTCGTATCCTGTTTTGTTCCATGTTCTAAGATTGAAGATCGGCTGGTAATTATGATAAAAACTTTCAGCGACAGTTAACGGCATGTAATCTGTTTTCATTGAATCGCTCCTTTTTATTCATTAAAAAAAGCAGTCTCAAATAAGAGACTGCTTTGTCTCCCATGCTTCGGTAACCCGGCTATCGTAGATAGAACATCTGTAGACCCGTGGTTTTGCGTCCCAGCCTTTCAACTGGTTTGCCATTATCGGTAGGGCGGATATTAGTTGTATCTTTATTTCACGTGTATCGCAATATCAGTTCAGATTTACCATTCACATCTAATTTTTTGTAGATGTTCTTGATGTGGGCTTTTGCGGTGTGTTCTGAAATATGAAGGGATTTTGAAATATTCAGCGAGTTTGCTCCGTTCAATAGGTGGGAAAGTACTTCGTCTTCTCTAGCAGTTAAGCTTTTTCTGAAGTCTGAATGGTTAACTATATCTTTTTCATTAATTGCGAATTCTAACTTCAAACTTTTAAGGCGGTCGATTTGATCGGAAGAAAAATTCTCATGATTGATCGTCGTATCGATAGCGTAGATCAGATCATTGATATCTTGCGGGGATAATAAGTAAGCATTAACCACTTTCAACATAAATCTCCTCCTTTCGACATGCGTCGATATGTACATATTACTATACTAGTAAAATAACATCTATTACTTATGTGTGGTATTTTCTAACCATATAAGGGTATTTATTACTATTTTAATATTGTTAATGGGAATTAATGGGTATAAAGGCATTGTTTTTGAATTATTTTTTTAGAAATGTACCAATTTTTATTGAAATATGATACCATAATGTAAAATATTGCAAAGGGACAATTTAATTATGTATGATATTAAAGGAGGAGGTTGCATGGCTCAACCTCAGTTGTACGACCCCATCCGGAGAGAGCTTGAAAGAAAACGCCACCGGATGATGCAGGAAGGGATGGAACGTGGATTTCAAGACCCGATCGTCCTCAAACTTTCACAGGAATTGGACCAGTTACATAATCAGATCATCATGAAAGCATAATTTTTCATCATAGAGCGTACTGTCAACTTTCCAGCCACATGGTTGGGAATTTTTTTATGGTAATATGTAATATATTTTTGACACTATGTAAAAAATATATTACAATAAGCATCGTGAGGAGTTGAACATATGGTGCTTAAAGATAATGGAGAGTTGGAGAATCGTATTGCGGTCTTTCGTGCAGAGAAGAAGTGGTCGCAAAAGGAAGTTGCCCAGAAGCTTGGTGTCAGCAGACAAACAGTCGTTTCATTGGAGAAAAACCGTTACAATCCATCACTCAAGTTAGCGTTTCAAATCGCAGAGTTGTTCGAAAAGGATATAAATGAAGTATTTCAATACAAGGGGAGGGAGATTGAATGATTTTCGCAGGAATCATTTTAATGCCGGTATTTTTAGTATCACTTTATATCATCTTCAAGGTGTCTTGGGGAGAAGAAGGGAAAGATGAACGAGGCCAGGCGATTCTGAACAAGTCTTACATGTTCTCAGCACCGATCCTTCCAATCGGATGGCTGCTGTTGGAAACGGCGCATTCTTTTTCGGAAGTCTCTTATGATTTTTACCGGGATACGATGTGGGTGCTGATCCTGCTTACGTTTATTGTGCAGGGAGCTACACTTTACACGATCAGAAAGCGGGCGTAATAAAAGAACATCCAGAACTCCCGGGTTCTGGATGTTTTCATTTATCAAGATAGGAAAATCCGTAATTGATGAAGTTATTGATCAGCACAGCCATTTGCTTCGGAGACTGGTCCAAATCGTTTTCAAGCCAATCCTTGATTACCTGGATGGCGCCGCTGATGGCAAAGGAACTCAAATACCTAGACTCATCCGCCTGCAGATAATGGTCCTTCATCCAGTTGTTCATCATGAATCCTCGTGTCAAATCCATCATCCGTTGTTCAAACGTCGGGGCTGCATCCTGCTTCAAAAATGTCTGGAACATTACTTTATTATCAACCACGTATTCGAGAATTTTCTCGGTCATCTGAATTGACTCTTCTTCAATTTCATAGCTGTAGCTGTGAAGGTATTTGTTCATATCCTCGGTTATTTCTTCTTCTATTTTACTGAGCAGGTCATAATGGTCGGAGTAGTGGGTGTAGAAGGTCGATCGGTTGATATCGGCAAGCTCGCACACTTCTTTTACAGTAATATCAGAAATTGTTTTGTTTGCCAGTAAAGTAATCAGGCTTTCCTTCAGCACTTTCCTCGTGTATTTCTTACGGCGGTCCAATTTTTCACTCAATTCGTCCTGCCTCCATTTTGTTAAAAATTTGTTACAATCCAACACTTATCTATCGTTGTGTTGGGAAACTGACGCATCATAGCAAACTGTTTGTTGAATATCCAACACGGTGTCAAATACAATAGTAGAGTGTGAGTTACGGTTTTGCAAGAGAGGATGAGGACTTATAGATTGGGCAGCACGAATCATAAAACATAAAAAGAGCATTGTGATTATCTTTTTCATCCTTACATTACTGAGCACGATTGCGCAGTTCGGGGTCTCGGTCAATTACAATATGGCTGACTACCTGCCGGAAGACTCGCCGTCGATGAATGCAGTGGATGTGATGGAGGAAGAATTCGACGAACCGATGACGAATGCGCGGATGATGGTCAAAGATGTGTCCGTCACAGAAGCGCTTGAATATAAGAAGAATCTCGAAGCGATTGATGGCATCAGCGGAGTAATGTGGCTCGATGATGTCGTTGATTTGAAAGTGCCACTCGAAATGGCAAATGAAGATACAGTGGAAGAGTATTATCAGGACAACAATGCGTTGATTACGCTGAAAGTTCGTGATGGAGACGAAGTCGAAGTCATCAATGAAATCTACGAGTTGATCGGGGACGAAAACGCAGTAACTGGAGAAGCTGTCACGACAGCGACTTCCCAGCAGATGGCTGGCAGCGAATCGATGAATGCAGGTCTTTTACTGGTACCGATCATCATCATCATTTTGATTCTGTCGACTACTTCCTGGATCGAGCCGTTATTCTTCCTGACGGCGATCGGAGTGTCGATCCTGATCAACCTCGGAACGAATATTTTTCTCGGAGAAGTGTCATTCATTACCCAGTCCGTGGCACCGATCCTGCAGCTTGCAGTGTCGCTCGATTACGCGATCTTTTTACTGCACAGCTTCCAGGATTACCGGAAGGATGAATCGGATCCGGTGAAGGCGATGTCGCTTGCGATGAAGCGGTCATTCCCAGCGATCATCGCCAGTGCTTCGACGACGTTTTTCGGATTTTTCGCATTGACGTTCATGGACTTCGGTATCGGGTCTGATTTGGGAATCAACCTGGTTAAAGGAATTCTATTGAGCTTCATCAGTGTCATGGTTTTCTTACCGGCATTGACGCTCTTGTTCTATCGCTGGATCGATCGTACCCAGCACCGCCAGTTCATTCCTGATGTGAAAAATATCGGCAAATTTGTGATGAAACTGAGAATTCCGAGTCTGCTTCTCGTTCTGCTGATCATCGTGCCAGCATTCCTTGCTCAAAGCAAGACACCATTCATCTATGGTGCCGGGGAACAGCCGGAGAATACACGTGCAGGTCAGGACGCAGCAGCCATTGAAGATGCCTTCGGTAAAAATGTGCCGGTCGTCCTGCTTGTACCTGAAGGGGACCGGGCAAAAGAAGAAGAGCTCGTCCAGGAACTTGAGGATGTGCCGAACATTTCTTCTGTCATCTCCTACGTGAATATGGTCAGCCCGGTCATTCCGCCTGCCTATTTGGATGAGGAGACGACCGATCCATTCTATTCGGAAAATTACGCTAGGATCACTCTTTATACAGACACCGAAGAAGAGGGAGAGGAAGCCTTCAAGCTGATTGAGCAGGTGAAGGAAACCGCCGGCGACTATTATGACAAAACGTATATGTTAGGGGAAAGCGTCACCCTGTACGATATGAAAAATGTCGTCCAGAAAGATAATACGCTCGTCAATATCCTGACCGTCATTACGATTGCGATCGTGCTGTTGCTTACGTTCCGCTCCCTTTCTATCCCAGTCGTTCTATTGCTGACCATCCAGACATCGGTATGGATCAACTTGGCGGTACCATATTTTAGTGATACGCCGCTCGTTTACGTAGGATATCTACTGGTAAGTACTATTCAATTGGCAGCAACGGTCGACTATGGAATATTGTTTACTGAAAATTACTATATGCTCCGCAAGAAAATGCCTGCAATGCAGGCGATCAAGCAGACAATCGATGGCAAAGTCTTTGCGATTTTCATTTCAGCTGCAATCTTGTCGAGTGTCGGATTCATTCTTGGAGCGACCTCCTCGAATCCAGTCGTGTCAGCTATCGGTCTGCTGCTGGGTCGAGGCGCACTGCTTGCCTTTCTGATGGTCGTATTCGTACTGCCGGCAATGCTTGTCGTCTTTGACTGGATCATTAAGAAAACAACATGGAAAGCAAACTTCTATAAGGGGAAATGAAAATGAAATTCAAACGGATAACTGCAATGTTCATGACGTTTCTTCTTGTCCTGCCATCCTTCCTCGTTTCGGCGGAGAAGGGTGAGTCCTCTTCTGAGGAAAAGAAGCCACAGGGGGAAGGGACGTATGCAGAAAAGCATGAAGTGGTCTATGCCACATTGAGTGCAACCGGGAATCAGGAAGAAATGTACGTCGTCAATAACTTTAAGATAGAAGACCAGGGAACGATCATCGATCACGGAGCTTATACGAAAGTGGAGAATTTGACGGACCTTGAAGAAATCAAGCAGGAGAACAGCAAGGTGAAGTTCACTGCTGCAAGCGATCAGTTCTACTATCAAGGGAACCTCAAGGATAAGCCGCTGCCATGGGATATCGGCATCTCCTACAGCCTTGATGGAAAAAGGGTTGCTTCGGATGATCTGCCAGGAAAAGATGGCGAGTTGGAAATCCAAATCGATACAGCGAAAAAAGAAGGCGCACCGGAAGCCTTTTTCAATAACTACCTGTTACAGATTACGCTGAAGCTCGATTCGAAAATCTATGAAAATATTGAAGCGCCAGGCGGATCAGTAGCCAATGCTGGTAAGAACCGCCAAGTGACGTTCACCGTCATGCCTGAGAAAGAAGAAAGCTTCACCGTGAATGCAGACGTCACCGATATGGAGATGAACGGAATTGAAATAGCGGCTATTCCATCGTCCATGTCGTTCGATGCACCAGACGCCGATACGATGACCGGTGATATGAAATCACTGTCTGATGCGACAGCTGAAATCAATAAAGGTGTCGGAGAACTGAAAAATGGCATTGCCGAACTGAATAATGGAGCAGCAGAGCTTCAAAACGGTTCCGCTCAATATAAGAACGGCATCAATGAGCTTAACAATGGCTCATCCGAATTGGTGAACGGTTCCGCTTCCATCAAGTCTTCGCTTCAGCAAATGAGTGAATCGGTCAATGGTGGCTCGAGTGATATGAATCTCGGTGAGCTGAAACAGATGGTAGAGGGGCTTCGTCAGCTTGCTGGTGGGTTGAAAGAGACCGAGACTGGTTTGACAGACTTGAAGAATCAGTACAGCCAGGCGAATCAGGCATTAGCGCAGGCGATTGAAAGCATTCCAGCAAGTGAGATTTCGGATGCAGATATCCAGGCACTGAAGGAAAGCGGTGCTAACCAGGAAGTCGTCAACAAGTTAGTGGCCAGTCACCAGGCTGCCCAAGGTGCAAAGGCGACCTATAATCAAGTGTCAGGTGCGTTCCAAGCGGTAACTCCTGCCTTGGAACAAAGCGCAGCTGCACTTGGTGAAATGCGTGCGAACGTGAACACGATGGCTGACGGGCTCAGCAGCAGTCTGGAAAACATGAATGTCGATGATTCGATGAAACAGTTGCAGGAAGGACTGCAGCAGCTTTCCTCCAACTATTCCAACTTCCATGCTGGATTGACGGAATATACAGGCGGGGTTAGTGAACTCGCTGGTTCATATAATGAATTGCACGGCGGCATCGCGGGGTTGGCGAACGGTACAGCTGAACTTGAAAACGGAGCGGCCGAACTTCATGAAGGAACATCCGAACTGGCTGACTCTACAAGCGATCTACCTGGTCAGATGCAAGGGGAGATCGACCAGATGATCAGTGAATACGATAAATCGGGTTTCGAGCCGGTTTCCTTCGTATCGTCTGAAAACAAAAAAGTGACTTCGGTCCAATTTGTCATTAAGACGGAAGCCATCAAAAAAGAAGAAAAAGCGCAGGAGGAACCTGAACAAGAAGAAGAAAAAGGGTTCTGGGACCGCCTGCTGGCATTGTTCAACTAAACTACCGTACCTTCTCTTGCTACTCTGAGAGAAGGTTTTTTTATGCTAGAATTAAGTTACTATTTTGAGAGAACTGGAAGAAGGTAAGTGGATGAAGAAGTTTATTTTTAGGTTGTTGATTGGAATTGTACTGGTGCTGGCAGTTGGATATGGAACCTATGAAGTGATGAATGCGCGTGGCTTTCAAGTATTCGGGGAACTTACCGATCATGTGGAGACCGATGAAAAAGTAGTCGCACTCACATTTGATGATGGGCCGACAGAGAGGGTAAAGGACCTATTGCCTTTGTTGGAAGAATACGATGTGAAGGCAACCTTTTTCCTTGTGGGAAATGAAATCGAGCAAAACTTGGATGAAGCAAGGATGATTATTGAGGAAGGGCATCAGGTTGGGAATCATTCCTATTCCCATCAGAAAATGGTCTTCAAACGCTATTCTTTTTATAAAAATGAAGTCAACCTCACAAATGGCATGATACGTGAGATCGGGTACAAGAGAGATATTGATTTCCGTCCTCCTTTTGGCAAAAAGCTTGTAGGTCTTCCATATTATTTGAATCAGCTGGATATGGAAACGATCATGTGGGATGTAGAACCGGACACTTACTATACAACCCCGGAAGACAAAGTTGCCTATGTTAATGAAAACGTGAAGCCAGGGTCCATTATTTTGATGCATCCAATGTATGGAGAAATAGAAGAATCTTTAACTGCTATCGAAGGCGTAATTCAAACCTTATCAGATAAAGGGTACACGTTCGTAACGGTCGATGAGCTGAAAGAAAAAAGAAGGAAATGACTTGTATTAGAGAAGGCTGCTGACATCAAATGAGTCGGGGGCCGGAAGCTAATCCGGCGAAAATCAGAATAAACTGGCGAAACCGGTAGATAATCTGGCGAAAACAAAAATAAACTGGCGATACCACCAATTAATCTGGCAATCAATCAAAAAAAGCCGTTTTTCAGCAGCGTCATACTGAAAAACGGCTTCAATTTACTACTTTCAAAGTAGGAAATGTTTTGATAAGTAACTGGCATTTTTTAACCATTGCAATGGAAAGTTTCTTTTTACGGAATGTCTGTGGGCGATTCCAAAGATCCTTGAATAATTGGCAGACGATCCGTTCTGCAAGCTCGCGATCTTCAATTTCATTCCGAACGATCCGATAGACCAAAGGGCTATACTTGTCATAAACTGCTTCTAATGCCTGACGGTCCTTCCTTGCAATGCGTAACAATAACGATTGATCGCTCTTCACTTGATACCCCCTAATATGTAACCTCTTGATATCAAGATACCCGTTTCCTCATATTAAAAACATTCCTGATGTGCTTATTTTACTAGATTGACTACTTTTCACTCGGCTAAAATGCTCCGGAACTGGTTATATTGGTAGATAAAAGAAATGTGTGAAAGCATAGAATATCAGATTTCATTTCACGACAAAATTCCTTAAAATGTAAGAGTATTCGATGCTTTGTCATAGGTCATTAATATAGTATAGTTAGAATAGACGAAATATTTTAAATTATTTCAGGAAATATGGGGGGAGTCTTACGTTATGGCCCAGCAGACATTTTTATATCAACCTAGAATTTCGGAAGTTTTGAAGAATATTAGAAAAGTAATGATTGGTAAAGATGAAGCGGCATTATTAAGCGTAGTTGCGCTGTTAGCGAGAGGGCATGTGTTGTTGGAGGATGTTCCTGGCGTCGGGAAAACGATGCTTGTTCGAACATTGGCGAAATCGCTCGATTGTGAGTTCAAACGGATCCAGTTCACTCCTGATCTACTGCCGTCAGACGTGACAGGTGTATCAATTTATAACCCGAAAGAAATGGAATTCGAGTTCCGTCCAGGGCCGATTCTTGGAAACGTCGTCCTTGCAGATGAAATCAACCGTACATCTCCGAAAACCCAGGCGGCACTGCTTGAGGGAATGGGAGAAACGAGCATCACTGTCGATGGGTCACCAATCCCGTTGAAGGAACCGTTTTTCGTAATGGCGACACAGAATCCGATTGAATATGAAGGTACCTATCCATTGCCTGAAGCTCAGCTTGACCGTTTCCTTCTGAAGCTGAAAATGGGATACCCGAACCGTAATGAAGAAGTGGAAATGCTTCAGCGGACGTCAGGAGCACATCCGATTAATACGGTAGAAGCCGTGATGAGCCGTGATGAGCTAGTCGAGATACAGAAACAAGTCGATGATGTCTATGTCGATGCTTCGGTCCAACGGTATATCGTTGATATCGTCGGGGCTACGAGAAATCATGAAAGCATTTATCTTGGAGTCAGTCCACGTGGATCATTATCCTTGATGAAAGCTGCGAAAGCATATGCCTTCATCCACGATCGCGATTATGTCGTACCTGACGATGTGAAATTCCTTGCACCTTTCGTTCTGCCGCACCGGATCATCCTCAATTCAGAGGCGAAATTCGAAGGCCAGACTGCAGAATCGATTACCAAAAAGGTACTGGAGCATACACCTGTACCAGTCCAAAGGGAACATCATGAATGAAGCGAAATCTATCATTCATCGCTAAATTATCAGTAGTTGCGATTCTCTTTTTCGTATTATTTTCCTATGCGATGTTCCAGGGAGGGTTTGTCAGCTGGTTTTTGTTTACGGCATTTGCTCCCTTCCTTCTATATATGTTCGGGCTATTGCTCTACCCACTTCACAATTGGAAAGTGGAACGGAACCTTTCTAAGCGGATCGTGCAGGCGGGAGAGCAGATCAGCGTGGAGGTTACGATCAGGCGGAAAACACCATTTCCGCTCTATTACTGTGTAGTGGAGGAATTTTTTCCGGAATCGTTGAAGAAAAAAGACGACCATCTGGAAAAATACAAGCATATGGATCAGCCGGATATCCTCCTGCAAAATCGGAAGATGAAGCGGGTTTCTTTCCCGTGGTTCAAACGCACAATCCGCCACACATACGAATTGGATGAAGTGCCTCGGGGAGAACATCGGTTATGGGGAATCCGTGTGAAAACCGGAGATTTTTTCGGATTCCTGAAAAAAGAGCACGTTTACCGTGTCGATCACACGTTTCTTGCTTATCCATACCAACGGGAGGTGCGCTTGAAAGAGAGAGCCTACAGTTTTGAGCAAGGTTCAAGCCCTTCACTGACCGTCAATTACAAAAATACCAATATCGTCTCCGGTGTGCGTGACTATATGCCGGGTGACCGTTACTCGTGGATTGATTGGAAATCGACAGCGAGAAAGAACACGATCATGACGAAAGAGTTCGAACAGGAAAAAAGCATGGACATGTTGCTGGTGCTGGATGCTTCCGAGTCGGAAAACCTTACTTCTGTAGCGTTTGAGGGGATGGTGGAACTGACGAATTCACTAATGGATGAAATTCGGAGGCGGACATCCCAGCTGGCAATCATGACTTTAGGCAATCAGCGGATTTACTTTCCTTTTCATAGCGACCAGAGTAATCGGACTCTGATTCAGAAACATCTATCTGTTGTGCAGCCAACTGGAGAAATGCCGTTTGCACAGCAGTTGGAAAAAGAACGTGCCCAGATGCCGAACGGGCTGGTCACGCTCGTCGTCACCTCGGAAATAAGTCTTGATCTTAATAAAGCCTTAGAGCGACTAAGTCAGAAATCTAAGCGTGTCACGTTATTTGTCGTTCGTCCTAAGCGCCACATATCCGAATTGGAACGAAAATGGCTGAAGCAGCTGAGCTTCCACAACATCACAGTCAACATTCTCACAGAAGATCAGTTTACCCAGCGGGAATTCGAGGTGAGTACGTAATGTCGCTATCCAGGCAGCAGCAAAAGTTTCTTTATCAGTTCGTCATTTACGTATGTGCCTTTCTTCTGTTCTGGGAATGGCTGCGACCGCTTGAGCAAATCACCGATACAGAAGACATCACGATTTTCATCATTTACGCAGGCTTTTGCTTTTTCATATCCTTCTTGCAGGTAAGCTGGTGGCTCTCGATTCCGTTAAAGTTTCTGGGGCTGGCATTTATTCTGGATGGGCTGTATCTTGCAGAGCGTCTCTTTTCGAAGGCTTGGTTTACAGCTGCCACTGAGCAGATCCAGTTCAATATAAGCCAGATCTTCCAGCAACAGTGGTGGGAAATGACACCGTTCTTCCGGAGTCTCTTATTCCTTATCCTGCTATGGCTGATGAGTTATCTGTTGTATTACTGGTTTGTAGTAGCGAAGCGGATGTTATTTTTCGTTATCCTGACGTTCATCTATGTCACCGTGCTCGATACGTTTACGGTGTACGATGGGAAAATGGCGATTGTCCGGACCTTCATTATTTCATTGATTGGGCTTGGAATCAGCAGTTTTTCCAAAGAGATGGACCGAGAGGAAGTGCACTTCAAAGGCCTCCGGAAAGCGCATTTATGGGTGTTGCCGTTAGTATTGGTCATTGCATTTTCTTCAGTTGTCGGCTATGCATCGCCAAAGCTCACACCACAGTGGCCGGACCCTGTTCCGTTTTTGACAGGTGGTACTGGTAGTGGTGGATTCGGTAATGGCGGTGGTATCCAAAAAGTAGGCTATGGTGAAAATGATGAACGGCTTGGTGGTTCCTTCATCCAGGACGAATCACCGGTTTTCCAGGCTGCGACAGATAGTAGAAGGTACTGGAGGATCGAGTCGAAAGATCAATACACCGGAAAAGGCTGGGTCAACTCGCTTGAGCCCTCAATTACCAGACTCTCGAATGGTGATATAACCTATCGAACGTTTACTGACGAGGTTGAAACCGAGAACCAGGAAACAATCGTTGTCTTCAATGATCGTGCAAATTTAAGGAAGCTTGTCTATCCATACGGGGCCGATGAGCTTGTGCGTTATACCAATGGTTTTGAATTTGAACAGAATGGATCTACCGGGGAAATCAAAACGTATCGGAATCAATTGTCGGATAACCCGAGTCAGATCGGTAACTATCGGATGACGTACGATTCGCCTTCCTTTGAGTATGATCAGTTGAGAGAAGCGGGGGATGACGATCCTCAGGAAATACTGGACACATACTTGCAGCTTCCGGAAGATATGCCGAACCGGATCCGAAACCTGACTGAACAAATCATCGAAGAGGAAGAGAACCGCTATGACGCGGTCAAAGAAGTGGAAGGTTATTTTTCCTCCAACGGGTTTGAATACAATACGGAAGATGTAGCGGTTCCTAGGGAAAACCAGGACTATGTCGACCAGTTCATTTTCGAAACACAGCAAGGCTATTGTGATAACTTCTCTACTTCGATGGTCGTCATGTTGCGGTCCGTTGATATCCCTGCCCGCTGGGTGAAGGGGTTCACCGGTGGTGAGCGTCTCGATGCAGAGGTGGAGCTTGGTGAGGAAACCCATAACTTTTACGAGATTACGAATGCGAATGCCCACTCATGGGTGGAAGTGTTCTTCCCGGGTATTGGATGGGTACCATTCGAGCCAACGATGGGCTTTACGAATCCGACTGATTTCTATATGAATACGGATGACCTCGAGTCTGATGAAGACCAGGAAACGAATACACCTGAAGATCCGATGGGGCAGATCCAGGACTTTGAACAGGAGACAGAAGAAGATGCTGCGGCTGCAGCTGGAGGTTCGGATCAGGACGGCGGCAATAACTGGTACCTTCTGGTTGTTGCGGCAGTACTTACCGGTATTGCAATTCTGCTTTACCTGACCCGCTTCCGTTGGATGTCTTACTACCTTATGAAAAAATATAAGCACAAGACAGATGCGAAAACGTACCAGCAAGCGTATCAGTTCCTTCTGAAAGCCCTTGATAAGAAAGGGCTGAAGCGAGCACCTGACCAGACACTGAGAGAGTATGCCCATGAAGTCGACGGCTATTATCAGTCGCGGGACATGCGTACGCTGACCCATCATTATGAACGAATCATCTATCGGAATGATCATCAATCCGATCAATGGCGTAAGGTAACAGAATTATGGGAAAATTTAATTAAAAGAACATTGTCTTGATTCTTATCACCTGCGTTGTTAGAATGGATAAAAATTATAACGCAATGATCTTCATATATCCTCGATAATAAGGTTCGAGAGTCTCTACCGGGATACCGTAAACATCCTGACTATGAAGGCAATGATCCAATGGTGATGAAATTCTGGATTTTTGCCTTCCTATGTAGGGGCAAAAATCCAGTTTTTTTAATTTCAAAGGAGCTGACAAGCATGAAAAAAGTAACCAATGATATGATTCTTGTTCTGGATTTCGGCAGCCAGTATAACCAGCTGATCACTCGCCGCATCCGTGAATTCGGCGTCTACAGTGAGCTGCATTCCCACAAGATGACAGCAGAAGAAATAAAGGAAATGAATCCGAAGGGGATCATCCTTTCCGGTGGTCCGAACAGCGTCTATGGTGAGGACAGCTTCCGTTGTGACGAGCGTATTTTCGACTTGGATATCCCTGTGCTGGGAATCTGTTACGGCATGCAGCTGATGACCCATCATTTCAATGGGAAAGTGGAACGTGCTAAAGAACGCGAATATGGGAAAGCTGCCATTACTCTTAAAAATGAAAATGTACTATTCGAAGGCAGTCCGACTGTTCAGAACGTCTGGATGAGTCACAGTGATAAAGTCATTGGTGCTCCTGAAGGGTTTACCGTCGATGCGACAAGTCCTTCCTGCCCGGTTGCAGCAATGAGCGATGCTGAGCGCAAGCTGTATGGCGTCCAATTCCATCCTGAAGTGCGTCACTCAGAGTACGGCAATCACTTGCTGAAGCAATTCGCATTTGATGTGTGTGACTGTAATGGCGACTGGACGATGGAAAACTACATTGATATGGAAGTTGAAAAAATCCGTGAGCTAGTTGGAGATCAAAAGGTATTGTGTGCACTTAGCGGCGGGGTAGACTCTTCTGTCGTAGCTGCACTGATCCACAAAGCGATCGGCGATCAATTGACTTGTATTTTCGTTGATCATGGCCTGCTTCGTAAAGATGAAGCGGATAGTGTCATGCGGACATTCAGTGATGGGTTCAACATGAACGTCATTAAGGTGGATGCGAAAGATCGTTTCCTTGGAAAATTAGAAGGTGTGTCTGATCCTGAGAAGAAGCGTAAAATCATTGGAAACGAGTTCATCTATGTATTTGATGATGAAGCTGCCAAACTGAAGGATACGCATTTCCTTGCACAAGGTACGCTATATACCGATATCATCGAGAGTGGTACGGATACTGCTCAGACGATCAAGTCCCACCACAATGTCGGTGGACTGCCTGAAGACATGCAATTCGAATTGATCGAGCCGCTGAACACGTTGTTCAAGGATGAAGTGCGTGTGCTTGGTTCTGAATTAGGGGTGCCTGATGAAATCGTTTGGCGCCAGCCATTCCCTGGCCCAGGCCTTGCTATTCGCGTGCTAGGTGAAATCACGGATCAGAAGCTTGAAATTGTCCGGGAATCCGATGCGATTTTGCGTGAAGAGATCAAAAATGCAGGACTGGATCGTGACATTTGGCAGTACTTCACTGTACTTCCAAACATCCGCTCTGTAGGCGTGATGGGCGATGCACGTACGTATGACTACACAATCGGCATCCGTGCAGTTACGTCGATTGACGGGATGACTTCCGACTGGGCAAGAATCCCTTGGGACGTGCTTCAGAAGATCTCTACACGTATCGTAAACGAAGTCGACCACATCAACCGTGTCGTGTACGATGTGACTAGTAAGCCGCCTGCAACGATCGAGTGGGAATAAAAAACGAACATTAAAACGACAAAAATAGATAATGTTCGAGTTTTGTATTGACAGCAATTTGAATCTAACTTACTATAAATAGTAGAAAAAGATTATAAAGTTACACCGTCGTATAATTTTGGGGATAGGGCCCAATAGTTTCTACCAGGTTACCGTAAATGACCTGACTACGTTGGTGAATGGGTGTAGTGTCATTACTATGCCGATTTCCATCGTTCTTCAGAAACGCTCCTATTCGTAAGGGGCGTTTTTTATTTTTACCTGACGTCGTGTGACTAGTAAAAGGGGAGAGAACGAAATGAAGAAGTATTTTCGATTTGAGGAGTTAGGTACGAATTATCGTACGGAATTCATGGCGGGGATGACGACATTCCTGGCAATGGCTTATATCTTGTTCGTCAATCCGGCGACACTGGCTCTTTTAGATATTGAACAATTACCGGAAGGTGTCACTCGGATCGACCAGGGTGCTGTCTTCACTGCCACAGCGATTGCTGCGGCTGTCGGATCACTGATCATGGGTGTGTTGGCGAAATACCCGATCGCACTTGCGCCTGGAATGGGCTTGAACGCATTCTTCGCATACACCGTCGTGCTTGGCTATGGCATCCCATGGGAAACTGCTTTGGCTGGTGTACTTGCTTCTGGACTTATTTTTATCGTATTGACTGTAACTGGTTTGCGTGAAAAAGTGATCAATGCGATTCCTGCCAACTTGAAACTGGCAGTCGGTGCCGGAATTGGCTTGTTCATCGCCTTCATCGGACTTCAGAGCTCTGGAATCATTCAGAATAACGATGCAACGCTTGTCGGTATTGGTGACTTGACCGCTCCGACTACGATGCTTGCAATCTTCGGGATTGTCGTTTCAATCGTTCTACTGACTTTAGGTATTAAGGGTGGAATCTTTTTCGGAATGATTCTTACTTCCATCGCTGGGATGGTCACTGGATTGATCAATCCTCCATCCGGATTAGGCGGGATTGTCGGGGAAGTACCAAGCGTAGCTCCAACATTCGGACAGGCATTCATTCATTTTGGTGATATTTTTACGTTGGAAATGCTGGTCGTCATCCTGACATTCCTATTCGTCGACTTTTTTGATACAGCTGGAACGCTTGTAGCAGTATCTACACAGGCTGGTCTTATGAAAGACAACAAATTGCCACGCGCAGGACGTGCGTTGTTTGCGGATTCCGCTGCAACAGTCGTCGGTTCGGTAGTCGGAACTTCAACTACAACTTCCTATATTGAATCTACCGCTGGTGTAGCAGCAGGTGGTAGAACCGGATTCACATCTGTCGTGACAGCTGGATTCTTCCTATTGGCATTGTTCTTCTCTCCATTGTTGGGAGTCGTAACCGCTGAAGTTACTGCCCCGGCATTGATCGTTGTTGGTGTGCTGATGTCTGCATCGTTGAAGAACATTGACTGGGATCAGTTCGAGATCGCTGTTCCTGCATTCTTTACGATCATTGCGATGCCACTGACATACAGCATTGCTACAGGTATTGCAGTAGGGTTCATCTTTTATCCGATTACGATGATCATGAAAGGCCGGATCAAAGAAATCCACCCGATCATGTACCTGCTGTTCGTCATATTCATCCTGTACTTCATCTTCCTATCCTGACACGCTTTAACGCACTGAGGGACTGTCCCTCATCACTTTAAAGTAGTAAAGCTCCGGCCTTTTGGCGCGGAGCTTCTCTTTTAAGCTGGGGTGTATTTTACTATTCTTCTAAGTTGACGATTTTGATGCGGTTTTTTCGGTCTGTTTCGTGAATCAGGCGGTGGAGGTGGATGACGAGCAGCCCGTTCTTATAGGAAGCATCAATTTTGTCGCTTCTTACTTGATAAGGCAGATCCACTTTCCGATCAAATGCTCCCTGTACAATCTCGCCTTTCACTTGCTGACCGCCCAAGTGGTGCAACTCGATTACACCTTTGATTTCAAGCGTAGACTGATGGACGTAGACATCGACCTTATTAAGATCCTCCAATCCGGGCACACTGGCAATACAGATAAGTTCATTATCAAGTTGGTAAAGGTTGATTTGGGGAAGTGGTGGTTTGACTAGTCCCTCGAAGCCGCCCCAGAAATCATTACCGAAGAAACGGTCCATATTCTTCTTCCAATCATCGAACTGGTTCATCACACTCGACACCTTTCCATATAATTTCTGTTTGTAACCAGCTTTATGGTGTTATATAGTGTATGCAAATGAATTTTTCTGTGTGAATACCCAGGTACGAGCAGACAAATTGGGAGGTACAGCAATGTTGGATAACGCACTCGTGATGATTGCCATCATTCTCGTCGTGAACATCGTTTATGTTTCGTTTTTCACGATCCGGATGATCTTCACGCTGAAAGGTCAGCGGTACTTCGCTGCATTCATCAGTATGTTTGAAGTCGTCGTCTATATCGTCGGATTGGGCCTCGTGCTCGACAACTTGGATCAGATCGAAAACCTGATTGCCTATGCAGTCGGTTATGGGTTAGGTGTCATCGTCGGCATGAAAATTGAAGAAAAGCTGGCGCTCGGATACATCACCGTCAACGTCATTTCCTCAAGCCCGGACATTGAATTCACAAAGAAGCTTCGTGATAAAGGCTATGGAGTTACGAGCTGGTTCGCCTATGGAATGGAAGGGGACCGACTTGCGATGCAGATCCTTACCCCGAGAAAGTATGAACTGAAATTGTATGATACCATCCGCTCACTGGACCCGAAGGCTTTCATCATCGCCTATGAGCCAAAGCAGATCCATGGCGGGTTCTGGGTGAAACAAGTGAGGAAAGGGAAGTTGAACAATGGCTAAAGGCAAAAAGATGCGTTTTGAAGTGGAAGAAGGCGAGACAATCGATCAATGTCTCGACCGGATGGCAAAAGAAGGCTATACCCCAGTTCGTCGAATGGAAGAACCGATTTTCCAGGAAGTGACGAAGGACGGGAAAAAGGACGTCGAACCAGTCGGCCGCAAAATCGTCTTTACTGCAGTAAAACAGTAAAATCCGAACGTTCAATAGTCTGAAAATTTTATTGTTCGTAAATTGCGTTGACAGTTGTTTTGAATACCTGCTATGATGAAGATAGAAATTAAATAACGTGCCTCATATAATTACGGGAATATGGCCCGTGCGTCTCTACCCAGCTACCGTAAATGGCTGGACTATGGGGAAGATGAATCGTTGCAGCAATGCAAGGATTGTCTGGTGACTCGTATATCCAGATTGTCCACGCCAATGCCTATCCATCTTCTCTATCGTAGAGAAGGTAGATAGGCATTTTTATGTTTTTAAGAAGATCCGGGCGGCGGGGAATGGCTCGCTTTCCGCGGGCGAGCGGTGAGCCTCCTCGGACTGACGTCCTGTGGGGTCTCACCAAGCACTTCTGTCCCGCAGGAGTCTCCCCATCCCCCGCCGCTCTCTGTCGTATATATCGGAGCAGTTCAACTACAAACATCTGGGTTGGCTCTGAAATGACGAGACTCCCGCGGGAGAAGGGGCTAGGCAAGATCCCACAAGGCGAAGCCTGAGGAAGCTTGCCAGATCCCCCGCAGGAAAGCGAGTTGTTTCCGAGCCAACCCGAACGCAACTACAGTAACGGGACATACCATTAGTCTTGGCGAAGTGGAAGGCAATAAGAAACAGAAATGAGGGGTTAGATGATTCAAGTAGGTGTGATCATGGGGAGCATTTCCGACTGGGAAACGATGAAGCATGCATGTGAAGCCCTGGACGAATTGCAAATTCCTTATGAAAAAGAAATCATTTCGGCGCATCGAACGCCTGAAGATATGTTCGACTATGCTACACAGGCCCGCAAAAGGGGATTGAAAGTCATCATCGCAGGTGCAGGCGGAGCAGCGCATCTTCCTGGGATGGTCGCTTCCAAAACGACACTGCCGGTCATCGGCGTGCCGGTCCAGTCCAAAGCGCTGAATGGACTTGATTCCCTTTTATCAATCGTTCAAATGCCAGGTGGTGTACCGGTGGCTACCGTTGCAATTGGCAGTGCGGGAGCGAAGAATGCCGGTATTCTCGCAGCACAAATGCTAGGAACTTTTGACGAAACGATTGCAGCAAATCTACAAAACTACCAATCAAGTCTGAAAGATAAAGTCAATGGCATGAGGAGGGAACTTCATGACAAATAAACTCATCCAGCCAGGCCAGACGATCGGCATCCTCGGTGGTGGGCAATTAGGACGCATGATGGCAACCGCTGCCAAACATATGGGGTACCGGATCGCAGTTCTCGACCCGAAGGAAGACTGCCCATGTGCACAGGTTGCTGATCACCATATCATCGGAGCCTACGATGATCGCGAAGCGGCTCAACAGCTGCTTGATATAAGTGACGTCATCACATATGAATTCGAAAATGTCGACCTAAGTATCGCTGAAATGCTGGAGGATGCAGCAAAGCTTCCTCAAGGCGCCTACCCGCTGAAAGTGACACAGAACAGAGAGCTTGAAAAGGGAGTTTCTGTCGAAGCAGGGCTGAACGTCCCGGAATACGCGATTGTACAAACGTTTGATCAATTGAAGGAAGCAGCTGCCACTATCGGCTTTCCATCGATGTTGAAAACCGTGACAGGTGGATATGATGGAAAAGGACAGCTGAAACTGGACGCTGAATCTGACCTTGCCGAAGCAGAAAGCTTTATCGCTCCGGACAGCACGTACATCATCGAAGCGTTCGTACCGTTCGACAGGGAAATCTCGATTATTTTTACGAGAAGCCAAAGCGGTGACATCGTCTACTTCCCGATTGCGGAAAACATCCATCACAATCAGATTCTGTTCAAAACGCAGATTCCAGCTGCAATCACTGCAGACATCGAAGCAAAAGCACAGCAAATCGCCAAAAGCATCGGTGAATCAATGGATCTCGCGGGAACCTTCGCCATCGAGCTATTCGTTCAGGGTGATCAAGTTTTTGTCAATGAAATGGCGCCACGTCCACATAATTCTGGACATTACACTATAGAAGCATGTAACGTGTCGCAGTTCGAGCAGCACATCCGTGCACTCGTCGGTTTACCCTTGCTTCCGGTCCACACCTTCCCGGCAGCTGTCATGATCAATGTCTTAGGTGCACAACAGAAAGAGCTTTTCCGACGACTGGAACATATAGAACAGGCACACCTTCATGATTACGGGAAAAAAGAAGCAAGGGCAAACCGGAAAATGGGACACATCACCTTTATCGGTGAATCATTGGAACAAATCGAACAAACGATAGAGAAAAACAACCTGCACTCGTGGTAAAGTGTTTGGTGGGACAGTTTAAGGAGGTTCAACATGATTGAACGTTATACACGTCCGGAAATGGGAGCGATCTGGACAGAAGAGAACAAATTCAAAGCATGGCTCGAAGTCGAAATCCTCGCCTGCGAAGCGTGGAGTGAACTGGGCATCATTCCGACCGAGGATGTGCAGAAGCTGAGAGCGAATGCGGACTTCAATATCGAACGCATTTACGAAATTGAAAAAGAAACACGCCACGATGTCGTCGCGTTCACACGTGCGGTATCCGAAACACTTGGTGAAGAACGAAAGTGGGTCCATTACGGACTGACTTCCACGGACGTTGTCGACACGGCGCTTTCCTACCTGCTTAAGCAGGCGAACGAAATCATCCGTAAAGATGTAGTCAACTTCATCGAGATCCTCGGTGAAAAGGCACAGGCACATAAACATACCGTCATGATGGGGCGTACCCACGGCGTGCACGCAGAGCCGACAACCTTCGGCCTGAAGCTTGCGCTCTGGTATGAAGAGATGAAACGGAATCTCGAGCGCCTGGATCTTGCTATCGAGCACATCGAAGTCGGCAAGCTGTCTGGTGCAGTCGGTACTTATGCCAATATCGATCCGTTCGTAGAAGAGTATGTGTGTAAGCATCTCGGACTGAAGCCGGCGCCTGTTTCCACTCAGACGCTTCAGCGTGACCGTCATGCTCATTACGTTTCGACACTGGCACTGATCGCGACATCGATTGAAAAAATGGCAGTGGAAATCCGCAGCCTTCAGAAAACGGAAACGCGTGAAGTGGAAGAGTTTTTCGCGAAAGGTCAGAAAGGTTCATCCGCGATGCCTCATAAACGTAATCCAATCGGTTCAGAGAACATGACCGGGATGGCTCGCGTCCTTCGTGGAGAAATGCTGACGGCTTATGAAAATGTTGCACTGTGGCATGAACGTGACATTTCGCATTCCTCAGCAGAACGTGTCATTTTACCGGATGCGACGATTGCATTGAATTACATGCTCAACCGATTCGGCAACATCGTTAAGAACCTTACCGTTTTCCCTGATCGCATGCAGGAAAACATGGAAAAGACATATGGACTCATCTTCTCACAGCGTGTCCTTTTGACATTGATTGATGAAGGCATGGTTCGTGAAGAAGCATATGATCTTGTCCAGCCGAAGGCGATGGAGGCATGGGAACGTGGAATTCCGTTCCGTGAACTGATTGAAGCAGATGAAAAAATTACATCAACACTGTCCCCAGAACAAATCGAAGAATGTTTTGATTACACCCATCATTTGAAAAACGTCGATCGTATTTTCGAACGGATTGGTCTGTAATCAACAGGAGGGAAGGGACATCGCAGTTCCTTCCTTTACTATTATCTTAAACGAGGTGTTCTTATGAAAGGCTCCCTGCTCTATGAAGGTAAAGCGAAGAAGGTCTATCATGTCGAAGGTCAGGATCAGCAGCTGATTCTATCATATAAAAATGACGCCACCGCCTTTAACGGTAAGAAGAAAGCAGAGTTCGAAGGCAAAGGCCGTCTCAACAATCTCATCACATCAAAAATCTTTCAATACTTGCACGCGCAAGGCATATCCTCACATTTCATCAAGGCATTGAATGATACGGAACAGCAGGTGTACAAGACGGAGATCATCCCTTTGGAGGTCGTCATCCGTAACATCGCCACCGGCAGTATCACGAAACGGCTCGGCATCGAAGAAAAGACGGTGTTCCTGCAGCCGATCATCGAGCTTTTTTACAAAGACGATTCCCTTGATGACCCACTCATTAATGATGAACACGCAAAACTGTTAGCAAATGTAACTGAATATGACCTGGATGACTTGAAGATCGAAGCATTGAAGATCAATAGTCTATTGAAGAAAGTCTTTCTCGAAGCTGGACTTACCCTCGTCGATTTCAAGCTTGAATTCGGCCGTCTGCCAGACGGAAGCATCGTCCTTGCAGACGAGATTTCCCCGGATACCTGCCGCCTGTGGGACACGAAGACAGGCGAAAAAATGGATAAAGACGTATTCCGCAATGATATTGGCGATCTGATCGAAGTCTATCAAACTATTTTAAATCGACTGGAGGAGAAAGTATGCGTAAAGTAATGGTTCACATCACATTGAAAGAAGGCGTCCTAGATCCACAAGGAAAGGCGGTCCAGCACTCTCTTCACGCCCATAATCATAAGAATGTCGGAGAAGTCCGTGTCGGAAAATACATGGAACTGATGATTGAAGATGGAGCAGATATCGACAAGCAGATCGAAGAGATGTGCGAAAAGTTCCTTGCCAACCCTGTCATCGAAGACTATACGTACACAATCGAGGAGGTCATCGCGTGAAGTTCGCTGTCATCGTTTTTCCAGGATCGAACTGTGACCGGGACATGTACCATGCCGTGAAGGATGGGCTTGGCGAAGATGTCGACATGGTCTGGTACCAAAATGCAGACCTGTCTGAATACGATGCTTTATTGTTGCCTGGTGGATTTTCCTACGGCGATTACCTTCGTTCGGGTGCAATCGCTTCAACGTCAGAAGTCATCAGTCAGATAAAACAGGCGGCAGAAGCAGGAAAGCCTGTACTGGGTGTCTGCAACGGTTTTCAGGTGTTGCTCGAATCCGGTCTTTTGCCGGGTGCGATGCTTCCGAACCGGGACCTCAAGTTCATGTGTCACGTCGAACCTCTCAAAGTGGAGAACGCCACGACGATGTTCACCTCCCGCTACGAAGCAGGAGAGGTGATCGGCCTTCCGATCGCCCACGGAGAAGGAAATTACTATTGTGATGAAGCTACTTATCAGAGATTGCTAGATAACGATCAGATCGTTTTCCGATATACCGACAACCCGAACGGTTCCGTCGGTGATATTGCCGGAATCATCAATGAACGAGGCAATGTGCTCGGCATGATGCCTCACCCGGAACGCGCGGTGGAAAGCCTGTTAGGCAGTGAAGACGGACTGCGCCTGTTCCAATCCATTCTGACACACTGGAGGAATTCCCATGCCATCCATGCTTGAAATCAGCCCGGAACAAGTAGAAAGCCAAAAGCTCTATAGCGAAATGGGACTCACGGATGCCGAGTTCATCAAAATCAAAAATATTCTCGGACGCCGCCCGAATTACACGGAAACCGGTTTGTTTTCCGTCATGTGGTCTGAGCACTGCAGCTACAAGAACTCCAAACCCTTACTAGCGAAATTCCCGACGAAAGCACCTCATGTGCTCCAGGGTCCGGGAGAGGGAGCTGGGATCATCGATATCGGTGATGAGCAGGCGGTGGTTTTCAAAATCGAAAGCCACAACCACCCGTCAGCTGTTGAACCATATCAAGGTGCTGCAACCGGGGTAGGCGGAATTATCCGTGACGTATTTTCAATGGGCGCACGCCCGATCGCGCTCTTGAATTCGCTCCGGTTCGGTTCATTGGAGAACTCTCGTGTCCGCTATCTATTTGAAGAAGTTGTCCGTGGCATTGCAGGCTACGGAAACTGTGTCGGTGTACCAACTGTAGGGGGAGAAGTCCAATTCGATGATGCCTACGAAGGAAATCCGCTTGTCAACGCGATGTGTGTCGGCTTAATTGACCATAAGGATATTCAAAAAGGAATCGCAGCAGGAATCGGAAACACCGTCATGTACGTCGGTGCCAAAACTGGCCGTGACGGCATCCATGGAGCGACTTTCGCATCGGAAGAATTATCTGAAGAGGCAGAAAGTAAGCGTCCTTCCGTCCAAGTCGGCGATCCATTCATGGAAAAACTGCTGATCGAAGCATGCTTGGAAGTCATCCATCACGATGCGCTTGTCGGCATGCAGGATATGGGGGCAGCAGGTCTTACTTCTTCTGCAAGTGAAATGGCGAGTAAAGCAGGCACGGGAATCGAGATGAATCTTGACCTGATTCCACAGCGGGAATTGAATATGACACCATACGAAATGATGCTTTCTGAATCGCAGGAGCGCATGCTGCTTGTCATCGAAAAGGGCCGTGAAAAAGAGATCCAGCAAGTGTTTGAAAAATACGAATTAGAAGCCGTCGCTGTCGGTGAAGTCATTGAAGAACGCCGCTTCCGCCTGACTCATCAAGGGGAGGTCGCTGCTGATGTGCCAGTCGATTCTCTTGCAGAAGATGCTCCGGTCTATCACCAGCCATCTGCTGTACCGGGATATTATCAGGAGTTTCAGGCGATGGAAACGTATCGACCTAACGTAATCGATGCAACGGAAACATTGAAAGCATTACTCCAGCAACCGACGATCGCAAGTAAAGAATGGGTCTATGACCAATACGATTCAATGGTCCAGACGAATACAGTCATCTTACCAGGATCCGATGCTGCAGTCGTAAGAGTAAGAGGCACGAAAAAAGCGCTCGCGATGACAACGGACTGTAACTCCCGCTACATTTACCTCGATCCGGAAACGGGTGGGCAAATAGCAGTAGCTGAAGCAGCTCGGAATATCGTATGTTCCGGTGCACGACCACTAGGGCTTACGGACGGACTCAATTTCGGTTCACCAGAGAATCCAGAAATTTTCTGGCAGATGGAGAAGAGCGTTGAAGGGATGAGTGGGGCCTGTGAAGCACTGGGCACTCCGGTCATCAGTGGAAACGTTTCGCTTTATAACGAATCCTTCGGTAAAGCGATCTACCCGACACCGATTGTGGGTATGGTCGGATTGATTGAAGACACCGATCATATTACACGCTCCGACTTTCAGGCAGAAGGCGATCTTATCTATGTAATCGGAGAAGCGGATGCATCGTTTGGTGGGAGTGAACTTCAGGGACTGCTCGAAGGCCGCTATTTCGGAAAAGCGCCAGCAATCGATCTCGATGTGGAAAAAGGACGCCAGCAACGGTTGCTTGCAGCAATCAAATCAGGTGTTGTAAAGAGTGCGCATGACTTATCAGAAGGTGGGCTTGCGGTCGCACTGGCAGAATCTCTTTTTGCAAATGAACTAGGGTGTGACGTCTCGCTTGAAGGCGATCTAGTTGAGGAGTTATTTGCAGAAACGCAGTCCAGATTCCTGATTTCTGTAGATCCTGCTCATAAAGATTCAATTGAACAAATGCTGCCGGATGCTTACCAGATCGGAATCGTAACGGCAGATGGAACAATGAAGGTGGAGCACAACGGAACGAACGTCATCAACGAACAGACAGAAGCATTGAAGGATGCTTGGAAGGGAGCCATTCCATGCTTGGTGAAATCAAAGGCCTGAATGAAGAATGCGGAATATTCGGCGTCTGGGGACATGAAGATGCAGCACAGCTGACCTATTATGGTCTTCATGCCCTCCAGCACCGCGGACAGGAAGGTGCGGGTATCGTCGTCAGTGATGGGAACGAGTTGAAGCTTGCGAAAGGATTGGGACTGATCTCTGAAGTGTTCCAGCAGGAGCGTATGGCAGACTTGGATGGTCATGCGGCGATTGGTCACGTCCGTTATGCAACACAAGGTGGCGGCGGATACGAAAATGTCCAGCCGCTCGTGTTCCGTTCGCAGAAAAGCAGCATGGCCCTTGCTCATAATGGTAACCTCGTCAATGCACAAGCGTTGAAGCATCAGCTCGAGGCGCAGGGCAGTATCCTGCAGACGACCTCCGATACGGAAGTGGTCGCTCACCTGATCAAACGCAGCGGTCATCTGGAAATGGATGAAGCTTTGATGCAGGCATTTTCAATGATCAAAGGTGCATATGGGTTCCTCGTCATGACGGAGGATCACCTCTATATAGCCCTTGATCCGCGCGGCTTGCGACCGTTATCGATCGGAAAGATGGGAGGCGCTTATGTCGTCTCCTCGGAAACGTGTGCATTTGATGTCGTCGGTGCAGAGTATCTCCGAGAAGTGCAGCCTGGGGAATTGCTGATCATCGGGGATGACGGGATTCAGGCGAAGCGGTTTTCTGCACCAATTCAGCGTACACTCTGCTCGATGGAACATGTTTATTTTTCTCGACCGGACAGTAACCTCGACGGGAAAAATGTCCACGCTTCACGGAAACGGATGGGGAAAGCGCTAGCTGAAGAAGCACCGGTGGAAGCAGACGTCGTCACAGGTGTACCGGATTCAAGCATCTCCGCCGCCATCGGTTTTGCCGAGGAATCCGGCATTCCGTATGAGCTTGGTATGATCAAGAACCGCTATGTTGGCAGAACGTTCATCCAGCCTTCCCAGGAATTGCGGGAGCAGGGTGTGAAAATGAAATTGTCTGCGGTTCGTGGCATTGTCGAAGGCAAGCGTGTCGTCATGGTCGATGATTCAATCGTCCGTGGTACCACGAGCAGGCGGATTGTAAGGATGCTGAAGGAAGCGGGTGCGACGGAGGTTCACGTACGGATTGCATCCCCTCCGATCAAGAATCCTTGTTACTACGGTATCGATACATCGAATTCCGGTGAGTTGATTGCCGCTAATCATAGCCTTGAAGAGATGCAGGAGATCATAGGCGCGGACAGTCTGGCATTTTTGTCAGTCGATGGATTGAACGAAGCGATTTATGAGGGTGAAGAATCACTGGAACACGGCGGATGTACAGCATGTTTCACGGGGAACTATCCGACGGAAATCTACCCGAATACACTGCATCCATATGCGAAAGCTTAATGGGAAAGAGGGGATACGATGAGTACGAAGTATAAGCAGGCTGGTGTTGATGTCGAGGCTGGATACGAAGCGGTCGAACGGATGAAGAAGCACGTCCAGCGAACGATGCGCAATGAAGTCATCGGAGGGCTCGGGAGTTTTGCTGGTTTATTTGACCTTAGTGGGTTTTCCTATCAGCATCCGGTGCTAGTGACTGGAACGGACGGCGTCGGCACGAAGCTGAAACTTGCATTTGAACTCGACAAACACGATACGATCGGAGTGGATGCTGTGGCGATGTGCGTCAATGACATCTTGGCACAGGGTGCTGATCCACTCTTTTTCCTCGATTACATTGCATGTGGAAAAAATAATCCCGAGAAGCTTGAGCAAATCGTCAAAGGGATCGCTGATGGCTGCGAGCAGTCCGGCTGTGCGCTGATCGGCGGAGAAACGGCAGAAATGCCTGGCATGTATGATGAGGAAGAGTACGATCTCGCCGGCTTTGTCGTCGGAATTGCTGTAAAAGAACTCTTGATTACCGGTGCCGAAGTCAAACCTGGAGATGTGCTGATCGGATTGCCATCGAGCGGTGTTCATTCGAATGGATTTTCACTTGTACGGCACATCATTGCCGAACAAGGACTTGATTTCCATGAATCTTATCAAGGGCTATCGTCAACCCTCGGTGAAACGCTTCTGGCACCTACGAGAATCTATTCGAATGCGGTTAAAACAATGAAGCAGGCTGCGGAAATCAAAGGTCTGGCGCATATCACTGGCGGCGGTTTTTACGAGAATATCCCGCGGACACTTCCGGATGGCCTTGGCTGTACGATTGTAAAAGGAAGCTGGGAAGTTCCTGAGATATTCGGCTTTTTACAGGAACGCGGAAACATTGAAGCGGAAGAAATGTACGGCGTCTTCAACATGGGAATCGGAATGGTGGCGATCGTTAATGCTGCTGACGCAGAAGCAGTCGTTGAGCAGTTGAAACAGGCGGACGAACCAGCAGCAATCATCGGAAAAGTTACCGATGAAGAAGGGATTCACTGGGCATGAGGAGACTTGCAGTTTTTGCATCAGGAACCGGAAGCAACTTCGATGCGATCGCAGCAGAAATCGAGCGCGGTGCAGTCCAGGCGGAAATCAGCCTCGTCGTCTGTGATCGTCCGGGTGCACGTGTGATTGAAAAAGCAGAAGCACAAGGCATCGAGACATTTGTTTTTTCAGCAAAAGATTACCCTGATAAAGCAGCTTATGAAAATGAACTGCTGACCGCCTGCAGGGAAAAAGGAATCGAATGGCTGATTCTTGCCGGGTACATGCGACTGATCGGCCCGACTCTGCTCGAAGCTTATGAAAACCGGATCGTGAATATCCATCCATCCTTGTTACCGGCGTTTCCGGGCAAAGATGCCATCGGCCAGGCATTCGATAAACGTGTCAAAGTGACCGGAGTTACCGTCCATTTCGTCGATGCCGGCATGGATACAGGACCGATCATCGATCAGGAAGCAGTCCGGATCGATGAGAACGATACACGTGAAACATTGCAGAAGAAAATCCAGGCAGTCGAACACAGGTTATATCCAGCAGTCATCAAGGAATTAATCGCTGAGGAGGTAGTACAATGAACGAAAAAAAACGCGCACTATTAAGTGTGTCCGATAAATCAGGCATTGCAGAATTCGCCCAGTCACTAGTCGAACTTGGATATGAATTGATCTCTACTGGAGGTACGAAAAAGGTGATTGAAGAGGCAGGACTTCCGGTCATGTCCATTTCTGATATCACAAGCTTCCCGGAAATCATGGACGGAAGGGTGAAAACATTGCACCCGGCTGTCCATAGCGGCCTGTTGGCGAAACGGAATAATCCCGATCACATGGAGCAGCTGAGTGACCTTGAAATTTCAACGATCGATCTTGTCGCCGTTAACCTCTATCCCTTTAAAGAAACGATTGCAAAACCTGACGTCACGGAAGCGGATGCGATCGAGAACATCGACATCGGTGGACCGACGATGCTTCGAGCTGCTGCGAAAAGCTTTGAAGATGTCGTCGTCGTGGTGGACCCAGCAGATTATCAGATTACAGTGAACGCACTGGGTGAGGGAGAGCTTTCCTATGAAGCACGCCGTGAATTGGCAGCTAAAGTGTTCCGTCACACAGCAGCGTATGACGCGATGATTGCCGGTTACTTCAATGAACTTACTGAAGCTGAATTTCCGGAAACGTACACCGTTACTTATGAGAAAAAGCAGGACCTGCGTTATGGGGAGAACCCACACCAGCGTGCCGCCTTTTACAAAAAGTCTGGAGCTGCAGGGGTGTCGCTTGCAGATGCTGAGCAGTTGAATGGGAAAGAGCTCTCTTACAACAATATCCAGGATGCGAACGCAGCGCTTGAAATCGTATTAGAATTTTCAGAACCTGCGGCCGTTGCGGTCAAACATATGAACCCTTGCGGCGTCGGCACTGGTGAAGGTATTTATGAAGCTTATCAAAAAGCTTACGAAGCTGACTCGATGTCCATCTTCGGCGGAATTGTAGCGGTCAACCGCGAAGTCGATGAGCAAACAGCATTGAAAATGAAAGAGATTTTCCTTGAAATCATCATCGCTCCAGCGTTCAGTGAAGCTGCGTTAGAAGTGCTGACTCAAAAGAAAAACTTGCGCCTATTGAAAGTCGACATGACGCCTTCAGAAGGTGCGGCTCATAAGTTGACTTCAGTCGTAGGTGGATTGCTCGTCCAGGATCTTGATAAAGGGACACTTGAAGACGTGGAACTGCAGTGTGTCACGGAGCGTGAACCGACACAGCAGGAAATGGAAGACTTGAAGCTTGGCTGGAAGGCGGTCAAACATGTGAAGTCGAATGCAATCGTAGTTGCGAAGGCAGATCAGACGCTGGGAGTAGGTGCCGGTCAGATGAATCGTGTCGGTGCTGCGAAAATCGCACTTGAACAAGCTGGCGAAAAGGCACAAGGCGCGATCATGGCCTCGGATGCATTTTTCCCGATGCCTGATACAGTCGAAACAGCGGCTGCAGCTGGAATCAAAGCAATCATCCAGCCAGGCGGTTCGAAGCGTGACCAGGATTCGATCGATGCATGTGATAAGCACGGAATAACGATGGTATTTACAGGCATGCGTCACTTCAAACACTAATGAAAAGGGAGTGCGACAACGATGAACGTAATGGTGATCGGACGTGGTGGAAGAGAGCACAGCATCGCCTTGAAGCTCTCGGAAAGTGATAAAGTGGAGAAGATTTTTGCCGCACCCGGAAATGCCGGCATGGAAGCGGTCGCTAAGCGGGTGGCAATCGAAGAGACGGATACGGCGGGATTGATCGGTTTTGCTAATGAGCATGCGGTCGATCTGACGATTGTCGGACCTGAGAATCCGTTGATGGATGGTGTGGTGGATGCTTTCCAGGAAAAAGGATTGAAGGCATTCGGACCATCGAAAGCTGCTGCCATCCTCGAAGGAAGCAAGCAGTTTGCCAAAGACCTGATGAAGACTTACGAGGTTCCGACTGCAGCTTACCAAGTTTTTAATGATGCAGATGCTGCAAAAGCATATATTGAGCAACAGGGTGCACCGATTGTTGTGAAGGCGGACGGCCTTGCTGCAGGAAAGGGCGTCGTTGTTGCTGAGACAGTAGCGGAAGCGCAGCGTGCGGTAGATGATATGTTGGTTGAAGGGCAGTTCGGTGAGGCGAGCAATGAAATCGTCATCGAAGAATTTTTGACTGGGGAAGAATTTTCGCTAATGGCATTCGTTAACGGGGAGGATGTTTATCCGATGATCCCTTCGCAGGACCATAAACGTGCGTACGATGGCGATCGTGGCCCGAACACTGGTGGCATGGGTGCTTATGCGCCAGTACCGTTTTTGACAGATTCGGAAATTGGTGTTGCAGTGGAGCGGATTTTGAAGCCGATTGCGAAGGCGATGGTGAAGGAAGATCGTCCATTTACAGGCATCCTGTACGCCGGGCTGATTCAGACGGAGCAAGGCCCGCAAGTCATCGAGTTCAATGCCCGATTCGGCGACCCCGAAGTGCAGGTTGTATTGCCATTGATGAAAAATGATCTTGTCCAGGTGATCGAGGACGTGCTGAACGGTGAGGATCCACAGCTTGAGTGGGAGGATGCGCATTGTGCAGGCGTCGTGCTGGCATCTGCCGGTTACCCTGGATCCTATCAAAAAGGTGTAGCTATTCCTGCTATTGAGGTTTCTAATGGAGCGTGGATCGTCCATGCAGGCACAAAACGTTTGGAGCAAGGGTTCGTGTCGGACGGTGGACGAGTGCTGCTCGCAGCAGCCAAAGGTGATCGGCTGTCTGATGCGCTCGACACCGTGTATGCAAGCTTGAATCCGCTCGACTTTCATGACGACTTTTTCTACCGTACGGATATCGGTAAAGGCGCGTTACGTTCCTCGCTTACGGAAAAGTAGATAAAGCACAGCGACGATGCTGCCGATGACCGCCGTGATGACGAAGCCTGTATCTGTGACGTATTCGAGTACGTTCTCCATAGGGTTAGCACTCCTTCAAGTAGTTTTGATTAGAAAATGCAGAATTTTGATTAGTAACGCTTACTTTTTAATCAGTAAACAGAAGGTTTCAATCAATAAAACGCTCACTTTAATCAGAAAACACCGAACTTTGAATAGAAAGGGGGTCTGGATTCCAGACCCTTTTTATGATGGATTGTACGTCTGGCCGTTCTGCTGTTGCCCTTGATCCTGCTGCCCCTGCTGACCTTGCGTCCGGCCTGATGCAGCGTTAAAGATAGCAGTAAGCGGACAGTACCTCAGAATACCCTCCGCAACTTTCATTGAAGCAACTCCGATCACCCACAGGTTTGGCGACCGATTCGGCTTTTTCAGTGCCAGAATCGAAAAGAAGCTGATCATCGTCAGTCCGACGGTAATTCTCAGCATGGCATTCATAATTCCGATATTCGGTTTCATTTTTTACAAAACTCCCTTCAAAACTTTACTGCGTGAAACTGTTTCCTATGTTACGATAGAAAAAATACTTTTCAGCTTTAGAGGAACGAGGTGTTTGGGATAATGAATGAACAACGATTCCGCTGGCGCAACAAACAGCTGAGAGAACATGTCGCTGTCATGGATGGAAAACTTGCGCCGACAAAATTGATCAAGCATGCAACCTATCTCAACGTGCATATGAAAGAATGGATGGACGCCCATATATGGATCTATCAGGACAGGATCATCTATGTCGGTGAGGACTTGCCTGAAACGACAGAGGGTACCGAAGTCATCGATGCCAAAGGGCAGTACCTCGTACCTGGATATGTGGAGCCGCACGCTCATCCGTTCCAGTTATATAATCCCCAGAGTCTTGCTCATTATGCAACGCAGACAGGAACGACGACGCTCGTCAATGATAATTTGATGTGGCTTTTTTTACATGACAAAAAGAAAGCGTTTTCTTTGTTGGAAGAACTGGCTCAGTTGCCTGCTTCCGTCTTCTGGTGGTCGCGCTATGATTCCCAGTCGATGCTCCAGGAAAAAGACCAGCGCAAGTTCGAGCGCGACATGATGGACTGGCTCGAGCATGATGCGGTCATTCAGGGCGGTGAACTGACAGCATGGCCGGAAGTGATGAATGGCGATGACCAGATGCTGCACTGGATGCAGGAAACGACACGGCTGCGCAAGCCGATCGAAGGGCATCTGCCAGGTTCTTCAGACCGTACACTTACAAAAATGATGCTGCTCGGCGTCAATTCCGATCATGAATCGATGACGGCAGATGATGTACTTAAACGTCTGCGGTTAGGTTATAACGTCGGACTGCGCTATTCTTCGATTCGACCGGACCTTCCGGAAATCCTGAAAGACCTGGTTGAGCGTGGGCATACGCAATTCGACCATATGATGATGACGACCGATGGATCGACACCAAGTTATTACCGCGATGGTGTGATGAACACGTGCATTCAGATTGCGATTGATGCAGGAGTTCCTGTGATCGATGCCTATTTGATGGGTTCCTACAATGCCGCACGTCATTTCCAAATCGATCACCGCACCGGCAGTATTGCACCTGGCCGTGTGGCGCATATCAATTTTCTGAACTCGCCAGATCAGCCTGCACCACATTCCGTGTTGGCAAAAGGGGAATGGATTCGGAAAGATGAGGAGCTCGTCCACCAATTCAAATCGTTCGAATGGGAGGAGAAAGGCGTTGCGCCGGTCAAGCTGGACTGGGACCTGACTGAAGATGACCTTCAGTTCTCGACTCCTGTCGGTCTTGAGATGGCTAACGATGTCATCATGAAACCTTATCCGGTCAACATCGACCCTGCCATGCAGAAGATATCCAAGGACTTTGATGAGTCCTTCCTGATGCTTGTGGACCGAGAAGGAGAATGGCGTGTCAATACGCTGTTGAAAGGGTTCACGACGAGCCTTGGCGGATTAGTCAGCACGTACTCCAACACAGGGGACATCATTCTTACAGGTAAAAATAAAGGCGATATGAAACTTGCATTCCAACGCATGAAAGAGATAGGTGGGGGAATCGTGCTTGCTCATGAAGGAGAAGTCGTCTACGAACTGCCACTTCGGGTCGGCGGGAAAATGACGGATGTCAGCATGGAAACCTTGATCGAACAGGAAAAAGTGCTTGCAGATCTGGTCAAATCCCACGGCTACCAGTTCGGGGATCCTGTTTATACATTATTGTTCCTATCGTCTGTCCATCTGCCTTTCATACGCGTTACGCCAGCGGGTATTATCGATGTGAAAAAGAAAGAGGTACTCTTTCCTGCGATAATGCGTTAAAATGTAACTAATAGAAAAAGAAAAAGTTAAGGGTGGATCTACGTGAAAAAGTTAAGTTTGGGAGTCGTTTTCCTGATTTTTGCGTTGCTTGCAGCTTGCTCAAATCAGGAAAACAGCTCTAAACAACAGGAAGAACCGAAAGAGATTGAGACAGAGGAACCAGCAACGGAAGAACAGCCGGAAGAAAAAAAGGAAGAACCTACATATGACACCGTCTATCCATTGACGGGAGAGCCGGCAGAGAATGAAGCGGCTATTGAAAATCGTGTCATTTCTGTCATGGTGAACAACCATTCGAAAGCACGTCCGCAGACCGGTCTTTACAAAGCAGATGTCGTCTATGAGGTACTTGCTGAAGGAATGATCACACGATTCCTTGCTTTGTTCCACAGTGATATTCCGGATCGGATCGGGCCGGTTCGCAGTGCGCGCCCGTATTATTTTGAAATTGCCAATGGATACGACGCGGTCTACGTCTACCATGGCGCAGCGAACTTCATCAATGATATGATTCGTAATGATGGTATCAACTTTTTAGATGGTGCCCATTATGATAATGATGGAAAACTGTTCAAGCGATCCAATGACCGTCGTGCTCCGCATAATTCCTACCTGCTTACCGGAGGAATCGGTGACCGTCTTGAAAGTAAAGGATATGAATCAACGAAAACGATCGAACCTTTACCTTTCAAGAAAGCGGATGGTGAGGTCAATGGTGAAGAAGCAGCCAGCGTGAAAGTGGTGTACCACGAACGGGAATACGTCACGTTTACCTATGACGAAGCCGAAGGAAAATACCTCAGGTCCAGTGACGGGCAGCCGTCGGTGGATAAAGAGGATCAATCAAGAATTGGTGTGGAGAATGTATTTGTAGTAGAAACAGCGCACCAAGTCTATGATTCCGCCGGCAGAAGGAAAATAGATTTGAAAAGCGGTGGAAATGGGTACTTATTCCAAAAAGGCCAAAAGATTGAGGTTACCTGGAAAAACATCGATGGACGCATCCTGCCATTCAAAGATGGTGAAGCAGTCGGATTCGTGCCGGGTCAGACGTGGGTGAATATTGTTCCGGAAAGCCCTGGAATCAAACAGTCCGTTTCTTATAATTGATTATGAAACAAGGAGGAAATACAAATGCAAATCGATAAATTAAGGGGAAAAGCGCTGGATCAGCTATTTGAAGCGATCCTTTCGCTGAATGATGTAGAGGAATGCTATCGCTTTTTCGATGATCTTGCGACAATGAATGAAATCCAATCCCTGGCCCAGCGCCTTGAAGTTGCGCGTATGCTGCGTGAAGGATTCACGTACCATAAGATTGAAGATGAAACTGGTGCATCGACAGCGACGATTTCCCGAGTCAAACGCTGTTTGAACTATGGTAACGATGCATACGAGCTTGCACTTGATCGTCTTGCAGAGAAAAATAAAGAAGCTTAAACACCAACGCCTGATATCATAAAACGATGTCAGGCGTTTTTAGTTGAAGTCAACGTGATAAATAGACGGTGTAGACATTCCGGTCTTCATCATACTCTCCAGAAACCCGGTTGTAGTGAACACCATCCAGAAGCGGTCGAAATAGTAATAGGTGGGGAAGCAGTTCATTCTTTGAGGTGAACTCGTACTGTTTGATCAGTATTCGATCTTCTATCGCTTCGGTGAATATCCTATATTCGAGTAAGCATGTATCCCCTTTATGTACGGTTGCATTTTGGTAAGGCTCTTCGTGAGGCATTTCTTCTAATTCAATGACAAATGAATCTTCTTCTTTATAAGACCCAATGTTTTCATAGACACAGTTGCCTTGAACGAAGTAATCAGTCAAAAGTCTTGAAGACAAACCGGCCTCTGTAACTTCCCTATTGAATAAATCTTTTTGATCTGCTTTGTAAGTAACCGAATTCATAAAATCATCTCCTTTTTGTTGATAAGTCAACTGTAACAAATATATATGACAGGTTATGTCATACTTTCATGATAAACTTTATCTAGGTGATAATTATGTCAAAAGCCCAACGGCTGATAACAATCATTCTAGAAATGAACAACAAAAGACGGACGACGATTTCCGAACTGGCGGAGCTGTTGGCTGTTTCTTCAAGAACGATTGCCCGTGATTTGCAGGAGTTAAGCGAACTCAACTATCCGATCTATTCAGAGATGGGAAGAAACGGAGGCTATCGTGTTCTGGACAATCGATTCCTGCCACCGATCATGTTCTCTGAAGAGGAAGCACTTGCCGTATACCTTGCCATTGATTCCATGAAGTTTTTTGGCGCTACTCCATTTGATTCTTCTGCAAATGATGCTGCCAACAAGTTCTATAAAATGATGCCGGATGACGTAAAGGTTCAAATCGATCAGGTCAAAGACAAAATAAGTATGTGGCATCCACATCGTGCTCAGGAGGAGCAGTTTCTCAAGGGGATGATGGATGCTGTTTTAGGCGAGTATCAGGTGGATATCCATTATGCTTCTACCGGAGGGGTGCAGGAGAGGTCCATCCATCCTGTCGGTCTCTATTCCTACAAAGGTTACTGGTACGCTCCCTCATTCTGCCATTTAAGAAAAGCATTCAGGCTGTTTCGACTGGACCGAATTACATCACTTCATCCAAATGAAAAAATACCGACCCCTGGCTTTGTGAAAGAGGTAAGTATCAGAGATTGGCTCGAACCACCAGAAGAAACGGAAGAATCTTATGATACGGTGATCGAGTTATCGAGCGATGGGGTCAGAAGAGCTGAAAGTAATCTATGGTTTCGTGAATCATTACATACGTATGCAGATGGGACCGGATGGATCGAAATGCGCCTCCCTGTCGAGAAGCTGGAATATTACGCACAAATGGTTTGGGAGCTGGGAAGTGAAGCAGTGGTGAAAAAGCCCGACACGTTGAAATCAATGATGCTCGAAAAAGCTGCGAAGCTGATTAATCACTATCAATAGAGGAGGATGTACGATGCTGACCTATGAGGTGAAAGATTCAGATTTACATAAAGTAAAGCCGATGGATGAAGAAATCATTTGTGAAGAGATTGAGGAATTGGCCGGTCGACATGGCCTTAAGTTGACCCAGCGTACGACACTCAGTACGAAGAAAGGGTCCTACCATTGGCATTTCAAGAAAGGTAAAGAAAAAGGAGTGCTCGAAATCACGTATTGGCCGAAGCGTCATCAACTGTGGCTCGACATTCACGATAATCGTCGTGCAGAATGGAATCTGGAAATCATTGAAAGGCTTGCGGAGGATTTAAGTGAACATTTTTGTGGAAAAGTAGAAGTGAACCAATAATTTGAAAAACTTTCAAATTCAAAAGAGGAAATTTCCTTCTTTTAGTAGAAAGTATACAAGTATTGCGAATGGTACGTACGTGTAAAACCATTGGGGAGGAAACATACCGGTGAAATCCAATCAATATGAAATGCGTAAGACGTGGAAGGTCAAAGGGAATCGTGATGAATTGTTCGAGATTCTTACGAATGCGGTTGACTATCCACGATGGTGGCCGTCGTTGTTTTTAGATATAGAAGATACAGGTGTAGTCAAAGAAGCTGGCGGTAACATGTACGCATTACGCTCTACAGGTGGTTGGTTCCCGGCAACATTGCAATGGAATCTTGTCAACGTCAATGAAAGCACACCTTACCGCGTTTCGGTAAGGGCATGCGGCGACGTTACAGGTAGAGGGACGTGGAAACTCACCGAGGATGGAGAGTATGTCAACGTCGAACTGCTGTGGATTTTAGAAGCGGACAAGCCGCTGCTGAAATATCTATCGTTCATTCTTAAGCCGGTGTTCATGGCTAATTTCCATTGGTGCATGAAGCGCGGGTACGAGAGTCTCAATCTCGAACTGCAGCGGAGAAGGGCTACGTCGCATGAAGAAATCCGGCAGCTCCCATCACCGCCAGGTCCGACGTTTCAGCCGAAAGAGAAAGTGAAATCTTCATAATAAATGAGACGTGCTGAGCGTCTCTTTTTGTTTTACTTGATTCAGGAGGAGGCGCGCGGGCGGTTCCGGCGACTTTCGGAGGCTTTGCGGCAAGTTTTCGGTTTTTCCGGCGAGTTCTCCTGTTTTCCGGCTACTTTTTCGATTTACCGGCGACCCACTCATACAACACAAAATAATGGAGGAGAACATAATGAAAAAAGTACTCTTACTTGTATTTCCGCAATATGCAGACTTTGAACTAGGGCATCCGCTCTTCGTACTAAGAAAAATAGGGGAAGCACAGATTACCACGGTATCAGCCGATGGAGCGAACGTTGAAAGTCTTGGAGGCATGAAAACACAAGTCGATGGAAAAGCAGCAGACTTCAATGCAGAAAACTTCGATCTTGTATTAATTCCTGGAGGAGACGATATCGATTTAGTCCTGAAAGAGACCACTGTCATTACCATGCTGAATCAGGCTTATGAAAGCCAAGTACCAGTCGCGTCTATTTGCGCATCAGCTACGCTCCTCGCAAAAGCGGGAATGCTCAAAGGACATGATTTCACCTGCATGCCAGGAACCTATGAACATTTCAACCCTTTATTCGAGGGTGCGAGGTACTCAGGAGCACCGGTCGAAGTAGGTGACACCTGGATCACTGCCAAAGGAACCGCCTACGCAGAATTTGCAATAGCAATCGGGGAGATGCTCGACCTATTCGACAACGAGGATCACAAACAATCTATCCTCCATTTTTGCAAAGGAGTGGTTTCTACGGAAGAAACCGCGTAAACTAAAACAGAACTAATTTTGATAGGAATGAAGCAACGTGAAAAAGTTTTTTGAAAGAAATTATCTATGGTTCATCGCCATCTTCATGATTGTGACATTCGTCTGGACATTTTCCTTAGGGGAAGTCGACGGAGGAGATATCGTAGCGATTGTCATGGCTGGCGGTGGAATCGTAGCGGTCATTTACTTGGCCATCATCAATCATCGGAAGAATAAGGAAGATGAACATGAGTGATAACTGGAAGAAGATGATACCAGTGGAGGATAAGCCGAAGATCGATATTCCAAAAACATCGCTGGAAAGGTTTTTGGATATCATTTCATTCATTGCGATGGTCGGTGCGGTTATTTATGTAAGTGTCATGTATACGAAGCTTCCTGAAAAAGTTCCGATGCACTTCAACGGGCGTGGAGAAGTCGATCGGTACGGAGATAAAGCGGAGTTATGGATCCTGCCTGCAATCATGGTTGTGTTATGGGTGGGATTGACGATGCTCGAAAGGTATCCGCATACCTTCAATTATATGAACCTAACAAAGGATAACGTCGAGCAGCAATATCAAAATGCACGGCTGATGATGAATGTCCTTAAAACAGAAATCACCTTTCTGTTCGTGTACATTTGCTGGGAGATTGTGCAATCTGCCATCCGAGGATCGAACGAATGGGCGGCTCTTCAGATTCCTATCTTCACAGGCGTCATCATGCTCACCGTAATCCTTTTTGTCATCCGATCGTTCCGATTGAAATAAGCATGGCTCGACGGCCATGCTTTTCCTATTCAACCAAAGAAATGATGAATCGTTCGTTCGTCTCATCTACATAAAGGCAATAATCCTGCTTGGAGGTGATGCCTGCGTAGTTACGTATTTCCACGGGAATATTGACGGAATTAGCGGCTGAGATGTACCGCTTGTTATGCAGGCTGGCTTCCGAGGCTTTTTCTATGAAAATATCCGTTCCATCATGATAGATATCGACCTGGTCTCCGCTCTCAAGTCCGAACTCCCTGCACCATTTGATCGGAATGTAGACCATTCCTGTCTTCGGCAGCTGCTTGCAGCGATATACTTCCTTCCCCATCCCACGGCACCTCCTTACTAGTTTTTAGCCCCAAATCACTATGGGAAAACCTACCCTCCCAAAAAACATTCAAAAAGCCCTAAACTTCTGGTACAAAAGCAACCGAAAAGATGACCTTCAATTTTCTGTCGTTATCCCTCAATCTCCGGCACGATTTTTGCTATAATGGACTAATGGACATACAGGTATTGGAGGATAAGAACGTGTACAATGTGAAAACGTGGGAACACGTCTTTAAGCTTGATCCGAACAAGGAAATTTCTGATCAGGATCTTGAAAAACTATGCGACTCAGGGACAGACGCGATTATCGTAGGTGGCACGGATGATGTGACACTGGATGGCGTACTTGATTTACTGGCAAGGGTGCGGAGATACACCGTCCCTGTCGTTTTGGAGATATCCAATTTGGATTCGATTACACCAGGCTTCGATTTTTATTTCGTGCCGATGGTGTTGAACAGCAACAATAAAGAATGGGTGATGGACCTGCAGCATCAGGCAATCAGGGAATACGGGGACATCATGGACTGGGAGGAGCTTTTCGTTGAGGGATACTGCATCCTGAATGAAGATGCGAAAGCATTCAGACATGCGGAATGTAACCTGCCGGATCATGAGGATGTCATCGCGTATGCCCGGATGGCTGAGCACATGTTCAAGCTCCCGATTTTCTATATGGAATACAGCGGGACGTACGGAGATGAAGCACTTGTCGAAGATGTGAAACAAGTGCTTGATGAAACGCGTCTATTTTATGGTGGGGGAATCACTTCTCCAGATGAAGCAAAACAGATGAAAGCACATGCGGACTGTATCATTGTCGGGAACGTCATCTACGACAATATCAAATCCGCGTTAAAAACCGTCAAAGCAGTAAAGGATAATAACTAGGAGGAGGCTGTCCAAATGGCACAGGCAACGAATGACCTTTTGAAAGGGTTGAATGAACAACAGAGACAGGCAGTAGCACATACCGATGGCCCCTTGTTGATCATGGCAGGGGCAGGAAGTGGGAAGACACGTGTGCTGACCCACCGGATTGCATACCTACTTCGGGAAAAAGATGTGTCGCCAAGAAGCATCCTGGCGATTACGTTCACCAATAAAGCAGCTCGTGAGATGAAGGAGCGTGTCGAACGCCTTGTCGGGCCGGAGGCAGAACAGATTCTGATGTCGACGTTCCACTCGATGTGTGTACGGATTCTACGTCGGGACATCGACCGCATCGGCTATGACCGCAACTTTTCCATTCTGGACTCGAGCGACCAGCTGTCTGTCATCAAACAGGTGCTGAAAGAGCTCAACCTTGATCCTAAGAAATGGGATCCGCGGGCAATGCTTGGAGCGATCAGCAACGCGAAGAATGAATTGCAGGAGCCGGACGACTACGCGAACCTGGCCGGCAGCTTTTACGAGGAGCAAATTGCGGAAGTGTACAAAGGCTACCAGAAGCGTCTCCGTAAAAACCAGTCGCTCGACTTCGATGACCTGATCATGAAGACATTGACCCTTTTCGACCAGTTACCGGAAGTGCTGGAATACTATCAGCGCCGCTTCCAGTACATCCATGTCGATGAGTACCAGGATACGAACCACGCGCAGTATCAGCTCGTCCGTCAGCTTGCAAGCAAGTATGAGAACCTCTGCGTCGTCGGTGATTCGGATCAGTCGATCTATCGCTGGCGCGGAGCGGATATCCAGAATATCCTTTCCTTTGAAAAGGACTACCCTAGCGCGAAGGTCATCCTGCTTGAACAGAATTACCGTTCGACCGAGCTGATTCTGAATGCAGCCAACAAGGTGATCGACAACAATTCAGGACGGAAGCCAAAGCGTCTGTGGACAGATAATGCCGGTGGGGAAAAAATCTTCTACCACCAAGCTTCCACAGAACGTGAGGAAGGCTTGTTCGTTACGAATAAAATCGAAGAGATGATCAACCGCGGTGATTACAATTATAAAGATGTTGCCATCCTTTATCGTACAAACGCACAGTCACGTACAATCGAGGAAACGTTCGTCAAAGCGGGTATCCCGTATCAGATGATCGGCGGCACGAAGTTCTACGATCGTAAGGAAATCAAGGACATGCTTGCCTACCTGCGTCTAATCGCCAACCCGAATGATGACCTCAGTTTTGCCAGAGTCGTCAATGAACCGAAACGTGGTGTCGGAAAGACGAGTATGGATAAACTGCAGGCTTATGCGACAGACCATGATATCTCGCTTTACGATGCGGCATCCGAAGTCGATTTTGTCGGTGTCAGTGCGAAAGCGGCCAAGGCGATCATGGATTTCCAGCGGATGATCAAGAACTGGACCCAGCAGCAGGAATTCCTGTCTGCAACCGATATGGTCGAGGAAGTCATCGAAAAGACAGGCTATGAACAGATGCTGAAGAACGAGAAAAGCATTGAAGCACAAAGCCGTCTGGAAAACATCGAAGAGTTCAAGTCAGTTACGAAAAACTTCGAAGAAACAAGTGAAGACAAGACGTTGATCGCGTTTTTGACAGACCTTGCTCTTATCGCGGATATCGATTCGATGGATGATGACGATCCGATGGGCGACAACAAAGTGGTGCTGATGACGCTGCACTCCGCCAAAGGGCTGGAATTCCCGGTCGTCTTCCTGATCGGTATGGAAGAGAACGTCTTCCCGCATAGTCGCTCAATCATGGATGATGATGAGATGGAAGAAGAACGACGCCTTGCATATGTAGGGATTACACGGGCAGAAAAACAACTCTTCCTTTCTCATGCGAAGATGCGTACGCTTTATGGTCGCACGAATATGAACCCTGTCAGCCGTTTCATCAATGAAATCCCCGAGGAGTTCCTGGAAGGCAAGCAGGAGAAGGAAAGCATGCCATTTTTCCAAAACAAACGGAGCAGTCAGGACACACCATTTGGAAAGAGTACCAAGCCTGCTGCACCAGCTCCAAAGCGTGCAGCGAAGAAGAGTGGTGCATCCGGTAGCGAGAAACTCGGATGGCAAGCAGGTGACAAAGCAGTCCACAAGAAGTGGGGCGAAGGCACCGTTGTCAAAGTCCAGGGCGAAGGAGAATCGATGGAACTCGATATCGCCTTCCCGGCACCGGTCGGCATCAAGCGTCTGCTTGCTAAATTTGCACCAATCACAAAAGGATAAAGTGAGGTGTCCAACGTGAATCAAACGGAAGCGAAGAAAAAGGTGGAGACACTCCGGGAGGAACTCAACCGGTACAACTATGAATACCATGTTAAGGACAATCCGAGTGTGTCCGATTATGAATATGATAAAAAAATGAACGAGCTGATCGAGCTCGAGAATGAATTTCCTGAGCTGATGACGGCGGATTCCCCTTCCCAGCGTGTGGGAGGGCCGCCGCTTGATGCATTTGTGAAAGTGCAGCACAATGTGCCGATGCTCAGTCTAGGTAACGCCTTCAACGAAGAAGAATTGCGTGACTTCGACCGTCGTGTCCGTGAAGGATCCGATGGGGAAGTCAGCTATGTATGCGAACTTAAAATCGATGGTCTTGCAGTTTCGCTTACATACGAAGACGGTGTATTCGTTCGTGGAGCAACACGTGGCGACGGAACGACAGGGGAGGATATTACGAAAAACCTCCGCACCATCCGTACCATCCCGTTGAAATTGAGCGAGCCGAGTACACTTGAAGTGCGTGGGGAAGCCTTCATGCCGAAGCGCTCTTTTCTTGCATTGAATGAAGAAAAGGAAGCGAATGGAGAAGAGCCGTTTGCCAACCCACGTAACGCAGCTGCTGGATCACTCCGTCAGCTTGATCCGAAAATCGCCGCCAAGCGTAATCTCGATATTTTCCTGTATGGGGTAGGGGAATGGCAGGACAGCGAACTCACTTCTCACAGTGAACGCCTTGAAAAGATGAAAGCGATCGGGTTGAAGACGAATCCGGAATGGAAGAAATGCGAGAATATTGATGAAGTAATCGAGTATGTCAATGGCTGGGTGGAACGACGTCCAGACCTCGATTATGAAATTGACGGCATCGTCATCAAAGTCGATGACCTTGATCGGCAGGAAGACCTTGGTTTTACAGCTAAAAGTCCGCGTTGGGCAGTGGCATACAAGTTCCCTGCAGAAGAAGCAATTACGAAGCTGATCGATATTGAACTGAGCGTCGGTCGTACAGGTGCAGTTACACCGACTGCGATTCTCGAGCCTGTGAAGGTTGCGGGTACGACGGTTCAGCGTGCTTCGTTACACAATGAAGACCTGATCCGCGAAAAAGACATCCGTATCGGCGACACTGTCGTCATCAAGAAAGCTGGGGATATCATTCCAGAAGTCGTCCGTGTGGTCGAAGATCAGCGCACCGGTGATGAGGAACCTTACTACATGCCGGATACGTGTCCGGAGTGTGGAAGTGAGCTCGTCCGACTGGAAGAAGAGGTGGCACTTCGCTGTGTGAACCCGGATTGTCCGGCTCAGCTCCGTGAAGCATTGATCCACTTCGTATCAAGAAACGCGATGAACATCGATGGTCTCGGTGAAAAGGTGATTGCACAGCTGTTCCAGGAGAATCTCGTCCATACGATGGCTGATTTGTACAAGCTCGATCGTGAAGAACTGCTGAAGCTGGAGCGGATGGGCGAGAAATCCGCCGATAACCTGCTGAAGGCGATCGAAGCTTCCAAAGAAAATTCCTTGGAAAAGCTTTTGTTCGGACTGGGCATCCGTTTTGTCGGATCAAAGGCTGCCAGAACGCTGGCAGAACACTTCGAAACGATGGAAAACCTTCAGGAAGCAAGCTACGAACAATTGACGGACGTCAATGAAATCGGGGATAAAATGGCAGACTCCGTCGTCCGCTATTTTGAGGAGCCTAAGGTCGTTGAACTGATCAGCTCTCTACGTGAGCTCGGTTTGAATATGGAATATAAAGGCCGCAAAAAGAGCGATGCACCGGAAGACTCTCCATTTGCAGGGAAGACAATCGTCATCACCGGTAAAATGGAAACCTACGGCCGCTCTGAAGCGAAACAGCTGATTGAAGAGCTTGGCGGTAAGGTGACAGGCAGCGTCAGCAAGAAGACTGACCTGTTGATTGCTGGCGAAGATGCAGGATCGAAGTATGACAAGGCAGAGAAACTTGGCGTTGAGATTTGGGATGAAGATAGATTCAAACAAGCATTGAATGCATAGGGAGTGGAAAACATGAGGAAGATTCACGCAATATGGTTGGTCTCTCTCCTCTTGCTGAGCGCGTGTATTCCTGCCTACGACAACCATGAAGAAATCGTACAGGATGCGAATGACACCGATCAACAAACAGCGATTGTACCGCGATATAATATAGCTGAAGACGATTATAAAATGATTTTGACAGAAGACGGACCGAAAGTCGGCAAGGCGCGTGGAGTAATCACCCGCCAGGTATTCAACCGTCTCGATATCGGGGAACTAGAAACAGGACTGCTGCGCCATTCGAAAGAATATTTCGATCCGGATGATTATTACTTCCAGGCCGGTCAGTTCCTGAACTCTGACCTTGTCTATTCATGGCTGGAGCGTAAATCCAAAGATACGGAAGAGGGACTGAACCCCGAGGTGAAAGATGAATCCTCTGAAGATGAATTGAGGGACAATCCTAAATTCCTTTCCCACGTCCTTGAACAGAACTTCCTTCGGAAAAACAAGGAAGGCGCTGTGGAAGTGGCGGGTGTTTCATTAGGACTTGCCTTGAAATCGACATATCAGTTCCAGACGGAAATCGGTGGACCGACGTATTATGAGGATATTTCTGAAGAAGAAATGCTTCAGAAGGGGAAACAATATGCAGATCAGATCCTGCAGCGTGTACGTCAGATCGATGGCATGCAGGACATGCCGATCATGATTGCCTTGTACCGTGAAGAAGATTCAGGATCGATGGTTCCGGGGAATTTCGTGTCCCAGACCTATGTCAAAGGCGGAAGCATGTCCATTAAAGAATGGAAGGACATCCCTGAGAAGCATGTGTTGTTCCCTTCATCCGAAGCAAGGAACGATCACTTTGAGGATTACAAGCTGATGGAAGAATTCCGGAATGAAATCACAAGCTATTTCCCTGATTTCACCGGTTTCATCGGAGACGGTTTTTATGTCGAAGACCAGCTGAGAAGCATCAAAATCGACATCCCGATCCAGTTCAATTCCGAAACTGAAGTCATCGGGTTCACCCAGTATGTGTATGGACTCGTCGTGGAAATGTTCGATAACTACTATAATGTTGAGGTCAATATCATGAGCGACAAGACGCCGGAAAGTGTCATCATCCGAAAAGCGGGTGACGAAGAACCGACGGTGCATGTGTATTAATGATGCAAAGAAAAGGAGCTTGGATATCCAAGCTCCTTTTCTTATGTATCAAAGTTCTATTTTGGGGTCACTTAATTTGCACTTTCAAGGCGTTGGCGTGCGGTTTTCGAGTGATTTGTAACAGGTTTGTGTCCTAAAGCTTTCGCTAATCCGAACCTTGGCATATTCCCATAGATGGACTCACATTGATCAGGTTTAATTAAATATGTTTCATGATAAATACCGACAGAATCATTATTGCTTATTTTTCTATTGAACTGCCTCCACGCTTTCAAATGTTTCTCGCCTTTTGCATAATTCATTAAATCATCTTCTGACTCCCAGTACTGGACCATGAGGGTCGAACGTAGATTGAAAAAGTTCTCCATACTTAGGAATCCTAAACCTTTGGTACTTAAAAGCTCTCTGACCATAGGAGGCATAGCCAGAAACACAGGAACCCATTTATGTACTGCCCACCACTTATTGATTCGCATACCGATCAGAAACACGACGAAATCATCTTCATTCCTATTTTCTACTGTAAATCTACCTTTGAATATGTCAGCACCCATCTTATTCCTCCTTGAGACTATGTAATGTTTCCTTTGTCTTTATACACCACTCCATTGCAGCTTGGGTTGTACTGATCCCATAGTCTAGAGTAATGATCCAGAATGGCGCATCCTTATGTTGGCAGGACTCTGCGAGAATCATTTTTTTAATACCTTCGTAGGTGTCGCATCTCTCAACCAATTTTTCATAATAAATTTCAATTTGTGTAATCGTGGTTGAGTGATCCTGTTGACGACTGAAGAATAGCTTTAACAGCAATTCGTTTTTTTCAATTGGAAGTTCGTGTACAGGTTGCTCTAACCATTGTTTTAGATACGCTTCTCCAGACGTAGTGATAAAATATTCTTTCTTATCGGGTTTTCCCTGCTGGGATGCAACACTGACCTCTGCATATCCTTTATCAACTAATAGTTTTAGGGTAGGATAAATTTGCCCATAGCTGATCTTCCAAAAGTGATTTAAACTGCCGTCGATCATTTGCTTCATGGTATAACCAGTATGGTATCCGGTCGTTAACAGACCTAACAAAGCATATTGCGTATAATTTTTCTGAGCCATAGCGAACTCCTTTTGTATCTTTTTGATATATATCTTTTTGATATGTATACTCTACCAGTGATTCAAAAAAATGTAAACAACAAAACCCCTAAAGGAATTTCTTTAGGGGTTCACGCTGTATTTATTAAAGAGAGCTTATCTGACAAATACAAATTGTAAAATCGTATCACCAAAGAGAACAAACAGAAAGACTAACCAAACAACTCCTGCACTTAAAAAGATATACTTTCTTCTTGGTGGACTAGCTTTGTTATTTGCATTTAACAATTCCCCTATCAAACTAATTACAAAGCCTAGACCAAAATAGAACATCAAACCTAATAGCTCTGACTTTTCTGTTTCTGAAAAAGTTGTATTAGCCCTAATGGCAAATGCTATTGAAATAACAAGTAGAAAGCTAATACCTAAGATGAACAGTCGAGTATTCTTTGACATTAAACCCATCCTTTATCTAACTAAAACAATTCAGATCACTGAACAACCATATTCCCTACATATTGAGAGGTATTGCTTTCATCTGTAAACGTGACTTCTAAGACATAATTCCCTAAATCCTGAGGTAGTTGAAATTCTCTGGATTCATTCAAATCGATTTCAATTTGTTCTCCATTTTTCCATAGAGCAGCTGTTATTACAGGGTCCGTCCAAATATCCCCACCGTTCTCTTTGTTCGGTGTGAAATGTATAGAAGCTTCCTGCTCTGCAAAAACCTCTATTTCTTCTTGGGATAACCCGAACGCTTCAATGTCTGCTACTTTTTCATCGACCTCTCCACTAGATGAACTCCAGTCAATATTCGCTTCTGTCAATTGTACATTTTGAGCACCTATATCCAAGTGTGTATCTGTTTTGAAGTGAGCGGTTGGAACGCCAACATCGTAATCTTCAGCAATACATCCTGTCAGAGCGAAGATAAAAAGAATTGCTATTAATAATCTCATACGCATGCTCAAGCCCATCGCCCCTTCCTTAGTTTTAATTATTGAATAAACCCATTACTCCGATTACCAACAGAAAAACAACAATAATAAGGGCAGTCGCAACAGTATATAGTAAAAATTTCTTCGCCAAATTATCCATCTTCGAGTCTCCTTTTTTGCACATAGAAATAAGAGTGGATTACTCCTACTCTTCTATTATGTAATTCTTTACCATTCCATTGTATTCCTGCCCTATAGCTGAAAAGAGGATATCAGTAAAGAATTTCTAAAAAAATTGAAGAAATAGTGATCCAAATCTTTTTCTCTCCCGATAGCTTAGTGAATCGAAAATCAACCACATCAATCACAACTATAAAAGGAGAGGAAACAAATGAAGACATTTAAACGCGTACTTGTACTTATGATGGCAGTCATGCTGCTCGTGCCTACAATGGCATCCGCACATGATGGCCATTCCAAAACACCAGCAACAGACTTGAGGTCGAGCTTAGATCAGCTACTTTCAGAACACTTTGTGTTGGCAACGACTTTCCTGATGAAATCCTATGACGATGCAGAAGATGCGAAAGCAGTATGGAACAAGCTTGATCAGAACGCGCAGGATATGACCCCGGCGATTGCATCCATTTATGGGGATGAAGCAGCAGCGCAGTTCGAAGAGATTTTCAGAGGGCATAACGATTACTCTGATAGTTTTGTAGAAGCAGCTAAAAGTGATGACCGTGAAATGCGTAAGCAAGCAGAGAAAGAAGTAGAAGAATTCGTCAATGAATTTGGTACATTCCTATCCACTGCAACTGAAGGGAAGCTTCCTGAAGATGCAGCGAAGAAAGTATTGGCGGCTCACGAACAGGATGTCATCAATGTTTTCGATCACTATGTAAATGAAGAGTACCAGAAGGCTTACCAGGCTTTCCGTGATGGATTCAGCCGTATGTTTGATATCAGTAAAGCACTATCAACTGCAATCACAGAACAGATGCCGGAAAAATTCGAGAACACGAAAGCGAATTCCTCCGTTGCAGATTTGCGCTCCAACTTGAATGCATTGGCTTCTGAACACTTTGCACTAGCTGTACTGGAAATGCAAAAGGGCTACAACCAGTCTGATGATTACGATTTCGTCACTTGGGCGGAAAACGAACACACTGCAGATTTCAAAGCTACCATTGCGTCCCTTTATGGAGAAGAGGGAGCAGCACAATTTGAAAAAGTATGGCAGCAGGATCACATTAACGCACAGACAGACATTGTGACTGCTACATTGGAAGAAGATGAAGAAGCACGTAAGCAGGCGGAAGAAAGCCTGAAAATGTTCGCTAAGGACTTCGGTGCATTCCTTTCAACAGCAACAGAAGGAAATCTTACTGAAGAAGCAGCGACAGAAGCAGTTTGGGCACATGAAGAAGATGTCCTGCAAACGTATGACAATTACGTAAATGGTGACTATGAAGCAACATATGATTCTTTCCGCGAAGGGTATGCATTCATGTTCGGCATCGGCCAGACATTAGGCGATGCGATTGCACACCAAATGCCGGACAAATTTTCTGAAGAAACGATGCCAGAAGAGATGCCTGATACAGGTCTAGGTGGAAGTGCAGATGGCTCCATTTCCCCGATGAGGTGGACAGCATTCGGAGTTTTCGCTTTGCTGGCAGCGGGAATGCTTTATAGAAGAACGAGCAGACAGTAAGTCTTACAGCAGGAGGAGAGGTGCGCCCTCTCTTCTTGTATTTATATATAAGAAAAGGTGATCGATATGAAGGCGGAATGGAAAATCTATTTTACCGTAGTAGGACTCGTAGCTTTGATGTTGGTCGGCTATGAAACGAATGTATGGGCCAAACTTACGGAATCAGAGTCACAGGTAGTCAAAGTGGATGATCCTGACTCCTCCTCTTATTTGAATTCCTCGAAACAACCGGATCAAAAACAAGCTCCAGACGGTGAATTCACCGTCCTCAACAAAAATAAAGATTTGAACGATGCGGAAGTAACGAAAAAAGAAGTTAAGGAGGATGAAGGAATTGTACCGACCCGCATCGAGATTCCTTCCATTGACGTTGACGCAGAAATTGAAAATGTCGGTATCCTCGAAAATGGTGAAATGGGAGTCCCGGAAGATGACAGCAAAGTGGGCTGGTTCGAACCAGGAACGAAACCGGGCAATGAAGGGAACTCCGTCCTGGCAGGTCATGTTGATAACTATAAAGGACCAGCAGTTTTCTTCTATTTGAAGGATTTGAAAAAAGGCGATGAAATCACTGTTACGGACAAAGACGGTGAAAAGAAAACCTATGTCGTCCAAAAACTCGAAAGTTACCCGATGGACAATTCACCGATCGAAAAGATTTTCGGAAAAACCGATAAGAAACGTCTCAATCTGATTACGTGCACCGGTGATTTCATTCGTGATGAAGGAGGGCACCAGGATCGTCTGGTCGTCTATACCGAATTAAAAGAACCGGAAAAAGAGAAGAGAGAAATCGCCGCCCCTACGAATGTCGAGGTGAATGGCACATTTGTCACCTGGCATGCAGTCCGTGAAGATTATGTTGCAGGGTACCGCGTGTACAGAAGTGAAAACGGTGAAGACTTCGAGAAAGTCGGAAGTATTTCTGCGCATGAACGTAAGGCATTTTCTGATCCTGATGCTGGAAAATACACGTATTATGTAACGACCGTCGATAATGAAGGGAATGAATCCAAACCTTCTGAGAAAACATCATAATCCTTGGAATAGCACAGAACTACCGGGTTCTGTGCTTTTTTTGAAAATATAATCAAAAATATTTGATTTAATGATTGACTTTGTGAATTTATGGAATTATGATTAAGTTAATCAAAATAATTTGATTTATAATTTCAGCTAATTAATCAATAAAAGTTGATTTAAGGAGATGGATTTATGTCAGAAATATTATCAAGTTTTTTCAGTATCGCATTTGAGCTGACCGCTTTATTTGTAGGGATCACGTTCGTCATCCACTTGCTGCAAGGATTCATTCCTTATGAGCGTATGGAAGCATTGATGGATCGAAGCCATCCATTGGTCAGTGCGTCCATCGCAATCGGCTTTGCTTTTGTTACACCATTTTGCTCATGCTCCACGATACCGATGGTCGTCAATCTCCTCCGTAATCATGTCAAATTCAGCACCGTGATGATCTTCCTGTTCGCTTCCCCAGTCCTTGACTTGACGATACTTACATTAATGACAGCAATTCTCGGATGGAAAGTTGCGTTAGCCTATACGATACTTACGGTTTCCTTTTCAGTACTGATCGGATTCCTGCTTCATGCACTTGGATTTGAAAAACAATTGAAGAACGTCATGGTCGAAAATTACGCACATCCCGATAAGCGAGGGTGGAACATTGGGCAAGCATGGAGAGAGACGCTTACCTTGATGAAAACAGTTTTCCCATTTTTGATGATCGGAGCCGCTATCGGAGCGGTCATCCATGGAGCAGTTCCGACAGAATGGATCGCAACTTATTTCGGAGGAGATCAATGGTGGATGGTGCCCCTTGCGGCAATCATCGGGATTCCGCTGTACATTCGTTTGGCTGCGATGATTCCGGTGTCGAACATTTTGATTGCCAAGGGCATGGCGCTCGGCCCTGTGATGGCATTGATGATCGCTTCAGCAGGTGCAAGTCTGCCAGAGGTCACATTGCTTCACAGTATCTTCAAAAAAAAGCTCGTGTACACATTTGTTGGCTCTGTATTAGTAATGTCAACGATGTCAGGATTTCTATTTTATCTGATTTAAAGGGGGTGAACCTATGAACTGGTTGAAAAAGCTTAGAGGTAATAAGGAAGAGAAAGACTGTTGCAACGTCGCCATCAAAGAAGTCGACGAGCAGGAGGATGAGAAGAAGTGCTGTTAAAGTAGTGCCGACGTTCGGATTCGAGCGTCGGCTCTTTTTTTGCTTGGGAAGGAGTTTTGGTGGGGGAAAGAGAAGAGTTAAATGTTCGATAAATCCAGGGTTTTGTTCAATAAAAGCTGAAACTTGTATGATAAGTTAAGAAAGTTGTACGAAAAAACCGCAAACTTGTACAAATAAACGCAAAAGTTGTAAGAATAACAGGAGGTAACCAACGATGAATCTGACATATGAAGTGATTGCTGACGAAAATATAGCAATCTGCAAGGATCTGTGTAATGAATTGATGGATTTTCAGCAATCCGTAGCCTACATAAAACCCGAGCTGTTCGATGATATGAATTTTGAATCGAGACTTGTACCATCATTTCAGAAAGCGGAGCACAATTATCTCGTCGTCGTTAAGGATGGGGAGGAAGCCGTAGCCTACGTCTATGCGAACGTTAATCCGAAAACAGTCTACGCCAGTGACTTTGCGACGTTTTTTGATATGGATTCGGTCGAGGGTGACAAGGTCGGCTGTCTCTCGCAATTTTACATAAAAGAAGGGTACCGCCAATACGGCATCGGGACGAAACTCTTTCAGATGGCATTCGACTGGCTGAAGACTTTCGAGGACATTGAAGATCATTTCATCTTCGTCTCCAATGGAAATGACAATGCCCTGGAGTTTTACAAACGGAAAGGGTTCTTCGTCAGTCACCCAATTCTGGATGGGTTCATCACCGTGCTGCGTAACAAGGAAGTTTAATATGTTACACTGTTATCATAATTTTCCAATAATAGGAGAGTGAAGCTATGGAAATCTATCTGGATCACGTCAGGGTGAATGTTTCGAATTTACATCAGGGAATCGAATGGTATGAAGGGACGCTTGGGTTCAAGGTAACCGGACACTGGCCGCCTGAAAACCCGAACTATGCGCATTTTGAAACAGGGAAAGGTGCAATTTTTGCAATCATGGAAACGGATCCGTCGCCGAGTCATGGAAGACTCAACTTCAAGGTGGAGAATGTTGACCATTACTGGGATCAAGTAGCAGACAAGGTAGAAATACTGGAAGACTTGTTCGAAACCCCATATGGAACGAAAAAATTCACCATCAAGGATCCGGATGGTAATGAACTCGGATTTGTGCAGGCATAATCGATGGGAGAATTGATTTTATCGGGTGGAGGAGACGCGAAGCAGAACCAGCGGGTAAATAGCTATTTTTCTAAGCTGATCCGCCACGATAAGACCCTGCTATACATCCCTCTAGCTGGTGATCCAAGTCATCGTTCCTATGAAGACAGTCTTAAATACATACGCAATACGTTCAATCCGCTTGGCATAGAAGAAATCGAGATGTGGACGGAACTTACTAATAAAACTGCAGAAGAGTTGGAGCGGTTTACTGCAATTTATTTCAGTGGAGGCAGCACGACAGAATTATTGCGTGCGATTCGCAGCAGTGGATTTGATGAGGTTCTTCTTTCATTCTACGAAAAAGGTGGAATCATTTACGGACAAAGTGCCGGTGCAATCATTTTCGGCAGGTCGATTGAACATACCCTTGAGGAAACCGTGCATTCTGAAAAACCGCTAGATTTAGCAAACGGCTTCTCAATTTGGGCGCATTATGATTCGAAGGATGATGGGAGTATTGAGTCATATGATAGCATCCTTGCTTTGAGTGAGGGAGCTGCTGTTCATATGACGAAGGATGAAATGCATGCCATCGGAGAAGTCTACTTATTTGATCGTGGAACTAAGCAGCCGCTTTAAGGAGGGAGAAGTATGAGAAAGCTTCTGGTTATCCTCGTCTTCTTGTTGGGAGCTTGTTCCGAGGAGAGTGCTTCTGAACAAATAGAGACTATAGGTAGTCCACAAGTACAGGAGATTCTGGAGAAGAATCCCCAAGCAGATATCTTCGTATATCGAGCTATCGTCTACTCTAATGCCGAAGAAGTGGATTGGGTGCAAACAGTTGAATTAACGTTGGGAGAAGAAGTCAAAGTAATTGAAAGCGAATATGGCGGAACCGGAGTATTCGGGCAATACGCAGCAACCAAACTGCCTGTAGGTACAAAAATATACAAGAATGGGAGCGACCGAAGTGAGAATAGCAGTATTTTAATAGCAGTGGTGAATGATACTTTGATTCCTTATATCGGATTGATTGAAGGGTGATGGCAAGGATGAAAACAGAAAAAGACGTACTAGTTGCTGTTCAAAACGACGCAATCATGATGGATATATTGAAAACGGTGCAAGAACTGGATCTGCCAGATTGGTGGGTATGTGCAGGTTTTGTCAGGTCGAAGATTTGGGATGTTCTGCACAATTTTCCTCAGCAAACAGCTTTACCTGATGTCGATGTCATTTACTTCGATCCGGATAGGGTTGATGAGCAGTATGAAAAGGAGTTGGAAAAACAACTTGAAAGAAAAATGCCGCAGTTGCCATGGTCGGTGAAAAACCAGGCAAGGATGCATCATTTGAATAACGTGGCGCCGTACACATCTTCGGTGGATGGCATTTCAAAATTCCCTGAGACAGCAACAGCACTGGGAGTGAAGCTTGATAAGGAAGATAAGCTTATCCTCACTGCACCTCACGGACTGGAGGATGTCTTGCAGATGGTGGTGAAGCCTTCTCCAGGATTTGAAGAGGAGCCATTAGCAAGTATCTACCGTAAGCGTGTGAAGCAGAAGAATTGGCATTCGATTTGGCACAAGGTAACAGTAGTGAATCCTGATAAAGAGGAGGGGTCTCATGCGAAAAGTGGAAGTGGTAAAGTTCGATGAAACGTGGTCCAGGAAGTTTGAAGAAGAAAAAGAAAAGCTACGGAACATTTTCGGAAACGAGCTTGTAGCTGTACATCATATCGGCAGCACATCTGTGGAGGGGCTGAAAGCAAAGCCGATCATCGACATCCTGCCAGTAGTTAAAGATATCGAAAAAGTGGACAGCTTCAATGAGCAGATGGAAGCAATCGGCTATGAACCGATGGGAGAGTTCGGACTGCCAGGCCGGAGGTATTTCCGAAAAGGCGGGGATCAGCGCACCCACCATATTCATATGTATGAAGAAAGCAATAACGAAATCGATCGCCACCTTGCGTTTAGAGATTATCTGCGTACTCACCCGGACGAAAGAGAGCGCTATGGCAATCTGAAAGAAGAACTGGCAAAACAGTATCCTAATGATATGGAATCCTATATCAATGGGAAGGACTCCTACGTGAAAGAGATGGAACGGAAGGCATTAGATTGGTATGAAAAAAGGTAGGGGAAATGACATTGAGCCAGATAGACAAAAGGAATCGGTTGGATGAAACACCTTTCAGCTATCGCGTCAATAAGGCACAGACAGTCTTTATTGATTACTTTGGTAAGCAGGTGAAAATTCTGAAAGGAAAAGAAGCGGATAAATTCCTTACAAAAATAGAGGCTGTAAATAATGAAAAAGAAGAGCAGCTGATCATGGCAAAAGTCACTGGCAACTTCAAACGAGGAAATGAGAAATAGAATAGGATTCCGGTAGCTAAGTAGTTCCGATTCGGTGGAGAAACATAAGGAATAACATACTTATTAACAGACTAAATCGCACACGATTTGGTCTGTTTTTTTTCGTAGGGTCAACGAACGATTACTTTTTTGAAAATTATGAATACCTATTCATTTTGTGCTATCATAAAAAGAGTATTTGAGGGAGATGAAGCGATGCTGTTTAAAAAGAGCTTTACTCAAAAAACGGTAAATGGCGTGCAAATGGGTAACGGATCCATTTCATTTCAGGGTGTAAAACTAAATGTGCATTGTTTTTTCCTCGATGGCGTACTGATTGATACGGGGGCAAGGTCATTACAGAAGGAATTTATGCCATTTATGAGAGACCTGAAAACTCAGCAAATTGCAATTACTCATCATCATGAGGATCATACCGGTTGTGCAGCTTTATTGCAGAAAGAGCTTCAAGTACCGCTATTGATGGATGATAAAATGATTGAGTATTGTATGAAGAAGCCGGATTATCCGCTGTATCGCCAAGTGTTTTGGGGAAGGCGTCAGCCGTTTCTGGCAGAGTCGATCGGGGATTCTTTCTCTTCTGCCAATGCTTTATGGCATGTGATCAAGACCCCAGGCCACTCTCAGGATCACCTGGCATATTTAAACAGTGAAACTGGTCAGCTTTTTACGGGTGATCTTTATATCTAAGAGAGGACAAAGGTAATCTTGCGGGAGGAAAGCATTCCGGACATTATCGAATCCTTACAAAAAGTACTCACCTATGACTTTACGGATGTATTTTGTAGCCATGCTGGTCACTTGAATGATGGCCATACTGCTTTGAAACGAAAGCTGGAGTACCTTCTGGAACTGCAGGGGGAAATAGTGAAGCTATATGATGAGGGTAAGGCACCTGGGGAAATAAATGAGACTTTATTTCCTAGAAAATATCCCATTATGCGTCTTTCATCCGGTGAATGGAATTCTCTACATATTGTTCATTCCGTGCTGGGAGAGTTGAAGCATTAAATAGGAAAAAGGACGCTTGGGTAAGCTGTTCCCAAGCGTTTTTTGTTTGTTATTTATACTGTTGTTAATCGGGTTTATTTGGATATCATCTCTTAGTCCAGCAACTTCTCCATCCGGATATCTTCCCACATCTTCCCGTCCCAGTAGGTGAACTCCTTGATACGGCCGATCTCTTCATAGCCCATCCGCTCATATAGCCGGTATGCCTGTTCATTGAATGCAAACACACCAAGCTCAATCCGCTTCAACCCTTGCTCGCATATTTCCTTTTCCAAAAAAGTGATCGCCTTATAGCCGATCCCTTTCCCGCGGCCATCGGATTCACCAATTGTGATTCCGATCCAGGCAGTGCCGGGTTCTTTTTTGTACAGATGACCGGGATCGATCATGTAGTTCATTTCCCCGACAAGCTTGTCATCGAGATAAATCAGATAGATGTCATGATTGCTGAGTCGCTCGACGATTTCTTCTGCAGTCACTTCCGCACGACTGTTCAACGCTTCTTCATCTTTATGCGGACGTGTCATCGGAATCAGCGCTGGATCATTTTCCCAACGATTGATCGCTTCCACCGCCTCGGGATGAGGTGCTGTCAGTTTATTGAATGTAAGCTTCATATGATTATTCCTTTCTGCTAGCGCTTCGTTGCTTTTTCATACACTTTGATCGACCCGCCGCCAAGACCAATTGCGTCGGTCGTGTGCTTCCAGCCGTATTTTTCATAATAGCCTTCAAGATCTGTCGTCAGGTAAAGGGTGTCATAGCCTTTTTCATTCGTGCGATTCAATCCATCTTCAAGCAGCTTTGCACCTAATCCTTTTCCTCGATAAGCAGGATCAATATACAGACATGCCAGCCACGGGCAAAGATCTTGTCTGCTGTTCAGGTCATTTCTCAGTAATGCATAAGTACCTACAATCTTTTCTCCATCCAGTGCGAGATAAAAGCGAGGCAGGTCAGCGGAGGTCGTACTGGAGTGCTCCATGCAATCGCGGTAAAAGGCGTAATTGTCCTCGCCACCCCATTCTCCCCAAAAGACATCGACTGCTTCATCGAACCGTTCGGGTACTTCGTGTAGTGCTTTTATTTCCAACATTTTCTTCCCTCTTTCTATAATTCAGGCTCCGCATGTTTATTCGACAAACAAAACGGAAACACCTCCTGTACACCCCATTTCATCTACCCCGATGCTATTTGCATATATCGATTGAAGTGTCGGGGTATATAAGATAGAATGGACTGTGGAAACGCTTTAAGTAACAATTTTCTCATAATTCTTACAAGCGTCAATACATTATTCATTCCTGAAGGGAGCGGTTTAGAATGGTAGTACCTTACAAACATGAACCATTTACAGATTTTACGATTGATGAGAATCGTAAAGCTTTAGAGGATGCGATCAAGAAAGTCGAAGCGGATCTTGGTAAAGATTACCCTCTAGTGATCAATGGGGAGCGGATCATGACTGATGATAAGATCGAAGTCGTCAATCCAGCTAACCGCAAAGAAGTAATCGGTTATGTATCGAAAGCAAATCAAGAGCTTGCTGAAAAAGCTCATAAGGTAGCAGATGAAACGTTTGAAAGCTGGCGCAAGACAACAGCACAGTTCCGTGCAGACGTCTTGTTCCGTGCTGCAGCTATCGTTCGTCGCCGTAAACATGAATTCACCGCACATCTAGTCAAAGAAGGCGGTAAGCCATGGAAGGAAGCGGATGCAGACACTGCAGAAGCGATTGATTTCATGGAGTATTATGGACGTCAGATGCTTCGCATCGATGAAGGGTTCGACGTGAACTCCCGTCCGATCGAGAACAACCGTTTTCACTATATCCCACTAGGTGTAGGTGTCGTCATTTCCCCATGGAACTTCCTGTTCGCGATCATGGCTGGAACGACTGTAGCGGCGATGGTATCCGGTAACACGGTATTACTTAAGCCAGCAAGCTCGACTCCGGTAATCGCTTATAAGATGATGGAAGTATTGGAAGAAGCAGGCATGCCTAAAGGCGTTGTCAACTTCATTCCAGGAAGCGGTAAAGAAGTAGGGGATTACCTTGTTGATCACCCACGCACTCGCTTCGTCAGCTTCACAGGTTCCCGCGAAGTCGGTTCCCGTATTTTCGAACGTGCGGCGAAAATCCATGATGGCCAGCAGTGGCTGAAGCGTACGATCATCGAAATGGGCGGTAAGGATACAATCGTTGTCGACAACGATTCTGACCTTGAGCTTGCAGCGGATGCAATCACGTATTCTGCATTCGGATTCTCCGGTCAAAAGTGTTCCGCTTGTTCCCGTGTCGTCGCGCATGAAGATGTATATAACGACTTGTTAAATCGTGTCGTAGAGAAGACGAAAGAGCAAGTAAGCTACGCGGATCCTACGAAACACGATACGTATATGGGTCCTGTTATCGATCAGGGTGCTTATGACAAGATCATGAGCTACATCGCTGTCGGTAAAGAAGAAGGTAAATTGATGCATGGTGGTAAAGGTGACGACAGCAAAGGATGGTTCATCGAGCCGACAATCTTCGCTGATCTTGAGCCGGATGCACGCATCATGCAGGAAGAGATCTTCGGACCTGTTGTAGGATTCACTAAAGTGAAATCCTTCGACGAAGCAATCGAAGTTGCAAACAATACAGAATACGGCTTGACTGGTGCGGTCATCACGAACAACCGTGAGCACATCGAGCAGGCGCGTCGTGACTTCCACGTCGGTAACCTGTATTTCAACCGTGGATGTACTGCAGCGATCGTTGGATACCACCCATTCGGAGGATTCAACATGTCTGGTACAGACTCCAAAGCTGGAGGACCAGATTACCTGCTTCACCACATGCAAGGAAAAACAACTTCCGAAATGCTTTAATAATAGAAGGAAAGAATCCTCTTCCCATAATTTGGGGAGAGGATTTTTTAATGTACTGGAAAAAATAATACCAGTCTACCTGAATGTAGCAGTCTGAGCTGGTCAGGTGCTGAACTTTCATCCTGAGGTGCTAAATTATAAAAAAATCACAAAAAATATAGTTAGAAATACCTAACGGAAAAATTTGGATGTCAACTAAATCCCAACTTTTTTTTATTAAATTTAATGAATATATATGGACGATATCGAGCATATGTTTTCATAAACTTGTCATATTTGAATAAATATACATTTAATTGTCGATGGTATAATTTTTGCAATGTTCTCAAAATTTAGCTATGATATAGTTGTACCTGTGTTTGGCTTTTTGCACTTCTGTGACTTTTATAGTATAGTTTTGAATTGTGAGAAAATTGCATAGGGGTGCATATTGAACATCAACTTAAGATGGAGGTGGAAACATGGAAGAATTTGCACTAACCGGAGCAACATGGTTCTGGCTTTTCGTACCAATGCCAATCTTGATCATACTTACCATCATTACACTATTTACTGAAAGGAGAGAATAGAAAACATGGGTACTGCTACGTTAATTACGTTTATTGTTTATCTAATCGGTATGCTCGGTATCGGATTCGCTGCATATCGTATGACAAGTAACTTATCCGACTATGTATTAGGGGGCCGCCGTCTTGGACCTGGTGTTGCAGCACTAAGTGCCGGTGCATCAGATATGAGTGGTTGGCTACTATTAGGTCTTCCTGGTGCGATCTATGCATCTGGTTTCTCAGCTGCTTGGATCGGAGTAGGACTTGCTATTGGTGCTTACTTGAACTGGCAATTTGTCGCACGTCGTCTTCGTGTTTACACTGAGGTTGCAAATGACTCCATTACGGTTCCTGACTACTTGGAGAACCGCTTCAAAGATAACTCCCATATTTTACGTGTGATTTCCGCACTTGTTATTCTTTTATTCTTTACGTTCTACACTTCTTCCGGAATGGTTGCAGGTGCGAAGCTGTTTGAAGCTTCATTTGGATTGTCTTACACGCAAGCACTTTGGGTTGGTGCGATCGTAACGATCTCTTACACATTCCTTGGTGGATTCCTTGCGGTAAGCTGGACAGACTTTGTTCAAGGTATCTTGATGTTCCTTGCATTGATCATCGTACCGATTGTCGCTATTGCTGAAGTTGGTGGCTGGAACGCTACAGTAGAAGCTGTAGGAAGCATTGAAGCTACTCATCTTGATATGGTAAAAGGTGTCGGAATCGTATCCATCATCTCATCTCTTGCATGGGGTCTTGGTTACTTCGGTCAGCCGCACATCCTTGTACGTTTCATGGCACTACGTTCACCTAAAGACGTACCGAAAGCACGCTTCATCGGTATCGGCTGGATGGTTCTAGGACTATATGGTGCACTTTTCACTGGTTTCGTCGGACTTGCATACATCAACTCTCAGGATGTTGGAGTGTTGAGTCAGTTCGGAATCGAGCTTGTGAACCAGAACGGGGTACAAATGCTTGCGGACCCTGAGAAAATCTTCATTGCATTCTCTCAGATCCTGTTCCACCCGGTTGTCGCTGGTATCCTGCTTGCAGCAATCTTGTCTGCAATCATGAGTACGATTGACTCCCAGTTGCTTGTATCTTCTTCTGCTCTTGCAGAGGACTTCTACAAAGCGATCATCCGTAAGAACGCTTCTGAGCGTGAACTTGTATGGATCGGTCGTGTTGCAGTAGCTGGTATCGCATTGATTGCGATCCTACTTGCAGGTAACCCGGATAGCTCAGTACTATCCCTTGTATCTTATGCTTGGGCTGGTTTCGGTGCTGCATTCGGTCCGATCATCATCCTGTCCTTGCTTTGGAAAGGAATTACTCGTAACGGAGCACTTGCAGGTATGATCGTCGGTGCGGTTACAGTAGTAGTTTGGAAACAATTGATCACTCCAGAAACGAACGATGCTGGAGAGGTAATTACACCTGCTGTCATCGATTTCCCACTATATGAAATCGTTCCTGGTTTCATCCTATGTGGACTTGTAGCAATCGTTGTAAGTATGGTTGGTAAGAAGCCATCTGCAGAAGTTGTTGCTGAATTCGAAGAAGCAGCACGTCGTTAATCTAAAACAAACCAAAAGCTCCATCCACGGATCAAAGTGGATGGAGCTTTTTTTATTTGTTCTGTAATTGAAATTTTCAGGTTGGGGCTTACACGATATAGGCATGAGGGGAAGGGAAACACGGAGACTCCTCGAAAATGAAATTCGCATTTTCTTCGTGCGGTGTCTTTTCGAGAAGAAAATTCAAAGTCCTGCGGGAAATGCAAGGCTGGTAAGACCTCACAGGGCGTATGCCCGAGGAGGCTTACCGCCTTCCCCGCGAAAAGCGGAGTGTTTCCTTGGACCGATTCACTTTCCATTTCTTAGCCCCAACGTGTATTTTCACGTTAAAGAGCTTTGGATTTACTTGCGATATCGATGTGGTCGTAAACAAAGTCCAGCGCCAGTTCGTTGAAACGGCTGGCTTTTTCGATATTACAGACATGACCGCAGTTCGGAATCTCGACCAGCTTGGCATTTTTCAACGTCTTGATCTGCTTACGTACATACTTCACATACAAATGATCCTGCGTGCCGGAAATGAACAGCTTCGGAACTTTGTAAGCACGGTGGATATATTTATAGGAAGCTTCCGGTTCACGTGCAAGGTTAAACCAGCTGAAAAAATCGTCGCGATCGAGCTGCTTCGCTTCCTTGATGAACGCTTCACGACCCGCCTTGTGATTCGCACGCGGCATCATGATATGCGCGAACATCCAATAAAGCGCATGGTGCGGAAGAATGTTCTTCGTCAAATCACCGAAAAGCATCGCAGTCTTCGCAATCAGGTTCATTTTTGGAACAGCCCCGCCCATCACGGCTGATTGGAAACGCTCCGGGATTCGGCTCATGATGTTCTGGATGACCATCGAACCAAGCGAGATCCCGACAAAATGGGCACGTTTGATGTGAAGATGATCGAGAACATCGATGACTTCCTTTGCGATGACCGGAATGCTGAAAGGTTCGTTGTAGGATGTAGTTTTAGGGGATTTACCGTGTCCCGGCAAGTGGATGGATAGTATATTGAAATGGCGTTTGAACACTGCCAGCTGCTTATAGAAAACTTTCGAGTTCCCACCCAGTCCGTGGATGAAAACGACATAGTCTGCCGATTCGTGGTTGTCTTTAAGGATGTATTCAAGCATAGATGTGCTCCTTCATGGTAAAAGCTACTTGAGAGTATACCACGTTTCGATCGAAAAACCACCGTCTGGATGTGACAAACTCATTAAATTTTCTGCAATATTCGATATAAACATCGTCCCGCATGTCAAAACTGATAGAAGCGACCGGATATGTTAGAATAGATAGGGTGTAAGTCGATTTACAATTGATTATTCGATACCGATTTTGGTATCATCAAATATTATGGAATGGAATCGAAATGGAGGGATAACGATGTCACGCATCAGTAAAGACGAAGTAAAACACGTGGCAAATCTAGCGCGCCTTGCCGTTACAGAGGAAGAGGCGGATCTTTTCACGAAGCAGCTGGATGACATCATCACGTACGCAGAACAATTGAACGAGCTGGATACGACAGGTGTCGAACCGACGACGCACGTCCTCGACTTGAAGAACGTACTGCGTAAGGATGAACCGAGAAAATGGCTTGATAAGAAAGACGTAATGAACAACGCACCAGATCATCAGGATGGACAGTTCAAAGTCCCATCTGTACTGGAATAGGAGGGGAAAGCATGTCACTTTTTGAGAACACACTACGTGAGCTTCACACGAAGCTACATAATAAAGAGATCAGTGTGACCGACCTTGTCGAAGCTTCTTACAATCGCATTGAAGAAGTCGACGGGGAAGTACAAGCATTTTTGACATTGGACAAAGAGAATGCACTGCAGCAGGCGAAAGAGCTTGATGAAGCACGCGGGAACGACGATGCCGCGTTATTCGGTCTGCCGATCGGTGTCAAAGATAACATCGTAACGAAAGGGTTGCGCACGACGTGTGGAAGCCAGTTCCTGAAGAACTTCAACGATCCGTTGTACAACGCAACCGTTGTTGAAAAACTTTCCGATGCCAAATCTGTCACGATCGGAAAATTGAACATGGACGAATTCGCGATGGGATCTTCTAACGAGAACTCAAGCTACGCTGCGACACGTAACCCGTGGAACACGGATTATGTGCCAGGTGGTTCCAGTGGAGGTTCTGCAGCTTCTGTTGCTGCAGGCGAAGTATTCTTCTCACTTGGTTCCGATACAGGTGGATCGATCCGTCAGCCGGCAGCCTTCTGTGGTGTAGTTGGCTTGAAGCCAACATACGGCCGTGTGTCCCGTTTCGGACTTGTCGCATTCGCATCTTCCCTTGATCAGATCGGACCAATCACTCGTACAGTGGAAGACAATGCGTACTTGCTTGAAACAATCGCTGGATACGACAACATGGACTCCACGTCTGCGAACGTCGATGTACCGAAATATACCAAAGCACTGACAGGCGACGTTAAAGGTCTGAAAATCGCCGTGCCGAAAGAATACTTGAGCGAAGGGGTCACTTCTGAAGTCCGTGAATCAGTCATGGCTGCTCTTAAGAAATACGAAGAACTTGGCGCGACGTGGGAAGAGGTTTCCCTGCCGCACTCGAAGTATGCAGTAGCGACCTACTACCTGCTTGCATCATCCGAAGCATCCGCGAACCTTGCGCGTTTTGATGGTGTCCGTTACGGCGTCCGTGCAGAAAATGCCGAGACGATGCTCGATATGTTCAAGCAATCCCGTGCACAAGGCTTCGGTGACGAAGTGAAGCGCCGGATCATGCTTGGTACATTCGCACTTAGCTCAGGCTATTACGATGCTTACTATAAAAAAGCACAACAGGTACGTACATTGATCAAGAACGATTTTGAAAAAGTGTTGGAAGACTACGACGTCATCGTTGGTCCGACAACACCGACACCTGCCTTCAAAGTAGGCGAAAAAGTCGACGATCCTTTGACAATGTACGCAAACGATATCCTTACGATTCCAGTCAACCTTGCCGGCGTTCCGGGAATCTCCGTACCATGCGGATTCTCATCTGAAGGTCTGCCGATAGGATTGCAGATCATCGGAAAGCACTTCGATGAAAGCACTGTCTACCGTGCAGCGCACGCATTCGAGCAAGCGACTGACTACCATACGAAACGCCCGTCTCTTGGAGGTGCACAGTCATGAACTTTGAAACGATCATCGGTCTAGAAGTACACGTCGAACTGAAGACCAATTCGAAAATCTTCAGCCCGTCCCCGAACATGTTCGGAGATGAGCCGAATACGAACGTCAACCCGATCGACCTTGGGTATCCAGGAGTACTTCCTGTACTGAACGAAGAAGCAGTAAACTTCGCGATGAAAGCTGCGATGGCGCTGAACTGTGAAGTCGCGACTGATACTAAGTTCGACCGTAAAAACTATTTCTATCCGGATAACCCGAAAGCATACCAGATCTCCCAGTTCGATAAGCCAATTGGGGAACACGGCCACATCGACATCGAAGTCGATGGTGTGAAAAAGCGCATCGGCATCACTCGTCTCCACTTGGAGGAGGATGCAGGTAAACTGACACACAGCGATGATGGCTACAGCCTTGTCGATTATAACCGTCAAGGTACACCATTGATTGAAATCGTATCCGAGCCGGACATCCGTTCACCAAAGGAAGCGTACGCTTACCTTGAAAAATTGAAGAACATCATCCAGTACACTGGCGTTTCTGACTGTAAGATGGAAGAAGGTTCCCTACGTTGTGATGCGAACCTTTCCCTTCGTCCGATCGGTCAGGAGCAGTTCGGTACGAAGACAGAGCTGAAGAACCTGAACTCATTCTCTTTTGTTCAAAAAGGGTTGGAGTTCGAAGAGGTACGTCAGCGTAAGGAACTGTTGAATGGTGGAGAAATCCTTCAGGAGACACGTCGCTATGATGAACAGACGAAAGAAACGATCCTGATGCGTGTCAAGGAAGGTTCCGATGACTATCGTTACTTCCCTGAGCCGGATCTTGTTCCACTGCACATCGATGAAGCTTGGAAAGAGCGCATCCGCGCAGAAATCCCTGAGCTTCCGGACGCACGTAAGAAGCGTTATGTCGAAGACCTTGAACTGCCTGATTATGATGCAGATGTCATCACAAGCAGCAAGGAAATGGCTGACTTTTTCGAGTCCACCATCCAGGAAGGTGCCGACGTGAAACAGGCTTCCAACTGGCTGATGGGAGAAGTCTCCGGTTACATGAACAAGCATCAGAAAGAACTGCATGACCTTGCATTGACTCCTGAATCGCTTGCGAAAATGATCAAGCTGATCGAGGATGGCACGATTTCCTCCAAGATTGCGAAGAAAGTATTCGCTGAGCTTGTCGACAAAGGCGGAGACCCAGAGAAGATCGTCAAAGACAAAGGCATGGTCCAAATCTCTGACGAAGGTCAGCTGACGGAAATCATCACGAAAATTCTTGATGACAACGAGCAGTCAATCGAAGACTACAAGAATGGTAAAGACCGCGCACTCGGATTCCTTGTCGGACAAGTGATGAAAGAGACGAAAGGTCAAGCCAACCCGCCAATGGTTAACAAAATTATCCTGGCAGAAATCGACAAAAGATAAAGTTAAGACTTGCCACTGGCATCGAATGGAGATACAATAAAGTACGATAATGTATTGTTCGATACGAGAGACGGCCCTGCAAAAGCACGCATAGGACTGCGTGCTTTTGTATGTTTTACAGTCTGTCTCATATAATAGATACGATTACAAGCAAGCCTGGATGAGGGGGAGACCTTATGAAACGCGCTCGGATCATCTACAATCCGACCTCCGGAAGGGAAGCATTCAAGAGAGCATTACCGGACGTCCTGCAACGCTTTGAGCAGGCAGGATATGAAACATCGACTCATTCTACAACCTGTGCAGGGGACGCGACCGAAGCTGCGAAGATCTCAGTGGAGCGACGCTTTGATGTCGTTGTCGCGGCAGGTGGAGACGGAACAATCAATGAAGTGATCAACGGCCTTGCCGAACAAGAACATAGACCGAGACTCGGGATCATTCCAGTCGGTACGACGAATGATTTTGCCCGTGCCCTTTGTGTGCCGAGAAATATCCATAAAGCGGTGGACGTCATCCTTGAGGATTATTCCACGCCGCTCGATATCGGACGAGTCAACGAGCAGTACTTCATGAATATCGCCGGTGGCGGGAAGCTGACCGAGCTTTCCTATGAAGTCCCAAGCAAGCTGAAGACGATGCTTGGACAACTCGCCTATTACCTGAAAGGCATGGAGATGCTGCCATCTTTGCGCCCGACGAAGGTTAACATCGAGTATGATGGAAAACAATTCGAGGGCGACATCATGCTCTTCCTCGTCTCCAACACGAACTCCGTGGGTGGTTTTGAAAAACTGGCTCCGGCAGCGGAAATGAACGACGGTCTGTTTGATCTTTTGATTATCAAAAAGATGAACATCGCTGAATTCATCCGGATTTCGATGCTTGCGGTCAACGGGAATCACTTGAATGACCCGAACATCATCTATACGAAGGCAAGCCGCGTCAAAGTGCATACCGATGAGAAAATGCAGTTGAACTTAGACGGGGAATTTGGCGGATTATTGCCCGGGGAATTTGTCAATTTGTATCAGCATTTAGAATTTTTTGTGCCAGAAGATAAATTCAGCCCTGAAAAGGACTGCTGAAAAAATCCTTGCTCCCTGTGAGTGAGGATTTTTCTTTGTTCGCCGTAATTTCGCATTCGGGTGTGCGGTTGTGATAAAATTTGAAGAAGCATAACAAGTAAAGGACGATGTCATATGGCGAAACCAAAGCCACCAGTAGAGAAAAATGAAACGATTGAGCTCACCTTCGAAGACCTTACCCACGAAGGCGACGGAGTCGGAAAAGTGAACGGTTATCCGTTGTTCGTGCCATACGGACTTCCGGGAGAGAAAGCGCTCGTTAAAGTCATCAAAGTGAAGAAGAACTTCGGCTTCGGAAAACTGCTCGAGGTTCAGGAGTCTAGCCCGGAACGTGTTGAACCGCCTTGTGATGTGTTTTACCAATGCGGAGGCTGTCAGCTTCAGCATATGAGCTATGACATGCAGCTTGAGATGAAGCAGAAGCAGGTCAAGGACGCGATGCGTAAGATCGGCCACCTCGAACATGTACCTGTCCATCCCGTCAAAGGCATGAAGGACCCATGGCGCTACCGCAATAAAGTATCGATGCCAGTCGGCGAACGTGACGGTCGCCTTGTCGCAGGCTTCTATCAGAAGCGCAGCCACAACATCATCGATATGGATACGTGTGTCGTCCAGGAAGAATCGAATGACCGGATGGTCGAAGCCGTCCGTCGGATTGCCGAACGCCATGGTATCCGTGCATATGACGAGAAGAACAACCGCGGTGTTTTGCGTCATATCATGGTGCGTACAGGGAAAAATACACAGGACGTCATGGTCGTGCTCGTAACCCGTACGAAAAACCTTCCGAATCAGGAAGAATTGATTGATGAAATCCGTGACGCCTATCCAAGCGTGAAATCAATCGTCCAGAACGTCAACTACAAAAGGACGAACGTCATCCTCGGACCGGAAACGAACGTGTTATGGGGAGAAGAATATATTTACGACACGATAGGCGATATCAAGTTCGCGATATCCGCAAAGTCGTTCTATCAAATCAACCCGACACAGACAAAAACGCTATATGATCAGGCACTGGAGTATGCTGCATTGACAGGCAGTGAACAAGTAATCGACGCCTATTGCGGAATTGGAACAATTTCCCTATTTTTGGCTCAGCAGGCGAAGAAAGTGTATGGTGTGGAAGTCGTACCAGAAGCTGTAGCTGACGCGAAAGAAAACGCCAAACTGAACCGTATTGATAATGCAGAATTCTACGTAGGACAAGCAGAAAAAATCATGCCATGGTGGAAATCGCAGGGCCTTGCGCCGGACGTCATCGTAGTCGACCCACCACGTAAAGGCTGTGACGAAGCATTGCTTCAGTCGATGCTGGACATGCAGCCGGAGCGAATTGTCTATGTATCCTGTAATCCATCGACACTAGCGCGTGACTTGCGTGTGCTGGAAGATGGCGGCTATGAAACGAAGGAAATCCAACCAGTGGACATGTTCCCTCAGACTTCGCATGTAGAAGCAGTCACTTGGTTAGAGAAGAAAAAGTAAGGAGTTATTTAAATGACAAACAACGATATTTTAATCCGTTTGCGATACGCACTGGATATAAAAGATATAGATATGGTCGACATCTTTGAACTTGGCGGTATGGACGTGACGAAAGAAGACGTCCAGAAAATGCTGACGAAAATTAAGGACGAAGAGGAACCGGATGACGACGTGATTGTAGTCAGCAATCAGGAACTTGAACAATTCCTGAACGGCCTGATCACGTTCAAACGTGGAAAACAAGAACCAAAACCAGGCCAGCCAGAAAGACCACCACTTTCCAACGAGCCTCCGAATAACCTTCTATTGAAGAAAGTGAAAATCGCACTGAAGTTGACAAGTGAAGATATTATTCAAATCCTGGATGAGGTTGGAGTCAGGATTACTAAAGGGGAAGTTGGAGCTCTATTAAGGAAGAAAGGCCACAAGAACTATCAGGAATGTGGCGACAAATATGCCAGGAACTTTTTGAAGGGATTGGCTGTGCGGTATAGGGGATGAGTAAAGAGTCCACAAAAGAGGTGAAGTTGGTAGTGAAATGCATCTCTGATACCACTGAAAACAGGGGTCAAATCATTTTGCGAAGAGGGCTGGGGGTTGAACGTGACTAACGAAAAGGCATTATTACAGTTAGCTTTGACAATCATTATTTCAGTGATTATCTTCCTTGTTATTGCCAATATCTTTAAAACTGATGAACCTGTCAGAGACTTTTTGCTAACAGTTATTACAGTACATCTCATCTATCGTGGATACCTTATAGACAACAAAGATTAGGTGAAATTAATAGTGCCAGGATCCCCCGATGCGTTAATCTGACGCGTCTAGGACCCTGGCATTTTTAGATGCTTTAACGCTTTTCCTCATCTAAGGAGAATATATCTTCTATCTGCTTACTTCATTTTTATTCGCACTGGATGGATCTCTTGTTTATTCTGATTCTGCGTATCATTTGTGTCTTGTGTATCAATGGTTTTCCTGTTTTCTTTTTCCAAAGCATTTCGTTTCATTGAACTTGTTGCACTGTGCAACATCTCGCCCATATCACGAACGGACTCCACTAACGGATCAACGGCTTCCATTTTACCTTTCACATCAACTGAAATTTTATTGGCTTCATTCATCAGCTCTTCTGCCTCGTCTGTAATGGTGTTTACGGATTGTCTAGCGTCATACAGCGTCTCTTTTGTTTCTGCCAGTGTAGCCATGAGTTTTCGTAATGTCAAAATCAAAAAAGCTACGAGAAAAACAAATGCAACAGCTGCAATACCAACACTCCATTCAATCATTGAGACTACCTCCCTTCTTCTCTCTAAGTCTATGAGGGGGGAGGCTTGGACATTCCTTATTACAACACTTGTTGTGGTACAAGAATTATCAAGAATGGGTCACCTGTTTCTAGAGTGCATATGAATTGGAGTTTTTTTAATAATAGTATCGAAAAATATTATTGGATAGTCTAAATATAAGTAGTGATCCTGTACTTTATATAACATCGATTATCTGAACAAATATTTAGGATAGTGTTATCTTAATCAACGCCAATCAAAAAAATACTAATTAGAATGTTGATCCAATTTTCAAATATGAGTATCTACGGTGAAAACAGAACAAATGCAATCGTCCAAGATAAAATAACGAAACTAATCGTTCCCGTTGACAAACATGACCAAATTTCTCAATTTCCACTAGAGCTATGGGGTATGACCCCATAGCTTAGTAAGGTTTTTTCTTTTTCTATAATTAGAATTAGATCCCTATAACGAAAATACTTAATGGATTACATTTACAAAGAGCCAACTTCTATTTAAAAGAAATTGGCTCTTTGTATGAACTCTATTAACGTGACGTTTTGGGTGGTTGGCATACATCACATTTACGTTGGTTGTTATTTTTAAACTTTGTAAACGTTTTATCAAAATTATTGCCACATGAACACTTGAAAAATAACTTTTGAGAGAAACCGTTGAATTCTGTAGATAATAAAGTACTATCTGAATTCTTTTCAACAAACTCATTAATTTTACTGATTGTCCATCGTTTATTCATACTCTTACACCTCCAAATTTCATCTCTAGGCGGAGGCTTTTCTTGGCATCCGTTCTATAGTGAGAAAAATCGTATTTAACCTAAGTTTGCTATTATACCATGATATAGGTTATAAATGGAATTTTAGTTTATTTGCCATTAAACATTTCATAATTAAGTCCCCTTATTTGTTTCTATTGTAGTTATTAATCCGTTGTAAGTAAAAGGGAAAAATAACAAATTTATTTGCTGCATAGTACAACACTACTATTCAATAGAAAAAGGAAGAATGTTATATGGCTCATTATACATAATCATCATTATGTGTATAAGAAATAGACCAAATAAATCTCCGTTATTATGTGTTTCAACCAAAACAAGTGCCTGTCCTCTACCAAAAGAGGACAGGCACTTGTTTATTATTTAAAACTTCGTATTCGTAAAGCCGCCATCAATCCGGATAACTTCACCATTGATATACTCAGCTTTCCCTGTCAGAAGGAAAGTGACTAGCTCGGCGACTTCTTCCGGTGTACCCAGGCGTTTTTGTGGGATTCCGGATTCGGCGCTTTCTTTCATTTTCGGGTTTGCTTCGAAATAGGATTTGACCATTGGTGTTTCGGTTGGACCTGGTGCGACGGAGTTGATGCGTAGGCCGTCTTTGGCATATTCAGCAACTAGGCTTTTGGTAAGTCCGACAATTCCGTGTTTCGTCGCAGAGTAGGTGACGACGGTGTCCTGGCCGATCACTCCGGCACTGGATGCTGTATTCACGATCGATCCTCCGCCATTTTTCACCATGACTTCAGCGACATAGCGGATTCCATACAAGACTCCAAGCAGGTTGATGCCGACGATTTTCTCGATTTCGCTAATGTCCGTTTCCAGAAAGTATTTTCCGCTTCCGGAGATTCCGGCGTTGTTGAAGAAGTAGTCGATGGTACCGAACTTCTCAACGGTTTGATCGACGTAATTTTTCACATCTTCAGCATTGGAAACATCAGCCTTGACGAACAGAGCGTCGACTCCTGCTTCCTTCAGTATTTCTACCGTTTCATTGCCGCCTTCTTCATCCACGTCTACGATCACAATGTTGACGCCCTCTTTTGCCAGACGGAGTGCAGTGGATTGTCCTAATCCACTCCCGCCGCCGGTAACAATTCCAACTTTACTCATGATCATTCCTCCTGGCTATTTAATAGGTAATCATTAAGCTACATTCCCATTATAGGATGCACGAAAACTGACACTTTAGTGATGTTCCCCCAGCCTACTGGTATTCAAAAATGTATTATCTTCCATCCTCCGAGCAACCTAAAGAATATCTGAGCAACTGAAGGTGGAGGTGTTTTTATGTACAATGAGGCACTCGTAGTCATTGTCAGGGTTATCATATCTTTTTTTACTCTCTTAATATTCACCCGACTTCTTGGCAAACAGGAGGTTGGGCAATTAACATTTTTTGATTATATTAACGGTATTACGATTGGGTCAATTGCAGCAACGCTAGCTACCGATCTGTCTTCCAAGGCTTGGGCACACTGGGTTGGTCTATCTGGGTATGCATTTTTAACTTTTCTACTTCAATTCATCACGATAAAGAATCGATACTTAGGTAAGGTATTAGATGGGGAACCTACGGTGGTTATTGAAAACGGAAAAATCCTGGAAAATAATCTTAAGAAGATGAGAATTAAGTTAGGCGAGCTAATGATGCTTTTACGGTATCGAGGGATTTTTGATATTACTCAGGTGGAGTGTGCCATCATTGAAGTGAATGGTAATTTGTCCGTCTTACAAAAAGCGGAGTACCTGCCAGTAACATCAAAAGACCTGCACATTCCAAGTACACCTAGTAGATTATCAACGGAAGTCATTCAGGATGGGATTGTCATAGAGCAGAATTTGAGCCAAAGAAATAAAGATATGGAGTGGTTGAATCAGCAGCTGCAGACTCATGGAATAGGGGATGTGAAAGAGGTATCTTTTGCATTGATTCTACCTAATGAACAACTGTATGTAGATAAATACAAAGACAATTTAGGGGATGAAGCAGATATGGGCGATTACGAAGGTCCCTATTAATGAGGTGGTCCAGTTGAAAAAAATCATATTGTACCTTGTTCCCATTTTAACGATAATCCTCTTTATTTTAGTGATGAACAGTGGATATGTTCTGAAAAAACCTTTAGGAAATGATGATCGCTTACTTGAAGCTATTACTCAGATTGAAAGTGATGTAAAGGAAGAGGAATGGGATCATGCGAAAGAACACATCACGTATTCGGAAAAAGCCTGGACAAAAATCGTAAGGCGTATCCAATTCAGTCTCGAAAAAGAATACGTTATTGAGATTACAGGCATTCTCTCTCGAATTAAAGGTGGCATAGAGGTTAAGGATGATAAAGGGATCATCCAAGAAATCTATTACTTTTATGAACTATGGGATAAACTCGCAAAATGATTCGGAAGCAACGGGACGGTTCTGACGCTTCCATATGTGAAAGAAGGGATTTTGCCACCTATAAAGAATACAAACATATATAAAGGGAAAACTCATACATCTAGATAAGAAAGGTGAGGGGAAATCTTTTGAGAAAAATTAAAGTTGGACTAGTTGGGTATGGCTTTTCAGGGGCTATATTCCATGCACCATATATTAGTGGGTTAGAGGAATATGAGATAGCAAAAGTTGTTAGTTCAAATGTGCAAAAGGTTCAAAAGGACTTAGGAAATGTAGTTGTAGTAGGCAACTTGGAAGAGGTGCTTGAAGATACGACGATTGATTTAATCGTGATTACAACACCAAGTGGCATGCACTATGAAATGGCAAAGCAATGCCTGATGGCTGGTAAGCATGTTATCTTGGAAAAGCCGATGGTTGTGGAAAGTCGCGAGGCAGAGGAACTAATTGAAATTGCCTCAGAAAAACAACTGCTTTTAAGCGTCTATCATAATAGAAGATGGGATAATGACTTTTTAACTGTGAAAAAGCTAATAAACGATGGTGTGCTTGGTGAGGTCAGTACATATCAGGTTCATTTTGATCGATACCGACCGAACGTACGGGATCGTTGGAGAGAGCGGGAAGGTCCTGGCTCTGGAGTATTGTATGATTTAGGTTCTCACCTTATTGACCAGGCTTTACATCTTTTTGGGTGGCCGAAATCTGTATCAGCCGATGTAGTTGCTCAAAGACAGCATGCTGAGACGGATGATTATTTCCATATCACATTGGGATACGAAAAGTTGCGGGTCATTTTACATTCCGGTTCGATTGTTCCAGTGAGCGGACCACGTTTTCAAGTTCATGGGACGAAAGGAAGTTTTTTTAAGTATGGTCAGGATGGCCAGGAAGCCTCACTTAAAGCTGGAAAGAAGCCGACAGAAGATACGAGGGGAGTCGATGATCCGCAATTGTATGGAGAACTCCATACCGTAGATGGGGAAGAAATGAAGCGGGAGTCTATTGAAATGTTACCTGGCACTTATGCAACCTATTATAAGGAAATTGCTGAAAGCATCCTGGATGGGAAACGTGTCCCTGTTACAGCAGAGGAAGGTTTGTCCGTGATTAAAATTATTGAGGCTGCGTTTAAAAGTAGTGAAGAAAAGAAAGTGATTTTTGTTGATTAATAGATTTGCGGGAAGCGTCCTTAGGCAAAACTAAATCTGGAGTGAGACGGTATGCAGAAACTGTTTGAATACAATTGGCAGGTTCGGGAGGATTGGTTTACATGGTGTGAATCCGTCCCGGAGGAAGAATTACTAAAAGAACGGGTAGGCGGGATTGGCAGCATCCTATATACCCTTTTTCACATTGTCGATGTTGAATACAGTTGGATCTGTGGTTTACAGGGAGACCCGGAACCTGAAGAACCCCCGTTTGATTCCTATGCAAGCTTATCGAAGGTGCGAGAACTCTCCGAGCAATATCATAAAGAAGTAGAATCATTTATAACATCCTGGTCGGATGAAATGGAAAATCTGCAGCTGACAGAGGTTGGTTCTAATGGGAAGACGTTCACTTATAGGTACGGGGAAGTCATGCGACATGTGATCGCACACGAAATCCATCATATCGGTCAACTATCTATATGGTCACGTGAAATAGGACGTCAGCCGGTTACGGCAAACCTGATTGATAGAGGATTATTTGAATAACTATATTACTATCAAAGACCTTCAAAAATGGCTTTTGAAGGTCTTTTAATCATTTTCATACCAGGCTACCTTTGGTCTTGATGCTGGATAGCCATGTTGTTTCCTATATGATTTTCTTTCCGCTGTAAAATCAAACCATTGCTTTTCACTACCAGGATTATTTGCATAATTGATAACGCAAATGATCTGGTCTTCCACACATGGATCCGTCCAACACCCTAGTTTCATTTCCAAGTCATGGAATACCTCTGCCCAGTTTTCTGTTTTAATTTGCTGGAAATCATAATATCCGAGGCTGACTAACTTCGAAGCTAATTCGTGACCAATGGAAGGGACTTGTTGGAACTGAGCTAAGCCCACCAAGGTGTTTGCCCGATCCATTGATACACCCAACAAATCTCTGATAGCTTTTGCCTTCAAATTGTGGACATCACCTAGCTTAATTTTATTTTTCCTAAGTATTTGTTTCTCCTCGTGGGAAAGAGGTAGCTTTGGTCTTTTTACACTCAAGATTTAACCTCCATTCTACACTTAACTACTTAAAGGACTCGGCCGTCTCAATTAATTCTTCTTTAGTAACTTCTGATTCGGATTGTGGGGAGAAATAAGTCATTTGATAGTCGATGCTATTGTCTGTCCAATATAAAAGCATCGCTCCTGCTTGGTTTTTCACGTAGTAACCTTGAATATTTCCTATCTCAACTTGTTCAAACCCAGACTGAGACACAGATTCCATATCACCCTTCACAACCATCATAGAGAGGTGATCGGATTTTTCATCGTCACTAAAGATATCTATCGAAATAAGGTTTGTTTGATTCGGTGGACGAGTGAATTGCGCATGGGAAGCTTTGAAAGGTAACTTTGTAGGCAGCTTAGGTTGAAAAGATTCATTTTCTAATTGATTCAGTAAATTTTCGTTATCAAACTTATGTAAAGCCACATCATCCCCTACACACCCAGTGAAAATTACGGAAATTGAAATAACCATAAAGATTAATTTCTTCATACTTACCCTCCCTTATCAAATCTATACGAAATAATCATAGAAATGTTTCGTAACTTTAGAAATGAGATTACTATGCTGTCAGTCTTTGATGTTGTTCGCTCTCTTCCTATTCATTTTTGTTGAAAAATATTTTTAAATTCGATGACACTTTTTCACTGCTAAGTAACGATTATAGTAGATAGGGTTTTTTTGTACCCGGCGGATTTTCCTATTATAATAAAGAAAACCATACAAGGGAGACGGTACCATGGCTAAGCACAAGATATATTCGATGAGTTTCGCGAGTGTCTATCCTCATTACGTGACGAAGGCGGAGAAAAAAGGTCGCACGAAAGCGGAAGTCGATGAAATTATCCGTTGGTTGACGGGATATAGCCAGGAAGAGTTGGAAGCAGTCCTGGATAAGAAGACAGACTTTGAAACCTTCTTCGCAGAAGCTCCTCAAATGAATCCTTCGCGCGAATTGATCAAAGGTGTAATCTGTGGAGTGCGCGTGGAAGATATCGAGGATCCGCTTATGCAGGAAATCCGCTATTTGGATAAACTGATTGATGAGTTGGCAAGAGGTAAGTCGATGGAGAAAATTTTGCGGAAATAATTAAGATAAGTGCCAGACCCACTTTAACGAAGTGGAGTTCTGGTACTTATCTGTGAATGGGATGGAGTTCAATTAAAAGTTAGTAATCATCTCCTTCTTTTGATTGATTCCAAAAGTAAACGCCTACTCCGAAAAGTAGTGCAATTATAAGTAAAATGGAAAGTGGTGAAGTCCAACCAGAGTTTGATACTGCTACAATAAGTGCTATTGTACCAATTAGAATATATAGAATATCGAAAAAGGTAACTACGTTTTTATTCATACCAATCTTTCTTTAATAGAGAATACGAATAGTGGTCATAGTATTTTCCTCTGAACAAATGCTTGTCTCGATAGATGCCTTCTCGTTTAAACTCCAGACTTTCCAGCGTGTTTGCAGATTTTTCGTTCTCCAAGGCAACATGCGCATTGATTCGATTAAGGTTCATATTAGTAAAGCCGGACTCGATGGCTGCAGTTAAAGCCTCTTTCATATATCCCAATCCCCAAAACTCGTGCCACAGATCATAGCCGATTTCCGCGATATTGTTAACTTTATCCCATAGGAAATATCCGCAAGTACCAATCGGTTCCTGGCTGCTTTTCTCCACTAACACCCATCTGTTATATCCTTTTTCTTCCGAGTTTATATACGACTCGATGAGTTCTATAGCTTCTTCCTTCTTTGTGTAAATTTCTTCATCATAAAGGTATTCACACACTTTTTCATTGCTGAAGTGCTTATAAATGAAATCTGCATCATCACCAATAATATCTCTTAATGTTAATCGGTTCGTCTCTAATTCAGGAAAAAACTTTCCCATATACATCCACCTGCCATCAATTAAGTATTATGAATATTTTACCAAACGGTTGGTAGAATCTAAACCAACAGTTTGTCGCTGCAGTACCTATCAGGTAGAATGAGGGTGATACAAAAGAACTGCAGGTGGTCAGCATGAACGAAAGACAGAAAGAGTTAATACGGATTTTAGCCCTTGATTCAAATACATATAAACAAGTGAAAGACTTGGCGGCAGACCTTGATTGTTCCGAGAAAACAGTTCGGAATGACTTGAAAGCAGTGGAGTCTTTTTTGGCTGACTATCAAGGAGCATTGGTGGATCGTAAGCCTGGACTTGGTGTGCGGATTTCCATCAGTCAGGACGAGAAGTCCCAGCTATTTGACCGGTTGTACCAGTCAGAAAAGAAGTCGGAGGATGATCGTCTGCTTGAAATCACGTATCATCTGCTGGTGAATGAACAGGCGGTTACGCTGGCACAACTGGCGGATACCTACTATGTAAATAAGGCCATCATCAAAAGTGACTTGGCAGTGATTGACCGCTGGCTGGAGCGGTTTGATTTGCAGTTGATTTCCAAGCAGCGGCTTGGGCATGTCGTCCAGGGCGGAGAGCTGCAGAAACGAAATGCGTTAGCTCGGCTCCCTGAACTGACCGCATCTCGCCCGGGGAACAATAAGGATATTCTGGACTTATTTCCGGCTTATGAGGTGAAATTAGTCAGCGATTTCCTGAAAGATATGCAGCATCATTTTTCTGTTTTAAAAAATGAAGGCGACTACCAAAGCCTGTTGATTCATGCACTTGTCATGATCAAACGCACGGCCCAGCATGCTCCGATCGAGTTGAAGGGATCTGAAAAGGCATCTGTAATCGATAAGGAAGAGTACGGAATTGCTACTTGGTTCATCAATCGTCTCGAGCATGCAATGCAGATGTCGTTCCCTGAAAATGAGCGCGTTTATTTTGCTTTGCATCTTGTAAGCAGCAAAGGAGTTCCTTCCACTCAGGAAGCGGAAGTAACGAAAATCGTTAGTCAGCTGATTGCAAAAATGGAGAACCTGACGCTTGCGGACTTTACCACCGATCAAACGCTGTCAGACGGACTGCTTACCCATATGGAACCTACTATCAGCCGAGTACAATTCGGTTTTACAATACAGAATCCACTCCTTAATGAGATAAAGAAAAAGTATCCTTACATGTTCAGTATGGTGATGCTTGCCTTAGAAGAATTGGGGGAAAAGCACGGGCTCGCCTTCCCTGAAGAAGAAGCGGCTTATCTTGTACTCCACTTCCAGGCGGCGGTTGAGCGGTTGCAGCAAAAACGAAATGCACGAAAGAAAGTGCTGATCGTGTGCGACCTCGGCGTCGGGATGTCGCACCTCCTTCAGGCAAAGCTCGAGCAAACGTACACGGGTTTTGACATGATCGGGAGTGTGGGCGAATGGCAGGTGCAAGAGAAGCTGAAGCAGCAGCCGGTCGACTTGATCATATCCACGAAGCCGCTCGAGGACATCGAACTGCCAACCTTGGTGGTTTCACCTCTCCTTGAAGCACAGGACAAAAAGCGCTTGGATGATTTTTTGCAGACGATTGAAAAGGAAAGCCGTTCGGATCAGGGAATGGAAGACTTAGTCCGGTTATTGGATGAAGAATTCATCTACCTCAATGTCCGCGAAACGCATCGGTTCAAGGTCGTCGAAATGCTTGCCAATGGCCTGATGGAGATGGGGAGGGTCACCTCGAAGTTTCCTCATAGTGCACTGGCAAGGGAGCGGTCCTCAGCGACATCGATGGGAGGAGGAATAGCGATTCCCCATGCCCCAACGGAGGAAGTTCACAGGTCGACCGTGGCGATGGCGGTGCTGGATGAACCGTTGGAATGGGGAACGGAGCATGTGTCGGTCGTATTCCTTTTAGCGATAGCAAAAGAAGATCAGCAGCTGACGAAACCACTCATCCAGTCGATTGCTACGATTAGCGAACAACCCGAACTTCTGCAGCAGCTGATCAAAGCTGAAAATCCGAACGAAATTATCGCGTGTTTTTCTAAATAATTCATTTTTGCCACAGCTCCGGTAAAAATGAATTATTTTTTATGGGGAAAATTAGCTTATTCTAAGAGTACAACAACTAAGTGAGGGGGAAACGACATGAAAATACTAGCGGTAACCGCGTGTCCGGTCGGCATTGCTCATACGTACATGGCTGCAGAGAACTTACAGAAAGCAGGCGAAGAGTTGGGCGTCGACATCAAGGTCGAGACACAAGGTTCGATTGGTGTAGAAAATGCGTTGACCGATAAAGATATCGAAGAAGCTGACGGTGTGATCATCGCCAGCGACAAAGAAGTTTCCAAGGAGCGTTTCATCGGAAAGAAACTGATTGTCGTAGGTGTACAGGAAGGGATCCGTCAGCCGAAAGAGCTGATTCAGCGAATTCGGCAAGGAAATGTATCCGTTTACAAGGCGGGAGCTGCTTCCGTCTCAGAAGCGAAGAGTCAAAAGAAAGAGAAAGAGAACCCGATCTATCGTCACTTGATGAACGGGGTATCGTACATGATTCCGTTCATCGTTGTCGGTGGTCTGTTGATCGCACTGGCATTGGCGTTCGGAGGCGAGCAGACAGATGGTGGACTTGCCATTCCGGAAGGTTCTTTCTGGAAGCAGATTGAAGCATTAGGTGGCGCGTCGTTCACCTTCATGGTACCGATTTTAGCCGGTTTCATTGCCTATAGTATTGCAGACCGACCTGGTCTTGCACCTGGTATCATCGGTGGGTACATCGCTGCCAATGGAAGTTTTTACGGAAGTGAAGCAGGAGCAGGATTCATCGGCGGAATCATCGCTGGTTTCCTAGCTGGTTATGTCGTTTTAGCTATCAAAAAAATTAAAGTACCTCAGGCGATTCAGCCTGTCATGCCGATCATTTTCATTCCGATTTTCGGATCACTGATTGTCGGATTGCTGTTCATCTTCGTCATCGGTGCACCAGTTGCAGGTGTATTCGAAGGACTTACTGCTTGGCTTGAAGGCATGCAGGGGACAAGCTCGATCGTGTTGGCATTGATCCTTGGCGCGATGATCGCCATCGATATGGGTGGACCATTCAACAAGGTGGCATTCCTATTCGGAGCTGCCATGATTGCTGAAGGTAACTACGAAATTATGGGACCGATCGCAGCCGCAATCGCAATCCCGCCGCTTGGCATGGGGCTTGCAACATTCATCAACAAAAAGAAATACCAGCAGGCAGAACGTGAAACAGGAAAAGCATCCTTCACGATGGGATTATTCGGTATCACGGAAGGTGCAATTCCATTCGCTGCGCAGGATCCACTACGTGTCATTCCGAGTATTGTCGTCGGTTCGATGACCGGATCTGTCATCGCGATGATGAGTAATGTCGGAGACCGTGTCGCTCACGGTGGACCAATCGTAGCCGTGCTTGGCGCTGTAGATAACGTACTGATGTTCTTCGTCGCAATCGCAGTCGGGGTAGTTGTCACCGCATTCCTCGTCAACTTTTTGAAAAAGGACGTCGCACTGGCTGGAGTACCAGCTGGAGATGTAGCGGCTGAGCAACCTATTGAAGAGCCCGCAGTGGCAGAAACCACTACTGAGGAAAAGCAACCGAAAGAAATCAACAAGCTTACGGATATCACTACACCGGAATTGATCAATATCAATCTCGAAGGTACTTCAAGAGATGACGTCATCGATGAACTGATCCAGACATTGGACACACAGGACATCCTTGATTCAAAAGCTGACTTCAAACAGGCGATTCTGAATCGTGAACAGGAAAGCAGCACAGGACTTGGCATGAACATCGCCATCCCACACGGAAAGTCTTCCGCAGTCAAAACGCCGGCAGTAGTATTCGGCATCAAGCGTGACGGCGTCGACTGGAGCAGCCTGGACGGAACCGATGCAAAGCTCATCTTCATGATCGCAGTACCAAAAGAACGCCAGGGCGACGATCACCTGAAGATTCTGCAGATGCTGTCCCGTCGTCTGATGGACGAGAAATTTAGAGAAGATTTATTGAAAGTTAACACAAGAGAAGAAGCTTATCAGTTATTGGAAACAATACGGTAAGAGGGAAGCGAGCAGATTTGCGTCTGCTCGCTTTTTGTATAGGGTCAGCAGAATTTCTGAAATCGGTCATAAATTCCCGAGATCGGTCGTAATTCGAGAAAGTCGGTCATAATTACCTCTGAATCGGTCAAAAGTGCAGAAAGTCGGTCAAAATCCTACACATAGAGGAGGGCCTGGCACTCCGGGACTTTGCACGACTGGTTCCTGGTATTATTAAATGTATATGCACATTCTCTTTAATGGGTCATAACCTAATTGGTGTAAAAGCCAAAGAAGGAGTGTCCATATGGTTAAAGAAGAAGTGCAGCAGCTCATCAATAATCTGATTGAAATCGAACACGTCTCTACAACGTTATATTTAGCGATGTCCGCTTACTTAGATCGTAAGAATTATACAGGGATGGCAAAGTGGCTACGACTTCAATCGGAGGAAGAACGTACACATATGCTTACCTTAATCGATTATTTAGCTGGGAAAGATGGGGTTGTTAAACTGAGTCAAGTTCCTGCGCAGCCTACCGATTTCGGAACCCCGCTTGAAACCTTTCAAAAGGTTCTGGAGCATGAGCAGTATGTGACGAATGCTTACCGCCAAGCCTACGATTACATTCAACAAGTGGACCCTCAGACAGCAGTCATCATCCAGGATTTCTTAAGAGAGCAAATTGATGAAGAAGCACAAGCATCGACTATAGTGGAACGTCTAAAGATGGCAGGGGATAATCCTTCAGCATTATTACTTCTTGATCAGGAGCTTGGTCAAAGGAACGGGGCGACTCCTGCAGGATGAACATATGGGGACGGTTCTGGTGCTTAAAACAAAGCATAGCGGGCCGTCTCTACGACTATGATGGAACGACGAATAGTGCTGAAGGATTACTCGGTGGAAAAGCGAATAATATAATGCAAAGCCAAATGTGATTTTTTCATTGTACTTTGAATGCGCAATGGATTCTCACCGAGGGTTAGGAGGCAGCAAATGATTACGGTTCGGGAAGTTCGTTCAGAAGAAGTCAATAAGTTACATAACATCATTCAATTTTACATTTACGAGTTCAGCAAGATTGTCTCTGAAATAAAGCTGGAGAATAATGGTGCCTTTAAGCCGTTTGAATTAGAAGCGTACTGGACAGACGATCACCTTCACGCATTTTTCATCAAACTGGAGGATGAGTTGATCGGGTTTGCACTTGTGGAGAGTGCGAATAATGGAGACCCTAATACAATCCAAGAGTATTTCATAATGGCAAAGTATATGGGAAAGGGTTATGGAAGAGAAGCTGCCAAAAAGCTGTTTAATATGTTTCCTGGTGAATGGGAGGTTACCCAGATAGAAAATAATCAACCTGCAAGAGCTTTTTGGAGGGGGTTGATTGACGAAGTAGCAGAAGGTGATTTCGTAGAGCAGTTCAATGGCAGGCAGTATATACAAAGGTTCAAAGCTTGATTAAAGTGTCAGGCCCTCATTTCGTTAATACTTTAGCGAAACTGTGGCCTGGCACTTTTGCATTTGTATTGAGACTTTGGGCAAAATCCCGGAATCGGTCATATTTCGAGAAAGTCGGTCATAAATGCCTGGGAATCGGTCATAAAAACCAGAAGTCGGTCATAAATGCCGAAAGTCGGTCAAAATCGTGCCAGCAGTCCCGATGTTCATCCGGGTATGGCACTTTTTACTTTGGAACTTTTTTCTTTTTTGGAAAAATGGGACACTTTTTCGGTTCTCTTGTCGAATGGTATGACAGGATTTACAAACCCTACCTGTAGAGGGTTATCCATCCGGAAATCGGGGTAAAAGATACCGATTCCATGAAATCATTCATACCATTCAAAAAGGAGGATTCCTATGGCACAAAAGCCAACAGACTTTAAACCATACGTGCCTGCCAGTGAGCGGAAGCCTGAATTCACGTTCCTCGCGCTGATTGTGGGTGCGTTGCTGGTGCTGATTTTCGGAGCGGCGAACGCGTATCTTGGACTACTTGTCGGGATGACCGTGTCTGCTTCCATTCCAGCGGCAGTAATTTCAATGGCGATCTTACGAGTAATTCTTCGCCGCCAATCGATTCTAGAAAACAACATCGTCCAGACGATCACCTCATCTGGTGAAGCGTTAGCGGCTGGGGTGATTTTCACCTTGCCTGCTTTGTTCATCTGGAACATGCAACCGAGCCTGCTGACGATGGGGATCATCGCCCTCGCTGGTGGGGTACTTGGTGTCATTCTGATGATTCCGCTCAGAAAAGCGTTGATCGTAAATGAACACGACACACTTCCATACCCGGAAGGGACAGCCTGTGCTGAGGTACTCGTTGCAGGTGAAGGAAAAGGGAAAGGTGCGAAAATCGTCTTCAGCGGTCTTGGAATTGGCGCTGCCTTCAAGTTCCTGACTGATGCAATCAAAGCATTCCCGTCCCAAGTCGAAACTACAATTGCAGGATTTAAAAATGCTGCAATCGGAATGAACACGATGCCTGCGCTTCTAGCTGTCGGTTATATCATCGGACCGCGCATCGCGGGGATCATGTTTGCCGGTGCGGTACTTGGCTGGATCGGACTTATTCCTTTGATCACGTACTTCGGAGACTTTGCCAACCAGCCGATCGCTCCTGCAGACGTACCGATTTCAGAGATGGACTACCATATGATTTGGGATAACTACTTACGCTACATCGGTGCTGGTGCGGTGGCGTTCGGAGGAATTGTCGGACTGCTGAAAACACTTCCGACCATCTTTTCTTCATTCGCTGGTGCAATCAGAGGATTCAAGGAAGCGGACAACACCCAAGGTACCCTTCGTACGGATCAGGATATTCCGCTATCCTTGATCGGAGGACTGACCATCCTGGTTATCGGGATCCTGGCTTTCTTCCCGCAGATTGAAGTAGGTATCCTTGGTGCATTACTAGTCATGATTTTCGGATTCTTCTTCGTCACCGTTTCCGCCCGGATTGTAGGGGTCGTCGGAAGTTCTTCCAACCCGGTATCCGGAATGACGATCGCAGCTTTGATTTTCGTTTCCGTCATTTTGAAGGGTGCGGGGATCACTGGTGAAGAAGGAATGCTGACAGCAATCATCATCGGTGGTGTCGTCTGTATCGCAGCGGCGATTTCAGGTGACACGTCACAGGATTTGAAGACTGGTTTCATCGTCGGTGCAACTCCGAGATGGCAGCAGATTGCGCAGCTATACGGAATTCTGATTGCCAGTATCGTTACAGGCTTCATCTTGATTCTGCTCGATAACGCTTATGGCTTCGGTTCTTCTGAATTGCCGGCACCACAGGCTGTACTGATGTCACTTGTTGTAGAAGGAATCATGGAAGGGGATCTTCCTTGGAACTTGATTCTGATCGGTATGGCAGCGGCTGCGACAGTGGAACTGTTCGGAATCGGCTCCTTGCCATTCGCCGTCGGTCTCTACCTTCCGATTCACCTGACTTCACCAATCATGCTTGGTGGAATCGTCAAAGGCTGGATCGATCGCCGCGAGAAAGATGCTGCAGTACGCAAGAAAAAAGGAGAACGAGGCATCCTGATCGCTTCCGGTTTCATTGCCGGGGAAGCATTGATGGGTGTTATCATAGCCATTGCTGTAACCGCAGGCTTCGTCATGCCGGAGAACGCAATCTTCGGTCCTTGGATGTCACTGGTCGCGATGGCAATTGTTACAGGTATTCTTTACTTTACAGCTAGTCGAAAAGTGAATTAATCAATAAAGAAAAATTTGAATGCCAGGTCCCGCGTTAGAGTGGGATCTGGCTCTTTTTTATAGGTTAAATCTAGGCAGCATGATTTGCCTGACCTGTTAATTTTTCGTATCATGACAACATAACCTTTGTAAATTTATGTAAGTCATTTGAGGTATAATGAAGGAGGGTTGTGGAATTGAAAGCCCGTATAACATCAACTCAATGGAGATTAACTAGAATCGCTTTAGGTACGTTCGTTGGAGTTGTGATTGGAGGTTTTATTGCAAGTCTGCTCTTTAATAACATAAATGCTTATTATGTTTTAGGGGCTTTGAGTGTTTCTATTTTACTGATCATTATCAACGTGATATCTGTTATTTACAAGAAAATGAACAGAAACGACAACGATAAGCATGACGTCGGTTAATGTTGCACCCATCCAGCAAAAACTTTGTATCAGTTTCTTTTGCGTTAACAGCGCAGATGATCTGGTACTTTTTCATGAAAAATTAAAAAAACCTTTACATACCTATAAAATTCAGAATATAATAATCTACGAAAGCGCTTTCGTTAGAATGAGGTGAAGAAGTCTTTGGTTACGATTTATGACATTGCCAATAAGACTGGCTACTCAGCAACAACTGTATCAAAAGCATTGAACGATTATGCGGATGTCAGTGAAAAGGCGAAGAAACGCATTTTGGAGGCAGTGGAGGAAATGAAGTATTTCCCGAACTCCTCGGCACGCACACTATCGACGAAGAAGTCGTGGACCATCGGTGTCGTGTTCGTCGAATCGCTTGGCATCGGGATGAAGCATCCATTCTTCAATGAGGTCATTGAGAGTTTCAAGCAATCCGTAGAAGTGCATGAATATGATCTGCTCTTTGTATCCCGGAATCTACATAATCAGAAAAAAAGCTACTTGGATCATTTTCGGTACCGTGGAGTGGATGGAGTCGTTGTCGTCTGCTCGAATACGGAGGACCAACAGGTCAAGGAACTCATGGAGGATGCACTTCCAAGCGTCGTGATCGACTTGAACAGCGATACGTCCAGTGTCGTGTTCTCGGATAACTGGGCAGGAAGCAGTCTCGCAGTCAATCATTTATATGAACTTGGTCACCGCAGAATTGCACATATTACCGGACATCGGAAAACCTTCGCAGGCCAACAGCGGTTGAAGGGATTCATGGAGAGTATGAATCACTTAGCTTTGGATGTACCTGAGAGTTACATCGTTGATGGGGATTACTTCTCGGAAGAAGGCGGCTACCGTGCCATGAAGGAGTTATTATCCTTACCTTCGAATCCGACAGCCATTTACGCAGCGAGTGACAGCATGGCGATTGGTGCGATCGAATGCATCAACGACCACGGCTACAGTGTTCCAGACGATTTTTCCATCATCGGTTTCGATGATATCGCACTTTCCAAGTTTGTGAATCCGAAACTGACGACGATCAAGCAGCATACCGATCAAATCGGACAGAAAGCAGCAGAACTGCTGCTGAAACAGATCAATGGTAAACAGAAATCAGCCGAAGAGGTGCAAATTCCTGTCGAGCTGGTCGTACGAGAAAGCTGTAAGGCGTTATAAATTTTTTTATTCCAAATCGAAACCGCTTTCGAAACAATTTCGCAGCACAAGAATTGAAGGTTAGCTTGTTTCACAATAAGTGAAACCTTTTATTTACATAAAATCGAAACCGCTTTCGTACCGCTTAACCTTTATTTGTCCAGGTAGGAGCCCTATCTGTTTCAAATAGGAAAAAATCATAAAAACGGGGGTAATTCCATGAAGAAGTTAGGTTATGTATTGCTTACGCTTGTAGCGATGTTGGGAATCATGGCAGGATGCTCTTCTGATGAAGCGAAATCCAGCAGTGATGACAAAGTATTGAAAATCTGGTCCTTTACAGATGAGCTTCAAAAAGAAGGTGCCATCGAAAAATTTGAAAAAGAACACGATGTCAAAGTTGAATTGACGATTGTTCCGATCGCGGACTATCCGACGAAGCTGAAGCCTGTACTTGAAAGCGGCGTTGGTGCTCCGGACGTATTCACTGGAGAAATTGCTTTCCTTAAACAGTGGACAGAGCGTAACTATTGGGAGGATCTTTCCCAGGAGCCTTACAACGTCCAGGAGTGGGAAGATGACTACATTCCATACGTATTCGATCTAGGTAAAGACCCTGAAGGTAACGTTAAAGCTGTATCATGGCAGACGACTCCTGGTGGAATCTTCTACCGCCGCAGCATCGCGAAAGAAGTGCTTGGCACAGACGATCCTGCTGAAATCGGTGAAATGATGAGCACTTGGGATGGATTGTTTGAAGTCGGTGAGAAGTTGAAAGGCGAGGGTTACCGTTTGTTCCCGGATGAGGGTGCAATCCGTTGGTTCGCTAAATCAGCAGATCCACAGCCTTGGGTAAATGAAAACAATGAACTTGTCATGACGGATGCGAAGCTTGAATATTTCGATCGCTCAAAAGAATTGCGTGACAAAGACTTGACTGCCTTTGCACCAGAATGGTCACCTTCATGGTTCGCAGCAATGGACGGTCCTGTCGCATACAACGGTGGATGGGATGAAGTAGAAGATGCATCTGGTGAGCAAACTGAAGTATTCTCATTCGCTTTGCCGACTTGGGGACTTCACAGTGTGTTGAAAGCGAACACAGAAGAAACAGTAGGAGACTGGGCAGTAGCGCCAGGTCCGAACCCGTATTTCTGGGGTGGAACATGGCTTGGAATCTACAGCGGCTCTGAAAAGAAAGACCTTGCATTTGAATTCGTGAAAATGATGACGCATGATGAAGAATTTTTGACGGATTGGGCGAAGGAAACGGGAGACGTGCTAGCTTATAAGCCTGTTACTTCCAAAATCAAAGATGACTTCAGTGAAGACTTCCTTGGCGGACAGAATCACTACAAATTCTTCCTTGAAGAAGCAGAGAAAATCGATTCGAATGCTGTAACGAAATATGATCAGGAGATCGATACACTTCTAGGTACACATGTCAGCGAATATGTGGACGGGAAGAAGACAAAAGAAGAAGCACTTGAAGATTTCTATAAAGCTGTAAAGAATGCTTACCCGGATATCAAAACACCATAAGACTGACTGGTAAACATGAACAAGGGATGGACATCTCATTTATGTCTGTCCCTTTTTCACTCTCAGCCGTTCATTCCAGCAAAGGGAAAGAAGGAATACATTATGAAAAACATCAATTATAAGGGCTATTATTTCATAGCGCCTTTCTTTCTGGTTTTCCTCGTTTTCAACATCTATCCGATTCTCTTAACCTTCTATTATACATTCACCAGTTATGAAGGGTATGGAAGTCCGGAGTTCATCGGACTGGATAACTATATTCGAATACTGACCGATACATATTTCTTTGAAGCGTTCTTCAATACGCTGAAAATCTGGGGATTGAACTTCGTATTGCAATTGGGGATTGCGTTGGCATTGGCTGCCTTGTTCTCTGATTTGCGTTTCCGGATGAAAGGGATCGGCTTTTTCCGGGCGATCTTCTACCTGCCGAACTTGATCACGATCAGCTCGGTCGCGATTTTGTTCAACATCATGCTCGATTGGCAGTACGGATCGATCAACCAGTTCCTCATGCAACTCGGTCTGATCGGTGAACCGATCGACTGGCTGAATAACCCGTTTACCGCTCAAGTATCCGTGTCGCTCATTCTGACATGGATGTGGTTCGGTTACACGTTCATCATCTTGATGGCTGGTGTCTCAGGGATTTCGAAAGAATACTATGAAGCTGCGCTCATTGATGGTGCGAACCGCTGGCAGATGTTCACCAATATCACATTGCCGTTGCTGAAGCCGATCATGCTTTACGTATTGATCACTTCACTGATCGGAGGACTACAATTATTCGACCTGCCGATGCTGATCACCGATGGACTAGGTGCACCAGAAGGCTCGTTGAACACGATGGTCCTGTATCTGTATAACCAGGCATTCCGTTATAACAACTACGGTTACGCAGCGACAGTAGCTTATGCGTTATTCCTGATTACGGTCATATTCTCGGTGGTTACATTCAAATCGATGTACCGTGATGTAAAAGCGACCAAGAATAGAGGTAAGAAATAATGAAATCAAAAAAGCGAGTCATCACAATTACCATATATTCTTTATTGATACTTCTGGCGCTCATCAGCATTGTGCCGTTTTACATGATGATCATCAACGCAACACGTGAAAACAAAGAGATCATCATGGGATTCAGCTTCCTTCCTGGAAGCAGCCTGATCGACAACTACAAAACGATGATGGACTACGTCAACATATGGGCAGGTTTCAGGAACAGTCTGATCATTTCCGTTGCGGTCACCCTACTTAGTGGGTACTTCTCTGCCCTGACTGCCTTCGGGTTCGCCGTCTATAACTTTAAGGGGAAAAACTTCCTGTTCATCACGATTCTATTATTGATGATGGTCCCTGGACAGCTCGGATTGATCGGTTTCTATGAATTGAACAAAGTACTAGGTTTCCTAGATACGTATATTCCTTTGATCGTTCCGTCAATCGCCAGTCCGTTCGTCGTGTTCTTCCTGCGTCAGTATCTATCGACGACACTGCATCCGGCACTACTTGAAGCGGCGCGGATGGACGGAGCTGGAGAACTGAAGATTTTCCATACGATCGCATTGCCGATCATGATGCCGGCAGTTGCGACGATGTCGATCTTTACGTTCATCGGATCCTGGAACAACTACATCGTACCATTGGTCATCCTTTTCTCTCCGGAGAAATACACATTACCAGTTCTGATGGGCTTCTTGAAAGGCTCACAAGTCGCACAGAACCTAGGTTCCATGTACTTGGGAATTGCAATTTCCGTCGTTCCGATCATGATCGCATTCCTGTTCTTCTCCAAGTACATCATCAGCAGCATATCAGCAGGATCTATCAAAGGATAAGAGGTGTAAGCTATGAAAAAGTTTTCAAAGGATTTTATATTCGGAACCGCAACGTCCTCCTATCAGATTGAAGGAGCGGTTTCCGCCGGAGGAAGAGCCCCTTCCATCTGGGATACATTCTCCCATACACCAGGCAAAGTGCTCGGTGGTGATACCGGAGATTTAGCATGCGACCACTACAATCGTATGGAAGAAGATATTCAGATCATCAAAAGTCTCGGCGTCGATTCGTACCGTTTTTCAATCGCATGGCCGAGGATTTTCCCGGAAAAAGGGAAGTACAACGCAGAAGGCATGGAGTTTTACCGGAAGCTTGCAATCCGATTGAAGGAAGAAGGCATCCAGCCATTCGTTACCCTTTATCACTGGGACCTTCCACAGTGGGCGGATGACTTGGGTGGATGGATCAACCGTGATTCCGTCGAGTGGTTCATGGAATTCGCTGAAAAATGCTTCGGCGAACTCGATGAGCACGTGTCGATGTGGATTACCCACAACGAACCTTGGTGTGCAGCAATGCTCGGATACCACCAGGGTGAACATGCGCCAGGGCATACGAACTTGGATGAAGCATTGAAGGCAGCGCATCATATCCTGTTGTCGCACGGTAAAGCAGTCCAACATTATAAGCACGTTTTCGAAGGCAAGCACCCAATCGGGATTACACTGAACCTGTCACCTGTCTATCCTGCTAGCGGAAGCTTCCATGACCAAGTGGCGGCCAACAATTTCGATGGCTACCTGAACAGATGGTTCCTCGATCCTGTCTTCAAAGGGCAGTATCCGACGGACATGATCAATATGTTTTCCAAACAAGTGCCTTCCTACGATTTCATCAAAGAAGGCGACTTGGAGGCAATCTCCACGCACATGGACTTTTTCGGAATCAATTTCTACAACCGTTCCTTGATGGAATACGCGGAAGGTGCAGAATTTATGTTCCAGGGTGCGGAATCTGATTATCCGAAGTCGGGCATGGGCTGGGATATTTCACCGAATGAATTCAAAGAGCTGATCTATCGACTTCGTAAGGAATATACGGAACTACCAATCTATATTACGGAGAACGGCGCAGCATTCGACGATGTGCTTGAAGCGGATGGTCAGGTGCATGATACGAATCGCGTCGATTATCTTGAAAAACATTTGAACGCTGTCGCGGAATTGAACGAAGAGAACATGAACATCGCTGGCTATTACCTATGGTCGCTGCTTGATAACTTCGAGTGGGCATTCGGCTACGAGAAGCGCTTCGGCATCGTGTACGTCGACTTCGACACGCAGCAGCGTTATGTGAAAGACAGTGCGAAACGGTATGCAGAAGTCATCAAAAACCGGTCATTGTAAGGAGGAGTATACATGTCTGAATTGAATGTAACTGTAACGGCGAAGGATACGGAAGATCGCCTTTCACGGAAGGCTCCGCTATCCCTTTCTCCTTACGGTGGCGAAGCGTCTGCAGATATAGAAATTAAGACAGATGAAACCTATCAGGAAGTTCTGGGATTCGGAGGGGCATTCACGGAAGCGACCGCCTACACCCTGTCACAGCTGCCTGAAGAAAAACGCCAAGAAGTCATCAACAGCTATTTTGATCAGGAAAACGGGCTCGGTTACACAATCGGAAGAGTAGCCATCCATAGCTGTGATTTCTCACTCGGCAATTACACGTATGTCGAGGAAAAGGATGAAGAGTTGGAAAGCTTCGATATCGAACGCGAGCACCGCTGGGTGATCCCGTTGATCAAGGACGCGATGAGCGTTCGTGGCGGAGAGATTCCGTTGTTGGCATCGCCTTGGAGCCCTCCGGCATGGATGAAAACGAATGGCGAGATGAACAACGGTGGTCAGTTGTTGCCGGAATACCGTGACACCTGGGCGCGCTATTATGCAAAGTTCATCCACGCCTTTAGGGATGAAGGTTTGTCGATGTGGGGAATTACCGTCCAGAATGAACCAGCAGCTGTGCAAGTCTGGGACTCCTGCATTTATTCTGCAGAAGAAGAGCGCGATTTTGTGAAAAATCATCTTGGACCTGTCATGCACGAATCCGGACTGGAAGGTGTAAACATCATCATCTGGGACCATAACCGCGATATTATCGTGGAGCGCGCATCGACGGTGCTGGAAGATGAAGAAGCAGCGAAGTATGTATGGGGTACAGGGCTGCACTGGTATGTAAGTGAAGAATTTGAAAAAGTCGGCGAGGTGCATCGTCGCTTCCCTGATAAGCATCTGTTGTTCACGGAAGGCTGCCAGGAAGGTGGAGTCAAGCTCGGTGAATGGTTCACCGGTGAACGCTATGCCAGGAATATGATCGGCGATCTGAACAACTGGGTCGAAGGCTACCTGGACTGGAACATGGTCCTCAATGAAAAAGGCGGACCTAACCACGTAGGCAACCTCTGCGACGCACCAGTCATTGCAGACACGAAAACCGGCGAAGTGCATTACAATAGTTCCTACTATTATATCGGCCACTTCAGCAAGTTCATCCGACCAGGTGCAGTGCGCGTTGGCGCATTGAGTCATCACGATGACTTGAATACGACCGCGTTCAGGAATGAAGATGGTACTGTTGCGGTAGTTGTTTTGAATGAGACCGATCGTGAGGTAACGTTCTCGCTACGAATGGATGATGGTGTCGTTGAGACTACGCTTCCTGCGCGAGCGATTGCAACTTATACTGTATAAGGATTGGGGTCGGATGAGAATCCGGCCCACTTTTATAGAAGGATTATGCGGTTTCGGTCATAATCCCGAAAAATCGGTCAACATTGAACTAAAATCGGTCAAAATCCAAAAAAGTCGAGCATAACCCAGAACAAAAGAGCTATTACATAACTGAGGAAGGTGAAAGATGATGACTAGCCACTACGCATTTGATGATCAGAAAAGATTTGTCATCGAGAATTTTGATAAGGCGCCTGCATTCTCAAGTTTCCTGCCGGGAATCGCAGGAACGAAAGGGATCCCGATGTGGACGTTCTATGCCAACCGGGGTCAGGGAATCTGCAGCTTCGGCGTAGAGGACAAGCATTCCCCGATCATGGAATTTTCACCGGCGAACATCGCCTATAAGAATGTATCGACGAGCGGTTTCCGCACATTCATCAAGTTTACAAAAACAGGTGAAATCTACGAGCCGTTCCAGCCGGTTTCAGGCGTTTCGCCTTCGATAAAAAGAAAGATGTTCATCGAAGCGAACCAGCTGAGCATCGAAGAAATCGATGAAGATCGCCAACTTAAAACTAAGGTAAGCTATTTTCAGATGCCGGAAGAAAACTTCGCTGGACTAGTCCGCAAGGTTGAAGTAACCAACTTGAAGGATGAGCCGGTCGATGTGGAGATTCTCGATGGACTTCCGGAAGTTTTGCCATATGGCGTGACGAATCCTGCTTATAAAGAAGTGGGTAACCTGTTACGCAGTTGGATGGAAGTCTACAATTTGGAGAACAAGATTCCTTATTATCGGGTCAGAGCGAGCATGGGGGATGAAGCGGAAGTGAGTGAGGTCACGAGCGGCCACTTCTACCTTTCATTCACGGAGGATGAAAAACTGATCACTCCGATAGTGGATGCTACCAACGTATTCGGAAGTGACACATCGCTGCAGCATCCGGAAAAGTTTTCAACTACTAACCTCAATGATTTGAATCCAGCCAAGCAAACGACAGCGAACAAAGTGCCGTGTGGATTCACGCCGGTCCAGGCATCTATCAACGCACAGGATAAAACAACGATTTGTACTGTGATCGGGCATACCAGTGACATCGAGTTGATTCATAAGCAAACCGATAAGCTTGTGAGCATGGCGTTCATTGAACAAAAACAAATCCGGGCAACCGAAATGGTCACAGCTCTTACAGGCAGTGTGGAAACAAAGTCGTCCTCTGATGTTTTTGATGCCTATTGCCGACAGAATTACCTGGACAATGTCCTGCGTGGCGGCTACCCGCACATTTTTGAAAATGGGGAAGACGGATTCGTCTATCACCTGTACTCAAGGAAGCATGGCGATCCGGAACGTGACTATAACTTCTTCACGATTGCACCAGAATACTATTCGCAGGGGAATGGCAACTTCCGGGACGCGAATCAGAACAGAAGGAATGATATCTACTTCAACCCGAAAGTCGGCAGTTTCAATGTGAAAATGTTCATGAGCCTCATCCAGGCAGATGGATACAACCCGCTTTCTGTGGAGGGCTGTTCATTTGAGATCGTGGCAGATAAAAAGCAGGAGCTGGAAGCCTTATTAACCGCTCATTTTGATGAGGATGGGGAAAAGGTAGCCAAGCTGTTGGAAGGGAAATTCACTCCTGGAAAATTGATCAACGCAATTTCAGACAAGGGCATTGCATTCAAACGGAGTGAACAGGAATTCCTGACCGATGTGTTCAAGCTGTCCAAGCAGAACATCGAAGCTGGATTCGGCGAAGGCTACTGGGTCGATCATTGGACATACAACATGGATTTGGTCGAAAGCTATCTCGATGTCTATCCGGACAAGGCTTCAAGCTTCCTTTTTGACGATGATAGCTATACATTCTTCGACAGTCCTGCCTATGTGCAGCCGAGAAGTGAGAAGTATGTTCTGTCGAAAGGGAATGTAAGGCAGTACGGCGCGATCATGAAGGACAAGCAGAAGATGATTCAGCAGGACCTTCATATCAATGACACGAACTGGTTGAAAACGAAGCATGGAAAAGGCGACATCTACACGACGAACCTGGCTGTGAAGCTGCTTTCACTGGCATTGAACAAGTTCGCGACACTTGATCCGGCTGGTATCGGTGTGGAGATGGAAGCTGATAAACCAGGCTGGAATGATGCACTGAACGGATTGCCGGGCATTTTCGGCTCTGGAGTCAGTGAAACATATGAGTTGAAGCGAATCCTCCAGTTCCTATTGTCTGCTGTAGAGCAAGATAGACAGGCGATCAAGCTTCCAGTTGAGATGAGCGAGTTGCTTTCTTCAGTGAGCGAATTGCTGGAGAAAAATCTGCGGGGTGAGCTAGATAACTTCAACTACTGGGATCAAGTGGCATCCGTACGTGAAAACTACAGAAGAGAAATCCGCTTCGGTATCGACGGGGGAGAAGCTCCGTTGAGTTTGGAAGAGTTGAAGGGAACCCTTGAAAACATGCTTGAAAAAGTGGACCGCGGAATTGCTAAAGCAGAACAGCTTGGCAATGGTCTGACTCCAACTTACCTGCGCTTTGAAGTAGAGGAATACGAGCAGGTGACCGATTCTGAAGGGAATGAAGTTCTCAGCAGTTACGGATTGCCTAAGGTTCAAGTGAAAAAGTTCAAAGAAGCTACAGCGCTGCCACACTTCCTGGAAGGACCTGCGAGGTCAATGAAGACTTTGCATGATTCAAGCAAAGCTGAAGAAATCTATCAATCTGTTAAGCAGACGGAGCTGTATGATCAGCAGATCGGTATGTATAAAACCTCCGTCAGTCTGAACGAAGAGGCCAACGAGATTGGAAGAATCGTAGCATTCACGCCAGGATGGCTCGAGCGCGAATCGGTCTTCCTGCACATGTCATACAAGTACTTGCTGGAGTTACTGAAATCAGGATTATACGAGCAATATTTCACCGACATCCAAACATCGCTGGTTCCATTCCTTGAGCCGGAAATGTACGGAAGAAGCACGCTTGAAAACTCATCCTTCATCGCAAGCACGGTCAACCCTGACCCTGCTACCCATGGTCGAGGATACGTTGCCCGCTTAAGCGGATCGACAGCAGAGTTCCTGAGCATGTGGAAAATGATGATGGTCGGGAAAAATATGTTCCAGGTGCAGGATGGCAGCTTGACGCTAACCCTGTCACCGATTTTACCGGATTGGTTGTTCACAGAAGACGGTACTGTATCGTTCACGCTATTAGGTCAAACGAAAGTGACGTACCATAATCCGGATCGGAAGAATACGTTCGGTGAAGACGGAGCAGAGGTTCAGTCTTACAAACTGACTTATCGTGATGGAAAAGAACAGACCATTGAAGGTGCAGTTCTCGCTGGTATGGAAGCGGAAGCTGTGCGTAATGGAGAAATTGTAGAAATGGTAGTTACATTAGGTTAAGAAGCGAGGGGACGGTTCTCATGCTTCCTGGAAGCACCGGAACCGTCCCCATGCATCAAAAAAGCCCTCACCCGATGTGTCACATCAGGTAGAGGGCTTTTTTAGATTCATAGATTTAGTTCAAATCGAAACGATCGGCGTTCATCACTTTCACCCATGCGTTCACGAAGTCGCGGACGAATTTTTCTTTGTTATCGTCCTGTGCATACACTTCTACAAGTGAGCGAAGGACAGAGTTCGATCCGAAGACGAGGTCGACGCGGGTAGCTGTGCGTACGACTTCACCTGTTTTGCGGTCGCGGCCTTCGTACAGGTTGAATTCGACAGGCTTCCATTCGATGTTCATATCAAGCAGATTCACGAAAAAGTCGTTTGTAAGTGCTCCGACATTATCGGTGAACACGCCGTTTTTCGAACCTTCATAGTTAGCTCCTAGTACACGCATACCGCCAAGCAGTACTGTCATTTCCGGTGCAGTTAGGCCGAGTAGTTGTGACTTGTCTACCAACAGTTCTTCTGGACTTAAGGTGTAGTCCTTTTTCTCATAGTTACGGAATCCATCAGCCATCGGCTCCAATACTTCGAAGCTCTCAGCATCTGTTTCTTCCTGGGTTGCGTCGCCGCGTCCAGGCGCGAATGGAACAGTGACGTCGACACCTGCATCTTTGGCAGCTTTTTCGACTGCTGCAGTACCGCCGAGTACAATCAGATCCGCCATGCTGACTTTTTTATCTAAATAGCTTTGCACCTCTTCATAGACGGAAAGGACTTTTGCAAGTTTCTCAGGCTCATTCACTTCCCATTCCTTCTGTGGTGCAAGACGGATGCGTGCACCATTGGCACCACCGCGTTTGTCAGAGTCGCGGTACGTGCTGGCAGAAGCCCATGCAGTCGATACCAGCTCACTGATTGTCAGGCCGGAATCAAGGATTTTTTCCTTAAGACCAGCTACTTCAGAATCTGTAAGGTCATAGTCGACCGTCGGAACCGGATCCTGCCAGATCAGATCTTCTTGTGGGACTTCCGGGCCGAGATATCTTGCTTTAGGTCCCATATCACGGTGGAGCAGCTTGAACCATGCGCGTGAGAAAGCATCTGCGAACTCATCCGGATTCTCATGGTAGCGGCGTGAAATTTTTTCATAGTCAGGATCCACACGCAATGCCATATCCGCAGTCGTCATGAACGTAGGAACTTTTCTGGATGCATCCTCTGCATCCGGAGCCATGTGTTCTTCAGTCTGATCAACTGGTGCCCATTGGTTGGCGCCTGCCGGACTCTTCGACAGCTCCCATTCGTAGCCGAACAGTAAATCATAATAACCGTTATCCCAGACGGTCGGGTTGGATGTCCATGCACCTTCGACACCACTTGTGATCGTGTCGCGGCCTTTACCGCTTCCGTGCGTGCTCTTCCAACCGAGCCCCTGGTCTTCGATATCAGCAGCTTCAGGCGATGCACCGACATGTGCTTCCGCATCTCCGGCACCGTGCGCTTTACCGAAGGTGTGACCTCCAGCAATCAAAGCAACCGTTTCTTCATCGTTCATTCCCATCCGGGCGAATGTTTCTCGAATGTCACGCGCGCTAGCAAGCGGATCTGGATTCCCGTTCGGACCTTCAGGGTTTACGTAGATCAATCCCATCTGGACGGCAGCAAGCGGATTCTCTAGCTCACGATCGCCAGAATAGCGGTTGTCCCCGAGCCATTCGGTTTCAGTACCCCAGTAGACATCTTCTTCCGGGTGCCAAATGTCTTCACGACCGCCACCGAAACCGAATGTCTTCAATCCCATTGACTCAAGGGCGACATTTCCAGTCAAGAGAAGCAGATCGGCCCAAGAAATCTTGTTTCCATACTTCTGCTTGATCGGCCAAAGCAGACGACGAGCTTTATCCAGGTTGGCATTGTCCGGCCAGCTGTTCAGTGGAGCGAAACGCTGGTTACCACTCGCGCCGCCACCACGACCATCGCCTGTACGATATGTACCGGCTGCGTGCCATGACATACGAATGAAGAGAGGACCATAGTGTCCATAATCCGCCGGCCACCAATCCTGGCTGTCGGTCATCAACTCATGGAGATCCTGCTTCAATGCATCATAATCGAGCTTGCTGAATTCTTCTGTGTAATTGAATTCTTCGCCCATAGGGCTCGCCTTCGTATCATGCTGACGAAGGATGTCCAGGTTCAGCTGATTCGGCCACCAGTCTTTATTCTTTGTACCGACTTTTGTGGTCGTAACCGCACTTTCTTCCTTGGATTTCCCTGTGAATGGGCACTGTCCAGCACCCGCTTTACTGTCGTGCATTTCATTCTTGTCCATCTTTCATTCTCCCTTCTGAATGTGGAATAAACTAATTATAATTTATGTTAGATTATAATTATAATAAATAAGTTGATAGATTGGAAGGAAAACGCTTATCAATTTTGTGGTAACATTTTCAATTAGAAAACAGGTTGAGAGAGTGTGATGATTATTAAAGGTAATGTGAGAGGTGTGAGTATGGTTCAATTCTTATCTTAACAAATATTCTGAATATATTGCACATTTAATGGTTTTTAAAAAGTGCTTTCCTGGTTATTCTCAATTATTCGACGGCATTCGAGCCTTGCTGAATCCTCTGATAAAATGAAAAGGACTTCCAATGGTGTGGAAGCCCTATTTCTGTATCAGATTTTATCTTCTTCTTGAACTTGTTTGTGGAATTCGAACTTCTTCTTTTCCAACTCCAGTTTCTTTTCTTCAAGCTCCAACTTCTTCTTATTAAAGTCGTACTTGATCACGAAATATAAAAAGATGAAAGTCAACGCTACAATTACAGAAATAAATAAAAACAGGTCCAAACTTATCTCCTCCAAATATTAAAAATACATAAACCAGCACTTTCAAAACTATGGTAACTTTAAAGTAGAGAGCTCCAATTATATTGAGAGGAATGATTCAAATGAAGGAAATCCTCGTCAACTATATGAAACGTTTTTCTGACATGAGTGAAACAGAACTGGATGCGATCGCTTCGAATGTCCCGATTGCTACTTATAAAAAGGGAACAGTCCTGCTGCATCAAGGAGATGTCCCGGATAAGTGTTACTTCATCCTGAAGGGGTGCATCCGTAAGTACACGGTAGATGCATCCGGAAAGGAAACCACCTTCAACTTTTACACCGAAGAACAGAGCGTAACGATCTTCAATCATCATTCGGCTGATAAAGCTTCCAACTTCTCGTTAAATTGCCTGGAAGACTGTGTGCTGGTCGTTGGTGACTTATCGACAGAGCAGGAAGCATACGATACCAACCCGGCTCTTGAAGCGATGACTCGTAAAATGATCGAGGGAGATATCGGTGCGATGCATGATGAGTATGCAGCGTTCATTTCATCCACCCCGGAAGAACGTTATAAAGCATTGCTGGAACAAAGACCGGAGCTTATCGATCGGGTGCCGAAGTACCAACTTGCAAGTTTCCTCGGGATCACTCCAGAGTCGTTAAGTCGAATCAAAAAGCGATTAGGAAGCCCCCTTTAAGGAGCGGCGTGTAACCGTCTTTGCTTTTATCCCTTTGAACAAAAGCCAAATGCCGAAGCCTGATTCACCTGCCATCATCGGTAAGCTTAGAATGCTCTCGAGAGTTCCGGTAAGATTTTCAATGGACGGAAAGAAATTATACATGGAATGGATCAGGGCATAACATCCTCCAGCTACCATCAGTAAAATACTGATCACTTTTGGGATGGTGATGGATTTAATCGCGACATAGCCCGCAAGCATAAGGTGAACCCCGAATACGATCAGCCCGATCGACCAAATGGCTTCAAAGCCAATCACAGATTGCATGACTTGTGAGGCAGAAGTTTCGGGTGCCTGGATGGTTTTGCTTGCAATCACTAACTGGGCTACAGCTGTCGCAAGGATTGCAGTATAGAGAATGCGTAGCCATCCTACCAGCAATGAATATCCTGCATGCACAGGCTTCAAGACGATGTAAAACGCCCAGGACACGACGATATCGGTCAGGATGATCACCATCCAGCCTAAGATTCCAAAATGAAATAAGGGAAGAGATGCCTGCAGGTTTTCGAATGTAGCGCCAGCATCTCCTTCCACGATCAGCGAACTATGCACATATCCATAGGAGAACATCGCTGCCAGCGTCATGATGATCAAGGAAACCCCTGCAATGATTGCGGCTTTCCGTTGTGCACTTCCAAATGTAATGGTTGTAGTCATAATGAACCTCCTTCAATATCTATCTGAATCATATCCCCAAAAAGGAAGGTTCACCTTGACATAAGTCAAGAAAATCACATTTTCGGAAAAATTTTTCGTGGAAATGAAAAAAGCTGATGGGAGGAGGTCTCCACATCAGCTTTTTTAAATGATTGTTATTCTCCAAACGCTTCCGGCAGCATCCGGAATCCATCGATTTCTGCATCTTCCTCGACTTCAATCATGATGCAGCGCTTGCCCTTGTAATTGACCTGTCTGACATACTCCAGGTCCTGCGGGCTGATGGAAATGTTGGCGACCTTCGTCTGGATCTTGATCGACTTAGACTTGTACTTAGGCACAATGCTGCTCGCTTTCAGCTCATAGGACTCATCATCGGTGATCTGATAGAAAGCTTCCTTGATCCGGTCTCCGTCCACTTCCTGACCACTGTTCGTCAGCACGCGTTCGACGTCTTTATAGTCGAGCTTCGGAGGCTCGTCCTCCTCATTATCCTCGACAGCCGTATTAATTTCGCTGTACACGTTGGCAAGTGTGGAAGGGGAGAGCTGATCACCGACGACACTCTTGATGACTTCCTCGAACACAGCCTTATCTTCCTTCGCAGTCATGAATTCTTCGCTGTTCAACACCTCATCGATAAACCGGTAATCCGGCTCATTCGCTTTACCAGCCGAGTAGAGGATATGGTTCACGTCGGATGCATGATTGGTGATGCTGGGGAAGAGGAAGCCGCTCATCGGATTCTTCAAATCAATCACAGGATCGACCTCGATCTTATACTTGAATTCCTTCTCGATATAGTCGAACTGGATCTCCTTCTTCGGTTCCTCCGTCTTATTCACACTGCAAAGGATGAAGGAGTGGGAGTAGACCGCATCCCTATCACTTTCCTCTGCATCATCATTGCGTTTCCGCATCGGCTTCATGTACTCCGCACGAATGAAGGTGATGACGACATCTTTTTCATACGGATGGTCCTTGATCATTTTCTCCGTCATCAGCAGCATTTGCGCCTTCCAGTCCTCGACGTCCGTGCTAAGCAACCCTTTATGTAAAATCAGCTGACTATGATCCTCCGCCTCACGCTTGAACTTCAGCTCGAACAGCTTCTCATCGAGCTGTCCCGTCAGCACCTTCTTGAAGTTGGCCATGAAAAGCTCCTGCTGGTCACTGTCCAGCATCTCGAACGGCTGGCTCTGGTGGTGATAGATGTCGGTCGTTTCTTTCATGATATATACGTTGAAGATATCTGAGATCTTCAGTAAGTCGTTATCTACTTTCAACTGCCTGCGAATGCCGGCGATGTCTTTTTTGTCCATGTAGCTTTCACTCCTAAAAGGGTTTTAATCACGTTCATACTACCTCATTTATTTTAACATTCTAGTAAGAGATGATGGGGTATTTTAAAAGAAGATAAATAATACCATTACAAATTATTGCATAGGTATAACTTAGATCCATGATAAACTTTATATGAAGTTGAATTTTTGCCCACTATAAGGAGAGTTTAGAATGAAAACTTGTGAGAATTGCTCCAGAGGATTATCAGATCGCAATAAAGTGACTTTTGATGATTTTGGTGCTTTAAACGAAGTTAAACACTACTGTAAAAGCTGCTATATTAAACGTCTAGTAAACAATTTCTCAGAACTTCAAGATGGTAATTGTGAGAATTGCGGAGGGAAGCTGGTTGTTGATTTAGATGATCTTGATATTGATTTAATGGAGGAGCGAATTATTTGGTTTCGATGTGAAAATTACTTTAAAGATGATTCAGATCATGAAGATATAGGGTTATATGTAATCCAACCTTGATGCAAATTAAGTAGATTAATAAGCAGCTAAAGAAACCCTTTCTGATTTAAGAAAGGGTTTCTTTTAGTACAAATGATATCTTTTATATAAGTTCTTTTAAAAACTTGTGGAAAATCAAGGGATTTCCCCTATAATAGTTGTAAAAGTTCACCATAACATGAAATAATATTATTGTTATCTAATTGTAATATAAAATTAATTTTAGAGCATAACGGAGGTTGGAAAATTGAAAGGAAATCCGTTTATTTACTACTTAGACCAGTATAATGTTTTATCACCAAACCATTCTAAGATTTATGATGAATACACATATGACGTTAATAATGAAGAGAATTACACTTTTAATGTTCCCACTAAAATTGAAGAAACTTTAGTAAGCTTATTTGAAAATGCTCCCCAAAGCGTAATTCTTACAGGTAATGCGGGGGATGGAAAAACTAGGCTATGTAGGATTATTTATAATTACTTTAATGATGATGATCTTACAACTTGGCCTGAAAAAGGTATTGTAGACTTTTCTTTTAACAATGGTAAGACTTTGAGAATTGTCAAAGACTTATCTGAATTAAAAGAAGAAGTAATACACAGAGAATTAGCTGAACTTCAAAAGAATATTCAGGATAACCATTCATCTAACATTTATTACTTAATTGCTGCTAATGAAGGTAAACTTACCAAGTTTCTTTCTCAGAGAGAGGAATTAAATTACTTAAGGGAAGAAGTCAAGAAAAGGTTTGACTCGTATAAATATAACTCAAATGAGTTAAGCATATTTAACTTACTAGATGTTACTTCTTCGGTATATGTTGATAGAGTACTAAAGGAATGGAATCAAAAAGAAAATTGGAGTTCTTGTCACTCTTGCCCTATGCAGGATAGGTGCATTATATACATGAACCATGATCGTACTTCTCAACCACAAATACAAGAAAAAATTGTAGAACAGTACCAACTACTCGATTATTTAGATACCCACATCACAATGCGTGAAATGCTAATTCACATTAGCTTTATGTTAACTGGAGGCTATACTTGTGATGATGTTCTTGATGCTGATTATAAAGAGTTAAAAGAGCAAATTAAACACTCATACTATCAAAACTTCTATGGTCATGACATAAGTGAAAATGCATTTTCAGAAATGAAGGCATTAAGATTGTTTAAGACCCTAGATCCAGGTATCTATTCACACTCTTCAATAGATGACTTTATTGTTAATGGAGATATAAATGGTGATGAAAAGCTAGAACAAACGCATAGTCAAATTTTTGGTAAGACCCTTGATTTAGAATTGGGTTACTTTAAGAAAAAGCTAACGCTTTATCGAGATTATAATGTTAATAATGACCATTCACTCATAGAAGAATGGATTCCCAAACTTAGACGGAAGCTATTCTATGAGCTACATGATGAGGTTGGTTTTAATACAGATCAACTTCTACCATTTGAATATATAGACAGGTATAAATCATTGTTTGACAACCGTAAAAATCAAAAGGCTATAAAAAAAGATCTTACAAATGGATTTAATCGCGTATTCTCAGGGCGGCTTACGAAGGATAAGAAAGAATTACTTGCAACAAATAAGAATTTAATGATATATGAATCATTCTCTAAAAAAGCCGTAGATTTACTGGAAGAGATAGGTAGAAATGACTTAGATAGAGAACCTTCAAAATTCACTTTTAAGGTTGAAGACGAAGTATCTGTTAACTTAAACCTAGCGATCTTTGAATATCTTATGAGAGCAAGTGGTGGAGGGACTCACAATATTCTTCAACAGGATGCTGAAATACTAGTAGATACATTCAAAAATGAATTAATTAGATTAAGTGAACCTGATGATTATGAATTAAATATACTTCGGTACGACAGAGAAGAAGGTTTATTTATTGAAGATGAAATTAGTTTAGATTAATCGGAGGGGTAATCAGTGAGTAAAAAAACGGATGTTGAGCAGTTTTCTACACAACTTTCAGCTCAAATTTGGGGCCATAGATTTAAAGATGGTCAAAAAGGACCTGAATATGTTTTAGAATTTTTAAACGTTTTATGTGGGACGCAATATAAATTAAACGCTGATAATTATGAGAGGAAAAAGTCAACAGGACTTCGAAAGTTTATATTTGAAGGAGAAAAAGAAGGTGCTCAAGATGGTGTGGTTTCTTTAACTCCTGAAGAAAAACAATGTCTATATGAAATGGCTTCAGACCGAGACCAGATAAGTGTAATTAGAGAATTCTTTCGTAATCTCGAAGTGCCCTTACATGATGGTAAAGGGAAAGCAGCTAATAGATCTTGGTATGCAAAAACCCTGTACCCTCTACATGAATCCTTACTTTTCTTTGAATTAAGAACAAAAAAAGGTGTGCCTGCATATGAGCGGAACTTCTTTTCTAGGGGTGGAGAGCTATATTTTTTGATGTTAAATTATGGTACTGAAAATGATTTATTTCTAAGAGAAAAGATAGAAAATAGACTTAAACACTTGCTCCAAAAAAATAAGCAAATAGATAATATTGTTAGTAAATTATTAGAGAAACTAGACAAAGATGAGCAAGAAAAGAGCGATCCATATCCATTAAAGAAAGTGAATGATAAAACAAAGGAATATCCTTACCTCCCTGTTACAAATGATGCTATTTATGAAGAGTTTGCTAAAGAGTTTAATCAATTAATTTCTTTAAATATTGATATTTATGAAATGTTTGAACTCATGACCAGCTTAATTACTTTCCAGTTATCAAGGTATATGTTGCATCGAGCAAATGAAACTGAAAACAATAAAGTCACACATTTCTTTGATTGTTTAGATGGTCAAATTGGGCCAATTCAAACTCTTTCCTCCAAATCATTTAGTGGTAATGAACTATTAATAAAAAATAAGTTTGAATCATTTTTTGAAAGAATTTTTTCTGACAAGATACAGGACGAAGAGTTTGTAATTGCAAATCTTCAAACATGGAAAGAAAACCCAGATGATTTTTTAGATTATTTAGGCCTAAAACGTTTATCTAAAGTTAGAAAGAATAAAGTAATAAAGGTATTGGATAAGTGTAAAAATTATCAGGACCTTTCAACGAAGCTTTATTCAGTTGTAAAAGATATTATTTCAGATCAGTTAAAAAGACATCAGCTAAATATTGTACGAGGTCTAACTAGAGATGGTGGTTTTGGTGGCTATAAGGCCGGAAGTAAATATCGTTATTTCATGACAGATAATTTTTTACAAGTGCTTGTGTATATCGTCGTAGAACCTAAAGGATCTATGGAATTTAATGAATTTTTAGAGGTAATTTATAAAAAATTCGGATTTATCATTGGTGAAGTAGAAGCAAGAAATGATGGAATCTATGAAAAATCTAGAATTAACATCAGTTATTTTCAAAAGAATGAACATTCATTACGGGAAAAACTTCGACACAATGGATTATTAATAGAATATTCTGATGCTACAGCTATGATTAGAAATCCGTATGAAGCAGTGGGAATGCAGGTGGTGAAATAATGCAAAGTAATCAGTTATTAGGTAAGTGGATATATTATGTACTTAAGAGCCACTTTTCCAATCAAAAGAAAGAAAATGCTGAAAAACTCTTTATTAAAGTTAACGGTTTAACTCATGAAAATATTGAATCTGTACTAAGTGAATTAAGAGTGAATGTTTCTGACCTTGAAAAGTATTATTCTCCTATTATTCGTACAATTAAGCCGGTACATGGTTATGATGAATACAAATTAAGAGATATTGAAACTTCTACACGACTTAGGAATTATACTTTTTCAAATCAAGCATTAATAATGATCATCAATGAAAATACACCAGAAGGACAAAGCTTAGAAAACATTTTCTCAATAGATGAAGCATATTTACTTTCAAGAGATGGCTTTGAAAAATTATATTCGTTACTGTTTAATGAATACAATTTTGCAGAGGAAGAAATTGAAACATTGAAAAGTTTTCTTAAGATGTATAATCAACTGACGGATCCTCAGCTAAGGTTTGTATTAAGGTTTATTTCAGCAACTATTACCAATCAGTCACCTTCTATAGTTGAACGAATTCAAGAAAGCTTACCTAAATTAAATCTTTTTAAAGATAGTGAACTGTTAATACCTAAAGGAAAAAAACGCTTAAAGGCGAATTTTTTATTGGCCAACCTGCAAAAAACAAACGGCGACTTGGACTCAGAGGATTTACAAAATAAACTATATGCTTTTTTAGACTCAGAAGAGAAAAGTTTGTACCCTAGTGACTTATGGAGAAATATATCACCAGAAGAGTTTGAATTGGAAGCAATGAACTTTTTAAATCAAAAAAGCTTGGAGCTACTTGAAAACGAATTTTCTATAATTGAATCTATATTTAAATTTAAGGTTAAAACTACTCTTCCTGATAAAATAAGAAACACTTTACCTCTAGAAGATTACTCGAAAGAAGAAAAAGAAAAAGTTGAAGAAGGTATAGCTTCTATAGAAAAAAGTGAAGATGCTGATGATATGCAAGAGTTCTTAGATGAATTTGAGGGTGATTTATCAAAGGATTCAAAATTAGTAAAAACCATAAGCAGAAAAATTGAAAAGGTTCGCCATCCTAAGGATTATAAAGATATCTCAGAGGCTGTCTTATATCACACATATGTCTTAATTGAGGATAATGCAGAAGAATTATGTGGAAAAGAACCTCGTTTTACACTTGAAGTAGTAAATAATAAATTAAACCCTGCTGCAAAGAAACTCTCCGAGATCCTTTTAATGAATATGGAAAAAGTTGTTTCAACTGTTCAATTTAATAATAATTCAATATTAAGTGTGAGAGAGGATCCCACTATTAATGACTTAGACATCACACTTGAATTAAAGTTAATTATAAATGGTGATGTAAAAGGTAAAGAGAACTTTAAGATAATAGGTTTTGAACATTTGAAATTGCTGAGTTTGTTTGATTCTATAGATGACTACCAGTTGCCTTATGTTAAAAACTACAAGGATGATCAAATTGAAAAGCTAAATGTAGTCGAAATAGTTAGGGATGAGGTTAGCAGCTTCTTATCTATTAACGAACCTGGAATGGAAGACCATTATGAAGCATTCCTTAATTTTAAGGATAATTATGTAAGTCATTTGGAACAAGCTTATAGAAATGGTGTTTTTTCAGTTGATTATAACAAATTAGAACAAAACCTATCTAATTTGTTAGAAGGTGTAACCACATCTGTTTCAATTACAAATACTATTTATAAATATATTAATAATATCGGAGCTATTGATTTTATAGATGTTAATTTAGGTGATGTAGGTTATAGCTACGAACGAATATTAACCCTCCTTAACCCTGTACGTTTACTAAGCATAAAGAATAGGTATCAAGAAATCGATGCTCAAATACGAGAATGGATAAATAAAACCCAAGAACAATCTTTAGAAGTAACTAATCTTGAGGAATATCTTAATCACGTTGTAGATAAAACACTTAAGCTGGGTCCAAGGTATTTTACAAGCGAAGGGGACGACTCTTTCCTAATTGAAGTTAGTGAAATTTTAGGTGAAGGACATTTTGTATTAAACACAACTCGTTCGGAAAAAATGGATCATTTGGCTAAAGATTTATCTAAAGAATTGTTAACGAGTGTAAAGAGTTATTTTGATGTGTATCCTTACGCAAAAGATGGACTAGATATTCTCTTCTTATACTGTCAAAGTGCAGAAATGATTATTCAATCTATTGATACGTTGTTTAAAAAGTTGAAAGATTTGAATAAATTGAAGATTACTGTTCACAGTACACATGCTGCACCTATTCACAAAAGGCTTAATCAGTGGGTTCAACAAAGGGAAGAGTATATACATCCTGATGGATCAAGTAAATTTCCTAAAGTGGAATTGAAGGTCATATCAGGTCATGATGTAAATGAAATTTCAAAACAAATTAATACTCACATGATAGATGCTGATTTAGTTGTTTTAGCTGACTATTTTGCTCAAAGCAGTCAAATTAATTATGATTTTGACAAAATTGATTTTAGACCTTCTGATAACTGGTTTGAGGTAGTTTACAAAGAACCTTTATTAGATAATGAAGTTGTGAAACGAATTTCTTATGTTAGTGAGTCTATGCCTAACATTTTAAAATCGTTTTACCAATTACAATACATTTCACAAAAGAAAGAAATGTTAGATAAAGATGAATTGTATGTCTTGAAAAATAAAGTGTCATTATCTACTCTAAATAATGATTTGATTGATTTTATGCACGAGAACTTTAACTGGATTATTTTCATGGATCGTTATTTAGACAAGTCATTACTTGAAAAGACATCCGCTAAAGCACAAATAATACAATACAAATCTAAAGCCGGCTCAAACAATAATTATAAACTAATAGTATCTTCCTCTGAATATATTAGGAAATTAAACAATGAACAAAATGATGAGTATTATGATCGCTTAACCAAAAAATTAGGATTAATAATGAAGAATGATTTTATTACTAAAGAAAAAATGGTTAAAGCGGTACAAGAAGTTAAAAAAATATCAGGAGCACTTGTATTAAAAGCTATAGGTCCTGGTAAGTATTCTCATGAAATGGTTGCAACATATCTAAGTAAAAAATTCAGACAAAAAGATGAATTTAATACCCTTCAAGTGTGGGCTGTATGTGATGAATTACCTTGGTTCTCTAACAATAAGAGACGTCCAGACATGGTAATTACAACTCTTACAGAACAGAATGGTATGTTAAAATTGGACTTTGAATTAGTAGAGTTAAAGTTTGTTCGTCACACCATTTTTGAAAGAGAACGGTATGACGCAATAAAGCAAGTAGATGCTGGAATAAATGTTTATAATAAATTGTTTACATTTGAAGACTCTAAGACAGATTCTGAATTTTGGAGGGAAGAGCTAGTTCATTACTTTATCGAGCGTGGCTCATATTCCCCAGAGGAAGCATATTTATTAAAACAATTACAAGATAAAGATTTGTGTGATATTAATGTAACTGTTAAATCTTCTATCGATGCTTATTGTTATACTTCAAATCTTCAAGAGCAAGACTTCGAACGTTATGATGAAGGTGTTTACCTTGATAGGTTAGAAGGAGAATACCCAAACTACATCTTTACGAGGTCATATATTCTTGAGCAGCTAGGTGCTGAGGAAGTGAATGAGCCTGATTATAACGATTTAGAAGCAAGTGAAGATGCTTTTGAACTTGAGCTTGTTAGAGAAGATAAAGAAAGCGAAAGCTCTGTGACAGATGATAGCAATAATGATGAAAGAGAAAATAATGATGAAGATTCAAATGATGTAGAAGAAGGAAAAGGGGCTAATGCTAAAAGCTCAGATCAAGGTGTCCTTGGAGAGGGGAAAGTAATTTCGGATCCAGAACCTACACCAGACCCAAAACCAGAACCAAAGCCAAAACCAGAACCAAGACCAGAACCAGAAACATTGCTAAATGATTCTTGCAATTATCCAGAAGTGATTGCATTAAAAGGAATAGAAAACACTAAACCTGAAGTATCAGAAGAACACGAAGCCTTAAAGAAAAAGTATGTTAGTAATTTAGAAAGTCACTTCAATCGCAATAGTTTAAATGTAAAAGTTAAAGAAGCAGTGTTGGGTTCTAGTGTTATCAGGCTGATTTTAAATATTCCTTCTTCATTAAACTCAGATAAAGTCTTGAAACGAAAGCAGGATATTCAGTTATGGTTAGGGTTAGATCAACCTCCTCACATGTTTATTGATAAGAATGGTATTAATATTGATATTGCACGAGAAAATCCAGATACTATTTTCTTTGAAGAATTTATGAAGATTTCACGAGAACAATTAAGTAACAAAATAAAACCTACTAACCTACTATCGCCTTTGGGGTTTGATCCTTTAAATAATGTTGTTCACATCGACTTCTCTGATCCTTCTACACCCCATCTTCTGACTGGTGGTACGACAGGTAGCGGTAAGAGTGTTACGCTAAATTCTATTATTTTAGGAAGCATGTGCATTTATGACCCAACTCAATTGCAGTTTGTTTTTATAGACCCTAAACAAGTGGAATTTAAAGTATACGAGGGATTGCCGCACACTAGAGATGTAGTGACCGATATTAGTAAAGCAGTAAACACATTAGAATTTTTAGTGCAGGAAATGGAAGAGCGATATAAAGTTTTTGCCGAGGAAAAGGTAAGCAATTTAGATGAATATGTAGAGCTAACTGAAAATCAGATGCCTAGAATTGTAATTGTCTTTGATGAGTTTGCAGACTTTATGAGCCAAGAAAAAGATGTGGCGCAGAAGGTAGAAAATTCAATATTACGTTTAGGTCAAAAAGCTAGAGCAGCGGGATTGCATTTAATTATTTGTACACAAAACCCTAAATCAGACATTATCAATACTAATATTCGTAATAACTTAGGAGCTAGATTAGCATTAAGGGCTACCGATGCGACAGCTTCTACGATAATATTAGGGGATAGTGGTGCTGAAAACCTAGGTGGTAAAGGAGATTTCTTAGCAAAAACAGGTGGGCAAAAAATAATCCGAGGAAAAAGCCCTTTCCTCACACCAAAAGTAAAAAGGGCACTACTGAAATATTTTGAGAGTCTGAGTAAATAACTTATATAATTTAATAATGCATCTAGATTTAATGTCTAGATGCATTATTATGTGTTCTTTGACTGCTGGAACTTTTATTCCAGTGAAAATAGGAGGAAGAAGAATGGCATATGGTCAACATCAAAGCTTCTATTTAAGAGATAGATGGTTAAGTAAAGCAATCAAACAATTAAGAGAAGATAGTCGTTTCTTTTATGATAAAGAGGCTTTTGAAAAAATAGGTCTTGGTAAGAATATGGTGCAATCTCTTAGGTTTTGGGTTGTAGCTACTAATATTGTAGAAGAAAACACCAATGAACAGAGAAAGAAAGTGCATCATATAACATCCTTTGGTGATGTTATAGATAGGTATGATAGACATATTCAATTTAATGATACTGCGGCGATGTTGCATTACCATTTAACAACTAATAAAGAATCATCTACAGTTTGGTATTGGTTCTTTAATCTATTAGAAGAAACTGCAATTAGTAAAGAAGATCTCTTTAGTATTTTTGTTAAATGGGTAGAGGAAACAGAAAACAAAAAAATATCCCACAAATCATTAAAAAGAGATATTGATTGTTTAATTAAATTGTACACTGCTGGTGAAGACGCTCAAGATCCGGAAGAAGTTATACAAAGCCCTATTAACAAAATTTCTTTATTATCAGAGAAGAATGGTAACGTGTACAAAAAAACACCGAATAGTATCGGTGAAGTTGGAATTATAGCTCTTTACTATACTTTATTAGTTTACTGTAGTCAGAAAGAAACCTATACTGTTTCAGTTGAAGAGCTAATCAATCAGCATGGGCTATGGGGAAGAGTTTATAATATGAATCGAAACCTTATAATTCAAGCATTACATCAGCTAACAAGCCATGCTCAATATCCAATCTTATTTACAAGAACAAATAATTTGGACACCGTTAAAATTCCTGAAATTGAACCCATCTCATTTTTAGAAAGTGAGTATAGTAGAAAGGTGAAAGTATATTCATGAGCATTAATATAGCACCCTCATTTAAATCTAGTGTAAATATTAAATTTGATATTGGGAATAGAGGATTCTTTGAACGTTATTTACCAACACCTTCACATGCAGATGCTTTATATGGGTTATTAAAAGGCTTTAATGAACCAGAAGCTCCCAAATCACATATAATTATTGGACCTTATGGTACTGGGAAGTCATTAATAGGGACAATATTAAGTAGTATTACTTCAGATACTGTTTCAAATGATACTGTTAGTGTACTACAAGAGAAATTTAACAAAGTAGATGACGATATATATGATGAACTGAAAAAGGTTCAGAATATAGACAAGACCTATTTACCAATAGTACTTAATGGAAATGAAGGAAGGTTTCGAGTTACAATAATATCTTCCATTATGAAAAAGCTAGAAGAACAAGGGATTGAAATTGTCATCCCAGGAGTAATATCAAAGATAATATCCACTGTTGAAAAATGGGAAAGTGATTATGCATCCACTTACCAGCAATTTCTAGACCTATTACATGCTGAAGGAAAAGATATTCAGCTATGGAGATTAGAGATTCTAAGTAGCAACATCGAAGAAATTGATTGGTTTAAATCGATTTTTCCAGAATTAACTTCAGGAACTGAATTTATTGTTGATTATAAAGAAGATTTTATAGAGCAGATTAAAACCTTGTTAGATGAACTAGCTAAAAGAAATATTGGACTTTTTATTACTTATGATGAGTTTGGTAGGTTTCTTCAAACTTTAGATAATGAGTTAATTCATGAAACAATGCAAGATCTTCAAGATATTGCTGAATTAGCTGATCATTATATTGATTCACTTCAAATCTTATTAATTACACATAAGAATTTAAGACAATACTTTAATTTGCTTAAAGAAGAGTATAAAGATGAGTTTGGACGCATCGAAAAACGATTTAAAAATTATCATATTAGTAATGATCAATCTACATTTGTTAGGTTAACTCATTCAATTTTAAATGAATTAAATATTATTAGTCCTATTGATAATAAGCTAAGGAACGAAGTAATTAATTCACTCAGAAAGTATTCCTTCTTCCCAACTTTAAATCAAGTTGAGATAGAGAAACTAATAGTTGAAGGTAGTTTTCCTATCCATCCAATTGCTTTATATCTATTGCCGCACTTATCAAGCGTTTTTGGGCAAAACGAACGTACTTTGTTTACCTTCTTAGAGAGTAATGAAACTGAAGGGTTATTAAATCATGTCCAAAAGAATGACGGATATTATTTACCCAATCAACTATTCGATTACTTTTTTTCAGATGAGCAAAACCTAGATAATGAAGACTTTAAAGAGATTTTTAAACTTTACAAACAGTTAGTTAAGAAAATTCCTACTAAAAGAGATAAGAGGAACCTAGAGCAAAAAATTCTTAAGCTCATTACATTGTGGGAATTAACTGGATTGCAATCAACACATAAGTTAAATGCAGAACTAGTAGCATTTGCATTAAATTCTAATTTGAAAAAGGTTGAAAAGTCTTTAGAGAAATTAAGTAATTATAAAGCAATAAGGTATAACAGAATTCTTGGTTATTGGGAGCTATTCCAAGGAAGTTCTATCAATGTTGAAGAAGAAATTCAACTTCGTCTTGAAGAAACTTCTATTGATACTTTTAAAAGAAAGAAAGTACTCAATACAGCATTGGACAAGAAATTTTATATAGCAACTTCCTATAATGATAAGAAGAGTATGACTCGATTTGCAACTACACAATTCTTATTGAGCACTGAGTTAATAGGGGACAAAGCCCTAGAGTTGAACATAGATAATGACGCAGTCATTAATTTTGTTGTATTAGAAGATATAAATGAAAAAAATGATGTTATAAAAGAAATTTTTCAACGCAGTGAAGTTGATGTGATTTATGCGGTATCTAACTATTCAATTAAAACTATTGAAGAAAAAATTGATCAGTTGATTGTTGTAGACGATATGCTTAATGATGTAGATTTAATCAAACAAGATAAGGATATTAAAAGTGAAGTTTTATTAACAAAAGAAGATTTATTATATGAGATTAAAGAGTATATTAATATGTGGACTGAATTTTCAAGTGAGGTTACATGGCTTTATAAAGGACAAAAGATCTCTATTACAAGTCAAATCAAACTAGAGAATAAGTTATCTCAAATAATGGGTGAATTATATCCATTTACTCCTGAAGTCAGAAATGACTCTATAAACAGACGTCAAATTAATAATGTTCAACTAAAAGCCGGTAAGGCTGTAGTGGACCATATACTCAAATACCCTTATGAAGATCAATTTAAGATAGAAGGTAATGGACCGGACTATCTTATTTATGCAACTATCTTTAAGAATAACAACTTTTCAATTGTAGACTTAGATAATATTGAACCTTATGACTTTAGAAAAATGAGAAAAGCTTTAGTGAAGAGAGTCAAAAGTAATAACCAGGGACATTTAAGTGATTTGTTAAATATACTTTCATCGTCTCCATTTGGTATTAGAAAACCTTTAACTCCAATCTATCTCGTGGCATTACTTAGAGATGTTTGGGATCAAATAATGTTTTATAGAAATGATATGTATGTTCCTGCAATTGATGGCGACAAGCTATATAAAATGATAGATGAACCTGAGGAATATAAATTTGTCTTTTATAATTTTAATAAGGATCTTAATCCTTTTCTACAAAAAATAGATCAACATTTCGGTGAATATAAGAGTGAATATGTAGAAGGGAAACCAAGGTTAATTCAAATGAGTAGTGCACTTATAGGTTGGTTAAGGTCTTTACCTAAATATACTCAAGTTACCTCGCATATGAATGACGAACTTAATAAACTAAAGGCTACAATTAAACGTAGTGAAGTTGATCCAACTTCTACTATTCAAGATTTATTTGAATCTTATCATAACAATTTTGAACAACTTATTGTTCAAACAAAAGATATCGAAGAGTTTATTGAAAAGCAAATGCAGTTAATCAAACTGTTAATTCTCAGTCAGACGAATTGCTCATCTTCCGTTGAATTATTTGCGTGGGCTGAAAGTCAATCAGGAGTGGTGAAAAAACAAAATGTCACTGTGAAAAGTATATTAGCTACTAAAGGAAAATCAGATTGGGTAAATCAATTTATCTTTAATTATACTGGGATTTCGATTGAAGATTGGTCTGATACAACCTTTGAGATGCTATCTAAACAAATTTCTAGTGATGTTAAGTCCATTAACCAGTCTAATGAGGCTAATGCAAGAGAATTACAAATTGATGGGAAAAATGTTACGATAACTACTGACGTTGAATTGTCTACAAAATCAAAAACTATCTATAAAAATGTTCATAGAATGATTAATAATGCTGGAAGAACTATACCACGTGACGAAGTTGAATATATTATCTACAAATTAGTTCAAGAATTTGTGGAGTGATGAGGTGAGGAAGTCTATGAGAAAGAATGTCCACGTAGCTATGTTTAGTGGAGGAGCGGCAAGTGCTTACGTAGCTAACCATATGGTGCAGACACATGGGGTAGAAAATTCAATTTTATTCTTTACAAATACCCTATGGGAAGATGAAGACAACTATAGGTTTATGGATGAAGTTGCTGATGCTATTGGTATAGAAATTACGGAGCGGGTAGACGGTAGGACTCCAGAAGAAGTTTTTTATGATACTAGATTTTTAGGAAACTCAAGAATGGCAAAGTGTTCAGAAGAGTTGAAAGTGTATCAAACTATCACATTCTTAGAGGAATTACGAGATAATGAAAATTTAGAACCTATTCTATATTTTGGGATAGGGCCTCATGAAAGTCATCGTGCAGATAACTTAAGAGACTTTTATGAACATAATCCTTTAGAGCCAATAGAAACCCGCTTTCCTATGATTGAAACCTTTAGAGAAGATATAGATGTAAAATCTATAATTGAAAATGAATGGAAGATTAAGCTGCCAAGAATGTATGAATTAGGTTTTAGCCATGCTAACTGTGGTGGGAGATGTGTCCGTGGTGGATTCCAACATTATGCTCAGTTGTATAAAATCTGGCCAGATCGTTATCAAGAGCAAGAGGAAATGGAAGAGAACTTCCGAAAACATTTTGATAAAAATGTTTCAATTTTAAAAAAGGACGGAAAGCCTTATACACTAAAAGAATACAGACAACGAATGGACAGAGAAGGATTAGACAAATTCTTAAAAGTACAGGACAATACTGTTCCGTGTGTTTGTTCATTCTCATAATGTTCTATTTCAACCAAGAGTAATATAACCATTGCTCTTGGTTTTTTATTTAACTTGAGAAGGATTGATTAATTATGTTAATTGAATTCACCTTGAAATTATTGGCCAATAAAATAACCAATTTGAAATATTCTACTATCGAAAGTATATCCGAGGGGGACATTCGGTATTTAGTAGAGCTCTTATTTAAAGAAGGAGAAATAAACGAGCAAGTTTTGGAAGAAAGAAATATCCCTATCGATATTATTATAATATTTAACGAACTGCCTTTTGTTTCGATAGATGACTTTACTAATAAAATTTCACTTAAGGAATTTAAAACTAATCAATTACTTAGAGATTCATTAAGAAATTTAGATGCATTCCTTAAATATGTTACAAGCTTCGAGAAATTGCCTACAACATTCAACAATCAATTTGAGAAAAAAGTAGCCCCACAAGACTTGAGGCTGTTAGGTTTTCTGAGTAAAGATGAGAACCTAAATCATCAGCTATTAAAGGAATATAGAGAAGAAAGTTTAAAGTTAATTCAAAAACAAGTATTAAATCATCCGTATTCTATTCTTAGCATTGAACTATTAAAACATATGCAATCATATAATGAATTTAGTAAGAAGAGAATATTAGTAGAATTGACTGAAAATATTGTAAGAAATTATAGACAAGAAAATCCTATTACTGATTCAATGGCTGAAAAAAGAATAGCTACGCAAATTAGTTACTTAAAAGGGGTAGGCATAGTGGATGAAAAACTAAACATAAATAAAGAGGCTAAGATTAGACCAATAATAAAAAAGATTATGAATAAATATCTACAAGAAAAACAATCACCCTTTAAAGCTAATGAACTAGGGCATTTTGTACGATCTGAAGCACCAATGATTTTGCATAGCTTAGATTTTGTAAACGAAGATCGCTATTCAGTTCAAGGGTCTGTGGGAAAAGGTAATTGGGCTAAAGTTCCTTGGATCTCTATTTTAGATAATAATGTAACTACTAGTACTCAACGCGGATATTATTTGGTTTACCTTTTCAGTGAAGACATGAATAGCGTGTACTTAACATTTGCTCAAGGAATTACCGAGTCTACTAAGGAACAAATGGCACATATAACTGAAGATATTAGAAATACAGTACATACTGAACATTACTCTTCATCTAGGCCAATACAAAAGGATGGTAACGTTAATCTGGGAGAAAGTTCTAAAAGTAAAGGTTATGGGGAGTCTACAGCTCTTTATATTCAATACGATAAAGATGCTCTACCTTCTGAAGAGGAGCTCCAGCAGGACCTTAAATCTATGATTTCTATTTATGATTATTATGTGAAAGTAAAGAGTGGAAACATTCGTGAAAAACAACCAGATGAAACGATTGATTGGTCTGATGATAAAGTTATTGAGCATATACACTCCTATATCCAAAATAAAGGATTTTATTATAGTTTAGAAAGTGTAAAAAACTTATTTATATCTCTAAAAACAAAGCCATTTGTCATTTTGTCAGGGATTTCTGGAACAGGGAAAACAAAAATTATTGAGCTTTTTGCTGAAAGTATAGGAGCAACAGAACAAAATAATCGTTTTAATTTGATACCAGTTCGACCTGATTGGAGTGACGGTTCAGATTTACTAGGTTATACAGATATTAAGGGTGAGTTTCTGGAAGGGCAATTGACTTCAATAATTAAACAGGCGAAAAATAACCCTGAACATCCATATTTTGTGGTGTTAGATGAAATGAACTTAGCTCGAGTAGAGTACTATTTTAGTGATTTTTTAAGCGTGATTGAAAGTCGTAAATGGAAAAACGGAGAAATTCAGACGCTCCCAATCCTTAAAGAGGCGCAATTGGGAGAACGCCTAACAATTCCCTCAAACTTATATATTGTTGGAACAGTTAATATGGATGAAACGACTCATCCTTTTAGCAAAAAGGTATTAGATAGAGCTAATACTATTGAATATAATGATGTTCACCTTGACACTTTTTCTTTCTTTAAAGAGAAGCTTGAAGAGGTTAAATCAATTAATCTTAGAAACCAAAGGCTTTGTTCCCAGTATCTTCAGTTAAAAGATGCCTATGGTGATCATGAGTCCTTAGTAAAAGATGTAACGGATGAATTAGTAAAAGTAAACAAATTATTAGAACCAATCCAAGCTCATGTAGGCTATCGTGTACGTGACGAAGTTTGTTTTTATGTTATATATAGTCGTTATGTCATGGGCTTTAATGAAGCGCTGGATTATCAGTTTTATCAAAAAATACTCCCTCGTCTAACAGCTAGTCATGGACAGTCATTCCAAGTTTTAAAGGACTTGTATGCTTACTTTACAAACCACGAATATGAAACTGATATATCAATCGAGCAAGCCAATGACATATTAGAGAAGGCTCGCTTCCCTCGGAGTGGTGGGAAAGTATATGAGATGCTTCTAAGAGGTGATCTAGATGGTTTCACATCCTTCTGGATTAGCTAACGAAATTGAACTAATAGAAATAGAGACTGAATCTTTTTCTTTATATATAAAGGGAAGACCGTTTCATCACCGTTATGAAAGCCTGAAACAATATAAAGACATTCACCCTAATGAACGTATGTACTTTTCAGTAATAGGGGGAGGCGTCGAATCCATTCGCCTCTTTGATGTAAATGAGGAAACGTTAACTGAATCTCAAGTTGTTCCACCTTTGTTTTTTGAAAATGGTGTGTACCAGTTAGTGGTGACTCCAAAGAATAAAGCTTCCTTGGAGTTCTACCATGAACACCCGTCAATTAGGAAAGCTGTAAGTAAGGTAGGAAAACCACCAAACCAACTTTTAATGGGAAACCTAACTTTTACGAATGAAGTAGGTTATTCAACATTTTCTATATATAGTAATGGAGATAAACAATTAGAAATCACTCTTGAAATTTTTCCATCTAAGCTGTCTTATAAAGAAGATTATAAGAAGCTTCTAGAAGAAGTGAATGAAGAAATTTATAATTTAGCCTACCATTTTGTGAAAAAAACTTATTTAGGATCAACAACTACATTAACTGTAGAATCTTCATGGACAGAATTTTATCGTTTACTGATGAAGTATTATAAACAATTTTCTAAATCTATTTCTCAAATAGAAAGACAGCCTCATCATCAGCTTTCCAAAGAACATCAACTAGTTAGAGGGGACCAGTTAAAGAAGCAAGACTCAAAAGGGAGAAAATTTCTCCAAAAGCGACCGGACCTATTTGTAAAGACTGAACATGGTATTAATATTGCTGATACCAGCCTAATGCCTATAAAAGGCTTAAATGTTAAAAAGTTCATGACTTACGATACTTTAGAGAATCGATTTGTAAAATGGATGATGATTAGGTTAAGCCACAAAATAGACATGCTAAAAAAAGTCTTAGAAGATAGAACCAACCTTTACTATTCAAATAATTATGAAGAGGTTGTTAAACAATTAAATGGCATGGAAAAGTCTTTAAATAGTAGGCTAAAGTCTACTTTTTGGAAGGGAATTGGAACATTAGACCGCTCGGTTATGAGCTTAGTAATGCAATTGGCACCAGGGTATAGAGAAGCTTATCAAACCTATTTAACATTATCTCGAGGGCTTGTTTTAAATGGGGAGTTAGCAAAAATGTCAATTAAAGATGTTGCTACACTTTATGAGTATTGGACTTTTCTTAAGCTTGGTCAAATTTTAGCAGCAAAGTATATTATGGTAAGTCAAGATATTATTAAAGTTAACAGAAACGGATTATTTGTTACATTAGATCAGTCCATGACAGCCAAAAGAATCTTTCGTCACCCGCATACTAATGAAAAAATCACTTTATACTTTCAAAAGCATTCCGGGCGATTGCCTACAGTAAAGCAGAAACCAGACTCTGTTTTAAGTATTGAAAAAGTAGGAAAAGATTACTCTTATGAATATGTTTTCGATGCGAAATACAGAGTGGATTTTGCAATTGAAGGAAGTTATTATGAGCGAAACTACAATAGTCCAGGTCCTCTTGAAGAAGATATTAATACAATGCATCGTTACAGAGATGCTATCGTGAGTAATAAAGTGAAAAATTATGAACGAACAACCTTTGGTGCTTATGTGCTCTTTCCGTGGGGAGAAGAACTAGAGTATGAAAAACACGAATTTTATCAAAGTATCCAAAAAGTCAATATTGGAGGATTTCCTTTCTTACCAAATGCAACTTCTTTGGTAGAAAGGTTTTTGGATCGATTAATTGAAAGTTCGCCGAAAAAATTACAACAAGAAGGTATCTTACCAAAAGGTACGTTGCAAGAATGGCAGTCTAGTTTAGAAGAAAAAGTTTTAATAATTAAAGTTAATAGTAAACAAGAATTAATTGAGATAAATCAAACAGGTGAAATAAACATAGCATCAAAAGTGTTGTGCAAAGATTGGAATGCTGCATCATACATTTCTTTATACATGCCGAAGAATGTATTCGGTGAAGATGGAGGAATAAATCAGTTCGCTAAGGTTAATGAAGTGTGTGTTAACGAGAGCTACTTAACTTTTAAAGTTCATAGTTGGAAAAGACTAAAAACGAAGATAAAGCCTGTCGGCTATGGAATTAGTTCATCAAGCATAACCTCATTAAATAATCTCAAAACTGCCGATGAGTTACCCAAATTATATATGAAATCAAGTGTTGAAAAGCAACTATGGAATGTAATTAGAAGGTTCTCAAAAGATATAAGTGTAGGTTTAGATAAATCAAATATTGAGCAAGCATCTCAAATAGTTTCTCTCTCTGATATAAAAAAGGGATTAGAAATAAAAATGAATAAAGAATATGTAATAGTGACTTCTCCGAATGATCATATAATTCTTTCGTATGAAGATTGCTTGTATCGAGTGAATAAGGTTTTCAAATCTATTACCGCAATACTATAAGTCGAGGGGTGAACAGATGCCGATTTACAATAAGCTTGTACGTGATCGAATTCCTGAAATCATTATACAAAACGGAAAGATATTGCAAACAAGAAGACTTTCAACTTTAGAGTATCAAACAGAATTGAGGAAAAAGCTGTTAGAGGAAGTTGATGAATACCTTGATGTAAATGAGAATAAAGCAGCCGTAGAGGAGTTAGCAGACATAATGGAACTTGTCAGTGCTTTAGCGAAACAACACGACTCCTCAATTGAAGAAGTTGAAAAAGTACGCAAGAAGAAAGCTCAAGAGCGTGGGGCTTTTAATGATCAAGTGTTTTTGGAAAGCGTTGAAGACTGATCATATACTGAACAAAAAGAAGATAAGCAGAATAATTAAAAAGGACCCAACTGCGGGTCCTTTTTATATGGAGGATGGAATATAATTTCTAATAGCCTGTCAAAACGTTTGTTTCTGAGGCGAAAAGGAATACTATAAGCACTTAGTAAAGTGGAAGGGGCTTGGTCATGGGAAAGCTGATACTTAACATCATCGCATTTCTGATCATGGTGACGGTCAACGCGCTGGCGAACATTCTGCCGCTCAACGGGCAGACGACCGGAGAGATTTCCAATCGACTGGACGTGCTGTTCACCCCGGCAGGCTATGTGTTCAGCATTTGGGGGTTCATTTACCTCCTGCTCGCCATCTGGATTCTCCGGCAGTTTCCTAAAGACCGAAGGAATTCACCGGTGTATCAGAAAACGAGTGGCTTATTCGTACTTAGTTCGCTGTTGAACAGTTTGTGGATCTTCATGTGGCATTATGAATATTTCTTTGCTTCCGTCCTTGTGATGCTGGCTTTGCTCGTGACGCTCATCCGGTTGTATGTCACGCTCCAAGAGGTGGGGGCATCATTCTTGGATCGTCTGCCATTTTCGGTCTATCTAGGCTGGATCAGTGTTGCGACGATTGCGAACATCAGCTATTACCTCACTTACATCGAGTGGGATGGCTGGGGGATTTCGGATGTTGCATGGACAGTGATCATGCTGGTTGTCGCGACTGCACTGGCGATCTTTTTCATGGTGAAAGAGAATGACTGGGTGTATCCGCTCGTCTTCGTCTGGGCGTTCATCGGAATCGGAGTGAATCAGCAGGGGAAGGAGCCGACAGTGGTGTACGCGTCGTTTGCTCTTGCCGCGGTGATTCTCGTAGCTGTTATCTTTTATGCTTTTTCAAAAGCCGGGAAAGGTTCCAGATAATATTCAAAGGCCAAATCTTAGATGATTTGGTCTTTTTTGTGTGAGAATATCGAGGGGATGACTGTAAATTAATGTTAAAATGTACGTAAGGAGTGGAGATGGGGGATAAGATGTTCAGTAGTAAAGTGGCAGTAATGATTTCTCTTATTACTTTGGGAATCTGTATGTATTTATATTTTCCTTTTCCAAATAATCCAATGGTTGAAACACAGGCACGAACGATCTTTATGTCTTTTCCGATAAGTAATTATGATGGCTCGATTTCACTTGGTATAACTGGATCCGTTTTGTTTATAGCTGCCATCATCCTACTTGCCATTGGTTTGAAAAAGTATCGCTTAAGAACAACAATTATTGTCGTGATTGCCTATACCATTTTACCGACGCTTCTCATTACGATGTACCAGGAGACACTTGCGAAGGGTATAGACGCCATCTCCTACAATGGGGAGGGAGCGTGCAGTTTCGATTCTGTGGACGAAGACTTGATGGATGCGAAATGCAATCTTTCATTACATAACCGCAGCAATGAAGCGGTGACATTTGAACTGGAATTTCTGGATTCAACTTATCAGGAAGATGATTTACGAATGGAGTCACTGATGAATTTAGCTGGTCCTCATCGTGTTACGATAGAAGCGAATCAAAAAAGGCGGATTAATTTCAAAGAGTCACTTAATCTTTCGAATGTTCCAAATCATATTGGAGGAGGAACATCGAAAGGCATACATATTAAGATAATCGACGGGGAGACTCTGCGAATTTTGTAATGAACCATAATTGAAAGGATGGATGATATGGCTGGGATAACTGGACTTGGCGGCGTTTTTCTGAATATCGACAGTGATGTGAAAAAGCTGGTGGACTGGTACAGGGATGTACTGGAGCTGGATGTAAGTGAGTATGGCATTAATTTTCTGAACCCGAACACCTTTACCTTGATCACGTTTGCTAACAAAGAGGGCGGACATACGAAGCTCAATTTTACCGTCGATGACCTGGATGCTTTTATGGAAAAGCTGGTGCAGAAACAGGTGAAAGTCATTCAGGAAGTTCAGGAGTATGACTACGGCAAGTTTGCCAGGATTGAAGATGTATCAGGGAATATGGTCGAGCTTTGGGAGCCGTTTGAGGACAACTACAGGGAAATGGTCGAGAAGGAAATGGAGACTTACAACTCAAATAAGAAATAAAATTGTTCCTCGCCGATAAGGTAGGGGAATTTTTTTGTCGCAAAAAATACACAAGGGGGTATATTGTTTTGCGGGTGGAAGAGGAGTAGAATAGAGATATAAAGTTACATGTGAATCAATTCACAATAAAGGGGATGAATGTCATGGGGAAGAAAATTATCATTGTCGGTGGAGTTGCAGGAGGAGCTACAGCTGCAGCTAGACTGCGTCGGTTGAGTGAAGAGGACGAAATCATCATGCTTGAAAAGGGAGAATACATTTCTTTTGCCAATTGCGGGTTGCCTTATTACATCGGCGGAGTAATTACGAACAGGGATGCGCTGCTTGTCCAGACAGTGGAAGGTATGTCTAAAAAGTTCAACCTCGATATTCGCAACCTGAGTGAAGCGGTCGGTATCGATCGTGACAAGCAGACGGTGGAAATCAAAGATTTAAGGACAGGAAACGTCTATACAGAGAACTATGATCGATTGATCCTGTCTCCTGGAGCACGCCCGATTGTACCGCCATTACCTGGTTATGAAGAGGCTGAAAATATTTTCACGTTGAGGTCTGTGCCGGATACCGACAAAATCAAAGGCTGGGTCGATGAGCGCCAGCCGAAACAGGCAGTCATCGTTGGCGGGGGCTTCATCGGTCTTGAGATGGCGGAGAATCTGGCTCACCTTGGAATCGAAGTGACGCTCGTCGAGCTTGGCGATCAGGTGATGGGAACGCTTGACTATGAAATGGCGGCGATGGTTCAAAAAGAGCTGATTGAAAAGGGAGTTCGTGTCATTTTGAAGGATGGAGTGAAGGCGTTCTATGACCAAGGAAAAGAGGTCGAACTTGCAAGCGGAAGGAAGCTTGTGAGTGACATGACCATCCTGTCCATCGGGGTCCGTCCGGAAAACGAACTAGCGACTGGCGCAGGGCTTGCAGTTGGAGATCGTGGTGGAATCGTCGTCAATCAACACCTTCAGACAGAAGACGAGAACATATACGCAATCGGTGATGCAATCGAAGTGAAGGATTACATCCATCAGGTGCCGACAATGGTGCCACTCGCATGGCCGGCGAATCGCCAGGGTAGATTGGTAGCGGATCACATCAACGGCATGAATGCAGCCTACAAAGGAACGCTCGGAACTTCCGTGGCAAAGATTTTCGACCTGACGGCTGCTACTACTGGTAGCAATGAAAAAGTGCTGAAGCGGCTTGGGGTGACTTATGAAGCGGTACATGTGCATCCAATCTCTAATGCAGGCTATTATCCAGGCGGAAGTCCCCTGGCATTGAAACTACTGTTCCATCCTGTGACAGGTGAAATCTACGGGGCCCAGGCAGTCGGGTTGAAAGGTGTAGAAAAACGGATTGATGTGATCGCAACTGCGATTAAAGGGAAGCTGACTGTTGCGGACTTGGCTGATCTTGAGCTTGCTTATGCGCCGCCGTATTCTTCTGCAAAAGATCCAGTGAACCTGGCTGGCTATGCAGCGGCGAACGTTGTGGAAGGCGACTTGAAGGTCGTGCACCACGATGAAATCGATCGGATTGTCGCTGAAGGTGGGGTGTTGATCGATGTCAGGGAGCCTGCCGAAAGGGAGATCGGATTTATCCCGGGCTCTGTGAACATTCCTTTGGGACAGCTGAGGGATAGACTTCATGAACTACCGAAAGATCAGCCTATCTATGTGGGCTGTCAGGTCGGGTTGCGCGGCTATCTTGCGGTCAAGACGTTGATGAATCATGGCTTTGAAGCGATTAATCTGAGTGGGGGCTACAAGACTTATCGAATGGCAAAAAAAGTGGAAAGCCAGCGCAAAGTCTCCATCTCTTAGGGGATGAATCATCCTATTTATGGTAACCGGTCGGGATGTATGTTTCTGTAAATCAAAGAATGATATAATGCAAAAGTTGCAACAGGAACGATACATCTAGGGGGAGTCATTAATGAAAAAGATAATCATCGCAATGCTACTGGTCGTTTTTTCAATAGTACTGGCAGCATGCGGACAGGATGAATCAGCATCAACAGATAAAAAAGCAGCTTCATCCGAAAAAGAACATGCGGAAAATACACAACTGAAGCCTGAAGACATTGAAATATCTGAGGATGTAAAGAAGATGTCCTACGAAACCATCAAAGGATATGATGGTGTGAAAGATGCCTACATTGAAGTGGATGGAGGCAAAATTTTGATGACACTTCAAGTAGGAGCAAGCATGAACGAAGAAACACGCAAGGAAATGGGCGATAACTTCGTAAGGAACCTTGCTTCCAATGCTGCGATTTATAATGATGACCTTGATGGTCCATCGAAGGATGCATACGGAACACTTTTTGAAGTATATGACTTGCAAATCGGTGTCGGTACAGGGTCCGATGATATCACTCAAGGTGCGAAAGTGAAAGAATCTCCGAAAATCACATGGTAAGTAGTCTATAGGAAAGGTCCCAGTCATTGGGGCCTTTTTTTCATCCTCTTTCGAATAAAACCTAAAGGGTTAGGGTAATGAAAAGATAGAAGATATTTGGACAAGTGGAGGGTGAAATGATGAATAAGAAAATGAACCGTGGGGTGTGGACGGCATTGTCCGCCATCGGTCTAGCGCAGGCCTTGAAGATAGTTACGCATAAACGGATGACAGGAAAGTGGGATGTCAAACAGATTGCGACGACCGGCGGGATGCCGAGTTCGCATTCGGCTGGTGTATCTGCACTTGCATCCTATATTGCTGCCAATAAGGGATCACGCCATACGGAGACAGCATTGGCGACAATCTTTGGAGTGATCGTCATGTATGATGCGCAGGGCATCCGCCGCCATACCGGTGAAATCGCGCAGCTGGTCAATGAGCTGGAAGACAATTTTGCAAAACTGTCCGGAGATTTCCCGAGCTTCGAGTTCGTCGAGCGGGAAAAAGAATTGAAGGAATTGTTGGGACATCAGCCTCTGGAAGTTGTCGGTGGTGCATTGCTTGGAGTGGCATTAGGTGTGATTGCAGCAAAATTTGAAAATGATTGAGAGTCCGATATGTCGGGCTCTTTTTTTGTGCATTTAGAAAAAGCTTTCGTCATGAATCTGGGGGGAGAGTCAAGTTTTTAGCAAATCGATTGCTTGTAAGATGATAGATGAGGGACTATGCTTGGAGCAAAGGAATAATAACGAGTGAGAATCGGAAACTAACCATGGAAGTTTTTTCGTAACGATGTCTTAAGCTGAAGGGGAACTATTTATGAATAAATGGAATTTCGATAATAGTTATGTACGATTGTCTGAGGAGTTTTTTACTAAGGTTGAGCCAACGAAAGTGATGGATCCGGAATTGGTCATTTTCAATAAAGATTTAGCGGAAACGTTAGGGTTAGATGAAGAATCACTTCAGAAGGAGTCAGCGGCAGAAGTGTTCGCGGGTAATGAGTTGCCGGATGGATCGGAACCGTTGGCACAGGCGTATGCTGGCCATCAGTTCGGCAACTTGACGATGCTTGGTGATGGACGAGCTGTATTGCTTGGAGAACAGATGACCCCTGACGGTGAACGGTTTGATATCCAGTTGAAGGGGTCAGGTCGGACGCCTTACTCTCGTGGTGGAGATGGGCGGGCGTCATTGGGACCGATGCTTCGTGAATATATTATCAGTGAGGCGATGCATGGACTGGGAATACCTACGACGCGTAGCCTGGCTGTGGTCACGACTGGGGAGCCGGTCATTCGTGAAACAGAATTGGAAGGTGCGATTCTGACGCGAGTGGCATCGAGTCACCTTCGTGTAGGGACATTCCAGTTTGCACGGGGACTTGATGATGTAGAGAAGCTGCGCTCATTGGCGAATTATGCGATTGAGCGGCATTACCCGGATGTGGCCGGGGATGAGAACAAGTATCTTTCCTTGTTGGAGCGGGTGATTGATCGCCAGGCTGCGCTGATCGCCAAGTGGCAGCATGTCGGATTCATCCATGGGGTGATGAATACTGACAACATGACAATCAGTGGGGAGACGATCGATTACGGTCCATGTGCGTTTATGGATACGTACGACCCGAAGACTGTGTTCAGCTCAATTGATACTGATGGACGTTATGCATATGGTAATCAGCCGGGAATCGGCGGCTGGAATCTAGCCAGGTTTGCAGAGACATTGCTTCCGTTGCTGGATGAGGACCAGGAGAAAGCGCTGGCTATGGCGCAGGAAGCGATGGAGGGATACCTCGAGCTTTCTAAAAAGTACTGGCTGGATGGCATGCGGAAGAAACTCGGATTGTTTGGCGAAGCGGAAGAAGATGAAGCCCTGGTTCAGGAGCTGCTGAAGCTGATGAAAAAGCATGAAGCAGACTTTACGAATACGTTCCGGGCATTGACTCTCGGTGAAGAAGTGGAGATGGTGGAAGATCAAGTATTCGAAGTATGGTATAAGAAATGGCAGAAGCGGCTGGCTGAGCAGGATGCGTCAGAGGAAGAAATGCGAGAGCGGATGAAAGCGAACAACCCAGCAGTCATCCCAAGGAACCATCGCGTCGAAGAAGCATTGAAAGCAGCGGTCGAGCAAGATGATCTAAGGCCGATGCGGAATCTGCTCGACGTGCTTGCTGACCCATATGCTTACGGGGCTGAGCAAGAAGCTTATACCACACCACCAGCACCAACCACCATCCCATACCGAACCTACTGCGGCACCTAAGGGTCTCAATCATAGGTAACGATGGCTATTTAAAAGTAAAAGTGAACGTATTTATACCGGAATTAAATATTCAAGAAACAGGCGATAGCTGCATAGTGGCTATCGCTTATTTTTATAGAAGTTTATGAAACGTATGAAGAATGAACCCGTATGTAATAGTAAGGTGCTTTTGATCATGAGATAGGAGATGGAAAATGAAAAAGACAAGGTTCCGAGGAATAGGAATTGTCCTTGGTGTAGCAATTGGCACTAGCGTAGGAATAGCTGTTGACCAACTAGCGATCAGCCTCCCGCTCGGTATCGTTTTAGGTTTAGTTTTTGGTTCCATGTTAGACATTAGGAGTAATCGGTAAGGGCAATAGGGATTAATTAATTTCTAGGGGGATGGCGATGGGTATTAATGAACTGACCTCATTTGAAGGTTGGCAGGACCTATGGAAACGCTCCACGGATTCACCGGTATTAGTCTTTAAGCATAGTACCTCCTGTATGATCAGTGCTAGAGCTTTCAAGCATTTGAAAGCGTTCAAAAAGGAAGATGAATATGAAATAGATTGCTGTATGGTGAAGGTTATTGAAAACAGAAGAATATCTGATGAAATCGCAAAGGATACGAATATTCCTCATAAATCACCTCAAATTTTCCTCATAGATAAACAACGAATTATATGGAATACATCCCATTGGAAGATAACAGAAAAGCGTATAAGAAAAGCCGTTCAGGTAGGTTGTTAGAAGGTGATTGTTGAAGATGAGGATTACTAAAGGGAATATCAAATATTCCTCATCCACAAAACGAACATATGGATTATTGAAGGATACCTTTTACTCAGCCTAACAAGTTCAGTATTGGGAAAAGTTCGATTCTAAATAAAAGTGTGAATAGCAAAATAAAACGCTCAGATTTTTTCTAAGCGTTTTATTTATGGAAATATTATTTTTTCACTTATTAAACTAAAGCACTCGTTAGCGTAGGAAAAAAACTACACTTCGCTTTTAAATACTCCTTCATGATCTTGAAACATTGTCATTAAGTGTGTTTTTAACTTCAACAAGTTATCGTCTTTTTCAGCGAAAGATATTTGTATTGTTTTTTCCGTTTGAAGTTGTCTTGAGGCATTATTATCTAGTTCTATTTCTACACAATCTTTGTATAAAACTACATTTAAAATTCCACCAAAGGTTGAACGGATTTCATCATTATAGGTAATATTGACCTCATTCGATTCTAGTCTCTTATCATCAGTTACTAATGACTTTTGTAAAAGTACATATTCGTTGGCATTAAACTCATCATCAGCAAAGCCTATAATAAGGACATTTGTATGCTCATCAACATCAGTATTTAAAAAGTTCGCTTTTAACAGTTTTTGCATTCCCCATGTCCCTCTCATATTAAATCCTTCTAGAACTAGCATGCTCCGTTACTTTAAAAAGAAGAGACCGATCTTCTGATTGAAGAAAAGTACCCTTTCGCTTAACAAGTAACACTCATTATCCTTCGACTATTTTATTCTCTGTTCCATTTAGAATTCTCTTTATGTTTTGTCGATGAAGAATAATTATTGAAACGCTTATTAATAGAGAAAGTGCCATGATAACTACATCTTCAAATATTAGACTGTAAATGAATAATGATATACAAGCCAACATTGAACTAAGTGATACATACTTAGTAAAGATCAAAGTTAATACAAATACAACGAAACCAACAAAAACGCCTAAAGGGGTCAAAAACAAGAAAACTCCAGTCGCTGTAGCTACAGCTTTTCCGCCTTTAAAACTAGCAAATACAGAAAAGATGTGTCCTAATATGGCTAATAAACCACATACAATAGGGTTAACCGTAGAACTAAGTATTATCGGAAGTAAACAAGCAAGTGTACCTTTTAATATATCTGCAATTGCAACAATTACTCCTGCTTTTATGCCTAAAACTCTATAAGCATTCGTTGCACCAAGATTTCCACTACCATAATTGCGAATATCCTTCTTATAAAACACTTTACCGACTATTAAAGCAAATGAGATTGAACCTATTATATAACTTGAAATTAGAGTTAAAATGTTCAAAGTAGTATTGTCTCCTCAATTATTAGTTTGCTATTATAAGTATTTCTCTTTGTTATTTATTTTTTCCTGCAACCCTTCTTGTAATAACTGCTCAGCTCGTTTCTCTTCCAAAACTGAACCCGTTAGCTCAGGCACAGAAAATTTCACGCCTTAGCACTTCACCGCGATGAGTGACAGTCCCTCATCGCGGTGAAGCTTTAGCAGAGCGGGGGACTGTCCCTCAATGCGTTAAAGCAATAGAGGAGCTGGGAAAGTGAATCCCGGCTCCTCTATTATTGGGCGATGCATAGTTTGTTGCGGCCGCTTTCTTTTGCTTCGTATAAAGCGACGTCGGCACGTTTCAGGAAGTCTTTGATTACTACGTCCTGCTTCGTCAGGCTCGAAGCCCCGATGGAAACAGTTATATGGAGCGGCTGATTGTCCGGTAAGACAAACGTGTTGTTTTCTACCCGCTTTCTTATCCGTTCTCCAACAGCAGTCGCCTGGGTAAGCCTGCAATTAGGAAGCAATATTGAGAATTCCTCACCGCCGTTTCTCGAGACAATATCCATGTCCCGAGAGGTCTCGTTTAAGATCGCTCCAAGCTGTTTCAGCACTTCATCCCCTGCATCATGGCCGTAAGTATCATTCACTTTCTTGAAATGATCGATATCAATTACCAGAATGGATAAACTCTCATGCTTTTCTTTAAACCTGGTTGTAAAGATATTCAAATAGTAGTCAAATTGCCGTACGTTGTTCAGTCCAGTCAAGAAGTCCACTTCGGCCGATTCTTTATAGAAGTGGAATAAGCGGTTGGCTTCCTGCATATCAATGAATACTTTCACTGCTAAGAGCCCTGCAATGATTCCAAACGGCCAATAGAAAAGTAAGATTTCCTGGCGTAACGCTTCATCACTGATTGTGATATATAATGCGATCGTTACAAATAACATGCCTATGATATTCCCGAAAAACATTTTGACTTTTATGCTGTCGATTTGTGCATATTTAGCTAGCAAAATTACACAGCCTCCCAACAGCAGGGAGAGTGCTACAGCAACGTAAGCTGCTTCAGTAAAACCGAAGAAGAAACGGCTTCCTGCAATGATTACCGTCGTTACAATCGTGGCAGGAATGCCACCATAAAAACCTATGAAGAGGATAGCCAGATGTCTCAAGTCAACCCTGACAGTATCAGTCGCCTGGATGGAAAAGTACATCAATAGTAAGCCGAGTAGTCCAAAGAAGAAGCCGTAACCTATCGAGGTCTTCAAGGAGTTCTTGGAATTCAAAGGTTTGGGGAAGATTTTACTCATCAAATAAAAGCAGGATATGAGAACAGCAGCGTTTGCTGCGAGATCCTTAATCAAATAAATCACCTATTTCCATTACTGGTAATCGTTACAAATATAGTTATCTAAAAGTATAGCATTTTTAAGAAATATGTCGAAAAGAGAATGTAAAATCTTTGTGAAATAATCATAAAATTCCTTTTTCCTCACCAGTATGAACTAGTATTAAAGCCGAAAAGTGATTATAATAGGTACAAAGCAAGGCTATAACTGCTTCACACATCAACGAAGAGAAGGCAATGAACGATAACTCTTCATGTGGGCACTTGAGTTATCGGGAGTCACTAGTGCAACCGGCTCCTAAATGGAGGTATGAAAGATGAGTTTTTCCCCTTTGGATTATTACTTAAATGTGTATTCTCCTTCTGCAAAGGATTTACTAGAACAGCTCCGGAAACATGACGCCATTACATATCAACATTCGTTACAGGTAACCGATTATTATGTAAGGTTCTGTGATTATTGGTCATTGTCGAAAATGCTGGTGCCTTCACGGGTGCTTTCTGTGCTGCTTCACGATATCGGAAAGCTGCAGGTCCCGAAGCGCATCTTACAGAAGCGAAGTCCACTTACTAATATGGAGTGGCATATTTTAAAAGGGCATCCGCGATATGGTACTGAAATTTTGAGTGACCATACGGACATTAAATTAGAACCAGATGTGGTCTTGTATCATCACGAAAACCTCGATGGTTCCGGCTATCTTTATGGATTGCAGGGTGCAAGGCTGGATTCCTGTGTGAGAATCTTGCGGATCATCGATAGTTATGATGCCATGATAAGTGCAAGATCCTATGGGAAAGTTTTCACACCAGGAGAGGCGCTTGAAGACTTGAGGAAGCATGGGGATACCCACTATGATGCAGATTATGTCGATCTCTTTGAAGAATTCATCCGTGAGAAGAGTATGAAAAAATCTCTTCCTTTATAAATTTAAAGAATGAGGCTCCCAGCACAATGTGTATGGGAGCCTCTAATTTTATTTCGGGCACATATTTGGACATTATTTCCTACTGTTCCTAGAATAGAATCAAGAAAGTAGGAAGGGAAGGATAAGTGTGGCAGAGTTCAAACGTAATGTAGATAAACAGTGGTATGTGAAATACGATGAGGTAGGATTCCCTTCGATCCAGAAAGGGTGGGTCCTGCCTGCTGGCCAGTTCGAGATGTTCGATCCGTTCATCCTGATGGCGGAAGACTGGTTCAAGAAGGGAACATTCACCGATCATCCACACCGCGGCTTCCAGACGATCACCTATGTCGTCGATGGAAGGCTGGAGCACATCGACAATGGTGGGGGAAGAGATATCCTTGAGCCAGGTGACGTTCAGTACATGAATGCCGGTGGCGGAGCAAGGCACGCGGAGGACGGTGTCGAAGATGATATCGCGCATACCCTTCAGCTATGGCTGAATCTGCCGAAGGAAAAGAAATTCACCGGAACGAGATATCAGAACCTTTATGGTGAAGACGCGCCGGTCGTACGATTTGATGGCGGCCAGGCAAAAGTTTTCTCAGGAAACGTGGCAGGTGTGAAAGGCCCGATGGATTCTATCGTACCGATCACGTTGACGGAACTGACGATGGAAGAAGGTGCTTCGTTCACCCTCGACCTGCCAGAGAATCACAATGCGTTCGCATATGTCCTTGCCGGTTCAGCAGATATCGGGGAAGATCCGGTGAATTTGAACAAACATGGTGTAGCAACTCTGAGCTTTAACGAAGAGGCTCCTAACGACGCAACAAGCGAACTGAAGGTCACTTCCAAAAAGCGCCGAACGAGAGTGCTCGTTTATTCCGGCAAGCCGATACGTGAGCAAGTGGTCGCGCATGGTCCATTTGTCATGAATTCAATGGAAGAAATTAAGCAGGCATACGAAGATTTCCGCAACGGAAAGTTTGGACCGCCGGCAGTATAAAATAACTAAAGTGCCATCTGTCGAGATTAGTTGTTAATATGTGTGTATTAAAAAGGAGGAGCTTCGATTTCTGAGCTCCTCTTTTTTTGAGCAATAATTTGTTTCTTCCAACGCACATTTATGTGGAGCTAGGATTATCTAAAGATTATCTTCAATAAAAAATTAATAAAACCGGTAATAGTATCAATGACAAGCCCTTTGTTTTTCTTTTTCATTTTCCGATGGTATTCATCCTGTTTTAGAATTGGATACTCTTTCTTAAAGTTTTTCAATCTCCCACACCCCTTAATAGGCATTCAATTCCTGTGATTGAAAATGCACAAAAAATTTGACTTTTATGAAATCTTTTTCCTATGTTTGGCAAATAGCGTCCACAGGGTATAACTCTCTCTAAGATATTTAATGTAAAGGAGAGGTAAAATGACGCCTGCCCAGATAGGTTTTGCCTTAGTATATATTTCGATTTTCTTGCTGTTAGGGAAGCTGATCCGGATTAAATTTCCGATCTTCCAAAATTTATTTCTGCCTTCATCCATCATCGGTGGCTTTCTAGCTTTACTTCTTGGTCCTCAGGTGCTTGGTAAGTTAGTTACCCCCTTCGTTTCAGAAGACAACTTTTTCACGAATGGAATCATGACTGAAGGGATCACTCAGGTTTGGGAAGCATTACCTGGCCTGCTGATTAACATTGTATTTGCGGCCTTATTCCTTGGGGCGAAGACGCCCACACTTAAGAATATTTGGAATTATGGGGGCCCGCAGTTAGCTTTCGGTTGGGCAATTGGCTGGGGACAATATGTCGTCGGTCTATTGGTAGTATTGCTGATCCTCGTGCCATTCTACGATATACCTCCAATGGCGGGTGCCCTTATCGAGGTTGCCTTTGAAGGAGGTCATGGTACAGCGGCAGGTATGGCCCAGACGTTTGAGGATCTAGGCTTTCCTGAAGCGTTTGATCTGGCAATCGGTTTAGCTACAGTTGGTATTTTATCTGGTGTCATTTTCGGTATCATCATGATCAACTGGGCAGTCAGAAAAGAGAAGACAGAGATTGTCAAAGACGTTAAAGAATTCTCTAATTTGAAAAAGAAGGGTATCATGGAGTTCCAAAATCGTGAACCTGCAGCTAATATGACAGTAAGACCAGAATCAATCGAACCGTTATCCTTCCACTTTGCGCTCATTTCACTGGCAGTTCTCATCGGGTATGTCATCCTGGAGGGACTGATTGCATTAGAAAGTGTGACATGGGGTGCTTGGACGGATAGTGAAATCATGACCTATGTGCCATTGTTCCCTATTGCAATGATCGGGGGCATACTCTTACAGTTGTTCTTTGATAAGACGGATAAACATGATGTGTTAGACCGTCCGATGATTGCTCGTATCCAAGGTTTTGCACTGGATATCCTTATTTTGACCGCGATTGCTTCTGTGTCACTCGATGTCATTGGCGAATACCTTGTGCCATTCATTGTGCTGGCAGTTGCTGGAATCACATGGAACGTTGTTGGTTTCCTGGTTCTTGCTCCGAGAATCATTCCGCAATATTGGTTTGAACGTGGTATTGGGGACTTCGGTCAATCCATGGGTGTTACTGCAACAGGACTGTTACTCATGAGGATTGTCGATCCGGATAGCAAATCGCCTGCGTTCGAAGCATTCGGTTATAAACAATTGGTGTATGAACCGTTCCTTGGCGGGGGGCTTGTAACAGCCTTATCCGTTCCATTCATCGCGCAATTCGGAGCGGTGCCGATGTTGGCGTTCGCAGCAGTCATGTCATTGACTGGTGTGTTAGCAGGATTATTCTATTTCGGTAAAAAAGGATCTTAAGTTGAAAATGCTGTCTCTGATGAGGCAGCATTTTTTTATGGTTTTAGGATAAGACGATAAATAAACATAGGATGAAAGTGACCCCTGATAATGGTGTCATAACGAAACGTTCTTTTTTGCTCGGTGAGATCAGGTTTGCTACTGTATTCATTCCGAGAAAAATCGTTATCACCCATACCGCTATATTGGTAGATATAAAGAAAGACCAATTCAAGACATCTGTATGGTGTAGAAAAACGAAAGCCATGAATAAGAGAATTAAAGCATTAATAACACTCACAATTCTTAATTTTTTGGGGAGGATTTTATGTTGGCCTCCCATTGCAAATTCACCTAAGGGGAAACCAAGGGAAAGAAGCACCTGAAACCCGGCAATTGATACAAAAGAAAGCGCAACAATTATTGATGCTATGTAGATGAAATCCACCTTCCAAACCTCCCCACATCATTCAGGAAAAATTCTTCCTATCTGCATGATCATCTACTCGTGTCCGCATATCTACTTTAATGCATTCAATTTCAGCATTTGCTTGAAATGCTTCCACCATCTTTTTAGTTCCACCGAATAAGGTGAAGTCAAAATCAATTCCGGTAAAAAGACACCAGCTCTTGTCCTCTGGCCACCAGTAGGTTGGATAATCCCGTATTTCTTCTTTAGCAGCGAGCTGTTCAACATCTATTAAATTCCCATAATACAAATGACCATAGCCGTGCTCTTCCTCATACTCGTTCACCTTTAATAGGTCATAATGGAAGAAACACATTCCCTTTGTAAATGGATTTAGAACCTTAATTACTTCTGGAACCATTTCAGCATCCATACTGTCTTCAACTGGTCCTGGCAAATATCGAGGATAGCCGCCCACTGCATTTACAAACGAGTGGAAACTAAATTCCTTATTAAATGGAAGGCCATATTTTTCAGCCAAATCTTTCAATAAGATCCGTTTTCCAAAATTAAAGGTTACTTCTTCAGCAGGGTCACAATCACTCCATAATAAAGCTTCATTCTTTATATTTATATCCGGGTAAAGAGGGTGCATCAGTTTAGCGAAATGAGTAAATCTTTTTGGGATGAAATTTTCAACTCTGCTACCTGTCCAATTATCAAAATCAATTGGCTCTGTTTCATTTGTAATCCAATGAAATGGTGAGAAATCATTTACCTTTTTCATCTGCTCATCCTCTTCATCTCTTTAATTCATTTACATAGTGTTTTACTTCCTGATAAGAATCCAGGTTAACGTCAATATCCCAAATGATAAAAGAGATAAATAATACTAAGTAGAGTAGAATATACTTTTTTGAGAATTTAGTAGAATGCTTGAACGATTTATTGAACAAGAGGAACAAAGCTGCTGCAAACATGGAGAGTATAAAAATATTCATTATCCAAATATTGTCCGCTTTTGCAACCGACAAAATTATTAAGGATAATGTACTGGCGTTATCGTTAGTAATGTGTACTGGGGTGTATTCCTTATTAAAATATCCTTCTTGAATGGTAAAAACTTCACTTTCTTCATCAAAGCTGTAATTATACCCGATCAAGTTGAAATTGGTAGGGATCGTTAAAAGGAACAATAATAATCCTACACTTCCATATATAAGGGATGCCTTATTGAATTTTTTCAAATAAATCCCCCCTTTAGTTAATCTTTACTTATCATCACGTTTATTCTCAAGCAATTTATAACCGACAAATATAGCAAAAATCCCCATCACTAAAAAGATAAGAACCATGACAATCCTTTGCACATCAAAAATAGATCCGTACCCATATTTTTCTTCTCGATAAGCCTTTATGTATTGACCATCGGATTCTTCAATGGCGATTGCTTCGTCCGTGCTGACGCCTTCAATCGAATAATATTTCGTACCTTTCTTGTACGTATTAGAAAAGTTACCGGCATACTGGTCCATATCTGAATACTTTGTGACATGACCAATTTCTTTATCAACATCTGTAACATATTCCTCATCACTAATCACATAAATATAACCGTCCCAAACAACAAATGAATATTCCCAAGTTGTCGCGGATGCCTTACTTGGAACAAAAGAAGTTAAGAGAATAATCCATACAGTTATCAAGAAAAATTGCTTATTTCTCAACTGCATACCTCCTTTGCTCTGGTTTACTTCCCATTCTTTATTATATCATTTAAAAGTTAAATATTGCCAAAATACTATTATCACTGATATGCATTTCAACCTGAAAAAAGTGATGTGGTAATATTAGGATATAGGATTTTTTTCCTGCTTTAATATGTATAGAGAAGAATGGAGTACGACATGGCCTATAAAATCATTTTTTTCGATATTGATGGCACCATCACTCACCACGACAACGGAAGCATTTCCCAATCTACAAAACTCGCAATCCAATCATTGAAAAGAAACGGAATCCAACTGGTGGCAGCTACAGGAAGACCTCTTTCAATGTGTGAAGAAATCAGGGATTTAGGAATAGATACCTTCATCACGGCAAATGGCGGATACGTAACGCATAAAGATAAAGTATTACATAAGATTCCTTTGGATAAACAGCTAGTCAAGGAAGTAGTTGAGTTTTCACAGGTGGAGAACCACGGATTATCTTTCTATACTGAAGACTTCAATATGAATGGGGTTAAAGAACCTGAGATATCCAATGCATTGAAGGAGACATTAGCGCTGGACGAATACCCGGCAGTTGATCCCTCGATTCACCAAAAAGAAATCTATCTGCTGTGTTTATTCGGAGATGATCCAACAGCTGAAAAATACCAAAAGGCTTTTCCGAATTTAACATTTCGAAGATGGCATCCATATGTGCTGAATGTGCTTCAGGAGGATGTGTCGAAATCAGTTGCGATTTTAAAGGTGCTTGAACATTTTGGTTACACCCCTTCAGAAGCGATTGCATTCGGAGATGGAGAAAATGATATTGATATGCTGGAGCTTGTAGGGGTGGGTGTAGCAATGGGAAATGGAAGTGAAAAACTAAAGCAGACAGCAGACTTCGTCACGAAGAAATCAAGTGAGGATGGAATTTCTTTCGCATTGGCGCACTACAATCTCATCTAATAGGGAAGGAGGAGGATTTCGTGAAGCTGTTGAAATCGAAACCGTTTTATTTTTTTCTGATTATCATCCTATCAGGAATTTTCTTCTTTAATTACGGGACTCCATGGGACTTGTACAAATACGATAAAGCATTCGAAGAACATTTGGAAAGTAACTACGATGGAGACTTTGTGGTCAAGAATATCAACTATGACATCATCCACCAGACCTACCATGCAAAAGCGTATGAACGTGAAAACCCTGAATTGATTTTTTATGTCGGACAGAATATCTCTGATCAGAAAATTACTGACTCATATGATTTTGAGAAAATGCACGTGGATGCAAAAGAAAAAGTTCAATCCGTTTTGGACCAGCATCTATCTGATTTCACTGTGAATGTTGAAGTCGTCTCGATGAAAGATAAAGAGCTCGAAATCAACATCTGGACCGAAGAGGAAATTGATCAGGAAATGGAGGAGACCCTGCTTCAGGCGGTTCTCAAGGAAACGGAGTACACTTCGAATCAATTTTTCGTTTCTGCTAAACGCTAGTAGGTAGAGGGAGGTTACTCAATGAAACTGCCAGTTTGCCAATATTGTGGGGAGGAATGGAGTTTCTGGGAGACTTTCAAACAATGCTACAATTTAAGGAGATTAAAGAAATGTCCTTACTGTAAACAACACCACCACATCAGTCAGCAGACAAGACATTATGTAGGTATCCTCTCCCTCATTTGGCCAGCTCCTATGATTCTGACATCCTTCTTTGTTTCTACATCAACCTCCATTACGATTACATTTACTGTGATCTCAGTTGTGACTTTGATCATTCCATTTTGTTTAAGGTTAACTCGTAAAAATTTGTAACCGACTCCGAGTTTATCTCGTCCAATAAGTAAGAAGGACCATACAGTGTGGAGGGAGTTTATGAAATTTCTATTATCACTTGCAATTGTTTTAACACTCTTAGCTGGATGCATGCAGGAAAGCTACCCTACTCCAAATCCTGACTCTTTTGTGGATGTAACGAATCAATCCGAAACAACGTCCGATTATCGGCATCTTTACATTCTTGAAGTATCAGAAACGCGCATGCATATTGCACCTCCCATGACCGACCCGACGGCATCCTATCCTTCCTACGAAATTCACTTTGACGAAGACACAAAAGTAGAGGGCGTGAAAGATTCCGTCAAAGTTCTCGCTGAAGGGGATCTTGTTGAAGTTTGGGTCAGGAAGGATGGTCCGGATCGGGAAGTTGCCGAAAAGATTATCGTCTATTCCCAGTAACATCACAGGCGCTAGAGATAGTGGTTTTATCGAATTCCGCCTGAGAATCGAGCTGTGTCTCGACACTCAAAAGCAACCATTTTACATAAATTTTTAAACGAATCCTCCTATTAAAATTAAAGAAGGCGAAGGCATGAAGTATTTTTTTGATTTTTTATTGGCGATTTCTTTGAATGGGTTTTCTTATTATGTAGCTAGTAGGGTCTTCACACTAGATCTTTCTGTGTGGCAGGCGCTCGTAATCGGTGCTTCTGTGGTGACGCTAGGGGCGTTGACGGAAGCTGTAGGAAGTCCGATGTGGTTGATCGTATTGATGCCGTTCCCGGTAGGTATGATTTTACTGTATCTGTTCCTTGGTGTAAGTGTTCCAGTGTGGTTCATCACCTATGCCGTTACACTCACTATCTACACGATCATTCACATTCCGATGAGTTATTTCTTCGGCTTTCATTCATTGATACCATCATGGAAATTATCCTGATGAAAAAAGAGAGGGGTTTATAAATGGAGAAAACAAAACGGATCGAATATCGCGGTGTAAAGGAAATTGGTGAAAAGAAACTAGTTGGTTTCCGAGTAGTTTGTGAGGATATGAAAGAATTTGGTGAGGAGATTCCAAAGGCATCGATGAAGCTAGTCGAACGAAAATCCGAAATCAAGCATCTGGTGGAGCCGGTCAACTTAATCGGTGCGTTCAAAGTGGCTGAAGAATCACAGGATGAAGACGGCTACTGGTCCTGTTTTGAAGTGGAAGCAATCGAGGATGTCCCTGAGGGCATGGTCAGCCTGACGATTCCTAAACAGAAATACGCAGTGCTGAACTTCAAAGGACACTCCTCGGAAATCATTGATGTTTATACGGATCTGCATCAGTGGATCACAGACAATGGCTATGAGCGTACGCCTGAAAAGTGGACGCTCGAAATCTATTCCGAGTGGTCAGAAAATGAAGACAATGTAGACTTATGTGATCCTGTAAAGTAAGCTGTAGTACACTTTGACGTAATCCTTAACAATGGATTACGTCGTTTTAGTTTAAATCCAGCCTTAAGTGGAAGTATTAAAGCAGGTATTTCGTGCGGAGTGAAGGAGGTTTAGTCATCATGAAGACGAAAGGAATTACGCTGGTATTGATCGGAGCAGCAAGCTTCGGTTTTACTCCTATCTTCGTGAAAACAGGATTTTCATACGGTTATACGCTGGGACAATTGAATATTACGCAAATGCTGGTTGCATTCGCTATGCTGTGGGGAATCAGCATAGTAAAAGGATTGAAGCTGAAAGGGATGACAAAAGGCGATGTGCTGAAGGTCGTCGCCACCGGTACGTCAGTAGGTTTGACTGGTATTTTTTATTATGGGGCGATGCTGTACATACCTGCTTCCCTGGCGATTATTCTGCTCTTCCAGTTTGTATGGATGGGGATGATTTATGAGTGGATCTTCAGCAAAGCCGTACCGACTAAGGTCAATCTATTATCTTTGGTCGTTACGCTGACCGGAGTCGTGTTTGCTTCTGAAATTATCGGAGGAGATGTAGCTGAATTACCAACGATCGGGCTCGTTTTAGGGTTGTTATCAGGCGCATCCTATGCGGGATTCATTTTCTTCAGTGGACAAGTAGCTACCAAGTCTCATCCAATCTTGCGGAGTGCGCTTATGGTGGCGGGATCTCTCGTGCTGATGCTCCTTGTTTTTGTCAGGGAAATTACGTCGGTTCCTCTAGGCGATGGGCGATTATGGCTGATTGCGTTCGGGGTTGCAATGGTAGGGGCGGTGCTTCCGCCGTGGTTCTTCGCGGCAGGTGCACCGCTGATTCCAGGCAGACTTGCCAATGTGTTAAGCTCTGTGGAACTTCCAGTAGCCATCATTTCGGCGATGGTCTTTCTTTCGGAATCAGTCAGTCCACTGCAATGGTTCGGGATCCTGCTCATCATTCTGGCAATTTTCATGAATGAGCTGGGAGAATCCTTTATAAGAAGGAAAAAAGGGTATAGAGAAAAAATAGTGCATGAATAGGAGGATGTAACATGGATCGATTCATGGAACGCGCTGTTGAGCTTGCTGTTCAGAACGTAAAGGAAGGTGGCCAGCCATTTGGTGCGGTGCTGGTTAAGGACAACGAGGTGGTAGCTGAAGGAGTGAACGAACTTCACAAGACCTACGATGTCAGTGGACATGCTGAATTGCTTGCTATTAGGCGTGCGCAGAAAAAACTGCAGACGCTCGAATTATCCGGTCACGTGATGTATGCAAGCGGCGAGCCGTGCCCTATGTGTCTGACCGCGATGTACTTTGCTGGAATAGATGAGGTTTACTATTGTCAGCCTGTGGAGGAGGCAGTGGACGCAGGCTTGGGGAAATCACAGTTCGTTTATGAAGAACTAAAGAAACAGAAAGAGGATCGTGAGCTTAAGTTCCGCCGCATACCATTGGAAGAAGGACAGGAAAACCCGATGAAACTATGGAAGCAATAGACATGATTAATAATCCTGGAGGTTGGTGGGCATGAAATATGTAAAGGTTAACCTTCTGATAGGCACACTGATCGGCTTTTCCATAGTCTTTCTGATAAGAGGACTATGGACAGGGGACTTTGATTTTTCTTGGTGGATTGGAATGCTGTTAGGTGGAGTTTTTGCCTACTTCCTGCTGGCATTGGTTTTTTACTTGAGAGACAAGGGTGCGGATAGGAATACCTAAGCAGTAAGTTCTCCTTAAATTAAGGAGGGCTATTTTTATGGGATCAACAATAAAAATAGATTGCAAAATAATATATATTTATTGTAAAACGATAAATAACCGCATATAATGAAAAAAAGATACTTTAAATGGGGTGTTTTCATGAAACGACGAGGTTCCACACTTTTTCTGAAAATAGTTGTGTTTCTTTTAGCTGTTCCAATACTTGGAATGTGCATCTTTTTATTACCTAAGATTGCAAGTGAGGCGGCAAACAGTGATTGGGAGCCGGCTAAATATGTGTACCCGATTCTGGTCGTGATGTATGCTTCGGCGATTCCGTTTTTTATCGCTTTGTACCAGGCGCTGCGACTGCTCAGTTATATTGATAAGAACAAAGCATTCTCTGATTTGTCGGTGAAGGCATTGAGGATCATCAAGTTCTGTGGAGTGGCGATTAGCGTGTTTTATGTGGCGGCAATGCCTTTCTTCTATTTGATCGGTGAAAAAGACGATGCGCCGGGGGTCATTTTGATCGGAATGGTACTTACATTCGCACCTGTCGTGATCGCAGTGTTTGCGGCTGTACTTCAGAAGCTGTTGAAAGAAGCGATCGATATTAAATCTGAAAACGATCTGACGGTATGAGGTGATTCATATGGCGATCATCATTAACATTGATGTAATGCTGGCTAAACGGAAAATGAGTGTTACGGAGTTATCCGAAAGGGTTGGCATCACGATGGCCAACATGTCCATCTTGAAAAATGGGAAAGCGAAGGCAGTCCGGTTTTCTACACTGGAGGCGATTTGTAAGGCATTGGATTGTCAGCCGGGAGATTTGCTCGAATACCAGCCTGAGGAAGGGGAGTAACGGATGTCTGGAGCGAATCGTATCACGCACGCATTCAGACAACTTGTCCGCTTTGGGTGGGAACAGACGCTATCCTGTCTGTTTCCTGTAGTCATCTTCGCATCTCTGGCAATCACTCAAATGATTTCCCTGCCTTTATTGCCGAGGTACGATTGGTTGTTGCTACTCTTCTTACTGATGCAATGGATCATGCTGCGCTCCGGTCTGGAAACGAAAGATGAACTGAAAGTGATCACCTTGTTCCACCTGATCGGACTTGCACTCGAAATCTTCAAAGTGCACATGGGGTCCTGGTCGTATCCGGAGGAAGGCTATTCGAAAGTGTTCAGTGTCCCTTTATACAGCGGGTTCATGTATGCGAGTGTCGCAAGCTACCTCTGTCAGGCTTGGAGACGACTGGATGTGAAGCTGGTGAACTGGCCTCCATTTTGGCTGGTCGTTACGCTGGGTTCTGCCATTTACTTGAATTTTTTCACTCATCACTTCTGGATGGATGTTCGGTGGATTTTATCTATCCTGGTGATCATCGTTTTCTGGCGTTCCTGGGTCAACTATTCGGTTAATGGTATAGTCTATCGCATGCCGATTGCCCTTTCGTTTGTCCTGATCGGCTTTTTCATCTGGATAGCTGAGAATATCGCAACATTTTTCGGGGCGTGGGAGTACCCGAATCAGACGGAGGCTTGGAGTCTTGTTCATCTTGGGAAGGTAAGTTCGTGGCTGTTGTTAGTGATTGTCAGCTTCCTTATTGTAGCGTCCCTGAAATTGGTGAAAGGAAAAGAGGCAGATTTGCGAAGGCGTTCATCATCCCGACAGCATTCAGGCATAAAAAGAATGACATCTACATAGGTTTCATTCATACACTAATCTTGAGGTGAAAATATGTCAATAGTGAAATATACGGATGCAGACGTTGCATTGATGGCGCGGATGATGCGGGCAGAAGCTGAGGGAGAAGGAAAACAGGGAATGCTTTACGTCGGAAATGTCATCGTCAACCGTGCGAAAGCAAGTTGCCTGGATTTCACGGATGTAAGGACCATTCGCCAAGTCATTTTCCAAGTGCAAGGTGGGAATTATTCTTTCGAAGCGGTTCAGAAGGGGAACCTCTTTTATAACAGAGCGCGGTCTGTAGAGAAACGACTGGCGAGGCAGAATTTAAACTACTGGCGTCAGCATCCTGCGAAATATGCATTGTGGTATTTCAATCCCTATGCACCATGCCCTCCGTCATGGTATGGTCAGCCATTTTCGGGTCAGTTCAAAAATCATTGTTACTATGAACCTGCTGCTGGAACATGTGCCAGTGTATATTAGCGGTAATACTTTAATGTCCAGTGCTGATCTGGGCATTTTTTTGTGCGCGGAGATCATTCTAATTCCAGGACAAGTACATATCTTATAGGAACTGCAGTGGAAGGATGGTCAAGGATGAATGTATGGGTAATGTGGTTATGTGCTTTGTCGACGGGTCTCGGGGCATTGCTGGTCCTGTTTTTGAACAACCTTTCTCACAGGAGAATGGATGTATTGCTGGCATATACAGCCGGGATCATGGTGGCTGCGTCTACTTATGCTTTGATTCCTGAATCCTTGAAGCTTACCAATCTATGGGAGTTGTTTTTTGGTGTGCTTGGTGGAGCTCTTTTATTGAATATCATAGAAAAACTGCTGCCTCACGTGGATTTGAATCCGCATCCGGGACGAGCGCTCGTTCCAAATGAAGCGTTGATGATGGTGTCAGCGATGACGATACATAATGTGCCGGAGGGATTATCCGTCGGCGCAAGTTTTGCCAGTGAAAATGAAAGCCTAGGTCTTGTCGTTGCTTTATCAATCGGATTACAGAATGCGCCTGAGGGGTTCCTCGTGGCGCTGTTTCTCGTCAATCTAGGAACTGGAAAAGGAAGAGCGATCCTCATCGCCACATTGACGGGGCTGATTGAAGTAGTGGCCAGCTTCTTCGGGTACCACATGATCGGACTGGCTTTGGCCCTGGTCCCCTACGGGCTGGCATTTGCCGCTGGCGCGATGCTGTTCATCGTGTATAAGGAATTGATTCCAGAAACACACGGGCATGGATATGAACGATCTGCAACGTTTGCATTCATACTTGGATTGTTAAGCATGATTTCCGTCGTAGAATTTTTCCGTTGATTGACGTTGCGCACTATTAAGTATTACTATATACTAGTAATAAGTAATACTGAATACCGGTGATACAGAGTACTGAAAAATGGAGGAAGAACATGAGTAATTTCCGAGAAATGATGAAAGGGGTGCTTGAGGGTTGTGTGCTTGAGATCATCAGTCGAGGCGAAACATACGGCTATGAAATCACTCAACAGCTGCGGAAACTTGGCTTCACTGATGTGGTGGAAGGAACCGTTTATACAATCACCATGCGTCTTGAAAAAAACGAATTGGTGGATATCGAGAAAAAGCCATCTACAATGGGACCGCCGAGAAAATTCTACACACTCAACGCAGCAGGTAAAGCCCACCTTGAAACCTTTTGGGGAAAATGGGAATTTGTTTCAAGTACGATTAACGAATTGAAAAATTCAAGTGTAAAGGAGAATGAAGATGAGTTTTCTTGAAAAAATTATTGGAAGTATTGAAGATAAGCGGGAATGGAGAGCGATGGAGGCACGCGCGAAGGCGCTTCCGAGTGAATACCATAATGCATACAAAGCGATTCAAAAGTATATGTGGACTACTGGCGGTCCTTCAGAGTGGAAGGATGTCCATCGTATTTTTAGTGGAATCCTTGACCTATTCGAACAAGGTGCAGCGGAAGGTAAAAAAGTCACTGACCTTACCGGCGAAGACGTAGCCGCTTTCTGCGATGATTTAGTGAGGGAAGAGAAAACTTGGACAGATAAGTATCGTACGAGATTGAACGATACAGTTAAGCGTGGCTGACATTTTAACTATGAAGACTACTTTATAAATGTTTTCAGACCTTAGAGTAGTCTTCGATTTCATTTATCGGAAATTTTGTTTAGGAGAGAATACATGTGAGAAAAATAACCTTATCAAATGGAAATACAGTAGAGGTTGAGTGTCTCAGCTGTGCACTGACAAGTGGTTTAGTTGATCCTGATGGTGGTGTCGTAGTTGAAACAGAGCACTTTCATGCTCATCAGGACGTTGCTTACCCAATAAGAGGGTTGATTATACTAGCTTCAAAAAGGCACATCAAAAGTCTTGATGAGTTGACCGAGGCTGAAAGGTTAGATTACATAAATGTCATGACCAGGATAAGAAAAGCTCAAAGAGAAGTGCTGGGTATAGAGTATGTTTATTATTTTTATAACGAAGACACTACCCATCATTTTCATACTTGGATGGTGCCACGCTATGAATGGATGTATGAGTTCGGGCGCTCTGTAGAGTCTGTTCGACCGATATTGCTTCACGCCAGAAATGAAATGAATGATAAAGAGAATGTGCAGGAAGTGATGGAAGCAATCCATACCCTTACTGTAGAATTGAACGACAAATAATAAAGCAGAACGCATGGCGTATATTGTCCGTGCGTTCTGCTTTTTGTTAGGGAATTAATGGTTTCTTTAATGTGATACATTTTCCTGTAAAACTGGTGCATCTGTTTTGCTTCCACGATTCAACATGTAACCGATGATGGCTCCGGCTATTGCAGGAAGCATCCATCCCAACCCGATGTCATACAACGGAAGATAGGTTGCATACATCGTTCGTACAGCCTCCAACATGGAATTATTCAAGCCTGCAATCGTAGACGTCAATGTAGTGTAACCATCAATGATACTTACGAAAAACGTCAATGCCATCGCACCTGCATAAACACTGCGCTTATGGTTGAACAACCTGGAGCTTAGGCCTAACAGGATCAGCACGATTGCCAATGGATACAGGAACATCAGAACAGGTATGGCGAATTCGATGATGTTGGTCAATCCGAAGTTGGCGACAGTGAAAGAAACGAGTGAAAGCAGTAGCACGAATGTCTTATAGCTGACTTTCGGAAACACCTCATGGAAAAATTCACTGCATGCGATCGTCAGTCCAATGCTGGTTTTCACACAGGCGAGCACGATGATGATCGCTAGCAGAATTGAACCGAATGGACCGAAATAATACTGGGAAACTGCTGCGAAAGTCAATCCGCCATTTTCCAATGTTCCGACTGCTGAGACACTGGATGCGCCCATGTACGTGATCAATCCGTAAATCAGCATCATCAGTCCCATTGCGAAAATGCCTGATTTCCAGGTCGCTTGTGCGATTGCTTTCCTATCGGTAATCCCAAGATTCCGAATGGCATTTATGACGATGATTCCAATAGCCAGTCCCCCGAGGGCATCCATCGTGTTATATCCCTCTTGGAAGCCGGTCATGAATGGAAGAGCTGCATAATCTCCTTGAGGTTCTCCGAAGCTGCCCATCGGCTTCACAATCGCAGTGATGATCAGAATCGATAAGAACAACAGGAACGTCGGCGTCAAATACTTGCCGATGATATCCATGACTTTGGCTGCGTTCAGTGAAAAATAATAGACGATTGCAAAGAAAATGAAGCTGAACAATGCAAGCCAAAGTCCACTCTGACCAGGGTTGATGAATGGCTCAAATCCGACGGTGAACGGAACAGTCGCCGTCCTTGGAATGGCGAAGAAAGGTCCAATGGTCAAATAAAGCATGATAGCAAAGGTGATTCCGAATATAGGGTGGACCCTGCTTGCCAAGTCATGCAGTCCTTTACTGCCTGACAGTGCAATTGCCAGGACTCCCATCAGCGGCAGGCCGATTGCTGTCACGAGAAAGCCGATCAGTGCCGGCCAAAATGAGGTTCCGGCGAGCTGGCCAAGCTGAATTGGAAAGATGAGGTTGCCTGCTCCGAAGAAAATTCCGAACAACATTGTCCCGATTGCTGCATACGTTGAGAAGCTGATTTTCTGGTTCATGTGCAAGTTCCCTTCTTGATGATAGTTTTGTGCTGTAAAGTATTAGAGAATATCCTATCAGGATTTTTTGGCGGAAACAACCGTATTTCAGCGATTCTTCTAAACTATTTGAAGATTTTCTGATGACAGCGGTTTCTTTTCTATTAAGGGAATAGTAGAATCGATTTTACTACTTAGAGGAGCAGGAGGATTGGATGATTTTCAAAAGGAGTTTGTTATTGCTCTTGCTGGTTTTGATGGGTTGTGAAAATGAAGAAACAGAACCGATGATGTTTAAGGGTGAAAATGAAAATTGGAAAACTGCCCTTGTCATGGAGCAGGAAGAGGAGGGTCACGTAAGGTACAAGGTTAATATAACGTATAAAAAGGATGATGAGCCTTATATTCAGAAATGGGTGGATGGGCAGGAAGTGGATTTGGACTTTTACATAAAAGGTTTAAGAAAGAAACCGAAGATGTATCATACCTCTATGTTCTACGGCAGTGAAGGGCATTGGGTAACTTTCGTTGATAATCAATCCGTAGCTGAACCCTTTAACAGAGAGGATGCGTTTGTTCTGACACTTAGGCTGGATGATAACGAAGAGGAAGTTACATTGCGCTTTGATGAGGATGGGACAGAAGACTTGGAAGAGATCGATGGCGATGTAATCGGAAATTCATTGAAAGAACCTCTGGATGAGGAAAAAGGTTAGGGTGAATGAAAAGAGTGACATCCGTCTGTGGATGTCACTCTTTTTACTATATTTCTAGGCTGATACTTTTATCTTGCGTATTTGATCATCCACCACTTGGATGATTTCGAATTGATAAAGCTTATGCATGAGTTTGGTACCTTCTTTTGCGTCTATGTTGTTCTTCAATATCCAACCGGAAATCGTATCGACGTCCCCATTTTCCAATTCAATATTAAAGTAATGATTGACATCTGCAATGGATAATTTTCCATCTACTACAAAGGTTCCATCTTCGTTATCAATGATCGTTTCATCTTCTTCATCGAATTCGTCCCCGATATCACCGACGATTTCCTCAACGATATCCTCGGCTGTTACGATTCCGGCTGTTCCACCATACTCATCTGTCAACACTACTAACTGTGTTTTTGCTTTCTGCATCCGTATGAGCAGGTCATGAATCGGAATGTTCTCAAATACTTTTTCCACAGGATGTACGAATGCTTCCAAGGATTCCAAGCCTGCCAGGTCCTGTTGAAAGAGCTCCTTGATGTGGAGGATACCGATGATGTGGTCTTTATCGCCTTTAACGACCGGGTATCTCGTATATTTTTCATTCCTGATGTGCATGATGGATTCCTGGATCGGGTCTTCAATATCGATCACAGAAATATCGGTGCGGGGCACCATGATTTCTTTAGCAAGACGCTCATCGAACTCGAAGATCCGATTGACATATTCATATTCAGATTTGTTGATTTCTCCTTTTTCATAGCTCTCTGAAAGGATATGACGTAGTTCTTCCTCTGAATGGACTTCATCGGATTCACTAGCTGTCTGATAACCGAACGTACGAATCAGTAAGTTAGCGGAACCGTTCAGCAACCAGATCAGCGGGTACATGATTTTACTATAGAGAACTAAAGGAGGAGTAAGCATCAATGTAATGGATTCTGCTTTTTGGATAGCCATTGTTTTCGGTGCTAATTCTCCTAATACTACATGTAAGAAAGTGATAATGAAAAACGCGATGGCAAAACTGATCGTGTGAGATAATCCAGAAGGCAAGTCAAATCCCGCAAGTAATGGATGAAGCAGTACCTCAAGGGTAGGTTCACCTAACCACCCCAATCCAAGGGCTGTGATTGTAATTCCTAATTGGCACGCAGACAAGTAGTAATCCAGGTTATTGGTTACCTTCAGTGCTGCTTTTGCCCGTTTGTTTCCCTCATTTGCTTTAGATTCCAACTTACTCTTTCTTACCTTTACAATCGCAAATTCGCTTGCAACAAAGAACGCTGTCAAAATGATCAACAGTGCCACTGCTGCAAGCTTAATCGACGTTTCCATAATTTATCCCCTTTGCAATTTTTTTAAAATGTTTTGTAATCATTCCATTAACTATCCACCAACACAATTACATCAGCCTGCTTACTCCTTTCTCATTGGTTTATTTTTCGATAAGTTTTCGAGAAAAGCAAAAAACCTTTACCAAGTACGATTGGTAAAGGTCTGTACATTAAAGTATGACTACCTTTACCATAGTGGCAAAGGTCTCGCAAACAACATGAAGTTGCCAGTTTAGCCGGTGATCTTCTGAATGAGACCACGTATTGTCGACGTCACTGTAAGCTACTCCCCTTTGGAGTATATCTTATTCTTAATCATCACAGTCTATACTCTTGACTGTAAAATCATCTTATCCTACTTACCAAATACCGTCAATACATCCATCCGATAGTTGTGATTCTTTTTGAAAATGTTAGAATTTTTTTAGTATTGCTGAACAATAAATGAAGTTATGATGGGGGTGAGTACATGGAATATAAAGTACAGACTATAAAAGGTTACACACCACAGATCGGACAACTGGTAACCCAGATGAATTACGCACGAAAAACGACACTAGATGCAGTAAGAGGATTGACTCCGGAACAACTGGATTATCTTCCTGGTGAAAATGCCAATAGTATCGGGGCATTACTCCTACATATGGCAGCTGTCGAAAAAGGGTTTCAAATCGAATTTTTTGATGGCAGGAGACCGAATGAACAGGAAATGGCGGAGTGGGGAGCAGCCTATGCACTCGGGGACCAGGGGAGAAAAGAAATCAAAGGGCGGCCGTTGGAATTTTACCTTTCAAAGCTTGAAGAGGTAAGGGGACGGACGTTGCGGAAGTTCGCTGGATTTGAAGATGATTGGTTGTACGAAGATTGTATGTGGGCGGACCAGCCTTCCAATCACTATTTCATCTGGTTTCATGTATTTGAGGATGAAATCAATCACCGTGGGCAAATCCGGATCATCCGAAAAATGCTCGACGAGAATGCTGGAATGGAGCGATGACATGAACATTAGGAGAATAGGAGCTGTCTGCAAGGTAAATCACGATGGATATCTCGTAAACGAATCCAGCTGGGAAAAGATCGATGTAAGATTCAAAGAAGCAGTAACCTTTGTGGTAGATGAAATTATAGCTGCTTTTTCCAAGGAGATTCATAGCATTTATCTGCGTGGATCTCTACCGAGAGGGCTGGCGATCGAAGGTGTTTCGGATATCGATCTGCTCATTGTAACGCATACTCCATTGGGTGCTGATGAGCTCGAGAGACTCTATTCACTTGAAGAGAAGCTCACGGAACGCTTTTCTTTTGTAAATGGGGTGGAAGCAGGAGTCTTTCCTTTAGGGGAGGTTGCTGACAGAAGTCGATTCCATATCATCCCGTTCATGATCAAGACCTATAGCGTCTGCCTATATGGAGAAAACCTGCAGGGGACGCTGCCGGATTATAAGCCCGATGAGAAGCTGGCGAACGCACATATCGTCCAGTTGAAAAGTCAAATCCAGCAGGCAAAAGAAGACCTTGTCGATAACGAGGACCTGGAGGATATAGCGGATTGTTGCACGTGGATCATGAAAATCATCGTCAGGTGCGGATTTGCCTTCGTTTTAATTGACGAACAAACCTATACAAGGGATTTATATCCGGCATATGAGCGATTTTCCCAGTACTACCCTCATCAGCAGAAAAAGATGAGACAAGCGTTGGTGTATGCCATTAATCCCACTTCAAATGCTGGGGAAATCCTCTCTTTTTTGGATGAATTCGGAGATTGGATGATAGGAGAGGCAGAAGTTTGGCTGAATAAACATAACCCTGAAAAAGTTGACCATCTTCCTTTATGAATAAAGGTTAGATGCCTACACATCGTACTATACTGATAGAGGAGAGGAGGGACGGTATGAATGAAGAGATGAAGCGCTATTTCGAGGAGCTCGAATCGAAGGATAAAACAAGTCAGTACGAAGCCTATCAACATATAATGGCGGAAACCGAACAGGAAGTAGATTGGGCGTACGAGGTGTGGGACGATTTGAAGGCAGACCTCACCCATAAGGATGCACACCGGCGATCACGAGCGGCACAGTTTCTTGCTCAGCTTGCGATCAGTGATCCAGAGAATCGGATGCTTCATGATTTTCCCGATGTGTGGGAAGTGACGTTCGATTCGAAATTCGTTACAGCAAGGCACAGCCTGCAGGCTATTTGGCGAGTCGGGCTGGCCGGACCTGAACATAAACAGCTGGTAATGGATCATCTTACCAACCGATTTGAAAATTGTCAGGATGAAAAGAATTACACGCTGATCCGCTTCGATATCATGGAAGGGATGCGTAGTCTCTATGATTACCTCGAGGATCCGGAAATCAAGCGCACAGCTTTGGACTTGATCGAAAAAGAACAGGATGCGAAATACCGTAAGAAATATGCATCCGTTTGGTAAACGAAAAAGCAGCCAGTGACGGCTGCTTTTTACATGGCTTGAAAGACGTAATACATCATGCTTCCAATGTAATTTCCGATGATATAGCCCAATGTTCCGACGAGCATGATCGGGACAATCAACTTCGTCCAGCCTTTGGCGATTGCGAATGCTGCGGCAGTAGTCGGGCCGCCGACATTGGCGTTACTGGCGACAATCATTTCTTCGAGGCTGAACTTGAACACACGCCCGACACTGAAGGTGACAAGCATGTTGAACAGCACAATGATACCAACGAATACCACAAGTAATGGTGCATTGTTGATCAGCAATGGAATCGATGCCGGCACCCCGATGACGACGAAGAAGATGTAGATCAGGTAAGTACCAAGCTCCTGTGCGCCATTGATTTTTTCAAAAAATCCACTGAAGAAGGTGACTGCAAGGACTGTCACGGTCGTGAGCATCAGGTAGCCATCCCCGAACAGGCCATTCAGCAGGTTCAGCACTACATTCACATCATCTCCTGAAGGAATGAGTCCATCGATCCATTCCGCCAGCTTGAAAGAAACGCCTACCAATACGAACGCGCTTCCGCTAGCAAGGGCGATATCCTTCAAGGAAATATCCTTCCGTTTCCAATAGCTTGAAGCAGTATTCTCTTCTCCTGATCCTGCATTTTTCTCCAGGTCATCAATGTATGGCGTGCGGTAATTTTTTCTGAAAAAGCTGAGCGTCGGCATTAGAATCAGCACGAAGAAGTAGAGTGCCATCAAAAGGTTGTCTGCTACGATCGCAGATGCTGCGAGCTCCCCGGGCGGATTCAGTTTCCCTGATAATGCAGCGAAGTTCACGCCGCCACCTATGTAAGAGCCAGTTTCCATCGCTCCGATTTTGTCCAGATGAGGGATTGAATCTTTCATCAGGAAGAATGCGAGATACGCACCGATTACCGTTCCGGCCGCACTGATCAGAAAGATGAACAGCATCCGTCCACTTTCGTTCAGTACCTTTTTCAAATTGGCCTGGAACAACAAGAGCGGGATTGCTAACGGGATAACATACGTCCACACCGCATCATAGGCGGGGGCGGCTGTCGGAATCACTTTCAAGTTTGCTAGTATCAAAGCCCCAAGCAAAGCGATGATCGCACCTGTAAGCTTCGACGCCCATTTATATTTCTGTTCCAGGTAGATGCTGACAGCAGCCCATCCAGCAAGAAAGGCCCATAACAACCACGTGTCATCTGCCTGGATCAACGTGTTCTCCATGTAGTTTCCTCCTTTTTATGTAAACGATTTCCTCTATTAAAACATACATCCGATAAATTCTACCATTTTAAGAGCGTCATAGATGAAATTGAGGAATTCGAAGTGGTGGGATAAATGTACTGGTTAGGACAAAAAGAATAAGCTGCTGGTTACCATTTGGAACTTTTTACCTAATGCGTGGTAGAGTCTTTATGCTTACCATTTCCTACCAACGAACGAATTTAATCTGAATATTCAGATAAATAGAGGTAATTTATCAAAAATATAGTATTTTTTGGTAGATTGCCAATTTTTATGGAGGTGGGGAATGTTGAGAAAAAGAAGATTGCAGAGGAATTTCGCAATCTTTGCCATTTTTTTGATGCTCCTTTCGATTTCTGTCCCTCCTTCTGTTGTTTATGCGACAGAGGGACAGCCGGAAACGAAGGAAGAGAAGCTCGAACTGGAGAAGCAGCTTGAGCAGCAGGCAGAGAGTGGTGAAGCAGAAGCGGATCCAGCAGTGGCGGAGGATGAATTGGAAAACATGCTCTCCGGGCTTGGAATCGAACAGCCGGAACAGCAGAAGTCCAAGGAATCTGCCAAGCAGGAAAAGGTAGAAGCTGAAGTTAAAACCATATTGAAAAAGAAAGAAAAAGTGGATGTCATCATCCGCATGAAGGATAAGCCGGAACTGGACAAGCTCTATCCTCAAACGAAAAGTTTGCAGAAGCGGAGCGAGAAGCTTGCTTTCGTAAAAGAGAAGCTTGAGGATAAAGCAGAGAAAAGTCAGTCAGGACTCGACAAAGCATTAGCAGCGCTCGAAAAAGATGGGAAAGCGGAAAAGAAAAGTACGCTTTGGATCATCAACGGTGCTGCAGCAACAGTCGACCAGGATGCATTGAACGAACTCGAACAGCGTGAAGATATTGAGAGCATCACGCTTGATGAAGTGATCGAGCTTCCTGAAATCACGGTAGAAGAATCAGGTCCGAGGCTCCCGGAATGGGGTCTTGAGAAAATTTATGCAACGAAAGTATGGGGAGAGTACGGACTGCAGGGAGACGGTATCGTAGTAGGTATCATGGACTCCGGTGTGGACGCTACCCATGAAGCATTGAAGGACAATTATCGTGGGAAAGACGGTGCACATCAGTTTTCGTGGATCGATGTGTCCGGACAGGATTATGAAACACCGAAAGACGGAAATGGACACGGGACGCACGTTGCTGGAACGGTACTAGGCGGTGGCAGTGGAAAGCCGATCGGTGTCGCTCCGGAAGCGGAATGGATTGCCGCTAAGATCTTTGATGATATCGGCAGGGCATCCACTTCTGGTATCCATGAAGCATTCCAATGGTTCATGGCACCTGGTGGAGATCCGTCAAAGGCACCACATGTTGTAAACAATTCCTGGGGGAACTCGAATACATACAGCATGGAATTCTATGATGATGTAAAAGCATGGGTCTCTGCAGGAATCTTCCCGGTTTTCTCCGCAGGGAATGATGGACCAGGTACAGAGACCATCGGTGCACCGGGAAGTTTTCCAGCTTCCTTTACCGTTGGTGCGACCGATCGTTTTGATCAGATCGCTCCGTTTTCAAGTCGTGGCCCTGTCTACTGGCCGGATGAAAATGGAGAAACGAAGCAGATGATCAAACCTGATATCGTAGCTCCAGGACATGAAATCTATTCAGCGATGTCCTCGCAAATCGGTAATGAAAAATACTTCACCTTGAGCGGAACATCGATGGCAGCACCGCACGTTACAGGTGCAGTCGCGCTGTTGTATCAATCGAACCCTGACTTGGACATCGATGAAGTGAAGCAGCTGCTCCTGAATACGGCGAGGCAAGACACGTACATGGGTGAACTGCCGAACAGCGTGTATGGAAAGGGTATCATCAACATTTATCAGGCAGTGACCGAAACCGCCTATGCGGGCGAATTGACTGGTGTGTTGAAAAATGAGGAAGGTGAGCCGATCGAAGGGACACTTTCTCTTGATGACATGGAATACAAGATTCCGGCAGATGGGGCGTTTTCCTTTAAAGTGAAAGAAGGAACGTATGATGCAGTGGTCGAGTCGTTCGGCTATGAAGACCTCGAAGTAGAGGTAGAAGTGACTCAAGGGGAAACGACTTCAGTAGAGTGGACGTTACAGAAGTCTGCTGCTTATGAAGTCACTGGACAAGTGGTCGACCAGGATGGCAATCCTGTCGCATATGCATACTTACGTGTGAAAGATACCCCATTGCCAGTAAGCAGGACTAATGCGGATGGTGAATTTTCGCTAGGTGAGGTCCCAGTAGGCACCTACGAGATTCAGGTGACCGGCAGTGGCATAGAGGGGGTCACATCAGAAGTTGCAGTCGATGGCGAAAAGCAGCTGACGATTGAAGTAGTTCGGAAAGATGCTGCTTCCTCTTCAGCGATGTGGGAGACTGCGAATAACAATGCTGCTCGTAATGCAGTATCCCCACATTCAATTGATCTGGATGCGCTCAATGATGCGTGGACGTATGAATCCGGTTCAAAGGGACCGCTCCTTTTCACTACGCCTGCAGCAAATAATGAGCAGATTGTTGCAGTCACCGAATATGGCTGGGTCGTTTCATTAGATACCCAGACAGGGGAAGAAATGTGGGCAGTCCGCTTGGGCAATGACAATCGTTCCACACCTACGCTTGCAGATGGCAAAGTATTTGTATCTGGAGGCGCGGATGGGAACATTCATGCACTTGATGCAACAAATGGCCGCGTGCTGTGGAGTACGGATGTCGGCAGTCCTGCAATCTATGAAGCCCCGGTTCTCAAGGATGGAAAACTTTATGTATCCTCCGGTCTTGATGGAAATGCCAAGCTGACAGCGCTAGACGCAGCATCAGGCGATGAATTATGGAATGTGCCATTGGAAGCGCCGACCTATGCAGGTCCTACTCTAGGGGATGGCATGCTGTTTGTTGGAAGTTTCAATAACGAGAAGCTTCGTGCTTTCAGTATGGAAGATGGTACAGAAGTGTGGAGCAAGACGATGGAAGGAGAAGGATTCCTTTCAAAAACGGTTTATCACGAAGGGACGTTGTATGCCTCTGCATCCAGCACGACGATGGATGACGGGACCCTGTATGCATTCGATGCCGCAACCGGCGACGAATTATGGCGTGCTGCCGATGTAGGGGATAGCCAGGCTGCATCACCGATCGTTTATGAAAACATGGTGATTGCAACGTCTGCATCGGAGCCGTTATTACGGGCGTTCGATAAACAGACTGGTGAACTTGTATGGACGAATACAGAAGTAGGAGCAAGCTATAATAACGGCTCCATTTCCGCAAACGGAATTTTATTCTATGCCGGGAAAGATGGAAAGTTCTCAGGTCTGGATGTGTACACGGGTGAGGTGCTCACATCATACACCTTGCCGGTTTACAGCACTTCCAACCTTCCGATTCTATCCGGACAGGTCGTTGTCCCATATCGTGCTGGTATCCAGAGCTACATGGCACCAGGTATCATGACCGGTACAGTGACGGATGCTGATGGTAATGGACTGGATGCAGTGCTGTCGATTGAAGAGACAGGTTATGAGGTGACAGCAGCTGAAGATGGAACGTACACGATTAACCATGAGCCTGGCGAATACACGGTGAAAGTCAGTGAGTATGGTTATAAGCAGGAGGAAACAACTGTTGAATTTGTCTCCGGATTCAGCAGGGCACAGGACTTTACGTTGGAAGCAGCGGAGGAAGGCGCGTTGCAGGTGGAAGTCACAGATGCTCGAACCGGGGAAGCACTTGAAGGAGTTTCCGTAGAAGTCAACGGTACCCCTGTCCAAGGAACAACAGATGATCAAGGGTTGTTTACTGAAGAAAACGTTTATGAAGGAACGTTTGGAATTTCGTTGACGCTTGATGGCTATGTAGCGTTGTCCGAAGAACTTACCGTCGTAGCGGGAGAAACGACAACAGTAAGTTATTCGATGCAGCCGATCGATGTGGCAGTGTTGGATGATTACGAATCAGAAGTCACGAAGTTCTTACAGCTTAACGGTGTTACCGCTGAAGAGCGGGAGTGGGATATCGTTGAGGATATCGACCGTTATCAAATGGTTTATTTGAATGGAGCGTATAGGACAGGTGGCGTTCAGCCTACGAAAGAGCAAGTCGATGCATTGATCGCTGCTGCTGAAGAACATGGTGTCAGCCTGATCTTCACCGATCAATGGGGTGGGTCATACGGATCGATTGAACATCTATATGATTTTTATGAAAACCCGAAAAAATTCGGAGAGCATTCAGGCGATGGTACGGTAAGGCTTGAAGTTGAAACCGTTCATCCGATTTTTGAAGGCTGGGAAATCGGTGACAGGCTTGATCTGTATGATCGTGATGGCTATTTTGCCTGGTTCAATCAGTATGATGGCAGTGCACTTGCGAAAATCGGGAGCACAGAAGCAGGCTATCTTGGAACAGGTGTAGCCTATAAAGCTGTAGCTGAAGACAGTGCCCACATGCTGCTTGCAGCACACGGAGCAGCTCCATGGGTTTCGCCGCTGCAAGGATGGAAGCAGGACCAGCAGCAGTTGCTTCTGAATACAGTCGATTACTTGAGAGATGTAGCTTTCGGTCTAGTCGATGGGACAGTGGTCGATGCTGGTGGAGAACCGATCGATGCCACGATCGAAGTGCTTGAGACAGGAACGAAAGTGGAAACCTCTGAAGGAGCGTTCGAGTTTTTCCACGACTTAGGTACGTACACGCTTGAAGTCCGTGCAGCAGGCTTTGCGACGAAGACTGTGGAGATCGAAGTGGGCTCGGAAAACGATGCGCTATCGATTGAAATGGAGCGGACCGATGGTGGCACGGTGGCCGGGCTTGTCAGTGATTCAGTGACGGGTGAACCGCTTGAGGGTGCTGCTGTGAAGGTACTTAATTTGGATGGAGAAGTAGTAAAGGAAACGACGACTTCTTCCAATGGCAGATACGAAGTCGCTGGTCTCGCTGAAGCGGTCCATGTACTGCAAGTTTCAATGGATGGATACATTAGTGAGGAAAAAGAAATCGACGTCGCTCGGATCAAAGGGGATCAGAATGTTGAGCTGTATCCTGTTCCAGCTGTAGCAGTCGTCGGTGATGATTACAACGATTCACGTAATTTCCGGTCGGTGATGGCAGATGCCGGCATTGAAGCGGTAGAAGTGGATGAAGAAGAAATTGCCGGACAAATCGGTGAGTACGATGTTGTTTTCGTAAATGATCCGAGTACGGTTTATTTTAAAAAGGAACAGTTCGAGGCCATGATGGCTGAGGCAGACAAGCAGAAGACGAGTGTGATTTTCGGGGACACGTATTACAGTGGTTCCGGAATCAACCATCTCGTCAAGCATCGTCAGGATCCTGAAAATCGTACTACACTCAGAGATCGCTCCAAACTCACCGAATATGTGGTGACAGAAGCGCATCCGATTTTTGACGGGGTCGCTGAAGGGGAGACGATTGAAATTCTGAAGCCGGATGGTGGCTCGATTGCTGCGTTTGATGGATACAGCGGCAAACCGCTTGCTGACATCCAGCAGGAAGGAATGGAAGAGCCGCTCGGCACAGGAATCGCTTATAAAGCAAGGACCGGTGAAAGTCTGGAGCTTTTGATGAGCGGTCATGGATATTCATTTATCAGGAACAAAGAAGACTATACTGAAGCGGGGAATAATCTGATCGTCAATGCCGTGCTTTGGGCAGCCAATGCAGAATTTGCAACGGTGAGCGGAACCGTTGTGAACGATGAAGGCGAGCCTTTGGAAGCTACGGTCAAAGTGGTCGGTGAAGAAGTGGAAAAAGAAACCGATCCTGAAACAGGTGCATTTGAAATTGCGCTTGATGAAGGAACCTACGAGCTTGAGATTCATTCCTATGGTTACGAAACGAAAACGATCACGCTCGAATCTACCATGGGAAGTGAGACGCAGACGATTGAAGTCGACGTAGCCGAAGACGCTGGCTCACTATCCGGAGTCGTGGAAAATGAGCGTGACGGAAATGCAGTGGAAGGTGTAGCGGTTACGCTAGAAGGCACACCGCGTGAAGCGGTCACCACCACACAGGGTACATTTGAATTGGAACACCTCTTGCCTGGAGACTACACTTTGTCTCTGGAAAAAGAAGGATTTGTTGATAAAAAGGTTGAGGTGAGCCTTTCCGCCAATGAGGAAGTTACGCTGAATCTGACGATGAAGCCTTCTCCTCTCGTAGGTGTCATCGGGGAAGTCAATTCATCCAGCTACGTTTCGGTTAAAGAATACCTTCGTGACAAAGGTTATCAAGCCGAAGACATGACCTATACGGATCTTGATAAGCTGGAAGAAGTCGATCTTGTTTTTGCCAATAACGATTATGATCGTGATGCAGAACCGTCGAAACAGGAGTTGGATGCGTTTATTCAAGCCCTGGATGAAACGAAAACTTCAATCATTTGGACTGGTCAGCATGGCGGCAGGGGAGCAATCGATTTCCTATCCGATTTCTACAATGATCCGGATGCAGTGTTCAGCGGAAGTGATGCAGGTGCAAGTGCGACTGTGACGAAAGCACATCCGTTGACGGAAGGTTTGGATCCGGAAACGACTTTCGATGTCGAATCGAAATACAATTACTATTACGGCTTCGATGGCTATTCCGGTGAAACCGTAGTGGACATGACGCATGAAGCGAATGGAGAGAGTGGAAGCATGGTCGCGTTCAAAGGACGCACCACAGAATCCGTTGAAGTGCTGATGGCGAACTTCACCTTCAGCAGTGTCTTCCACCCAGGTGATTATTTTGATGAAAACAGAGAGAAGCTGTTGCAGAATGCACTGGAATGGACAACGAGTGATCGTGAACCATTGGTAGGCGAACTGCATGGCAAAGTAGAAAACGAGCAGGGTATGGCAGTGAAAGCTGCAATTACTGTGGAAGAGACTGGGGATACGATAGATACGAATGACGAAGGTGAATTTTTCGTAGGGTTGGAAGCGGGAACGTACCAGCTGAGTGTGGAAGCATTCGGCCATGTGGATCAGACCTTTGAGGTCACGATTGAAAATGGTCAAGTGCTCAATGAAACCTTCACGCTTCAGACCGATAACGCCGGAACGATTACTGGTACAGTGATCGACAGTCAGACGAATGCACCTATTGAAGGAGCCGGTGTTCAGCTGGTAGGCACGCCATTAGAAGTGACCACCGATGAAAACGGCAGTTATGAACTGGTGGCACCGGAAGGACAATATGAACTTCGGGTTGTTGCAGAAGGCTATGCGCCTAGAGGATCTTCCGTGGATGTTACAGCTGGCGAGACAATCGAGGTGAACGTGACACTCGTTCAGGCACAGAAGATTGCTGTACTTGCTAACAGTTATCAGCAGGACAGAATCATGCCGTTCCTGGAATCGAATGGATACGATGTCGATTTTTATGACTATCGTGATCACCAGGAACTCGATGGAGCACTTGCCAATTATGAACTCGTCATTTTGAATGACACATCTTCAAGTATGAGTGACGAGCAATTCGGAGCTTTCATTGAAAAGGCAGATGCCAATGAAGTGAGCCTGATATTCCCTGGGCAATATAGCTTCGGAACATTGGGTGACTTGTCAGATGTTACAGGAGACCCAGAGGATGCTATTGGAGGATTTGCACCGGATAGCATCAAGTTGAAAGTCGAATCGAACCACCCGATTTTGAAAGGGTACAACGTCGGGGATGAAGTGGAGATTTTGACGAGACCGAACAGTAACGCTCAATACGGGGTGTATGAAAATTACAGTGGAACGACGATCGCGAGCCTGACCAATGATGAGGTTGGCCCGCTTGGAGACAGTATCGGTTTCAATTACAGTTCTGCGAATAGTGTTCATGTACTATTATCGACGCTTCATATCGGTGGATATGGGAACCCGAATGAACGCTGGACCGAGGATACAGAGCAGATCTACTTGAACGCACTGGATTTTGCAATGACTGCAAGTCTGGGTGAGATTACAGGAACCGTCACGGATGAAGCTGGCGAGCCTGTGGTTGGAGCGCAAGTGACTCTTGAAGGACAGAACAAACAGACGACGACCGACGTGAACGGAAATTACCGATTCGGTGTCGGTGTCGGAGAGTATGAAGTGAGCGTATTGGCTCGAGGTTACGAAGCAGCAAGTAAGACTGTCGAGGTAGCAGAACTCGGAGATGCTGTTGTCGCCGACTTCACCCTTGCTGAAATCGAAGGTGTAAGTCTGGCTGGCGTAGTGACCGATCGAGAGACGGGAGAGCCAGTGTCTGACGCTACGGTTACCCTGACTCCGGTCGAAAATGAAAACTTCAAGGAAGAAGTAATGACTGGGGAAGATGGCGCATACGCATTTGATCAACTGCTGCCAGGCGACTATAAGCTGAAAGTGGAAGCGGAAGGCTATGTCTCAGCAACGGTTGATGTGAATGTGGAGGATGAAAATATTGTTTTGGACGTGCATCTTGATGATTATCAAGTGGCCGTCGTAGGTGATGTGGATGGTAGTATTGTAGAGTTGTTGATGGAAAATGACTTGCTTGCAGAAGAACGCGACTGGGATGTCGCTGCTGATGTAGCCGACTATGAGCTGGTCCTGATCAATAGCGGAGACGGCTCTGTGGAGCAGGTCGAGCAGTTGATTGCAGCAAGCGATGAACACCATGTCAGCACCGTATTTGTTGGGACGTGGGGAGCAGAAGAAGGCTCGGTGCATTTGTTGAGGGAAGTTGAGGGATATCCTGAAATGGGAGCACAAGGCTATGACGAAGGAGCCGTTTTCGTAGATTATCTAGCTGATCACCCGATGTTTGAAGGGGTGGCTTCAGATGAGAACGGGCAGGTTCGGATTTTGGCAGAGCGTAGCCCGTATGCAACATTTGAGGGGTACCCTGGTAAAGTGCTGAGCAACCTTTACGTTGACGGCGAAGATAAAGGAGCTTCGGTTGGATACCAGTTCCGAAGTGCCGACCACATGCAACTTGTCCTTTCGTCCTACGCAGTCAATAACATGATCGGTCCGGATTACGGATGGACTGCAGAAGGAAAGCAGCTGTTTGTAAACGCGCTCGAATGGGCGATCGATGCAGAACAGACTGCACCAGAAGCACCTGTCTGGGATGACATGGACCGCGTCGTTAAACGACCAGTTGTCGTGAGTGGTACAGCGGAAGCTGGAACTATGGTGACCATTAAGGAAGGTTCGGACGAGCTTGCTCAAGTTGAAGTTGGTGAGGACGGTACGTTTGAAGCAGAACTTGAGCTTGCTAATGGTAAGCATAAGCTGGTTGCTGTCGCAGCGAATTTTGCAGGTGAAGCAGAAAGCGACGTGCTTGAGATTGTTGTGGCTGGGAAGCCTAGTAATCCTGGTAAGCCAGGTAAGACCGCTGATTCAAGTGAAGATCCAGATAAGGCAGGAAACACCGACGATCTGCAGGCAGAGGTCATTAATGAAGGCGTACAGCTTTCATGGGAGGACCTTGGAGAGGAATTTTATCAAGTCTTCCGCGGTGATGAAAAGCTTGCGGAAGTAGATGAGGGTAGCTTCCTCGATGCTGATGTCGAGTCTGGCGAGACTTATGTTTATCGAGTGAAAGGTAAAGAGCACTCTTGGCAGTTGGAAGTGACAATACCTTAATAAGAAATTCAGCCCCAGGCATCGCGCCTGGGGCTGAATTTTTTATTTTGAATAGTAAATGGGTCTGTTTAATTAGAAAAGGTAGAGGTTTGATTAGTTTTGCTAATGTTTTAATCAGTAAAACTAATATTTTAATTAGAATCCAACTATTTTTAATCAGTAAATACTAAAGGAGATTCAAGGAAGAGATAGAAAGTAAAGGAGGCAAAGGGAGTGTTGCTTATTTACATAAAACCTATAAAGATGTCAGAAGAAATTGCGGTATATCAACAGGTTAAAAAACGGCTTAGTGCAGAGTATCCTGAAAACCAAACAATACTAGATCGATGTGGGATGAAGTTGGCTGGATTCTTTGGAGAAGCGTCGTTAGCTTATAGCCTATCACACTATGAAAAGGAGTCCTTCCGTATTTTTCACGACCTTCGTTTATATGATGGCAAAAACTTCTTTCAACTAGATTTTCTAATACTTACGAGTTCATTTGCGGCTATCATAGAAGTGAAAAACATTGCTGGAAAGCTCTATTTTGATGTGGATCATCATCAACTTTTAAGAGAAAAAGATGGCATCACTGAAACTTTTTCGTGTCCCCTTCTGCAAGTCAGAATGCATAAAGAGCAGTTGAACTGGTGGTTGTATAGATATGGTATCCATGACTTACCGATTGTTCACTTTGTAGTAATCAGTAACCCTCGAACCCAGTTAAAGTTCTCAACCCCTACACTTTCCGCGCAAGTTATGCACCAAAAGAAACTCTACTTCGCACTCCAAGATACAAATCACACATATACGAAAGAATATCTTGATATAAAAACCCTGAAAAAATTGCAAGAAGAAATTTTGCGAGAACATCACCCAATACGAGGAACTGAGGTGTTGAAGAATCTCGGAATTACCAGTGATGATCTCATCCCTGGAATTATTTGCCCATCATGTGATCGACCACCGTTAATACGCCTACATGGGAGATGGACATGTGAGTTTTGCGAGGAGATCTTCAAAGATGAAGTGTGTGAACAAACTCTTAAAGACATGCATCTATTTTATGAAAACAAGGTCCCTCTAGCCCAAATACAGGATTTCTTAAATTTAAGCAGTTCTCAAGTTACAAAAAGGATTTGTAAGAAGTTTAATATTCCAGTCTGTGGGCGAGGCAAAGCTACACGCTATGTACTAGATGCATTTGATAGATAAATCTGAGAATATGATTAGAAAATGCAACTCTTAATTAGTATTTCTAAACTTTCGATTAGTAAATCATCCATTTTAATCAGTAATGCAGAAGTTTTGATTAGAAAAGTCTCGATAAAGGTTTCACATCCCCGAAAAATGAGAATATATAGGCAGATATCAAATTGTATAAAAATGGTATGATATGCAGAGTTGTCTTAGTCAGGGGAGGAAATCGTTATGAATTGGAAAAAGATATTGCTAGCTGGAGCACTCGCGCTGGCGGTTGCCGGGTGCAGTTCGGAAGAAGAACCAACGGAAGAAGCAGCGGATCCGGTTGCAGCAGAGCAGACAGAAGAACAGGAAGCAAAGGAGCAAGAATCTCAAGAGCAAACAACCCAGCCAGCGGATGCATGGTGGGAGGATGAATTTGAATCCTACGAGCTCACTGACATCAACCGAGATCTGACAGAAGAAGAACAGGAAATGATAAAAAAAGAAGGAGAATTCAGCGGCACCAATTACGATAAGGCTGCAGTAGAAGCGAAGCTGGATGAACTACCCAAAGATGTAGATGAAGAAACAATAAAAAGAGCGATCCTTCACCTCGTGCGGGAGGATTACCATGAAGAGGTGGAAACGTTCATCAAGTTCGATCCGACCGTGAATGTGGATAAAACCGGAGTGGACGAAGAAGTCGAAGGCCCACAGGCAACTTCAGGCACTCATTTCGCTATTTTACTGGATGCGAGTGGTAGTATGGGGGAAACGGCGGACGGATCGACGAGAATGGAAGTTGCGAAACAGGCGATTGATCAATTCATTGGACAGCTGCCTGAGAATGGGACTGTCTCTTTACGTGTTTATGGTCATGAAGGCACAGGATCGGACGCCGATAAGGAGAAATCCTGTGCATCCACCGAAATGTTGTATAGCGGAAAAATTGATCAATCAAAGATTTCAGATGCATTAAGTTCTATCAATCCAGCGGGCTGGACACCGATTGCCCGTGCGATAGAAGAATCGCAGGCAGACATTCCGGAAAATGCCTCCAGTGCTGTTACTTATGTTGTCAGTGATGGAATCGAAACGTGTGACGGCAATCCAGTAGCTGCAGCGAAAAAGCTTAGTGAAGCCGAGATTCAGCCAATCATCAACATCATCGGTTTCCAGGTGGATAATGAGGCACAGCAGCAGTTGCAGGAAGTTGCATCAGCGGGCGGTGGCACATTTACCTACGCAAGTTCCAAGCACGAACTGGATGAATACTGGAACGAGGAGTATGATCGCTTGCAGGATGCCTGGGAAGAGTGGCAGCAGGAAGGTATGGAAAAAGCCGATGAAATATCCGATCAGCTGATGGAGAAAGCGGGGGAGACCGGTAACTCGATCATGGACAAATCGGATTTGGAATGGAAACATGCTGAAGACGCAATCACCTACCTTGAGGAAGAGCATGAAATGGAACAGGCCGGCGATGTATGGAGTCATTTTTATGACCGTTCGAAAATGACTTGGGGTTATGGTTATGATAATAAGACAGACAACTGGCAGGAAGCGTATCATAATGGTGTAGATATGTGGCAGTATTTTTATCACACCGGGAATGATAAGTGGACAGAATACTACGAGAAAAAGAAGTAAACTTCATGCACCTGTGATCTTGATGATTGCAGGTGCAATCTTTCACTTGAAATGTTCTTAATAAAGAACTAAACTGGATAGTATAAACGTCGGAACTTTTGACAAAAAATTTTTCGTTAATAGTTCTTTAAAAAGAACAATGAGGAGGATGCTTGTGCTAACGTACAGTTATTACCGTAATGCTGTAAAAATCACAGAGCGGATGGGGAGCGGGGTTGCTCCGAATAAGGGAAGAACCGATCTTCTGATGGATATGGAATTGTTGTTATCACCAATTGATAAGCACAAATTTGTCACTAAAAAGAAAGGGATTTGCATCGTCATTCCGAACTACCTGATTGATTTAACCAACGAAGAGGAGGAAATCTACCAGAACATCAAAAAGAATACGAAATACAAAATCAATCGCGCCAGAAATCGTGATGAGCTGAATCTGGTTAATTTGACCGCACCTAGTGATAATCAGATTGAGGCGTTTACTGCATTTTATAATCCTTTTGCTAAAGAGCGAGACTTACGTGGATGTGATGAAGGGAAGCTGAAAGCGATTCGTGACCAAGGGTCGCTTGTGATGACGTATGTAACAGATCAGGAAAGTCGTGTGCTTTGTTATCACGTGTATCAGACGGATCAGCACCAGGCGTATTTGATTTACTCTGCTAGCAGAAGATATGCGAACGAAGAAAACCTGGACCGGAACATGATTGGGCGTGCCAATCGGTATTTGCATTGGGAAGATATGAGGCTTTTTAAATCTTTGGGGTGTGCCTGGTATAACTTTGGTGGGAAGGTGCTAAATCCGGATGACAAAGGCGGTCAGAACGTCAATCGTTTCAAGCTGGAATTCGGCACAGTAGAAGGGTATGATGCAAGGAGATATACGTCATGCAGTTTGCTTGGGAAGGTCGTCATGTTCTTATTTTATATGAAATGGAAGAATACCCACGCGTATCAATTCACCATTTCCAGCCAAAACCTCACATCGGAAGCGTAATTTTGGAAAGAGCACCTGCTCATCAACTGTGATATAATCAAATAAAATTGATGAAAAGGTGATTCCAGTGAAAGAAATCCCTGTACTTGATACAAATAGACAACAGCAGTTCTTGGATTATAAAAAGAAGTTCAAAGCGCTGGCCGATGAAAAGCGTTTAGAGATTCTCCACCTGTTATGTACACATGGATCCTCCTGTGTATGCGATCTGCAGCCGATGATCGGGATGACGCAGTCGAAGCTGAGCTATCATTTGAAAATCCTGCTTGAAGCTGATTTAATCGAGCGGGAAGAAAAAGGGACGTGGAGTTATTACACGATCAAAGAAGAAACGATGAACCACCTTCTATCTGAGGAACTATGCTGTATATTTCGTCCTGCTGGTAAAAAAGAAGACGCTGACCCATGCTGCTGATGGGCCGGCGTCTTTTATTGTTTCATTTACTATCTGGATCTTCTTCTTTGTATAGCAAGAAAAATGGAATGAATAGCACAATTATGATGAATGTATAGAGCAGGACTGCTGCTAACGTATTCATTAGAAAATAGACAGCCAGGAAGAAAGCAGCCAATAGTACTAAGGGAGCTACATAAGCAAATATCATCGACTTCCTCCATTCTGGTCTTTTTCTTACTATGTCCATCCAGAATAAAATGTTGCAAGTTGCAGAGTATTAAATAATAACTAGAAATGGACTAGTTCTACTAAGTTCTAAGGGGCATGCGATATGAAAAGGAAGCACCGTGAGAATGATGCGAAAATAACGTCAATTGATAAACTCCTAGAACAGAACAGGGAATCGAATGATTTTAAGTCGTATGCATTGAATGGAAAGACACCTTGTACCCTCTCCTACTTCGAAACGATGATCGACTTGAAGATCCTAAATCAATCGGTGCTGCCCGCAGTAAAAGGTCATCATCTATCTACTCTTAATGAAATGAAAGAAATGATTCCTGTAGAAAATATTACGATTACAAATCAATTTGAGGAAATTAGAGATAAATTCATGCAAGGGTATGTCATTTTCCAGATGAAAGGTAACCCAGGGGAAGCCTTGATGATTCCTGCAACTTCAACGGAGACGAGAAAAGTAAGTGTTCCGGAAGTGGAATTCAGCGTCGTCGGTCCTAAGGAAGCATTTGTAGAATCACTCGATACCAACATCAACCTTGTTCGGAAAAGGCTCCCGCTTTCTCAGTTGACAGTCAAAGAATATCCGGTGGGGAAGATTACAAAAACTAGAGTCGCTATCCTTTATATTGAGGGAATTGCCAATCCGGAAAATGTGAATACGGCGATACAGCGGATTACAGATATTGAATTTGATCAAATCAATGACAGTTCCTATATTACACAAATGATTTCCGATAATTCCCATTCCCCTTTTCCGCAATTATTGGATACGGAAAGACCGGACAGGGTGACGGGTTCGCTGGTGGAAGGAAAAGTTGTCATTATTGTAGATGGGGCTCCGCATGCATTGTCTGCACCTACTACGATTGTAGAGTTTTTCTCTGCCTCTGATGACTATTTTCTTCCATGGCACTTAAGCTCGATGTTTCGTCTGATCCGTTTGTTTGCGGTGATGTTTTCCGTATTAGGTTCATCATTATATGTTGCCATCCTTACGTACCATCCAGAAATGATCCCCCAGGATTTACTGGCAACTATCGTTTCCTCTCGGGCGGATATCCCATTCCCCCCAATACTTGAAGTGATTATCCTAGAATTGACCATTGAGCTACTGAGGGAAGCGGGCGCACGCCTTCCAACCAAAGTTGGTCAAACCATCGGTATCGTGGGTGGAATTGTGATAGGGACAGCGGCTGTGGATGCTGGTCTTACAAGTAATGTCCTGCTAATCATCGTTGCGTTAGGTGCACTGGCTTCATTCACTACTCCTATTTATCAGATTGGTAATACGATAAGATTGATCCGCTTTCCATTTTTAATTGGTGCTCAAGTATGGGGACTTGTCGGTTTATCTTTGGTGATGGTGTTTTATATTGTGCACCTTATTAAGTTGAAGTCATTGGGTCGTCCTTTTTTTGCACCAATTTATCCGTTACGGTTCAGAGAACTGAAGGATGCTTTCATTCGACTTCCATTCTTCGTGCAATCAAAACGCCCAATTTTAACACGCTCACCGGACCCTGGGCGTTTCAATCGGATACGGGCCAAAGAAAAGAGGGATGTGGATGAATAAACCAGGTGCATTGAATATCCCGGCAAACCTATTGATTACCCCTGTGTATGTATTCTTATTGATTCATACTATGCAGGTTGGGGTAGGAATCCTTGGCTTTGAACGTTATATCGCGAAGGATGCTGGCTACGATGCATGGATCTCCATCTTGGTGGGAGGAGTAGTCATCCATCTTCTCTTATGGATGATCTATCGAATTCTTAAAAACACCGATGGGGATATCGTTACTGTGCATCAGTACGTATTCGGGAAGTATATTGGCTCTTTGTTTAATTTGGTTGTAGCGATTTATTTTCTGCTCCTTTGTCTGACTGTGTTCCGTACTTTCATAGAAGTGATTCAAGTTTGGGTTTTTCCTCAGTTGCAAATTTGGCTTTTTTCCATCGTGTTTCTTGGTCTTATGTATTATATCGTCATAGGAGGAGTAAGAGTCATTACAGGAATGGCATTGATGAGCCTGCTTTTAGGACTACCGCTGCTTCTGTTCAAGTACTTTCCGATCAAAGCTGGAAAGGTAGATAATGTATATCCGATCATCGATCACTCCATTATGGAATTGCTCGCTTCAACAAAAGCAACCACGCTCAGCTTTCTAGGGATTGAGTTGCTGCTAGTTTTTTATCCCTTTATAAAAAACAAGCAAGCATCCATAAAATGGGCCCACTTCGGGGTGTTCTATACGACAATGATCTACCTGAGTACGGCATTGGTAACTTTTATCTATTACAGCGAAGAGCAACTGGATCATGTCATATGGCCAACTGTCACCCTATGGAAAATTGTTGACTTCACATTCATCCAACGATTTGAGTTCGTCGGTATTGCCGCATGGGTGGTGGTAGTTATGCCTAATGTCTGTCTAGCGCTATGGGGAGCCAGCAGGATTCCGAAGCGTATGTTCCGAGTGAAGCAACGGCATGTCATATGGGTATTTTTGTTGTTGCTATTTGGTGCAAGCATTTTGATTGAAGGAAGAAAGGCTGTCGATACCTTAAATAATTTCACAAGTGAGGCAGGGTTATATTTTTTACTATATATACCGGTGCTGTTCCTTCTTGTAATCATTAGGGAGAGGGTGGATAAGAGAAATGAAAGCTAAACTGCTCTTCGTCCTATTTATTGCATTGGCTGGATGTATTCCTAATGAAAGCTTGGAGGATGTAGCGCTTGTTGAACTTGTTGGTTATGATCCTGCAGAGGAAGATGAGATAAGAGGAACGATAGCGATACGGCAATTCGGCTCTGAAGAAACCAAGCTTGTAAATGAGAAATATTTGAGTGCCACGGAAGGCACTATTGAAGAAATCCATCGACAAATCGAATCTAAGTCTTCAAAGCCTTTACGTATAGGCAAGCTTACGATGGTCTTTTATAACAAAGCGCTTGCGGAAAAAGGGCTGACGGATTCGCTGGACTTTATTGCTCGTGAACCGAAAATAGGAAGAGATGTTCATGTAGCTATTGTAGACGGAAGTACGTCTGAATTAATGCAAGGGCAATATAGTGAAACGGAATCGACCGGGCAGTACCTTTTAGGAATGATAAAACAAAACACTCAACAATACTTGCCAAAGTCCAACCTTCAAATTTTCTTGTATGCTCATTATGCTAAAGGAAAAGACCCTGTTCTCCCTATTTTTCGTATGGACGGAAAAGAAGCAATCATTTCTGGGTTTGCTTTGTTGAGGGAAGGGAAAATGATATCCTCATTAACTGTCGATCAAACTTTCATTTATAAAATGTTAAGTGAAAGGATTGATAAAGGAGTTAGAGGAATTGACTTTCAAGGTCGAGAGATTGTAATGGATGAGCTGATTTCGAATGTGAAATATGAGTTAGCAGGGTCAAATGACAACCCCATGTACACACTAAACATTAAGATTAAAGGAATGATCAGTGAAACATCCACCCTCGACCAAACCAATCGCCAGGAAACAACAACAGAGATGGAAGAGGCTTTTGAAGATCACTTTAAATATGAAGGAGAAAAGCTAATCAAGGACTTTCAGGAATTGCGAATTGACCCTCTTGGTTTAGGAGAAGTGCTGAATAACCGGAGAAGAAAGGTAGACATGAATAGGTGGAAACAGATGTACCCGGATGTTCCGGTAAAAGTAAATGTTGAGGTAAGTATTCTTGGAATAGGGATAACTGGATGAAGAGGCATGTGTGCGGTATCCTTCATCTGGATTCCCCCTTCATAAATGGCACGATAATAGCAGAAGCATACTTTTGAGGAGGTTATGATCAATGGGTGTAACCGAACTATTAGCTCGTTTAGCATTGACGTTTATCGTACTGTTAGTATTGACTCGACTTATGGGGCGAAAAGAGATCAGTCAAATGACCTTCTTCAATTTTGTATCTGCGGTGGCAATTGGATCCTTGGCTGCTGATTCTGTTATGAGCGACACTGTCAGTCTGCGTAATGGTATGATTGTATTACTGGCTTGGGCAGTATTCACACTTGGTGCCGGCTGGTTCGAGATGAAGTCAAAAACAGCAAGTTCTTGGATGAATGGGCAGCCCATCATGGTGGTCAAGCATGGGAAGGTGATGGAGCGTTCACTGAGAAAGACGAGGTTGACCATGGATGAACTTCTCAGCTTATTGCGGAAGAAGGGGGCTTTTTCTGTAGCTGAAGTGGACTATGCTGTGTTTGAAACAGACGGACAGCTCTCGTTGATGAAGAAGGATCTTCACCAGCAAGTGACGAAAAAGGATTTGTCGATCCAAATAAGCGCAAGTTCTCCAATTCCTATCCCGACAACCGTTATTTCAGATGGAAGCCTCGTCAGGAAAAATATGAAGGAACTTAATTTAGATGAGGAATGGCTGCTGCAGCAATTGCGAAGCGCTGGTATAGCGAAGGTCGCCGACGTGTTTTATGCAGAGGTTCTGAAGGATGGTGCGTTGCATATCGATCGAAGAGATGAAGGGGGAAAATAGATGCAAATCAAGATTTCGGACGATTACGAACTACTGGCAAGATTGAACAAACACGTGCACGATATTCATGTGGGCTTGAATCCGGAGCTGGTAAAACCTCATGACTATGAGGCATTCAAGGATTTTTTCAAAGGAATCATACATAAAGAGAATTATCTGTTTTTATTAGCGGAGGAAGCAGGGGAAGCAATCGGCTATGCCTGGCTGGAGGTCAAGGAGTATCCTGAAAATCCATTCAAATATGGGTACAAGGCGTTGTATGTCCATCAGATTTCCATTAATCAGGCATATCGGAATGGCGGTTACGGAACGAAGCTGATGGATAAAATTGAAACGCTTGCTGAAGAACGTGGGCTCACCCGGGTGGAACTGGATTACTGGGCAGAAAATGTTGATGCTGCAGCGTTTTACGAGAAGAGGGGATTCTTGCAAAATAAAGTATTCGTACATAAGGAAGTGTAAAATCGTTCGGAGTGGAGGCACTCCGAACGTTTATTTTTTTGTAGCTTCCTGGTCGACACGATTCAAAAAATCCTGAATGACATCGTTTGCGCCTTTTTTGTTGCCGAGCTTCAGCATCGCTTTGCCGACAAAGTTGATGCCTTTATTATGACCAGCGTAAATCAGACGCGTTTGTGCTTCTCCTTCTTTCACGAGCTCGAAGGTAAGCTTCATTTCGAAAGCTCTTGCAAGGATGAAGCTGATTGTTTTCAGCTTTCTTTCCGTCGTATCGATATATGCAAGGGTATCCACGATGTAAGTTTCGGTCCGCTTTCCTTCACGGTAGGTCTGGGTATGCTTGGCTCCGACTTCGGTTTCTGTTTTTTCAATGATGGTATGTTCTTCTACTTTAGGCATGATGCGCTGGATGTTTTTATCTTTGAAAAGGTCCCAAACCTCTTCGATAGGTGCGTCGATCACTTTTTCTTCTTTCCATTCAATCATTGTGTGTCCTCCTTTCCAGATGCAATGAATTCATCGATTTCCTGCGTTGTCTGTTGCAGCTTTCGAATCTGCATCTGGATATTCTTTCGTTTTTCCAATACCAGTTCTTCCAAGTGCTCGAACGATTCGTCTTCCATGACTGTGATCATTTCCTGAATCGTGAAGCCAAATTCGCGGAGCTTGATCAGTAATAATGCCAGAAAGTAGCTGCCATCATCGTAATAACGATAGTTGTTATCTGGATCGATATAGGCTGGCTCTAGCAGGTTCACTTCTTCATAGTAACGCAATGTCTCTTTCGTCAGGCCGGTCAACTCGACAAACTCACCAATTTTGTACATCATTTTCCTCCCACTTCCTATCTTAAACTGTGGGGTACACCACAGAGTCAAGCGTGAGTTATGTAGTGCGGGGGGCGAACAGCATGACAGCGACGCCGATGATACAAATTCCGGCTCCAAGCCAGTCGTACATGTCTGGTGTCTTCCGGTCGACTCCCCATCCCCACAGGACGGAAAGCACAATGAAGACGCCTCCGTATGCAGCGTAAACCCTGCCGAATGAAGGGAACGCCTGGAAGGTGGCGATTACCCCGTAAAAAGCGAGTGCCAGTCCGCCGCCAAGTCCCCAATAGAACGGTTTTCCTTCACGAAGCCAGAGCCAGATCAAATATCCGCCGCCAATTTCGGCTAAACCTGCCAGTACGAACAGGTAGATAGCATGCAGCATTTGAGGGGCACCTCCGTTAGTATCTATTTTCTAGTATAACTAAGATTAGTTGGTTGAGCAGAATTTCCTGATTTCGGTCGAATCGGTCAAAATTCTATGGAATCGGTCATAATTTCAGAAAGTCGGTCAAAAATCCCCTCTATTCGGTCAAAATCACAGAAAGTCGGTCACCTCCCATCTCAAACCATCACAAAAAAGCCGCCCCCACCTAAAAAGGGGGAGCGACCATGATTCACTCGGCAGCTGGACGTTCGATCTTCTGCTCGAGTACTTTTTTCAATTGTTCCTTATATTTTTCTTCGACAAGAATGTAGAGGAAGTCGCCTGTTTTGATTTCTGTCTCGCCATATGGCGTGATGACTTCATTGTTTCGGACGATGGCGCTGATATTTGCTCTTGCCGGGAAGGAGATATCCCTCAGTTTCATCCCGACGATGGCCGATTCGCTATTCGTCTGGTACTGGATCATCTCCGCTGCAGCTTTACCCATTGAAATAAGCTCAATCGAATGATGAGGTACGTCTTTCTTCGGTCCGACAAGGTGGAGTTTTTTCGCGACCAGCGAGATGGTCGAACCTTGGACGAGTGCTGATGTCAGGACGATGAAAAAGACGATGTTGAACATGAATTGGCTATTTTCCACACCGTCGACAATCGGGAAGGTCGCAAGTACGATCGGAACTGCTCCACGTAAACCTGCCCATGAGATGAATATCTTCTCGCGAATCGTATAGTTCATCTTGATTAACGAAAGAAAAACGGCAACAGGGCGTGCGACAAGAATCAATAACAATGATAAGAACAGCCCGTCCCATACGATTGTTGTTGAAAATAGTTGACCGGGAAATACGAGCAGACCAAGGATGATGAACATCAGTATCTGAGCCATCCAGGCAAATCCTTCATTGAACTGGAAAATGGAATAGCGGTAGGTCAGTTCACTGTTACCAATCACTAGGGCGGCGACATAAACGGCAAGAAAACCGCTGCCCCCGATAAACGCTGTCACACTATACGTAATCAATGCAAATGCCACTGAAAAAATCGGATATAGTGCGCTTGAGTCGAGTCGGATCCGATTGATGGAGAACGATGCAACTTTACCGAAGATAACTCCCAGCACAATCCCTGCCCCCATTTGCAGGAAGAACGTTGGAAGCAGCATCCAGATCGATTGGTCAGGCATCAGGGTCAGTTCGATGAACGATAACGTCAGGAAGACAGCCATCGGGTCGTTCGTTCCGGATTCTGCTTCGAGCGTCGCCCCCATCTTCGCCTTGATGTTTCTTTCTTTGAGCGCTGCAAATACGGCCGCGGCATCAGTTGAACCGACGATGGCGCCGAGCAGCATGCCCTGTAGTAAGGACAATTCAAACAGCCAGTAGGCAGATAAGCCAATAATTGTTGAAGTGATGATTACGCCAAGGGTGGCTAATGAAAGGGAGGGACCTGCAACCGAACGGACCGTTGCCCATTTTGTATGTAGACCACCCTCAAATAGGATGATGACCAGCGCAAATACACCGATGATCTGAGCTGTCTTCGCATCATCGAAATAGATAAGACCGAGTCCGTCACTACCGGCGATCATGCCGACGACGATAAACAGAATCAAGGATGGAATGCCCCAGCGACTGGAGAATTTAGCCACCAGAACACCGCTGAAAAGAAGGAATGCAGTAAGAAGTAAGAAGGCATCTGTGCCGAATGCGTCAAAAAACATAAGTTTATAAATAGCTCCTTTATATAGATGGTTGTTGTGTGAAAGTAGGAAATGCCAGAGGGATAGAACGATGTGTCATAATGTAAGATTACCCTAAAAGTGACAGTTAAATCAAAGGAACAGACTCGGTTTAACGCACTGAGGGACAGTCCCCGACTGCTTCACCGCGGTGAAGTGGCGGGGGACTGTCCCTCACTCTGCTAAAGTGTGTGGATTTCGTGGGCGGCGCGGATGCCGGACTGGAGGGCGCCTTCGATCCAGCCGTGGAAGTCGGATGCATGCTCTCCTGCAAAGTGGATTCTTCCTTCCGGGCGCTTCACGATGTCAGGGAAGGATGCTGCCTGATTCGGAAGGAATAACGTAAAGCATCCGGCAGAAAACTGGTTCTGACTCCAGCTGAACGATGCCCCCGTCAAAAATTCATCATAAACCTGCGTACCATGAATCTTGGCAAGGTCCTGCAATGCTTCAAAGATCCTTTCCTGTTCAGGCAGCGAATTCCAGAGCTTTGCGTTATCGCCCCACGTATAACTGGCAAGCACAATCCCTGACTCGCCATTTGCAGATGGTGAATAGGAGAATTGGGAGGCGAAGTCAGTCAGCGCATTGGCACCTTTCAAGCCGTACTTTTCCCAGAAAGAGGTCTTGAATTCAATTCCTACTTTTACAGAAGAAACATAGTGGAGTTCCCGGATCGCCCTCCATTTTTCAAAAGAAAATGTATCGTAAGGATAGACTTCAATGAACTGCAAAACAGTGAACGGAATCGCGCTGATCACGTAATCGGCTTCATAAGTATCATACAATCCTGTCTCCATATTCCTCGTAAGCACTGTCACTTTATCTTCTTCATGAACTATTCGGCTAACTTTTTCGTTATAGAGAATGTCATCCTCGAGCTGATCGAGGAAGCTTTTCGGCAGCTTATCATTCCCGCCGGTGATCTCATAGAATTTCAAGTCTTCATCAAACACGGTAAGCACGATATCAAACAGTGTATTTGTAAAGGACAGTTCAGCGAAACCTTCGAACCCAAGCATTACTTTCACCATTCGAACGGCGGAAGGGGAGAGCGAAGGGCCAAGCGGATTATACAGCAGAAAGTTATCCATCGAATAGCGGTCGAATTTTTTGATCAACTTCTCTTTTTCTTTTTGATTACTCGCCTCGTATAAGTCCAGAAAAGGTTTCAAAGCACCTTTAAGAAGCTCAGCAGCGGTTTTTCCTTTTTCATGGGGAGCGACAGGATAGTTCAGGATATCCGGATTTGCTTCATACTCGCCCCTGGTCGTTTCCACGCCATTCACCAGAATGATGTCATCCTTTGAAGAATTGATGAACCGGTTGAATGGAAGGTTGAACTTGCGGATATATTCAAATGCGAGGTAATGATCTTCCGGAATCCTCATCGCACCACAATCGAGGTATTTTCCTTTGGAAAAAGCATCCCTCACCGTGTACACGCGTCCACCAACCCGGTTGTTCCCTTCCAATATCAGTACTTCATGTCCCGCATCTTTCAATAATGAACCCGAAACGAGACCAGCCATGCCGGCACCGATAATGATAATTTTCTTTGGGTCCTTTGTTTTTGATAAACCATTCTGTGCAATCGCCAGCATTCCATCCGGATAGCTGGGTTCGTTGTGCTGGTTACGGTAAACTGCGTGATTTCGTATCGACAAGCCCATCTCCCCCTCCTCACATTTATATGTTCATGACCAGCTTGATAGTAACTTAATGGAAATGAATGGATAGTTGGGATCAGATGGCAGAGCCGAAAGATACATTACAAAAGAAAGGGATTTGTCCATTTTCATTTAAAATTGGAAAGATTTTGTTGCAATTTTCATAGATATGGAATATAGTACATTACAACAGTAATGCACTAGGTGTCACCGAATGGAGGGACATAACTTTTGATACTAAATTCGGACAGTACAAAGCCGATCTATATCCAAATTGCTGAATGGCTGGAGACGCAGATTCTCGATGGATCCATCAAGACAGACGGGAAAATCTACTCCCAGTACCAGCTTGCGGATATGTTCGATATCAATCCGGCGACCGCCGCCAAGGGGCTGAATCTGTTGGCAGATGAAGGAGTCTTATATAAGAAACGGGGGCTTGGCATGTTTGTAACAGCCGAAGCGGAGCAGATCATCCGCACGACGAGGAAGAGTGATACGCTAAGCACGCTTGTGCTGGAGCTCGTGAAGGAAGCAGAATACTTGAACGTAACGGAAAAAGAATTATTCGAAATGATCAACAAAGCGAAAGAGAAGCTGAAGGGGGAAGGGAAATGAAGGTAGTGGAAGCGATCGATCTTACAAAAAAGTATAAGAGAAAATCCGCACTGGATGGAATGACGTTCACCCTTCAAGAGGAAAAAATCACTGGTCTGATCGGGCGGAACGGTGCAGGGAAGACGACCTTGTTGAAAACGATAGCAGGATTCTTCCGACCGACTTCCGGCACGCTTCGTGTGTTCGAAGAAACGCCTTTCAATAATTTGAAGGTTGCGACGAACATGATTTACATCGATGACGAAATGGATTTTTCCTCTTATCTGACTCTGGATGAGGTGTTGAATGCTGCAGGTACGTTTTATCCGAATTGGGATAAGGAGCTTGCCTTTCGGCTGTTCGACTACTTCGGCTTTGGACCGAATCAGTTCCACAATGCCTTGTCAAAAGGGATGCGAAGTACGTTCAATGCGATTGTCGGGATTGCTGCACGTTGTCCGCTGACAATTTTTGATGAGCCGACGACTGGGATGGATTCTTCGGTACGGAAGGATTTCTACCGCGCGCTACTCAAAGACTACCTTTCCCATCCAAGGACAATCATTCTCTCAAGCCACCTATTGAATGAGCTGGAAGAAATATTGGAGGATATTCTCGTCATCAATGAGGGGAAAGAACTGCTGCACCTGTCAGTCGATGAGATGAAAGAGTATGCAATCGCAGTAAGCGGTCCGACAGCAAAGGTAAACGAATGGACAGCAAATAGAGAAGTGATTGCAACGAAAACAATTACAGATGCCCACGCTTATGTTGTCATCAAAAATAATCTCAATCATCAGGATCATGAGAACGCGATGATTAAAGGGATCAAGCTGACATCCGTAACACCGGATGATCTATGTACCTATCTGACCAGTAAAACGAAAGGGGGAATCGACGATGTTTTCAACCGAAATTAATCAATGGCAAATCATAAAAACATTGACCAAATATAAAATAAGAGCGCATTCCGGTTCATTCACCGCAATGATTGCCATCCAGGTGCTCGCTGCACTATTTTCTATGGGCGGTCTCAGTGGTTATAGTGGGTCCAGTGGATATATCAATTATTCCATCGATTCTTATTCTGGAAATCTGATTCATGGCTTCATGATGATCTGGGCATTCATGAGTGCAGTTTTGCTGACGACCAAGTCCTATCGGTATGAAGATTTTGCTTTTGTTACGAATCGGTTTACAAGCAATCTTTCCAATATGCTTTTTCTTGGATTTGCCTGCGTCATAGGGGGAGTGACTACTTTTCTTGCCAGCTTAGGGTTGAAAGTCATCGTCATCTCCTTTGTTGCCGAAAGTTATATGGTGTCTGAAGAAATCGCAACAGTTACCTACCTGTACGGATTACTTGCAACCATTTTGTATTTCATTCTAGCTGCCTCTTTAGGCTATCTGATTGGGTCGCTGGTCCAAATCAACAGAGCATTCATCGCAGGGATTCCTATCCTTATTTTCGGGACGGTGTTCCTTTCTGATCAAATGATGGATCAGCAACCACTGTTTGAGCAGCTTTTCGCGATGTATTTCAGGGAAACCTCGTTTATCTTTTTTCTTGTGAAAATAGTACTAACGATCATCCTATGTTTCGGTGCTTCGACACTGATCATGAATAAAATGGAGGTGAGGCACTGATGGGTTTCTTACCGTTAATCATTAACTTGATTGTGTTCATCATCATTATCGTCGTCTTTTCACGTTTCATAAAGCCGAACAACAAGCGTGCACGTAACTTCTGGTACGGAAAAAGGATTTGGAAAGTATTTGCAGGTTACGCTATTTTACTGGTCGTCGGAGCAGCCATTTACTTGTTGATTCCGATGGAGGGTGCAATGGAAGCAAAGACGGTCAGTGACAAGGAAATGGAAGCGGCCGAACGTCTGGACGTCGAAATGACAAATAAGGCGCTGGCTGGAAATATAGAAGAAATCGATGAATCATTTAAACGAAAAAGCTGGGAATTTACGATTAAATCGGATGTCATACTTGTCAACCACTATGATACACACGGTCTTTTAGTAATCGCTGAGCATATTAATGGAGCGAGTGATAAGATTGAGGTTTCTTACTATCAACCTCAGGCTTATATCAAAAACATCAAGGTGGACCATGAAGCATTGATGCCTAAGCTATCTAGCAGTGACAATCACATTAATATACAAAAGGGAGCTAAATCTGATTTTCAAGCGGTTACGATCAATCATGAATACCCCGTCAATCAGTTCAGAGAGGATTACATTTCAGGAATGGTAGGAGAATCCTTTATCGGTGGAATGGTCGGCAGAGGTCTCCTATACATGAAAGTGCCAGCGAATAAGAAAGTCGATGGTGCAGACCACGTCATAGGAAATTAACCAAAAAGCCAGTCCGTTTTACCCTAAAGGGTTCCGTTTTGAGGTGCTTTTCATAAAATGACATTAAAAATGACGTGTGAATTGGCACACGTCATTTTCTTGTTATGACAGGGGTTATATAAGTTTTTAATACAAAATGACCTAAATTTGAATATTTTTTCCGATGGTGACAATACTTATTGTACAATGAATTTCCAATGCCATAAACTTTGACAATTACACTGTCATTTAGGAGGTCATTATGCAATTTATTGAACCAAAAGAAAGACTCAAACAAAAAACAGATTGGCGTATTTCTGATCAAACCAAATCAATAGTTAAGCATTATGCAGAATATACTGGGTATTCGGAAGATGAAGTGGTAGATATGTTCTTGAAAAATATTTTGGAAGATGAGAGTTTTCTGAATTGGGTTCAAACGAAGAGGAGAAACAAACGGATCATTGAACAGTTGGGATTGAACGGTGAAGATATATGTCAAAATTAAAAAGGTTAGCGAATGAAAACGACGCTTTGGTAGATGTGGTAGTCCCTTATACGCAGTCTGAGATATCAGATAGAAAAAAGCACTATCCCATATTATCAGACAAAAAATTCGCAACTCGGTATAGAAGAGCCTTATTCCAACCTGTAACCATTACATATAAAGGTGAAAGGTTTGATATTCAGATGAATTGCTGCATCAACTCCTATTGCAGTAATTTCGGGTTACATCAAAAGCAATATGACGTAAAAGGGAAACCAAAAAGATATAAATTGTCCAGTTCCAAAAATGATTCTAAACTTGTATGTAACCCCAATCCTAAGATATCGTCCACAGGAGTCATCTGGGGATGTACAAATAGGGTAGTTTCAAACTGGGCAATTGCAGAAGAAATTAAAAGGCTTACAAATGTTAATGCTGTTCAACCAATTGATCCTGAATATAATTTTCATAAAGAGGAATGTGATACACATAACCTCACACCTTTTATGGATAAAACAGCGTTTAGGAAGTGCGGGAAAAGCAGTAGTAATTCCCAAAAGTATCAATGCAAAAGCTGTAAAAAAATCACAAATGTTCTTCCCACTTCCAGAGAAAATACAACCTATCACCAGCAAAGGAATGATATCCTTCCTCTATTTGCAACTCTGGTAACTAACAAAACTCCAGTGAAGAGAGTAACAGAAATTTTAGGTATTGGTTCCCAAACCTATTACACAAAACTAGAGTGGTTGTATAAGAGGTGCCTAGAGTTCCAAGAAAGATATGAGTCAAAGCTGAAGGAAGTTGAGTTTAACGAATTGTGGATTAACACCGATAAGATGGTTTATTTTCTTAACAATATACGGAAGAAGAATGCTGGGTCCAAATATCTTATGGAACAAGAGGAGAAACAGTTCCCTACTCACGTTGTTATCAGTAGCGATATTTTATCGAGATATGTTTTCAGATCTGATGTAGCTTATGATTGGGATATTACATTAGAACAAATCAAGGAACAAACTATGGAGTATAAGGATGATCATCTACATACGTTCGCGCAGAGGTATGGTCATTTACGATTACCTTATGCACCTCAACCCCCAACGGACTCGGATAGCCAAACAGAGAGTGGCTACAGAAAAGAAAAAGAAGAGTTTGATAGAAGGGCAAAGTATATAGATGGATTGCACATTAATTCAACCTACACTACGATAGCTCACTTATGGCACCTAAAACATTTATTGAAAGCAGATGAATGGAGATTTTGTTCTGATCAGGACTCTTCTATTATATCCGCAATAATGAGAGTGTTTTCTAAAGAGGTCAAAATAGGTGATGCACATCATTTTACTTACAAAATAGATAAGAGCAAAACATTGAGAGATGCCTCTTTAGACTACAATGAGGCAAGAGATGTGATAACAGACTGGGCGTTTCATTCAAACATTGAAGGTATGAATCTTTTTCAATTAGCACGAATGATGCTAGCGGAAGAGCTTGAGACACACAAATTCCATACCGATGTTATTAAAAATGGAAAATCAGTACGTAAGCCATTTTCAAACCCCATCAGACACCCATTACCATTCAGGGACAGCGGTTACGCAACGGTTGATTGTACAACGGATGTTAGCTCCTTAGAACCAATTGAACTAGCAAGATTGATACAAAAAGCAAACAATAAATCGACCGATGCTTTTATCAATCAAATTCGTAGAAGAATATCCATTTTAGAAAGACCACTAGTAACTTCAAGAGGCGATGGAAAAAGCTATATATACGCCAACTTTAATCCGAAATATGCCCAATACGTAATTACAATTCTAAGAACATACTACAACTTTTGTATGCCATTTAAGGGTAATGGAAAATCAGCCACTCCCGCACAAAGAATTGGCATTACGAAAAAAGTCTTTGATTGGAAAGACATCATATACTTCAGATAATTTCACACACTCTACCTACGCAAAACAAGCACCTTCTAATAGGTGCTTGTTAGCAATAATGGGTAACCTTTGCATTGAATAGTTAATACTACGGTTTAACTGGTAAAACATTTGCTATTTTATCAACTAATATATTTATAGTATTCATCTTCTCTTCTACTGTACTTTCTTCTCCCCCAATATAAATGGATAAAGTATTTTGGCTTTGTTCTTTCCCAATATCTTTATTTATTTGGATACCTCTTGAAATTCCCGGGTAATCCTTTTCTAAATTTGCAGATAGTGACTTTATTAAGCTAAATTCCTTTATATTTGAATTAGGAACTTCAAACAATATCCTTGCATAATTACCATCTTCGTATTGAGAAGTTATGGTTTCCTTAGGAGCAACTTTGTCTTCATCTATTCGGAAGATTAACTTTTCACCAATATTAATAACATCTGCATTATCAGTAAGATCTACTGCAATACCTCTTCTTTCTAATTCACCCTGTAGATATTTGCTGATTTCAATTGAAGATTGGGAATCATCTGCATCATTACTATCATCTAGAATAGTAATAGTTTTAGTAGATGAAGATTTTTCAGTTTTGGCACCACTGTATTCACAACCTGCTAATACAATAATTAAACTACAACACATCACAATTAAATAAGTATATTTCATATTTACCTCCTTACAATAGACTTAATAAAGTATATGTATGTCCACTACCAAATAGTACAAGTATCTGAATATATTAATATTGAGAATAATAGATTGCTTTGCTTTATAACTCAAAAAGACTCGTCACAAACGACGAGTCTTTTTTCTTATATTGTTTCTGAGTATATTGCGTCAAAAATTATGTCAAAAAGCCTGTCATTCTTTTTGCCTTTTCTAAAAAAGCACCTCAAAACGGAACCCTTTAGTTTTACCCGGGCTGGCTTTTTGATTAGCTCCACGTCCTTCCGGGCAGACTGTTGAAAAAGATGCGGTCAGGTGATGGGAAATGAAGATGTTGTGCATCGATGGAGGGGGCATCCGCGGGGTGATGCCGATCACCATCCTGCAAGCAATCGAAGCGGAATACGGAAAGCCTGTCGGAGAGGTGTTCGACGTCATCGCAGGTACGAGTACAGGTTCAATCATTGCGGCTTCGGTAGCGTTGAAAACCGACATGGGGGAGCTGCTGGAAAACTATACTGCCTTTGGCGAGAGTATCTTCAAGAAGCAGGCGAAAGTTGGCTTGTTTAAAAGTGTTTATAGTGATGAAAGTCTTCGTGAACTGCTGCAGAAGGCTTTCGGAAAGCTTACGTTGGCTGAAATCGAAAAGCCGTTGCTCATTCCTGCTGTCGATATTACTCACGGCAGGCCGTACATCCACAGGTCGAATTTTACGAATGAGGAGAATGACGACCTTTCGATTGCGTTATGGGATGCGGTGCTGTCCTCGTGTTCTGCGCCGATCTATTTTCCTCCCAATAATGTGAACAATCACTTTCTCTCGACAGATGGCGGGCTTTGGGCGAACAATCCTTCGCTCGTCTGCATCACAGAAGGTGTCCATCAATTCAATACTGCTCTGGAGGACATCCACATCCTATCGTTAGGTACAGGGAAACAGAACATCGATTTTTCCGTTAAAAAAGAAAAGTACTGGGGACTCAGGCATTGGCTGCCGTTCCAATTGCCGACGATGAAGGTGACGCCGAAGCTGCTTGATCTGGCGCTCAACCTCTCATCGGAATCGGTGTCGTATCACTGCCAGCTGCTGCTCAAGGATCACTATTTACGGATCAATGAAGAATTGGGGAAAGAAGTGCCATTTGATGATGTAACTTCTACGGAGGTGCTCATTGAGCTTGGGAAGAAAGTGTACGAACAGAATAAACAGGATATCCTCACTTTTTTACAGTAGTTCACCACCTCCGATCCGGACGTGTTAGAATAAGCGTAAAGATTCGTAGAAGAAGGTGAGAACGATGTACCTGACCATCAAAGAGACAGCAGCATACCTGGATGTGCCGGAGTATTATTTAGAAAAGCTCGTCATGGAAAATAAAATCCGCACGATTGACGATGGAAATGAAACGCTGATCAATAAAGACCAGTTCAAGAGTTATTTCGATCAGGTGGAAAAGTACCGCATCATGATTCAGGAATATTTGAACGAACCGATTCCGCCCGACCCGGATGTTAAGGATGAAGATTAGATGGAAAAAGCAGAGCGACGATGCTCTGCTTTTTTTCTTTATCCTTTTACAGCGATCGCTTCGATTTCGACTTTTGCACCTTTAGGCAATGTCGCTACCGCTACAGCTGCACGTGCTGGGTATGGCTCGCTCAGGTAACTTGCGTATACCTCGTTCACTACAGCGAAATCGTCCATCGAATCGAGGTAGATGTTCGCCTTGACGATATTCCTGTATGTAAGGCCAGCTTCCTCCAGGATAGCGCCGAGGTTGTGCATGACTTGCTTTGCTTGTTCTTTTACATCCTCGGAAATGAACTGCTGTGTTTCAGGATCCAAAGGGATTTGGCCGGAAATGAATACAAGATTCCCAGCTTCCGTAGCTTGTGAATATGGCCCGATTGCTGCCGGTGCTTTAGTTGTTTCATACGTTTTGAACATAATTACTCTCCTTTTTAATCCAATTATAACTTTAGGGTGGGGATCTGTGAATGACCATAAAAAGAATGAATGTTCTGAAAAGTATGCTACAATGGTTTTAGTGAAAAAAGGAGGAGATTTCCAAATTGCAATGGATACCATTACTACTGTTCGTCCTCAATGTCGCGCTTGTAGGGTTGGTTATCGCTTGGATTGTATCAAGAGTTGCAAAGGAAACAGTCATTCCCGCATCAACACATAACGAAGAAAATGAGTTTGAAAAGCGTTTAACCCGGAAACAGTGAACTATAACTTCATGACGAACATCCCCAGAAAAATTCCTCATCATTATTCATAGGAGGGTATTATTCTATGCATAGTCCAGTCAGAAACGAGATTCATACAATTTTCGTCCATGTCAGTGATTTGAAATCATCAGTGAAATGGTACTCGGAACTGTTGGGTCAGGAATATGACTTGGAGACAGTCACAGACCCCGTTTATAATCTATCAATCAACCACCACACAGGGCTGACGCTCGATGCCGGATCGGAGACGGAGGAGAAACAGGTCACTCCGAGCAAATATCCGCTTTTCAACTTCCATACCGATGATATTCAAGAAGCATACACATTTGCGGAAGATCAAGGATACACTATTGAGTCAGGAATCACCAACTTTGAAGATTTTTCATTTTTCACCATCCTTGACCCGGATGGGCATTGCATCATGATTTGTACCGGATGATATGCAAGCACAATAAAGTGGGGAGGAAGATGAATGTCTAAAAGTCCGATCAAGAACAAGGTGAGTACGGTTTTCATTCCAGTAAAGGATATTGGAAAAGCAAAGCAATGGTACACGAAAATGCTCGATGTACAGAACGGAGAGGAAATGTTCGATCATTTGTTCATTGCTGAGATGGACGGTACAGGGATGGTGCTGGACAAGATGCCGATGTGGAAAAATGAACAGGGAGAAGTCCAGCCACTGAATGTACCTGCTATCCAGTTCGCTACCGAAGACATCCATGCCTCCTATCAATTTATGAAGACGAATGATGTGGAGCTTGTTACAGAAGTGGAGCACGACAAGTATTTCGTTTTCAAGGACCCGGATGGCAATCTACTGATGGTTTGCCAGGAATAATCATTACATAATGGAGGATTTACAAATGCTAACGATTGATAACGTGCTGGAAGAATATTTTCATGCCTGGAACGAAGGTTTCACGACAAAGAACGGAGACGGGATACGCGCGCACATGTCCAAAGAATTTGTCGGTTACTGGGCTCATTCAGGAATCAAAGAGCCTGATCCATACTTTTACGACTACGATCTGAACAGTGTATTGAAGCAGATGGACGATGCAGAGAAAAGTTTCGAGACTGCTTCTGTAAGTGAACGGAAAGAAGGAGAAGAAGTATTGGTGCTCGGGAAGGAAACGAATGTCATCGGAGGCATTCCGTTCACGGCACAATGCATGTTTGTCTGGCGTAATGAGGAGAACGGTTGGAAACTGATAAGGGAGTATATTGAATTGGAAAAATGAAACCTTTGATCACCTAACGCGTAAATAAGGTAAATCATTTCCGAATGGGGGCAATACTCATGCTATTTTTGAGCTGGTTTGACTGGATTACACCGACGAATCCAGGTGCAGCACTATTTTTCGGAATCTTATTTACGGTTATACTCGGCATCACCGTCTGGGTGGAGACCAAACGCTTCCGGACCGTGATGGTCACTACACTTGCGGGATTTGCCGTAACGGGCATAGGTGTTGCAATTCTGAACGCCATTGGATTTTACTCTTAATGAACCTTCCTAATTATTAGGAAGGTTTTTTGCTTGCAATGACCATGCTGTTTGAGGGAACATAGATAAGTATTTATTTCAATCATCTTGGAGGAAACTATGGAACCATCAATAAATAAACGAATCATTTTAATTACATTCATGATCGGTGCGTTCTTTGCGGTCTTGAATGAGACTTTGCTCAATATTGCATTAACGGAACTGATGAATGTCTTTGGGATATCAGAGACAACCGTCCAATGGCTGGCGACCGGATTCATGCTGGTGATGGGGGTTCTCATGCCGATCTCTGCATTGTTGATCCAGTGGTTCACAACGAGACAAATGTTCATCGGCGTCATGTCCTGCTTTCTGACAGGTACAATCATCGCAGCTTCGGCAATCAATTTCCCGATGCTGTTGACCGGACGGATGATTCAGGCTGTTGGAACAGGTTTGCTGATCCCGGTCATCATGAACGCACTTCTGCTTCTATATAAGCCTGAGGTACGCGGGAAAATCATGGGGACATTCGGGCTTGTCATTATGTTCGCACCGGCAATTGGTCCGACATTATCCGGTGTGATCGTTGACTACTTAGGATGGCGCTGGCTGTTCATCACGGTCATCCCTTTTGCTGTATTTTCCATCCTTTTCGCTGTGAAATATTTGCAGAATGTCGGGGAAGTTACGCGTCCTAGGGCAGATGTCCTGTCGATCATCCTTTCGTCGATTGGGATCGGCGGAATCGTTTACGGATTCAGCAGTGCAGGTGAAAGTGGTGAAGGATTCGCTTCGGTGAACATCATCGTCATCCTTGGAGTCAGTATCATCAGCTTGACGTGGTTTGTGATCCGCCAGCTGAAGCTTGAGGAACCCTTGCTTGATGTGCGCGTCTTTAAATACAGTAGTTACGCGAGAGGAATTACCATCTTCGTCATCGTCATCATGGCGATGTTCGCTTCGGAAATCGTGATGCCTATGTATTTGCAGGGACCGCTAGGATTTTCTCCGAAAATGGCGGGGTTATTATTATTACCTGGAGCATTGCTGAACGGCTTGATGTCACCAGTGATGGGGACACTGTTCGATAAATTCGGTCCCAGAAAACTGATCATTCCGGGAACCATCATGCTGGTGGGGGTGATGTTCTTTTTCAGTAATCTCAACCCATCGATTCCGATTGGATTCTTCGTGCTTGCCTATATCATTCTGATGCTCTCGATTTCTGCAATCCTTATGCCTGCTCAGACCAATGCGTTGAATGAATTGCCTAAGCATCTCTATCCTCATGGGACTGCGATTGCCAATACATTGCAGCCGATCGGAGGTGCGCTCGGGGTGTCGATTTTCGTCAGCATCATGAGCCAGGGACAGACCAGTTACTTGAAGGAACAAAGTGGCACAATCACGGAAGACATCATGAATCAGGCGATGACCAATGGTGTGCATCACGCCTATTGGTTCGCGCTTGCGTTAACGATCATCGCTTTCGGCGTGGCACTGTTTATCAGAAAGGCAGTAGCACCTGATTTTGAAGAGGAATCATAATTCACGTCCATCATCCTTAGCGGGATGGTGGACTTTTTCTATAGGTGAAACATTCTGGCTTCTATAACCGTCTAGTACATAGTGAGATTATTTTGCGAAGGAGTTATACAAATGAAGAAGATGGTAGAACGGGAGAGAAGCAGATGGATCAGGTAGGGAAAGGGAACACGGCTACGATTTTCCGACAAGACGATAAGGTCATTAAAGTTTTTCATGAGCGGTTCGGAGAAGGGGAAGCTTTTAATGAAGCGAGGAAGCAGCGGTTTGCTTTCGAATCTGGTCTCCCGGTCCCTGAAGTAAAAGAGGTGACGAAAATCGATGGTCGACAAGCAATCGTCATGGAATATATTGAGGGGACGACCCTGGGAGATAACCTTGAAAAAGACATGAATTATGCTGAATATTATCTGCGTCAATCCATAGCCGTTCAGATGGAGATACATAAAATTGATGCGATTGATCTTAATCCTATGCCATCAAAATTAGCCCGACAAATCAGTGCTGCACCAAAGCTGAACCGTAATCAAAAAGAAGCATTGCTTGAGAAGCTGGCTTCCATGGACATGGAAAAGAAGCTTTGTCATGGTGACTTTCATATATACAACCTGATGGAAGGCGGTGGGCGTGTAACCATCCTGGATTGGGTGGATGCCAGTGGTGGTAACCCGCGGGCAGATGTGTATCGAACCTATCTGCTGTATTCCCAGCATTATCCGAGTTTAGCTGATGACTATGTGAAAATCTACTGTGAGGAAAGTGGGGTACCGTTGGAAGAGATTTTTGACTGGGCGCCTATCATAGCGGGGGCTAGACTGGCTGAACAAGTGGATACAGAGGACCCTGACCGATTATTGGAAATAGTAGACTGTTATGTTACTGGAAATCAATGTTAGAAAGAGGCGAGATCAATGAAACAACTTCCAACTTTCGAAACCGAGCGACTTATTTTAAGAGATGTTGAGGAAAAAGATTTGAATGCGATGTTTGACTATTTATCAGATAGAGAAGTTGTGAAGCATATGGGCCTTGCCCCTGCAGTATTCTTAGAGGATGTCAGGAATGAGCTCGATTGGTACACCTCGATCAAAGAGGAGGGTACAGGGATGCGGTGGGGGATAACGTTAAAGAACACCGATCAAATGATTGGAAGCTGTGGTTTTCTGAATCGGGCTCCGAAACATCACCGGGCAGAGATCGGCTTTGAACTAAGCAGGAACCATTGGGGGAGAGGCATTGCCTCTGAAGCAATCCATGCTGTACTTTCCTATGGATTCCAGAAGCTTGGGCTTGAGCGTGTGGAAGCATTGATTGAAACTGAAAATCTCGCTTCGCAAAACATGGTGGAACGAAACGGGTTCCAAAGAGAAGGATTACTGCGACACTATGAATATACGTTAGGGAATTTTGATGATTTGTTGATGTATTCCCTGTTGAGAAGTGAGTGGAAGCATCGATGAGAAACCGAGCATCCGTCATGTAGCATTGATCAAGCGAGTCAGAAACGGTGAGACGTATTACGTTTTTCCGGGGGGTGGCATTGAAGAAGGAGAAACCATCTCCCAAGCGGCGAGAAGGGAAGCTTTCGAAGAACTGGGAGTGACCGTTGCAGTAAAGGAGTTACTGGTGGAAGTTGCATACAATGGCACGCAGTACTTTTTCAAGGCAGAGATAAATGGAGGCACTTTCGGAACGGGGGAAGGGGAAGAGTTTAAAGGTGGCAGGGGGAGCTATCTGCCTGTCTGGATCGCCATAGAAAAGCTGGATTTGATTGACGTGCGACCAGAAGAAGTTGCTCTGAAACTTCAGTCTCTCTATTAATTGAAGGAGTGTACATATGGGATACATTAAAGAACTTAGGAAGCTGGTAGGCACGCGCCCTTTATTGATGACGGGTGCATGTGTCATCGTCGTCAATGGGAAAGAACAAATACTTTTACAGCAACGGGCTGATAACTTTTGCTGGGGTTTACCCGGGGGTTCTCTTGAATTAGGTGAGTCACTTCAAGAGGTGGCAAAAAGGGAGCTTTACGAGGAAACTGGGTTGGTAGCTAATAAGTTTGAGTTATTCAATGTTTATTCAGGTAGACGATTCTATTATAAATATCCCCATGGGGATGAGGTTTACAATGTGGTGACCGCTTACGTATGTTGCGATTTTTCAGGGAGATTGAAAAAAGAAGACAAAGAAGTAGAAGCGCTAGATTTTTTCGATATTTCTCAACTCCCTTCACCCATCAATCCACCAGATTTACCGATCATTAATGAATTCATTGCTAAGAAAAACGAGCCAGGTATCAATTGATACCTGGCTCGTTGTGATCATTTTCCATTTCTCGTTGAAGCGGGAGCGTGCAGCATCGGAAGGAGCCACCTGACTTGATGATTTCCGAGAAATTCACCGGCACGACATTGAATCCTTTCCTTTGCATCACTCGATTCAACCGTTCATTCTGGGGCAGGCTGATCACTTTGTTGTCTCCGATGGAAAGTACATTCGGTCCCATATGGAACTGTTCTTCCTTCGTGACTGGAATGACATTGAAGCGTGCTTTAATTTTCGCTAACCCACGTCTTGAAAACGCAGGAGTATAGACGAGTGCGGTCTGCTCACCAAGGATATTGAATACACAATCAAGGTGCAGGATATCTTTTCGGAGCTGCAAGGGCTCGACGGTATGGTCAGGTAATCGCTCTTGAAGTTCTACAATGGCCTTATGGGAGGTGCGTCCGCTGATTCCGATCCAGATTGTCGATCCGTCGGTCACTACATCTCCACCTTCAATCGATGATGGCAGTCCATCTTCATAAGGTAATGCATTTGCCTTCAACCAGTCTTTCAGCACATCGGTTTCTTCTTGGCGGACCATTTCACTCATTGAACCTACGAATAACTGATCGTTGATCGTGAATCCGATATCCCTCGTGAACACCTGCTCATGTAAAACAGGATCAGCTGGTAGTTCAGCTACTTCAACGAGGTTTTGCTGAAGCACATCAACGAAATTCTCGTGCTGCTGCACTGCCAAAGGAACATCAATGTTGTTTTCTATATAATGTTTTTGCGTTTCATTGATCACTTCAGTTATTTTCATGTAAGACGGCTTTGCGACGAGCACTTTTTTCAAGGCTGCATATTCTGTCTCACAATGGATGTTGTTATCGATCGCAATTCGATTCATTTTCGAAACCTCCATCTTTCAATTAATCGTCAAGTTCCCCGCTGGTCCATTTGTGAAACCTGCGCATGTTCAGTAGGAATCAACTGTTTTTGTGATGGAATGGACACTTCCCCTGGATTGGCTCGATATCATCACCGATGAACGACTGCTTCCATTCATTATGATTGGGATCACCGAAATGACTGATGTCAGGGTGAGTCGGCAATCCGTCCCACTTCTCCACGCGTTTGCGCACTTGCTCACGGGACATGACGCCACCTTTTTCGGTGCCTTCCAGACCTTGAAAAATCGTGCGGGGCTGGAATCCAAGGATCAGGCTGTTCCCTAGATGTCTCGTTCTGCGTTGCTTATACGCTGGCGCGTTACCAAACGTAAAAATCGGCTGACCAGCAAAATGGAAGTCCCAGAGATGATGGTCGGGATCCTCAGGTGCACTTTCCGGCCATGGGAAGCGGTCGTTCTCATGTAAATATTGAAGGATCTTCCAAAAGTAAGCACGGTAATATTCGAGAGACTGCTCGGTCTTCTCCGGCTCGACAAAAATGAAAAGACCGTGTCTGATCGGGTTCGTTTCGGTGAACAAACTGAGGAAGCTCTCTACCGCTTCAGGCAGATGATCCCACTTATCGTGTTCTATGTAGGCATAGCGGAGCTCCCCTTTTCGCTGACCAGTTCTGCCAAAGAAGCATGGAAACGTCTTATCCGTAACGATTTCAGAGAATGTCTTGTACTCATCCGCGAGCCACTGGGGGATATCCTCCTGCTGCTCCATTCTTGATTTTGTAAGAAGATGACGGCTGTTTGTTTTAAGCATAGTTCGACTCCTTTTTGTTAGATGCTACCAATCTATTCACTTTAGAAAAGCTTTTTAAACATAGTAAATGTCGAAGTGTGAAGGTGGTGGATCGGTCGTGGAAGTACTTATAACTATATGCTCCATGATAGATGCCTATGCACTGGGGCATATGGGATTTCCTACTTTAGTCGTAGAAAAAGTTCAACCCTTTCCCTGAAGTTTCTTTTCCTGACCAAAGGTATGATTTTTATAGAAAGATAATTTGGGAGGGGGAAATAAAATGGATAAATATATTTGCAGTACATGTGGGATTCAATATGGGGAGAGTGAGGAAGTACCTCAGCAATGTTCGATTTGCAATGAGGAGAGACAATATGTTCACCCGGATGGACAGCAGTGGACCACTTTGAATTCGATGATTGAGAGTGGAACATTCAAGAATGAGATCATCAAAGAGGAAGAGAATGTGTACAGCATTACAACCACCCCGAGATTCGGGATTGGTCAAACGGCATATCTGATTATTGGAGAGGGGTTCAATGTACTTTGGGACTGTGTGACCTATCTGGATGAAGAAACGATCAGAGTGATCGAATCTCTTGGCGGAATAGATGCAATCGCTTTGTCACATCCCCATTACTACTCAACACAGGCCAAGTGGGCAGAAACGTTTCGAGCACCGATTTACATTCACAACGATGATAGGAATTGGGTGATGGAATCCTATGAAGGCATTCGTTTTTGGGAGGATGAAACCTTGAAACTAAGTGATGAATTAAGCCTTCATCGCTTGGGGGGACATTTCAAGGGTGGGGCTGTAATGCACTTGGAAAAAAGCGATGGTATTTTATTCACTGGAGATATCATACAAGTGGTTGCTCACAAGGGATGGGTGGGCTTTATGTATAGTTATCCTAACTTAATTCCATTACCGAGCAGCAAGGTTGAAGATATAGCAGGCCGGATCCGACAGCTGGAATTCAATCGACTATACAATGCATTCCATAGAGTGATTGAAACGAATGCGAGTGAAGCAGTTCAGAAATCTGCTGAACGTTACATCGATGCGATTGAAGGGCGATTGTTCTCTACGTAATAGAAGGAGCGCAGCATGAGCGGATTCGTGTGCTGCGCTTTTTGCAAATGTATAATAAATCAGGGTTTTTGTATGATAAGCCGGCTGAATTGTGTAATAAATCACTGGATTTGTATAATAAAATGCTGAAGATGTTTAAATAAACCAAAAATTTGTACGAAAAGCTCAGGCTTCACCTGTTGCCATCAGCTGATAGTAGGTGTAAAGTGCCTGCGTTCCTTTTTCTGCCCCACCAGCTTCGCTGAATCGGTCATATAATTCTTTTGCCAGCTTGAGACCTGGCACGGGGATCTCCATCTGCTCAGCTGCATCAATAGCGATTTTCATGTCCTTGATGAAGTGCTTTACATAAAAGCCTGGAGCTTCATCCCCATTGATCATCCGTGGAGCAAGATTGGATAAAGACCAACTGCCTGCAGCACCTGCCTCGATACTCTTCAGTACTGTTTTCGGATCAAGTCCAGCATGTTCCGCATACATGATTGCCTCACAGACCCCGAGCATCCCGGTAGCAATTGCGATCTGATTGCACATCTTTGTATGCTGACCTGCCCCAGAGCTTCCTTGCAACACGATATTCTGGCCCATTACTTCCAATACGGGACGGATTTCTTCGAAGGGCTCTTGTTCCCCACCAACCATGATCGTAAGTGCAGCATTTCTTGCGCCGATATCCCCACCGGAAACTGGAGCATCGAAAGCGAACATTCCTTTTGCGCTTGCTTGTTCGGCAATGGTTTGAGCTAAATTGGGTGCGGAGGTCGTCATATCGATGAGGTAAGAGTCTTGTCCGGCATGCTCCAAGATGCCATTTTCTCCAAGATACACTTCTTCTACATCAGCAGGATAGCCGACAATTGTTATGATGATGTCGGAGGAGGATGCCAATCCTGCAACACTATCTTTCCACTTCGCACCTTCTTCGATCAGTCTAGCTGCTTTACTTTTCGTTCTCGTATAGATATTCAGTTCGTAGCCAGCTTTCATCAAATGTCCAGCCATGCTCTGTCCCATTACGCCGGAACCGATGAATCCGATTGTGTGTTTCTTCAACTTTATTTCCACCTCTCTATTATTCTTTTGAAATTGCATCCAGTTGCATCGGGGTGATGGTTCCCTGGTGGAAGTACAGCTGCCAGCGGCCATCGATCCGCTTCCAAATCGAACTGCGAAGCGTATTGCGCTTCCGTGTCGTGTCTTCAATGAAATAGGTGGACATCACCACATCCGTCGCGAGAGGATAAATCTGATAGTCATGCAGGGTCATTTGCATCAATACAACGCCGCCACTGTCCAAGCAGTCCTTTTTGTCATAGAAGTATCCAGAACTGCCGATTTCGAAAAAATCATCAGCAAGAATGTCTCCCAGCTTTTCACGGTCTTTACGGACTTCGATGTTGATATGACCTTCTTCCAATGCTTTCAAGTGTTCTTTCAATGCTAAGTTCATCCGCTACCACCCCACATAGATCTCTACGTCATCCTCGTATAAGGTTAGTAGATTTTTATAGAATGCATTTGTTTTTTCGTGTTTTTCCAGACTCTCTGTTTCGAGTGTGCCAAACTTTTCATCCAAGTACGCCGCGAAATAAGCATGTCGTTCATTCCGGGTTGGATAATAGACTTCCATATACTCTTCAGGAGTCATCGATAGCTTTTCAGATTGTCGCAGGATGAAATCGCGTATCGGATTTATGTGCCCCTCGGGTGCAGGCGGAGGTAGCTCGTAAGTACGTGGATTCATTCCTCCTTCATAATCAGATATATCCAGATTGAGCTTTTTTGCCTCCTGTATGATGATTTCTTGTTTCACGTAGGTTTTCACTACTTGAGGTAAATCTTCATCATCGTATTCGTGTAGCAATTGCACATCCCTTAGCGTTATTTCTTTCCCGTAAACTTCTGCGACGACATCATCTTCTGCATATGTAGAGGAACACGCGCTGAGCACTAACAATAGTATCAATAGAATTTTTTTCACTACAATCACCTATGCTTGAAAAGTTTATTTATAAAAGGACCCACCATACCCGGAAGGTAATTAAGGTGTGAATCCTTTCCTGAACAGTCATTAAAATTCATTTTAACATAATTTTCTAACTATTGAGCTCTGGCTTTGAATGGCAACTTGAATCAAAGAAAGGGGTCGGGTATGATGGCAATAGATGAAAAAGGCGAAGGAGTTCGCTATGAACTACCTGCAGAAGGCTGATGACTCCTACTGGCATATTTATAGGACCAGTAGGAGTTTTTCGTGATAGGAAGGGAGGGATAGCGATGGTATATTTTTGGGTTGGTATAGCTGGGTTTTTAGGTGCTTCCCTAAGGTATTTGATTGGAGTATGGCTCATGGATGCAGATATGATCTTTCCATTCTCGACGCTGACGGTCAATTTAGTGGGCAGCTTCCTGTTAGCCTGGTTTACGTTCAAGCTTGTCCATCAATGGTCGCTTTCCTCGAAGTGGAAGACTGCGATTGGAACAGGATTTGTCGGGTCATTTACAACCTTTTCTACCTTAAGTGTCGATACCGTAACGCTGGTTAATCGTGGTGACGCGTGGCTCGGGGTGCTTTATATCTTTGTAAGTATCGTTGGCGGATTGTTGCTCTCGAACCTTGGCTATTCCCTCAGTCGTAAGGGGGGAGTCGTATGACCTTCAGCCTTTTACATTTGCTCCTCGTCGGTGCCGGTGGATTTATTGGTGCAATCGGTCGATTTGCCATCAGTCAATTCATAAATAATAAATTCACTTACGCTCTTCCTATCGCAACGTTGGTTGTTAACCTTATTGGATCGTTCTTTTTAGGTATACTGATTGGTGCTGGGATAGGGGATAAGCTGCTCTTGTTTTTAGGTACTGGATTACTAGGTGCGTTTACGACTTTTTCCACGTTCAAGCTGGAATCGATCCAGCTTCATGTCGATAAAAAATGGAAGCTTCTCGTTTTATACAATACCATAAGCTACGGTGTGGGTATTTCACTTGCATTCATCGGATTTTGGATAGGAAAAGCATTAGGATAATAGAGGCTGTCTTCATAAAATTGAAGTCAGCCTTCTTTTGTAGAGGAATTTCCATTTGGTATGTGGAACTATGAAACTGGCAGTAAAAAATCACGGAGGTGTGGACTTGAATAAGCTGGGTATCTTAATCATTTCACCAGTGTGCGAAGCATTTGTCGACGATGCCAGAGATCTGATTTTAGAGGGTTTCAAAGAAAGGTTTGGGTTCATTGACTATTCTTTAAATCCGGACCTCACCGACATCATGACTACATATAAACAGCCAGGTACCACTTTTTTGACGGGGATTATTGATGGAACATTGATTGCCACAGGTGCGATTGCGTATGAAGAAGCAGGAGTAGGGCGAATCGTGCGGATGTCGGTTGAAAAAAATTACAGACGACGTGGGATTGCCAAACGAATGCTGGACAGGCTGGAAGCGAAGGCTCTGGAGATGGGCTACCAGCAACTCGTTTTGGAAACACATGAAGGATGGCAAAGTGCAGTAGGATTTTATAGTGCTAATGGCTACAAGATTGAAAGGTATGAAGGGGAACGGGCGCACTTCAGAAAACAACTAGGTTAGATAGGGGGGATTAACGATGAAAGTCACGGATTACTCAAAGATTGCCTCGGTCTATGATCACAATGATTTCAGAGTGAAGGAAGTTGGTGTGGATCAGGACTTAGAATCCTTTATCAGCAATAGTAGCATACCGAATCTTCGAGTACTGGATCTGGCATGCGGGACAGGGATTTACCTTCAACGACAGACAGAACATTTCGGTAGCGATGCGATTGAATGGCATGCACTCGATGCATCGAAAGAAATGCTGGAAAAGGCAAAACAAAAAGTCGACGCGGTGGAGTTTGTTTACGGTCAGGCTGAAGACTTGCCTTATGATGGAGAGTCTTTTGATTTCATAGCGAATAATTACGCCTTCCATCATTTCACTGAAAAAGAGCAGGTGCTGGACGAAGTGGTCCGTGTGTTGAAGAAGGATGGTCGTTACAAGATGCACAACACCGATTTTGGCACAATGGAGAATTGGTGGGTGTATCACTATTTTCCATCTGCATATGAGATTGATGCAGAAAGGTACTGGTCGAAGGAGAAAATCTATTACGCACTAAAAGAAAGAGGGTTGAAGGTAAGCCTGGATGTACATCAAAAGATGGGCGAACTTCGTGTGAGAGATTACCTTCATCATGTAGAGAACAAGGATATTTCGGTATTCACTCTGATCGATGAAAAAGCATTTGAAGAAGGAAAGCAGCGGATGATTGATGACGTTGCAAAGGATCCGGAAAAGACGATCGTCAACCAGTTTTCCAAATTGAATGTTGTCGCAGAAAAACGGTAGCGTGGTTGGTTATTACACAAAAGTTGGGGTTTATTACACAAAAGTTGGGGTTTATTATACAAATTCGGGGCTTTATTAAACAAACCGGCGCGTTTATCATACAAATTTCCGGGCTTATTATACAAATCATGAGATTTATTAAACAAATCCAAAAATCTTTATTTACATTTTCCCGCCACTTGACGATAATAAGAGGAACTATAAACGCAAAGAAGAGAAGAGTAGATGAAAAGGCATCTTACAGAGAGCTCCTGGCTGGTGGGAAGGAGCAGATGGCATCCATTGAAACAAACCTCTGAGCGGCAGATCGGAACCGGAAGTGGGGATGGTTTGACGGGAGCTCCCGTTACAGAGCTAAGGTGTTGATGGATACCTGAAAAGGTCGGTATGGTGACATAGTGACGAACTGGAGTGGCACCGCGGATAGATAATCCCGCCTCCAAGACTAACGGTCTTGGGGGTGGGATTTTTTTCGTTGAAACAAAAGAAGGGGAGGATTCGTATGAAAAAAAAGAAAGAAGTTGCTTCATGGAAATTTCCGTTATTACTGCTCGGCGGTGTCGGCTTATCCAATATCGGGGATTGGATCTATCTGATTGCACTTAATCTAATCGTACTGGACAAGACGGGATCTGCACTAGCTGTGGCAGTGCTCTATATGTTAAAACCTGCAGCGGCTCTGGTCACGAATTCCTGGTCGGGGAGCTTGATCGATCGATGGAATCAGCGGAATCTGCTGATCGGCATGGATATATTGAGAGGGTTGCTTCTAGTGACGCTGCCTTGGATGGACTCTATGGCAGCCATCTATATCATCGTATTTATCGTGAATATGTCGAGTGCAATCTTTGAACCGACTTCAATGACCTACATCACGAAGCTGATCCCAATAGGGAAAAGAAAAAGGTTCAACTCGCTCAGGAGCTTGATTGACTCCGGAGGTTTTCTGATCGGTCCAGCGATAGCGGGGGCTTTATTTATCATTGGATCTCCGTGGCTCGCCATCTATGTGAACGCTGCTACATTCATCATTTCCGGAATCATTACAAGTTTCCTGCCTATATTAACGGATAACGTAAGTAGACATGAAAAAATTACTCTTTCTGCCTTGAAGAAGGATTGGGGTGTCGTTTGGAAATTCAGTAAGGATAATAGATGGATCATGAGTGTTTATTTTCTATTCGCGCTTTTTATCGTTATGACCGCTGCCATTGATTCACTGGAAGCAGCTTTTTCAAAAGAAGTACTACATTTGTCAGATGCTGTTTACGGGCTACTTGTGAGTGTGGCTGGAGCGGGGATAGCAGTTGGAGCAATAGTCGCTACCATCTTCGCTCATCGATTGAGCACTTCTGTACTGATGGGTATTGGAACAGTCAGCGTGACAGTAGGATATCTGATTTATGCTATTTCGGATGGTTTCACCGGGGCTGGTATCGGATTCTTTGTTCTGTCATTTTCACTGGCATTCGCAAACACTGGATTCATGACATTCTATCAAAATGAAATTCCGGTGGAAGTGATGGGGAGGGTAACAAGTGTTTATGGAATGGCGGAGGCTGGATGTGTCATTATTGCTACAGCATTCATCGGAGCGGCAGCTCAACTGACTTCCATCCAAGCATCAGTGATGGCTGGGGCGATTGCGATGTTGTGCATTGCACTAGTGCTTTGCCTTATACAGTTGAAACAGGTGAAAGTCAGAACTCGTGCAAGAGGGATGATTTAGAAAATGTGTAGTAAAAGGGGGATTGCATGGAACAGGTAATGGATTTTACAGATTTCCAACTATACGTTCGTACGATTGGGGAAGGCTCGCCAATCGTATGCTTGCATGGTGGACCAGGTGGAACTCATGAATTTTTCTTATCCTTTGCACAAAAAATCAAGGATCGGCATCAAGTTGTGTTATACGATCAAATGGGGTGCGGGAGGTCCAGTAGGTCCAAGGAATATACGATCGAAAAAGAAGTAGAGGTGTTAGAAAGATTAAGAAAAAAGCTTGGCCTGGAACAAATGACTCTTATGGGGGAATCGTGGGGAAGTATGCTTGCTTTAGCATACGCTTCAGCGTACCCTCAATATACAAAGAGGATTTTTTTAACAGCAGCTATTGGCGTTCATCATCAGTCTTATCATCAATTCAAAAAGCAATTATTACATAAACTTTCGAACTCCCAAAAATTCAAGTTGGGATTATACAGCGTTTTGAACGGAATGGGGATGGATGCTTCACATCGGATTGAAAAATTGCTCGATCCTTTTTATGTCTATGATAAAAACGTTTTGGAGAGAAAAACTTCGATTGAATATAATCCGGATGTCCAGCGCCAATTAAGTAAAGAGATTGAGCTTAAGTTCGACTTGATTCCTGCTTTACACTCTCTGTCTCATACTCCGATTCTTATTGCTCAGGGGAGCCATGATGTATTATCTCCTGATTATATCGAGGATGTATTTGGGGAATACCTTCCACATGCTGAAGTGGTTACAGTAGATAAAAGCGGCCATTGGACAATTTTGGAGCAGCCAGATGTGATGGTCGATCTTCTACAGGATTTTATTCAAAGTGACAAAAAGAAGAGTGATCAACAATTATTTCCCGGAAAATAATTCATCCCACATGTCTGCTTATGGCGAAAAACACGCTATAAAAGGAGGTAGAAAACATGGAAATAATCGGACTTGCTGCCACCCTGCTTATCATCATCAACTTGGCATGGAAAAATCGCTCATCATTATCAAAGCTGAACACCTTGCAGTGGATTACTAGTGTAATTGCTTTCATTACCACAGTTGCTATCTGCACAGGGGTCTTCCTGTATATCTTCCCGATGATCGATGTGTGGATCTCCGGGGAATTGCTCACATTTACAGTGAAGTTCATCATTGTGGGAGTCGTCATTTCCATGGCAAGGAGCCTGTTATACAATGTTCTTAAGACCATTACAGGTGGGGTTTTACCACATTCGCTTGGTTCAGAGGATAATAATAAGTAACTAGGAGGGATTAGCATGGAAGCCTTCATCCATCATGCTCAATATAACTTTATAAGGGAGCAGGGCAGAAAGCTTGTAGGTGCTTATGTCACTTCACAGGATTCAGCAGTTCTTGAAGCGATTGAATCACTCGTTGAAGATGATGTGCTCAGTGAATTTCCGAATCGGACAGAAGATCAGCAGCGTCTGCTCCTCTCGATAAAAAATATGAACACGAAAGAAGATTTGGATATCTATCTTGAAATGCTGAAAGCGTATGTTCACCCTTGGAAAATCAGTGAGAAGAAGATTGAGAAGCTGTTTCCGAAAGTGAAGAAGTTGAATGTCCCTGAAGTCGATGAGATGGATCTTCGAAATTATTCCTATTTGAGTTGGATAGACCAAGGGTCCCGGAAGAAGTTCATCGTTTCAGAGGAAAATGGCGAACTGATTGGAGTACAGGGTACATTCACACCATCTAATAAAGATGGCATCTGTAACATTTGTCAGGAGCATGAGTCACTCGGCCTTTTTCTCACTGAAAAGAAAGGCAAAGAGTTGGGCACTTACTCGAAAAAAGGGAATTATATTTGCAAAGATAGTGAACGCTGCAATGATAACCTTACGAACCTGGACGGTCTGCAAGAATTCATAGAGCGTGTGCAATAGTAAAAAATAACAGTGGTTCATGTAAGTACCAGTATTTTAAATGATTCATGCATAGGCATCCGCCTTGCCATTCGAATCCTCTTTCCGTAGGCTACTATATAGTCTTTCGGGGAGGCGATAGCGGATGGATGAGTGTAGAGCAGTAGTAGCAGATTTTATAAAGGATTACTATCCCGACAGCAGAATCGTTCTGCTTTCAGGAAGTTATGTGCGAGGGGATCATACAAACCAATCGGACGTGGATTTGGTGATTATTGATGATGCGTCCATTCGGAAATCGTATCTGTACAAAGGCTGGCCGATCGAAGCTTTCGTATATGATGAGGATTCATTGGACTACGCCTTGTTCATCGAAAAGCATCATGGGACACCTCTGATGACCAGACTCTGTGCAGAGGGTGCTGTGATTAAGGGGGGAAAAGCAGGAGAGGCTCTGATTGCTAAAGGGAAAGATCATTTAACAGGGGGACCAAATCCTTTACCGGCTGAAAAATTGAATGATATCCGATATGAGATTACCGATTACCTGAACGATTTGGATGCATCAGACCATCATGCAGAAAACATATTTATCGTGCATGCGTTAATTGGAAGCTTGCACCGCTTTATACTTAGGGCTAATAACGAATGGACTGGTGAGGGGAAATGGATGTACAGGGCACTGCATCGTTATGACAAATCGTTGACGGATAATTTCGTCCGTTGCATCATGGATTATCAATTCAATCAGTCGAAGGATAGCCTGATTGAATTTGCTGATCAAGTGATTGCGCCATTCGGGGGTAGATTGTTCGATGATTATTCCCAAGTAAAGTGAACGAGGCCAGGCTGGGTAAGTACCAGTCTGGCCTCGTGTGTATTTTAAATTAATAGAAAATTGATGCACCTACAATGATGAGTAGGATGAATAGTACGACGATAAGGATGAAGTTGCTGCCGTAACCGCCTCCGTATCCTCCACCACAACCGTAACCGGGATAGCCTCCATAAAAGCCCATGTGTATCACCACCTTTTGAAATACAGTATATGAGCGGAGAAGGAATTCGGAAGGGCGGATAGACTTAGGTTTATGCGAGTGGACCACGGGGAAGGATAGCTAAATAGCTGGAGGTGCACCTTATGAGAAAACAGCCGAAGATCACTTGGGCATTCGTACTGATCCTGATTATTGCTTTATTCATCGTCGGTTTTACAACTCTTAATAAAGAGGATGAAAAACTGGTCGCTTTAGGAGATTCATTGACTTATGGACTCGGAGATGAATCCGGCCATGGCTATGTCGAGAACCTGAATCAGTGGTTGTCGAAGCATAAAGAACATGATATCGAAGTGGACAACCATGGTATTCCCGATCAGCAGTCGGATGGGCTGCTTGCACAGCTGCAAAAAGACGATGTACTGGAGTCAGTCGGGGAAGCCCATCATGTCCTGTTGTTCATTGGTATGAATGACATCATTAAGAGCAATGGAGGGGACCTTTCTGAACTCCATCCAGAAAAATTGGAAAAAGGAAAAATGGATTATGAGTCCAATCTGAAAGAAATCCTGGGTACTATTCGGAAGACCAATCCTGATGCGCCGATTGTATTTGTCGGATTGTATAACCCAGTTCCTGGTTCAGAAGAGATCAGTACCCTATATAAGAATTGGAATGAGACAAGTAAATCAATCATAGATGATTCCGTTGGTATCACTTATGTTCCTACCGATGACCTATTCAATGATAAAAAATATTTCAGTGACAATCTTCATTTGAATGAACAAGGGTATGAGCGATTGACAATGCGAATCATCGACGAATACGATTTTTCAATTCAAAAGAAAGACTAAGCGTGAGCAGACGCTTAGTCTTTTTATTTGGTATGTGTGGGTAAATGGCTTGTTGTTGATTGAGTTTTATTATTATATCCTAGATTAAGGAAATGAAAGGAGATTAGGACATGAAAAAAAGAATCTTCTATTCAATTTTACAGCCAAGGGAAGAAGCTTGAAATGTTTCTTGATGAGAAGGTGGAGTAAGTGACGCAATATACGTATTTGGCATCGCCTATCAAACTTCCGACTGTTACGTTAGGACTGAATCCTGTGTCACCGGATAAACCGAATGAATTTGCGACAGAGTTGGATTTCACCCATCTTTATTTCGAAGGGAATTATGATAAAGAGGATGGGAAAAGGCATTCTTACAGTGCCCACTTCACGTTTAAGAATCAAGTCGCTTTTATGAACAGCCATGTTCCTTTGCGCCATGAAATCGACGGCAGCCGGGCCGAACGGAAATGTCTCAACATCCTGTATTCCTATTTGGATGAAGCCATCACCAGAGGTGGGATGCTTGAGATGTTCACCTGTATCAGTGGTCAAGAAGAACGTGCTTTAGAAAGGAAGAAAAGTATTCGTTGGCAGGACATCCGGGATCCGTATGATCTTGTCATGTCCGACCGTGAATTTTGGAGCATTACGTTATGAGACTGACCTTGGATTGGTCAGTCTTTTTTCATTGTAAAGTTTTCGGAGTTTTGAAATAATTGGAATGACAAAGACTTTTTCGGGAGGGGTTCGGATGATCAGAACGAACTGTTTTTTCTGTAAAAAAGAATTTGAAGTAGGTGCTTCCGATCCACAATACAAAAAGCTGCGTGCAAATCCGAAAGCAAGTTATGTGTGTAAGCATTGTAATGATTCGATGCAAAAAGATGCCCAGCAGACTACAGGCTTGAACCCAGACATGATCGACTCCCACACGAAATACTTATAATCCGGCATATCCACGAGAGGGGAAAAAAGATGAATTTCAAAATGAGCGAAGCAATCGAGATTCTCGAACAGACGCCTAAGACATTGGCACAGCTCCTGTCAGGTCTATCGGAAGGATGGGTTACCTGCAACGAAGGGGAGGAGACGTGGAATGCAGCAGAAGTGGTCGCTCACCTGATTGAAGGGGAGAAGAACAACTGGATTCCAAGACTGGAGTTCATTCTTCGGGAAGGGAAGACTGCACCATTCCCGGCATTTGATCGTTTCTCCCATTTGAATGGTACTTACCAAAATTCTTTGGAGGAGCGCTTGGAAGAATTCAACATGATTCGAAAAACAAACGTGCAGAAGTTGAAGGAACTGATGAAGTCTGATGAGCAGCTTGAATTGGAAGGGTACCATCCTCTCCTGGGAGAAGTGAAGGTGAAGAACCTGATTGCAACCTGGGCGGTCCATGATCTGACTCACATTGCTCAGGTGACGAGGGTATTGGCGAAGCGGTACCAAGAGGATGTTGGACCATACAAGCAATTTTTAGGAGTGCTGAACTAATTTGGAGGAGAGAACATTGCCGAGGATTGAACATTGCCGAGGATTGAACATCAAACCCTCATTCATGTGCCGAGGGAAAAAGTTTTTCGAACGCTCACCACAGCTGAAGGATGGAATGCATGGTTTACCGATGAAACTTCATTGGTGCTGAAAGGCAAATCAGGAGATATTCAGCTTAGATGGAACGGTGAGGGCGGTACCATCGAGGACGGTGGTGCAATTGTTGAAGTAAGAGAGAATGCGTACTTCGCTTTCGAGTGGTCCCCGGGAGAAGGGATGACCAAGGTCACTTTTCAACTTGCTGAACATGATCAAGGAACAATCGTGACGGTGAAGGAAACAGGCTATTCGGACTCGGAAAAAGATATTCAAGCATGTGTCGGATGTGCGGTTGGATGGGGAGAAGCGCTCACCTTACTGAAAATATACTTGGAGCACGGAATCGTCTACAAACAAGACTTGATACTTTAAGGAGCGACTGTTGATGACTACAATCGGATTTGTGAGACATGGAATAACAGAATGGAACGTTCAAAAGCGGGTGCAGGGAACAACGGATATCCCATTGAATGATACAGGAAAGCAACAAGCTGAAGCCGCAGGAGAAAGACTGACGTTGGAAGAACCTTGGGATTTGATCATTTCCAGTGACCTTGGCAGAGCTTCAGAAACAGCATCGATCATTGGGGAAAAGCTGGGTGTACCCATCGATCATAAGGAACAGAGGATTCGAGAATTGAACTGTGGAGAAATCGAGGGGACGACGGAAGAGGAACGTGTGGAAAAGTGGGGTCCGAACTGGCGAGAACTTGATTTAGGCATGGACAGTTATGAGTCAATCGGGAAACGGGGATTAGCATACATTGAAGAATTGGCAACTACATATGGAGGAAAGCGCGTGCTGGTCGTCAGTCATGGTGGATTCATCGGGCTGACGATGAGATACCTGCTTCCTGAAATGCAGCATACCAACATAGGCAACACGTCGGTCACCGTTATTGAAAAGCGTGAAAAAGGCTGGAGTTGTTCGCTTTATAATTGCTCTAAGCACTTGGATGCTGTAGAAGCAAATTAATAAAAAAACTTGCACCCAATGAGAGTGCAAGCTTTTAACTTGTGAATCAGCCGATGATCATCGGTTCTTTCGGGTAATGGTAGCCTTCTTTTCTTGTCTTGCCCCTTATGATGAACAGGAACGAGAAGATCCCGATACGTCCAATGAACATCAGCAGGATGATAATGAGTTTTCCGGCTGTGTGTAACTCAGGTGTGATTCCCATAGAAAGGCCTGTCGTACCGAAAGCGGAACAGGCTTCGAACGTGAGTTGTAACAGGGAGAACTGTGGTTCATAAATACATAATAAGATGACTGCCAATCCGGTAAGGGCAATGGCAGTATTGATGACGATGAAAGAACGGAAAATGTCGTCTGGGTGTATCTCTCGTCGAAAAACTCGTACATTCTCTCTCCCACGAGCATAGGCTATGACACTTAAAAGTGCAATGGCAAAGGTTGTTGTTCGAATTCCGCCACCTACACTGCTGGGGGATGCACCGATGAACATCAGAATGCATATGACGAGCAGAGTTGGGGCAGTGAATTCACTGACATCCATGGTGGCCAGCCCACCGTTTCTCGTCGTGACAGATTGGAAGAGCGAATAAAAGAACGACTCATGCCATGACTTTCCTGCAAAGAAGTGGTTCCTGTCCAACAGATAGATCAAGGCTGCCCCTACAACTACCAGTGCGCCAAACGTAGCAGAAGTCAGTTTTGCAAATAAGGAAAACCTTGCAAAATCTTCATTTTTTCTTGTCAGGAAATCTTTCACTTCAATCAGAACAGGGAACCCGATGGCGCCTAAAGTGAGCAAAAGCATGTTGATGAACTGCACGAAATAATCGTCCTGGAACATCACAAGTGAAGTGCCGGTAATGTCGAACCCTGCATTTGTAGTTGCACTGACGGAAGCGAACATTCCCTGCACAAATGCCTCGCCGAGCGTCGGATAATATTCTGTGAAGTAAACACCAAGGATGATGGCGCCGACAGCTTCAATTGCAATGATCAATAAGAGGATCTGCCGGATAATCTGTACGATGCCTGCAAATGTATTACGGTTCTGGTCCGTTTTAATCAGGACTCTTCGCTTTAGACCGATTTTTTTACCTAAGACAATCCACACGAAGGTACCAAGTGTCATCACTCCGATACCGCCGAACTGAAGTATGAACATCAGAACAAAATATCCTGGAGTATTGAAAGTATCTGCTGTGGACACTACGGTCAGACCTGTCACACTCACTGCGCTGACTGCAGTAAAAACCGTATCAATGAAACTCAAGTGAACCCCTTGTTTATGCAAAAACGGAAGACTTAATAAAAAGGTCGAAATAGCGACTGCAGACAGGTAAAAGAGTACGATTACCTGAAATGGACTGAGCCGATCGATGAATTTCCACATGGAGGATTGCGACATAGTCTAGCCTCCTACGTTATTTAGATTATATATGGATTTTAGTCCTATAGATGGGAATATGCAATAGGGTGATGTGATTTTGATATGATGTACGTACTACTATGAGAGGCGGAGCTTGCCATGACGAAGTTAGGTATTTTAGGTATCACACATGATGAGGAGATGCAAAAACGCTATAACCTTACGTTGGATCGAATTGAATCGTTGATTGATGATTTTCGTCCAGACGTCATCTGTGGAGAAGTGCATCCTGAAAGCTGGGAATTGTATTTGAACACAGGGGAATCAAATGGAATTTTAGGCGAGACGCAACAGGAGTATCCAAGCATGATTTATCCATACTGTGATAAGCATCAAGTCACCTTTATCCCTGTAGATTGGTTTGAAGAGGATGTTTTTGAAGAAGATGTTTTTGATCGGTTCCCTCAGGATGAAAGGATAGAACTTGAAGCAGAGTTGGAAAGAATGGAAGAAGTAAAACTCGCGACAACCTGGGACGCTGGCGAAATTCCTTTGAATTCCGTCGAATATGACCAGGCTACTGAAGAGATCTACAGGTGGCTCAATCATCTGAACCCCGATGTACAGCAGATTCGTTGGAATGCTAGGCACCATATCATGATTGCCAGGGTGAAAAAAGCTATTCAGTCTAATCCTGGTAAGCGGATTTTGTGCCTCCATGGCGCCGACCATAACTACTGGTACCATAAAGTGCTGAAGAAAGAGGAAACTGTGGAAGTCGTCTATCCATTAAAATCGTAGCATTGTGATAGTTACAAGAAATAACAGGGGGGATAGTGATGAACTACGGAAGTGAATTATTCAAAGGAACAGCTAATCATTACGCAGCCTATCGTCCAATGTATCCTTCCTCACTCATCAGGTATTTGGTCGAGCGTTTTTCGCTCGATGGCAGTCAGAGAATGATGGACCTCGGATGTGGGACCGGCCAGTTGACAGTTCGTTTCGCTGATTGGTGCAGTGAAATCATTGGAGTGGATGCTGATGAGGAGATGCTGCAGGTGGCGGAACGGATTCACCGATCCTTACCGATTGGAAACATTACTTGGTTGAAGGGGGACGCGGAGGAGATTGTTGCAGGAAAGGGCGAGTCTTTTAACCTTGTAACAATTGCCAAGGCATTCCACTGGATGGATCGTTCCAAAGTACTGGAGGAACTTTATGAAGTCGTCGAGCCTGGCGGTGGGGCAGCGATTATCGATAACTATGATCCACAAAAAAAGGAAACAGAATGGCAACAGCGTTTCCGTGAAACAGTCGAAAAATGGTATGGAAATGAGAGGCGAGCAGGTACTACTACATACAGCCACCCAACCAAGAGTCACGAAGACGTCATCCATGACTCGAAGTTTACCTATGAAAAGGTGGAGTTAGCGGAATATGTGCAGAAGTGGACGGTCGATTCCATCATCGGTCACCACTATTCCACATCCTACGGAGCGAAACGTTTCTTAGGAAATCATGCAGAAGAATTCGAACGTAATGCTAGAGCTGCATTACTGGTCGTGAATCCCTCTGGCGAATTTTCTGAGACAATCAATGTTTCGATCAAGCTGGCAATGAAGGTTACACCTTGAACACTTTTTTCGATAATGGAAAAAGCCCGAATCCAATCACTGCACCTAGCACATTCAAAATGAGATCATCGATATCAAGGCTGCCTCGACCTGTTGCTAATTGGGTAATCTCGACGATACATATCACCGCCGCAACTATGATAGCCAGTGAGACAAGTTTGGCATTTTTCGTGATATAACGGTAATACACACCAAAAGGGATGAACAATCCTATGTTGGCAGCCAGGTTATAAAAAGCGACGAGTGCATTGCCATCGAAGGTAAGATAGAACCAGATTGTACGGAATGGCATTAGATTGATAGAAAGAAAGGCACGTTCATTGGGTCTGAAAAAGAGTAAGATTAGCAGCAATAATGCATAGCCAATTATTGATATATGTAAAAACTTCCGCGGAAGACGGATGGTTTGCCGGGTTATTAAGCTGATCAGAAATAGAGTCAGAATGGAATAGCAAATCCACACGACAACAATTACAACTGGATGAAGGTACCTGGTCAATTCCAACCAGAATGGAAGGAACGCAAAAAAGATGAGTTGGATAAGTATCAATGCCAGAATCATAGATTTCTTCATAATGCCTCCAGTAGTTTCAGCTTTAGTAGTGAGTGTATCATAGCTGGTAGCAGCGTTTTAAAATCGACTTATATTAGACGAAGGTACGTATTACAAATCCAGTAAAACACATCAAAAAAACGGCAGATGCCGTTTTTTTATTCTTTCATTTTTGCTTTCACTCGATTGATTTCATATTCGGATACTTGAGCAATTCCTAAATTTTCTTCAGTTCCATCACATTCACGTAGCGAAATGATCCCGCTTCGTTCCACAATCCGTCCACATGAAAGCGATTGAGTATCAGTAGTCAGTTCGATGGAAGAACCATCATAAATCAGCTCCTGCATCATCGGCTTCCCACTTCTATATGTAGCGATGCTCACATCATCTTCCGTTCCTTTTTCCACATTTTCGATGAAGCTCAGTAATTCCTCGAGGTTTTCCGTGTTACCATCTTCTTTAATCACTACATCCCCGTTTTCTTCGGCATCTTCTATGGTGTAGGACTTACTCTCATCTGAGCATGCGGATAAAATAACAAGTAATAAAAATAATCCAATATACTTTTTCATATATACCTCCAAATTTCGTTTACATATCTTTCATATTTTCCCATAACCTTCACAAATTGTCGAAACAATTTGTAAATACAAGGAATTTTTACTCGCAAAGAAGAAATAGAAAGAAATAGATAGTTGGAAAGGGTGGTTTTTTTGAAAAATACAGCGTTAATACTAGTAGATATACAAAAAGCTTTTGAGGATAAAAGGTGGGGAAAGCGAAACAACCCTGATGCTGAGGAGAAAATGAGAACAGTGTTGGATTTCTTCAGGGATAGGAATGGGGAAGTCATCCATATCCAGCATATGTCGGAGGATCCTTCTTCTGTTTTCTATCATAAAGGGAAAGGGTTTGAGCCCAAGGACATCGTGGCGCCATTGTCTGGAGAAAAGGTAATTACGAAAACAGTCAATAGTGCATTCATTGGGACGGATTTACATGAGTACTTACAATCAAAATCAATTCAGATTGTTGTGATCGTAGGGCTTACAACGCCTCATTGTGTATCAACAACAACGCGGATGAGCGGGAACCTTGGATATGAGACCTACCTTGTCCAGGATGCTGTAGCTGCATATGAATTGAAAGATCTGGAAGGGAATAATCTGGACCCTCAGGTGATCCATGACTTGTCTTTAGCAACACTTCACGATGAGTTTGCTACTGTCTTGGACAGTGATCAACTGATTGATCTTTTCAGCTAGGATTCAGGATGAGGAATATAAGGTAATATTTACAATGTAAAAGTATTCCATTATAATTTGGTTGAATGACCAAATCATCGAGGTGGAAAAATGCGTAAGGAAAATAAACGACAGCTTCTGATCGACGCTGCCTATAAAGTTTTTGCAAAAAAAGGATATAAGAATGCATCGATCAAAGATATAGCAAAAGAGGCAGAAATAACTCCAGGATTGGTTCATTATTATTTCAAGAGTAAAGAGGAATTATTGCTGGAAGTCCAGGAACATGTGCAACGAAGGTACCAAAAGCAATATGAAGGGAGGAAACCTCAGGAACTTTCGATGAAAGAAACGTTGAACGAAATTAAATCAAGGGCTGAGGAAGATCCTGACTGGTATCGATTGCGTTATGAACTCTACGGATTGGGATTGAAGAATGAAAGCATCCAACATGAGGTCCGTTCACTACTAAAGTCTGGCAGGGACAGTCTTGCTATACCTATGCAGCAAGTAAGAGGGAAAAAAGGGGATGAAGAACAGCTGGCAAGCATTCTGTTGGCATGTTTCGATGGACTCGCTTTACAGAAAATTATGGACGATACGTTTGATTTGGATGAGGCATATGGCGTGTTGAATCAACTGATGGAAAACTATTTGAAGGAATAGATATTTTTTTGTGTGAATTTGGTCAGATGACCAAATTTCAGGAAGGAATGGGGATGAATAATGAAAAGGATATTGGTTAGTACAATTCTGTTACTTGCATTGATGCTGCCTTCAACAAGCTATGCAGAACTAACGTCAGACCAAAAGGAAATGCTTCACACTTATATGGAAGAAGCGATGGAACTTTATCAAATTCCAGGGGCGACATTAGGAATAGTGAAAGATGGGGAGGTAGTTTTTCAGGAAGCATTCGGTGTCGAGCAGGAAGGGGATAAGGTGGAAAACGATACGTTATTTACAATCGGCTCTGTTAGTAAACCGCTGACGAGTCTAGCTGTGATGAAATTAGTTGAAGACGGCAAGGTCGACTTGAATGCAACGATTGATCACTACATAGATGTGGACTTCACCGACGTTCAAGATTCAGAGATTACAGTAAAAGACTTGTTGGCTCATACAAGTGGGATTACCTCCTATGATGGATTGAAGATAGCCGATAAGAATATGCGCGGAGAGCAAGCGATCAGTGAGGCAGTTGAGCAGTTGCAGCCGATAGGGACCAATTATGATACTGGTGAGGTGCACCAATACAGTGCAGCCAACTATCTATTGCTTGGAAAAGTGATAGAGGAAGTCACTGGCAAAACCTTCTCCACCTACATGCAGGATGAGGTATTCGGTGAACTCCAGATGAATCGTACAGTGGCTTCTTATAAGGAAGCTCAGGCAGTTGGTTATCAACCTGGTTTCGAGTCATGGTTCGGCATCCCGGTCAAAAGTGATGGCTGGTATGACGACAGTGGTGCTCCATATGGATACATAGCATCCACTTCTGACGACATGGTCAAGCTGATGACAGCTTTATTGAACGAAACAGTGTTGCCAGAACCCTTGTGGAATGAATATACTTCTCCGGTCGTACATCGTAAAGAGGATCAATATTATGGATTAGGCTGGCGGATTTCAACGAATGAAGATGACGCGTACTACTATCACGGTGGAGAAACACCAGATTCGAGAACGGAACTTTTTGTTCACCCGGATAATGGATATGCTTTTACTCTAATGACGAATAAAAATAACTTTTCAGAAGTGATGAATACGATCCATATGAAGGAAGGAATCCGATCGATTGTGGAAAATCAGGAAGCTCCTCCGTTGCCGAAGACTGCTGATTCTATGAGATGGATCGTATTGTTTGTAACGATAGGAATTGGAGCCGTGGCTTTATGGGATGTGATTCGAGGGGTTAAAAAGGGTGTAAGGTTCTTTAAAGGGAGAATTGCGATCTCGGTGCTTTCTATCGTACTGGCAGTTTCACTTATTCCTGTTCTCGTGCAAACCTTCGGATCTCCATGGCATACTATCCAAGCCTTTGCGCCTGATATAGCGCTATTGGTGTATGTCACGATCGGGATATTCTTGGCTCATGGACTGGCATCTACTGCTGTATTGTTTAAAAAGCGAAAATCCAGGAAACTGTTAAGTGAAGCTTCATGAAGAGGTGCGGTTATGCTTGATTCGATGATATTGCTGAAGAATGGAGATGCATTTCAAAAACAAGTGTATGATTGCATTCAACAATTGAATATTATGGATGAGTTAACGGTGTTCCGTCCAGTGGTATGTGGTACGGTTCCGATTGATATTTATCTAGGAAACTCTGATGTTGATATCATCATGGGAGTTGATAATCTTGAACACTTTTCAGATAAGATAAGGAGTTTATATGGTGATCAGACTCAATTTCGATTGAAAAGTAAAAGGTTACGAGGAAATAAAGTGGTTAAGGCTAATTTCAACTACAAAACTATCCCCTTTGAATTGTTTGGACAATCTGTTCCGACTCACAAGCAAAATGCCTACCTTCACATGGTGATTGAATATGACCTGTTGAAAAAAGAAATTGTGAGTAAACAGAAGGTGATTCAACTCAAACGGAGGGGTCTGTCGACAGAAGCGGCTTTCTGTGATTTGTTAAGTTTATCAGGAGATCCATATGAGTCACTGTTGGAATTCGGAAAGGAAAGAAACATCATTTAACACAAAAATAAATAGGCTAGAGATCATCTCTAGCCTTTCTTTTCCATCAGTTCTTTAATTACAACCGCCTGGTTATGCTCTTCATCTTTTGCTCCGAACAAAAGCACTACCCGATTGCCGTCAGCTTTCTCGATCAGTTTATCCAACAGCTTTTTACGTTCTTTGGATTCTTCGATTTGTTCTGTATAAAGCTTCTTGAATTCCTCGAATTTTTCAGGGTCATGATTGAACCATTGGTGCAGTTCTTTACTTGGACTGATTCCGTCCATCCATTCATCCAGGTTTGCATCCTCTTTCTTGATGCCTCTTGGCCAGATACCGTCTACCAATACACGATAACCACCAGTCTCCTGATCTTCATCATAAATACGTTTTAATACTACAGACATTTCTCTTACCCCTCTCTATCCTATCCTATTCTTATAACCGAAATCCAATGAAGTTAAACCGCTCAAGCCTATTTTTTATTATTATGAAACGATTAGGCAGGTTAGTACGTAGAAAAAGATAGAAACGAAAGGGAGCTGAAATCATGGACGAACAAGAGTTTATAGATGTAGTGATCAATCAGGACGAATCAATGGCCGGATTCCTGGAAGCATTGATTGACCAGAAGCGCGAAGAAACTGGATCCTACAATATTCAGATTCATCAGGTTGTACCCCTGGGAAATGATCGCTTTACTGTGATTCTACATAAGAAAGTCAGTGAGTTTTAAATCAGGGAGGGTCTACCTATCATGCCTCATTGTGCACACTGCAAGCGAAAATGGACGATGAAAGATACCTTTTTCAAGCCTGTCCAATTCAAGAATAAAATGAATTGTCCCTATTGTGGGAAGACCCAATACCTGTCTGCGAAATCGAAGAAACGACAGAGTATGCTGGCTTTCATTCCACCGATCCCACTGTATTTAGCGACGCTGCTAGATTGGTCACTTCCTATCTTTTTAGCTATCTGTATAGTGCTGTTTGTAGCAGGTATGGCAGTGCTGCCCTACTTTTATCAATTGAAAAATGAAGAAGAATTCATCTGGTAGAGAGGTGTGAGCAATTGTGGGAAAGCACAGTTCGAATGAGGATCTATGGAGTCAGTTAAATGAACAGATGGTTAAAGTGGGTATTGATCAGCAAGTGATTCATGAGTGGTTACATCTATTCAGGAAAAAAGCATCTGAAATCGGGGAAGATGGACTTGTCGATTGGCTTCATAAATTGAATTACGGTACCCCCGAGCCTTATGTGAATGAACAGTGTGCAATTGATTTCTATCACAGGCATGAACAGTGGGTCAAGCAGACAGTGGCCAAGCTTGAACAAGAAATTGGATTGCCATGGGAGGTCCAGGCTGAAGACTTAAGTGAATTGGATATTCGCGCCCGTAAAGCTCAGCTTGTCATCAGGCAACGAGTAACGGATATCGTCTTGGATCTTGAAGATCGTTGGTGGTTAAAACTTCACTTCTAATTTAGGAGAGATTAGTTTTGGAACAACTATTGGTAGAAATTAAAGATTACTTAATAGAAAGCTACGATTGTCATACGATTATTCTGTATGGGTCCTACAGTAGCGGGGATTACACCGAAGAAAGTGATATTGATCTCCTATGCTTTGCGGAACGTACAGCGGAGAAGAACGATGTAGCTTATTTTAATGGCAAGCAGTTGGATGTTTGGGTCTATGGTTCTGAAAAGCTGAAGCAGCCTGACCAATTTTTACGAGTGAACGGTGGAAAGGTGCTGCTTGATCAGAAAGGACTTGCCGGGGAATTTCTTCATGAGGTGGAACAGCTTTACCAAAAGGGGCCTGTGCAAATGCCTGAAGAAGAAAAGAGCTTTTTAAAAAGTTGGCTGTGGAAGATGTACAGACGCTCACAAAAAGGGGATTTGGAAGGTAACTACCGGTTACACTGGATGCTGAAGGATGCTTTGGAATTATATTTCGAGTTTAAAGGGGAATGGTTTAGAGGTCCGAAGAAGTCTTTCCTTTGGTTGGAGGAGCATGATTCTGAAGCATACGAGAGGTTTGCTACTGTCTATCAACCCGGTGCTGGAGAAGAAGAGGTGGAAGCGCTGCTCCGATACCTTGAGAGGTTATAACTGTTTCGATCACTTACTGGATGAAAGGGAGAGGTGCTAATGGAAGGTGAAAAGTTTTTTTATTTGCTCGGATTGATCTACGGCTTATCTCTTTCAATCTATGCAATTATGAATTATAACTATTACGCACATGAAGGAACTGCTGCCAGCTTGATCATTTTTATCGTGACAACTGTGATCATCTATTTTGCACTGGTGCTCTTGTATTTCCGTTTGAAGCAAGGGGCTAAATTCGTAATGGTGAGTTTAGTATTGTTAGAAGCAGGGATGCTTGTATTTTATGGATTGAATTGATCGAGGACCTCATGTGATACGGTCCTATCCGAACTAGGTTCTAAGAAAAGGTGATATTATGGATGTTAAAGAAACAATAGACGGTTTGGCTAATGAACAGGGCGTCTCAGGTACCCTGTTGGTCAAGCAGGGCGATGAAGTCCGGTTAGAAATGTCTTATGGATTTGCAAATAAAGCGGAAAAGATAGAGAACAACCTCCATACGAGATTCGGAGTTGCTTCTGGTTGTAAATTGTTTACCGCAATCGGCATTGCACAGCTGGTGGATCAAGGGCTGCTGACGTTTGATACAAAGCTGAAAGACTGTTTGGAACTATCTTTTCCGAATTTCGATGATCGTGTGACGATTCACCATTTGTTGACGCATACGTCAGGTGTGCCAGATTACTTTGATGAGGAAGTCATGAATGATTATGAGGATCTCTGGAAAACGCGGCCTGTTTATACGATAACCAAGCCGGAAGATTTTCTACCTATGTTCCAGGATGGGAACATGCTCTTCCATCCAGGTGAGCGATTCCATTACAACAATGCTGGATACATATTGCTTGGATTAGTCATCCAGCAGCTCAGCGGGATGAATTTTACCGACTACATAGAGGAAAAAGTATTTAAAGAATGCGGCATGGTGGATTCCGGGTATTTCTCCTCGGATTGCTTGCCTGAAAACACGGCACTCGGCTACATCGAGGATAAGGAAGAAGGTACGTGGAAGACGAACATCTTTTCCATTCCGATCAAAGGCGGTCCGGACGGCGGCGCATATGTGACCGCTCCGGATATGGTGAAGGTGTGGGAAGCGTTATTCAGTTACAAGCTGATCAGTAAAAGCGTGACCGATCAGATGCTGCAGCCCTACATGGAAGTCAATAACTTCCTCCGTTACGGATACGGAATGTGGATGAACGAGGGTGAGAGAGGTATATATAAATACCATGTCATGGGATTCGACCCGGGCGTGCGTTTTCGAGCTTCCTACTATCCTGAGAAAGATCTGAAAATTATTGCTGCATGTAATAATGAAGTCGATCCATTCGATATGGTGAAAACGATTGAAGATGAGTTTTTAGAATAGGGGGGGAATGCATGCATCCTTCAACAGTGATCGTATTGATTCTATTATTCGGGATATCTATGTGCATCAGTTTACTGGCGCTGTTGTTTTCTGATAAATGGAAGCGATTCATATGGGGAGGGGCAGCACTCCTTTTGCTTGCTGGGAGCGGATTTTATGCCGTTCGCCCTTGGATTGTATCGCATCAGATTGCGAATGCAACGGACCGATTACAGCTTCATCTGAAGGAACGCTATCCGGAAGAGTACTGGGAAATTTCCGATACGGACGAATATCGGATAAAAGGTGAGGTTACGCTCCATGTGATTTTCGAATCTGAAAATCGGACCGTTTACGAGTATCAGATTCAAGGTGGCTCGGTCGTCCAGACTGATATGTGGTTGGTTAATTCCGGTGATCCTGTCTTTAGTGACGGTGTGGAACCTGAACATAAAGAAAGCAGATATGAATAAAAGGCTCAGGGAGTGATTTTCTCCCGAGCCCTTTTTTCTTGTGCCGATTACGCTCCAGAGTAGGTTTTATCTTCTCCCTGGTAAATATCCGCTTGAGGTGTTCGTTTTTCCAATTCTTCTAACAGTCTCTCTTTTTCTTTTAAATGGGCAACAACAATATTGTATTGCGGGTACCCCATTTTTACGTTTGCCTTTGATAATTTTTTTGCACTTTGTGGCATTTGCTGATCATAATAATCTTCACGATCGAGCTTCAACCCGATAAACGCATTACCATAAATGCTGTAGAGGATATACCCTCGAATATCCTCCCATCGGAACTCCACTGGGTGATCAGTGAGAACATAGATGATCAAATGCTCCTCTGTCATTCTTACGTGAGGGTTTTTCCCCGATACTTTCTTACCTGTTCGATAGGCGGCGAAGAAGCACAAGAGTCCGGCTGCGAGCATGAGCACACCAACTAAATAATCGGATTCATCGAAGAATACATACGTCATGAAAAAGCAGATCAGTCCAAAGGCAAAACTCATAATTGCTAAAAATACCAATTTCTTTTTTGATTCATAAAAGTTAATTGTAGTGTTTTCCATGGTATCACTCCTGTCTTCATTTACTTACTTCAGCTATCGGTCTTTGGGCTTGGTATTTCAAGTTCCATGGATGCATCTTTGAAGAGGCCTTTTCCGTCCTGTCCATAAAACGGTCCGAATTCCAATTTGTAAGTATCATATATTTGTTTGACACCATCTGCAGGAAGCAGAAACACCTTCAAAATCTCTTTCGTTTCACCAGGCATGACACTGCTTGGATCAGAAGGGGATAGACTTTCATCGGATTGGCCTCTCAATTGGTTATTGTCAATCGATAAGAACGTCCTTGCAAATTTGACATCCAACTCCTTATCGGACGCATTCTCAATCTCCAGCTTCATCGTGAGCGCGACGACTCCACTGTCTCCAATTTCTGCAAAGGCTTCTTCATAAGAGGCTGTTGGTGTAAGCTCCGCATACTGGACGCCTTTGAGCGTTACCTTTACGTCTTCTCCGATCGTCCCAGTCTTTTCTTCATTAGATTCATAGATCATTGTCTTTTCAGCGATATTGTCCTCCATGATTTTGTCCTGATAATACTCGGAAGAATGGGCGGAAGCCATCGCACTACCGTTTGAGTGGATGAAATCATAGGTTTCATTCTTCTGGTCGGATCCTTCATACTGCTTGTTATCTGCGACGCCACCTTCAATGATAAGCTTCGCATTGACTTCCTGTAATTTATTGTACTCTTCAGTTGTCAACTGAAGGGTATAAAGGCCATTGACCTCTGTATTGGAAGGGTAGAGAGATACATCATCAGAAGGAGGTGCAAGGCTATATTCGTCATTTCTATAGATGGATGGACTGGATGTTATGATATCGAATTGATCTGCTAACTGAATGGTCAGTCTAGGATTATAATACAAGTCCTTGTCTGTAGTATTATGGATGGTCGTATCGAAGGAGACGGCATACCCTTCTGATTGATCACCGAAATAAGTCTGATTATCATTGTCGATTCCAGTCAGTTTCACAATCTGATAGGCATTCACTTTTATGATGAATCCACTGAGATCGTTCTCATACCCAGGGTCCATGTTTTCATAGACTACTTCCACATCAGCCTCTGTTGTTTCAGGTAGTTCATTGTTCCACACTTCGCCTTCTTTGAAGCTGGTAGAGCTTTCTCCGTTCTGTTGATCTTCCGATTCATTCACTTCTTCTTCCTGATCTTGTTCATTCATTTCATCCTCGTCGTTATTCTCATCCTCAGAAGTTGCTTCCAGATTTGAATCGGCTTCCGTTGATTCTGCAGTATCACTGGTTTCTTTTGCTTCATCGTCATCCTTTTCAGTTCCGCATGCAGTGAGGAGCAGGATGGTGAAAAGTATTGCTAGAATGGTTGCTGCTTTTTTCATTTATTTTCCTCCTTCGTGATATTCCAACGATTACCATTACCCTGATGCAAAAGTAATAAACCTGTAAAAATTCATCGATGATTGTCGACCAGTAGACAGAAAAAAACAAGCCCTGGAATACTGAGCTTGTTTTTACTTCGTCGGAGAGTGCTTAGTAGCTTCATCTAAAATCGCTTCATAAATGACATTCCATTCATGATGGTGTTCAGCTACTTTTTCTTTGTCTATAAAAACCCTTGTGATGGATTCGTTCTCTGCCTCAAAGGTGTGCACTTCTGATATATCCATGCGGTAAAAGACTTGAAAACCGATTTTCGGATATGGGTAATCTGCCTTCCAATTCTGATTTTCGGTATGGTCTACAATGATATATCCAAGTAATGAAGCTTCCCCAGATACATACCCTTCTTCCATGACCTCTCTCTTCAAGCATTGCTCGGGCGATTCTGTCTCTTTGATTCTTCCTCCAGGCAAGTCCCATCCTCGATCTTTCAAATGGACAAGCATTACTTGATCTTCGGAAAAGCAGATACCATGGACGCTTGTAATCAAGTTCCTATTCGGAAGTGTAGAACTAGGCTTCCATGTGAGTTTGACATGATCAGAGCCCCAGTTAACATATGTAGTGACTTCAACAGCTTCTTCGGAAGGTTTTTTATCTGAATGCACGCGTATCTGCTTCATCTTATAAAGAGCAATGCAGGTGAATACGAAGCCAAGAACAAATAGTGCACTTCCCATTATCAGAAAAATGTTGATATAACTTTGGAAGACGATCTGGTAAGCCCCAGGATCAGAACCACCTCTACCATTCAACCAGTTTACGGCCAGCTTTTCTCCGAAATAAACACTGGTACAAATCAGGAGAAGTCCGATACCACCAATAACTGAGGTGAGTGTGGCAATTCTTTGATAATCTACTTTCTTCAACTTTCCACCTCCACTTCTTTTCCTAATTTTAACATGTGTAACCTCTAAATATTCCGATATATTCAGACGGTTCTGAAAAAAAGAAAGTTGAAGGTGGATTTTTCAAAGCTGTTATGCGTATCATTTAATTGGAAGATACATAGACGAGGGGGAGAATGGAATGAGTAAGGTGTACATAGAAAAATTGGACTTCAGTGATGTTGCTTCGATTAAAAACCGTTTTGAAACATTGCTTGCTGCTGATCTGCAGACAGAAGATTCGATGGTCCAATGGTTGAAGGAAGTTTCTGATTTTTATGATGCAATCCAGGAGGGACTGGATGGTCATTATATCGATTTCCAGGCTTACAACAACGATGAAGATGCAAAGCGTGCTTTCCAGTATGATCAGGAAAAGATCGAACCGTTAGTGAAGCGTCAAAAGGCCAAGGTCGATGAGAAGTTTTTGCAGGCACCTGCCAAGGATAAGCTTGATAAAGAAGTATATGGCCGCTATATCAAGAGTAAGGAAAATGCGTCTGCACTATTTAATAAAGAGAATGTTCAGCTTGAAATCGAAGAGGATCGATTGGCGACTCGCTATTTTGAGATTACAGGAGCATTGACTGCAGACTGGAATGGTGAAGAACTGACAGTCGTACAGTTATTCCCTTACCTTGAGGATCCGGATCGCGAGTTAAGGAAGAAGGCATTTGATCTGATTTTCGGCTCGCTTTTGGAAGTTAAAGATGACCTGCAGAAAATCATGAGTGAATTGCTCGAAATCAGGGAAAAGAAGGCTAACAATAGTAAGCTGGCTAACTACCGCGATTACATGTTCAAAAAATACGAGCGTTTCGACTATACACCTGAGGACTGTAAACAGTTGGCGGCATCGATCAAAGAACATGTGCTTCCTGTCGCAGGAAAATTACGCAAGCAGCACAAACAGGAACTCGGTGTGGATGTGTTGCGTCCTTACGATTCAAAAGGAGTGCCAGCAGATAAAACACCGTTGAAACCATTCGCTTCAATCGATGAACTGGTATCGAAGACTTCCACTGTCCTAGGTGAATTGGATCCTCGTTTCGCTGAGCTGATCAAGAAAATGAACGAGAAGCGACAACTGGATCTGGAAAGCAGAAAGAACAAATCGCCGGGAGGGTTCTGTACGCCCCTTCCTGTATCCGAATCTTCCTTCATTTTCATGAACGCATCTCGCTCGCACGATGATATGCTGACACTGCTTCATGAAATGGGACACTGCATCCATAATGACCTGAAGTTCCCGATCGACCTTTCTTACTATAAGGACACACCGATGGAATCTTCAGAGCTTGCCAGCATGTCGATGGAATTGCTATCGATGGACCAGTGGCATCACTTCTATGAGGATGAGGAGCAGTTGAACCGTGCGAAGCTTGACCAGCTGAAGGGAATCCTGGAATTCCTTCCACAAGGGATGAAGATCGATCTGTTCCAGCATTGGATGTATGAAAACCCAGACCACACGATGGAAGAGCGGATGGAAAAGTATGATGAAATCCACCAGATGCTTGATGCAGGCGTCGTTGAATGGGATGGATATGAAGAAGTACGCAAGGCGAGATGGTTGTTTGTTCTTCATATCTTCGAAGTGCCATTCTATTATGTCGAGTACGTGATTGCTCAGCTTGGTGCAGTTCAAATGTATAAGCAGTATAAAGAAGATAAAGATGCTGCACTTGAAAATTATAAACACGCGCTATCGCTTGGAAATACAAAGTCACTTCAGGAAATCTATGAAGCTGCCGGAATCAAATTTGATTTCTCACCGGAATTGATCAAAGAATTGATGGAATTCCTGCAGAATGAAATTCAGGAATTGGAATCCGCTGCAGGTACAGCCAAGTGATTTAGCGACAATCAACAAGACGGATGCAGTACCTATAAGGGAATGCATCCGTTTTATTGTCAGAAGGGATTTGGAGAGATGAGGCAGGCAAACTCGGTTGGAAAAAAGGTCAAGAAAGGGTTGAAAATTACAGGGATCACTTTAGTGACCATTGTTGTATTTCTGCTTGTTGCTGGATTTGTCTATGAAAAGGCGAATTACAACAGAGTGGATGAGGTGTATCCTCCCGATGGTGAGATGATGAGCGTAGGGGGGAAACAGCTTCATGTAAATGTGGAAGGAGTCAGGACAAGCCTTCCGACAGTCATCATTGAAGCTGGTACAGGTAACTGGTCTTATGATTGGAGCTACGTGCAGGATCAGCTTGCGGAGCGTACACGGGTCATCACCTATGATCGGGCTGGGTATGGTTACAGTGACGCACCTGGAGAGGGATTCTCCCTTGATGGGACAGTTGAAGATCTCCGACAAGTGATGGAAGCTGCAGACGTTACAGAGCCTGTCATTCTTGTCGGGCATTCTGCAGGTGGTCTCTACACACGACTGTTTGCCGAAAAGTATCCGGACAAGGTCGCCGGAATGGTACTGGTAGATGCCCGGAATGAATTTTTTGAAGAGAAGGCACCCGAGTATAACAAGGCGTTCTTTGATACCCAGGACCAGACATTCAACCGATTGCTCGCCTCGATTGGAGTAGTACGCTTTTTAGGCCAAAGTCAATTGGATGGCCAGATGCCATATTACGTAGATACCGAAAAATACGTCAACGTACATTGGGATGCGCCGTTTTTCAAGGTAATGGATAAAGAGATCGAACAGCTCCCTGAAGGAGAAGCGAAACTGAAAGGTACTTCATTGGAAGACATTCCGCTGGTTGTCATCAGTCCGAGTATGCCGGAAATGAACGCGACTGAACTGGGATTTTCGGAAGAAGAGGAACAAGCCTTTGCGCAAGCTTGGAAGGAATCCCAAATGGAGCTTTTAGAATTGTCGTCGGATAGTAGGATGATGGTAGTGTACAGCAGTCATGCAGTCATGTATGACCAGCCAGAGGTGATTGTGGAGGCAGTTTTATCATTGAGATGAATGTAGAGCTTAGAGGATTGCTCAGTTAAATTATACCATCTTGTCCAACTGATTATCAGTCTTTTCTTTTTATTCTCGCCTGGTACCCTTGAATAAGAAGAGGGGGAGGATAAAAATGATCGATTATCGGATTAGAAGACAGGATGGATTTACAGAGAAAATTGGTGAGCTCGTCTCCATGCTTGAGCACACTCGAGCTGTTACTTTGAATGAGATTGCCGAATTGAAGCAAGCAGAACTGGATCATGTCCCGAACGGATCTGGTAATACGATTGGTGCACTGCTGATGCATATCGCTGCAATTGAATATGTACATCAGGTGATTTCTTTTGAACGACGGGACCTGAATGAAGAAGAATTGCTGAGATGGGGTGCTGCCCTTGAGCTTGGTGATAAAGCCCGGGAGGAAATCAAAGGGAAGCCTGTGGATTATTACTTGGAGGTATTAAGGGAAGTGCGGGAAGATACGTTGCACACGCTTGCTGAAAAGGATGATTCCTGGTTGTTCGAGGAATATAAGTGGGACAATGGGGTGGCTCATAACCTTTATTACCTCTGGTATCACGTAATGGAGGATGAAATCAGTCATCGCGGTCAAATCAGAGCTATGCTGAGGCAAATGAACCTCTAAAGTAAAGAAAAGATTGCGCTGCATGCGTACGCGTGATATAGTGGATGAGCGATGAGCTAATTGCATAAGACGGACGATATGCTTCGTGCTAAACGATGAATGTGGTCATCGGTCGATCCGCCGCAATATCGGAGAGCTTCCCCAGTGATGGGGAAGCTTTTTTATTTGTCCAGGAACTGAATTGTGGGTAACTTCTGATAGTATTTTTTAAATTGACTACCCTATACTCGACATTTTCCTGATGGTGCATAAAGGTTTTTCGAATGTTTTAGGGCAAGCTCCTCCAGGGTATTGATGAATATAAGAGAGGAGTGATCTTATGTTATACCTATTAGCCATTCTGTTACCACCCGTTGCCGTATTGCTGACTGGTAAACCGATGAAAGCTTTGCTGAATCTTGTGTTGACGATCATTTTCTTCGTACCTGGAGCTGTACACGCAGCTTTGGTAGTGAAAGATCATAAAAATGCGAGAGCAGGTGTTTGAATCTTAATATAGGTTGGAAGGCTGTAAGGGAACTTGCAGTCTTTTTTTATTGTCTGTAAAAGTACCTCTAAGATGCTTTCAGTAATTTTTGTTCCCCTGTCGTTAAATCGACATATTCCACAATCGTCTTTTTTCCTTCATACATATGTTGGGAACAGACGGATGCTGATGTATAGAATTCCTCTAATTCTTTCTGATTACAATCGACCATGTATTTTTTGAATTGAACCCGGTTGGCTGTTGTTTGGATCAACGTATGCGTCAATGTATAGGATTTTTCGATCGACTTATCGAATACACTCCACTTGTCACAAAACCACCTTGTTTCATCCTGATGTTCCGGCAACTGCTTCAGGAAGTGGTCGATGACCTGTGCGAAAGTGATGGACTCGCACCCGTTCAGCCATGTTCCGCTGTGCTCGACCTTTTTTTGATACGCACCAATCAATTGTAAAACGGATAACGCAGTTCTACGATACTTGGGCAGTTGATATAAATGATAAAGGACTTCATCTACAAGATGCTGCAGAAATTGTTCGGAAGTATCACTGTATCGCATGTCTCCCACCTCCCATTAGTTGATGTTCATTATATATTAATTGAAAACGATTATCAATATCATTTACCTATTGACGTTGAGAATGATTTTCAATTATACTTTATGGCACAGAAGACAAGGAGGTTTATTCCATGGACTCGGTTTTTATTACAATGGAGGAATTCCAGCATCAGATTGATTGCTTTTGTGCATCTCAAAAGCATGTGAATACTATCTACTTTCAAGTAGGTGACGAAATTGTTGTGACGGAGGAATTCAAATATGTGGATCAGCTGGGATGGTATGTGAAGGTCAAAGTCAGTAATACCTACCAGTTCTTCATCGCTACGGAGGACTTGGAAATGTACTATGAAGCTGGAAAGATCGCTTCAGAAACGGACCGACAGCTTTCCATCAACTATTTCCAATTCAAAGTCGATCAGGCGTTGGAGGAAAAGAACGAGGAAGCCTTCCTTTTTTATGTGAAGCAGCTTGAAAAATACCAACAGGTCAGTGAAAGCCTAAATACATAAAAGAAAAGAAACACTTGAAACCAGGAGCACGAGTTGCACCTGGTTCTTTTTTATGCGGAACATCAGGGCTTGCAAAAATACTTAACCAGGTGTACTATTCAATAAGTGATATTTTCGTATAGGGGAGATTTATTGTGTTGGATCAGGAAAAGGTGGCACTAATTACGGACCTGGAAAAGTCGATGCGTTCGTTCATCCGGGATTTCAGGAGACAATTGAACGAAGTTTTGGGAGAAAATTTCACGAGCAGTGAGTTTTCTTTCTTGCGTGCAATCAGTGAGGATAAAGAGCAGCGGGTGACTTCGCTTGCTGCACTGCTCAACGTATCGAACAGCCACGCAACATCGATTACCGACCGGCTGGTGGAAAAAGAATTGATTACAAGAGAACGCTCAACCGTGGATCGAAGAGCGGTTGTGCTTGCATTGTCTGAAAAGGGAGAAGCTCTATTCAAAGCGCTTGATCAGAAGCGGGCTGCTTATATGAATGAACGGTTCGAAAAGCTTACGAAAGAAGAGATCAGGCTCATGATCGATATTTTCAGTCGTTTATAAGTTTAGCTGCAACCAAGGGAGAGAGAAATGTGGAACATCTAGAACAAAGACAGAAGATCATCATCATGCTGGCGATCATGGCTGCCATGTTGTTTGCTGCACTGAATCAGACGATTGTCGGTACAGCATTGCCGGTCATCGTCGCTGACATTGGTGGAATGGATTATTTCAGTTGGGTATTTACGATTTATATGCTTACCACGAGTATTACGGCCATCCTTGTAGGAAAATTGTCTGACACGTACGGTCGTAAACCTTTCATTCTAGTAGGAATCGGTATTTTCATCATTGGATCATTCATGTGTGGAACATCGACGAATATCTATCAACTTATCATTTACCGTGGCTTTCAAGGCTTTGGTGGCGGAATGATCATGTCAACTGCATTCACTGCAGTAGGTGACCTATTCCCACCACGTGAACGCGGACGCTGGCAGGGACTGCTCAGTTCCGTCTTCGGTCTGGCAAGTGTGTTCGGTCCGACCATGGGTGGTTACATTGTGGACGTCTGGCAATGGAACTGGGTATTCTGGATATTCCTCCCGTTCGGTATTGTGGCATTCGCGATGATCTGGAAGCTGTTCCCGAATGTCACGACAGACGAAAAGGCTTCTGTCGATTTTGTCGGAGCGGTGCTGTTATCATCAGCGATTATCCCATTATTGCTGGCATTTTCATGGGCAGGAAAAACTTATGCCTGGGATTCGGTCACGATCATCGGACTGTTTACCTGGTCCGTTATCGCATTGGTGCTGTTCATCACCGTTGAACGGAAAGCGAAAAATCCAATCATTCCGTTGAAATTGTTCAAAAACAGTATTTTCACGATTTCCAATGTCGGTGGCCTACTGATGGGGATGGGCATGTTCGGGGCGATCATGTATATGCCGTTCTTCATTCAGGGGGTCCTCGGAATTTCGGCTACCAAAACAGGGTTCGTCATGATGTCGATGATGCTTAGCATGGTGACGACGAGTACGATTGGTGGACAGCTGGTAACCAAAACAGGAAGATATAAAATTTTCGCCATTGTAGGTTTGTTGACAATGGGCGCGGGGATGTACTCGATGTCCACGATGACCATCGACACGACATTGACCGGTGCAGTGATCAATCTCGTCATTGTCGGCCTTGGATTAGGATTGACGTTCCCTGTACTGACACTTGCTGTGCAAAATGCAGTTGAGCATAAATACCTTGGTGTAGCGACTTCTGCTTCCCAGTTCTTCCGCCAGGTGGGTGGAACGATCGGAGTATCTGTGATGGGAGCGATCATGAACGTCGTCATGGCGAATAAAATGGAAGAGATGATGGCATCCTCTGGTGGAGCAACTGCGAATCTAGGAAACTTGCAGGCGATGGAAGACCCTCAAGTACTGATGGATCCTGATAAAGTAGCCCAAGTGAAAGAAAGTGTGCCTCCAGAAGCGGTACCGATGTTCGAACAGGTCATTGCATCGATGCGTGAAATTCTAAGTACAGCACTAAGTGGTTCGTTCTTGTTCGGGACATTCATTTTAGGAGGAGCTTTCCTGATTATCATCTTCCTGAAAGAAATACCGTTGCGTATGACGAACGAAACGCCAGAATCAAAGGTGGAAACTCCTTTGGAAAGTTCCAAAGCAAGTTCGTAAGAGAAAGCTTGAGGCAGCAGCCTCAAGTTTTTTTTGTATGTAATGCCTTTGATCCATAGATTGCCAGTCCACCAATAAAGAAAAAGAAGAATGCAATCGGAAAACCGCTGGCCACGACGAAGGACATCGCGAACACGTACCCACCGACTGCATAGTTTACCAGATTCGTACTTTTTTATGGCCGTCCCCGACTCAAATCACTCCCCATTTTTGATGAATTACGATAGAATATAATCAGAATATTCCGTCGATTACAGGAGGGTAAATATGAAAGCACCTTACATAAAGGAAGAGCATGAAATCCTGCGTCAGTCATTCCGAAAGTTTCTGGATAAAGAATGCTATCCATTTTTCAATCAATGGGAAAAGGATGGAGCAATCCCTCGAGCGTTCTGGAATAGGCTCGGCTCAGAGGGGTACCTGTGTCCATGGCTGGACGAAAAATATGGAGGATTCGCTGCTGATTTCGGTTATTCGGTTGTGATCAATGAAGAGCTCGAAAAGGTTGGGACAGGGATGATCGGCATCGGGTTACATAATGATATCGTCGTGCCTTACCTCCACCATTACGGATCTGAAGAACAGAAGAAAAGGTGGCTGCCTAAGTGTACGTCAGGTGAAGTGGTGACAGCAATAGCGATGACTGAACCAGGTGCCGGATCGGATCTCGCTGGTATCCGAACGACTGCCGCCCGGGAAGGGGATACGTATATTCTTAACGGGGAAAAAACATTCATTACCAATGGAATCCATGCAGACCTGATCATCGTCGTTTGTAAAACGGACCCGAAGACAGAGCCTGCACATAAAGGGATCAGTCTGCTCGTGGTAGAACGGGATACGCCAGGTTTTTCGAGAGGAAAGAAGCTGGATAAAGTTGGTCTGCACAGTCAGGATACAGCTGAACTGATTTTTGAAGATGCTCGTGTACCAGCATCCAATCTGTTAGGAAACGAAGGGGAAGGGTTCTATTATTTGATGCAGCAACTGCAGCAGGAGCGGCTGATTGTAGGTATCGGCGGAATTACTGCAGCTGAACGAATGCTGGAGCTGACCATCAACTATGTAAAGGAGCGTAAAGCATTCGGGAAGACGATTGCCTCCTTCCAGCATACGCAGTTCCAGCTGGTAGAGCTGCAGACAGAAGTGGAACTCGGGCGTACCTTCCTTGATCGAATAATTGAAGCGCACATGAACGGGGAGGATGTCGTCAAAGAAGTCTCGATGGCGAAATGGTGGATTACCGACCTCGTCAAAAAGACATCCTCGATTTGCATGCAACTGCACGGGGGATATGGGTATATGGAAGAATACGAGATTGCCAGACGATTCCGCGATGCACCAGTGGCAGCGATTTACGCAGGATCGAATGAAATCATGAAGACCATCATTGCGAAGAAAATGGGGTTGAGCTGAGGATGGGGAAGCCGCTCGAGGACATTCGCGTGCTGGATTTTTCGAGGTACATACCGGGTCCTTATGCAACGTTAAGATTGGCAGAGCAGGGGGCAGATGTCGTATTGGTTGAGCCTGCAAATGGGGAACCTTCACGGACGCTGAGCTTCCAAAAAGACGGGCAGGGACTTGGGTTTCTTGTCCATAACCGCATGAAGCGCAGCATCGCGCTGGACTTGAAGGATGATAAAGATAAGGAAATTGCTAAGGAGCTTGCAATGAAAGCGGATGTGATTGTGGAAAGCTTCCGGCCCGGAGTGATGGAGCGGATGGGTCTTAGTTATGAATCATTGAAACAGCTGCACCCAAGTATCATCTATTGCTCGATATCCGGTTATGGTCAGCATACGGCAGGGTTGCGCCATCTGGGGAGTCATGACCTGAACTATATGGCGGTGTCAGGCATACTCAGTCAATTGAAAGATGAGCAGGGAAAGCCTGTCCATCCTTCCATCCAGCTGGCAGATTACATAGGTGGATTGGCAGCCTCTGAAAAGATAATGGCAGCCCTGATCCAACGATTCCGCACCGGAAAAGGAGCAGCCATCGACCTTTCATTGACAGACAGCTTGTACTCGATGATGAATATGAACCGTGTCATTCATGATGAGGCAGGATATCCTCGAGGGATTCGCGAAATAAGTGGAGAGTATGTATGTTATCACATCTATGAAACGAGCGATCAGAGGTATGTTGCCCTGGCCGCTTTGGAAAAGAAGTTCTGGCATGCCTTTTGCCGTTTAGCAGGTAGATCTGATTGGTTGGATCAACAGTTTGCGAAAGCGGAGAAAGGATCTTCCATATATGAAGAAGTAAGCGCTTACTTCAAGCGGTATCCTCTTTCAGAGTGGACGGAAATCTCAGTGCAAGTGGACTGCTGCCTGACACCGGTACTGGAGATGGGGGAGCTGGATCAGTGGCCGCTTCTGAAAGCTCGAGCACTCCAATTGGAAGCGGATGGCCTGAATCAGATCGGTACTGTTTTTCCCTCGGAGAAAGCAGGTGGGGAAGCACCCCGGCATGGGGATCATGGTGAACAGATTATACAGGAATGGCTGCAAACGACAAAAAATCATTTACATATCAGGAGGGAATAAAGGATGAGAGAAGTTGTCATTGTAGAAGCAGTAAGAAGTCCGATTGGAAAACGTAATGGAGGATTGAGCAGGAAACGTCCGGATGACCTGCTGGCAGATGTCATGAAAGAATTAGTGAATCGAGCGAACGTGAATCCTTCTGAAGTTGAAGATGTAATTGCTGGTTGTGTTACACAAGCCAGCGAACAGTCCGGGGATATCGCAAGGGTTGCGGCACTGATTGCCGGCTTTCCAGTTGAAGTCCCTGGTGTGACGTTGGATCGCCAGTGCGGTTCCAGCCAGCAGTCTGTACATTTTGCTGCGCAGGCTATCGCGAGTGGAGATATGGACACGGTGATTGCGTGTGGTGTAGAAAATATGAGCCGGGTTCCGATGTTTTCAGCTATGAGAGGTGCGGCATATAGCGAGCGACTGACTGAAAAATATGAAATCATTAACCAGGGATTATCCGCCGAACGCATTGCAGATAAATGGAATCTCTCCAAAGAGGAACTCGATCAGTTTTCCGTGGAAAGCCATGAAAAAGCACTGGCTTCGATCGAGGCAGGCAAGTTTGAAAAAGAGATCGTTCCTATTGAAACCGTGGATGAAGATGGAAATGACGTTACGATTACAAAAGACGAAGGACCGAGACCGAATACCTCTTTGGAAACATTGGCAGGGTTGAAGCCGGCTTTTCAGGAAGAGGGGAAAATCACTGCCGGTAACGCCAGTCAAATCAGTGATGGTGCATCTGCTGTCTTACTGATGTCCAAAGAGAAAGCAGAAGCACTAGGATTGAAGCCAAAGTTCAGGATCGTAGCAAGGAGTGTAGTCGGCTCCGATCCAACTTTGATGCTGACTGGCCCACATCCTGCCTCAATGAAAGTTTTGGCTAAAGCAGGGCTCGGTGTCGAGGATATCGACCTCTTCGAAGTGAATGAAGCGTTTGCCCCTGTGCCGATGTTCTGGCTGAAAGAAACAGGTGCAGATCCGGCACGTTTGAATGTCAATGGTGGGGCGATTGCATTAGGTCACCCGCTTGGTGCGACAGGGACCAGGTTGATGACTACGCTCGTCCACGAACTGGAGCGAAGCGGTAAGCGTTATGGATTACAGGCCGTTTGTGAAGGCATGGGGATGGCGAATGCCACCATTATAGAGAGGCTGGAGGTGTAGCAGATGGAACTGGCAAATTTGACAGCGATCGTTACTGGTGGAGCTTCCGGCTTAGGAGAGGCTACTGTCCGAAAAATCATCGCTGCAGGTGGAAGAGCAGTAATCGCAGATAGAAATGAGGATGGAGCCGCTGATCTTGCACAGGAGCTGGGGAACCGTTGCATTTTTCATTCCACCGATGTGACATCGACGAGTGATATTGAAGAGCTTCTTGAATTGACCCTTGATCAATTCGGTGCTGTCCATGTGTTGGTCAACTGTGCTGGAATCGGAGTCGCAGAGAAAGTACTTGGAAAAGAAGGACCGCATGACCTTGGCAAGTTTTCCAAAGTGATTGAAGTCAACCTGATCGGAACCTTCAACATGATCCGGATGGTCGGGGAGCGGATGAAAGAAAACGAAGCGAATGGCGATGGAGAGCGCGGTGTCATCATCAATACTGCTTCCGTTGCTGCCTTCGAAGGCCAGATCGGCCAGGCCGCATATAGTGCTTCAAAAGGTGGGGTGGCAAGCATGACGCTGCCGATCGCCAGAGAATACGCCCGCTATGGTATCCGTGTGATGACGATTGCGCCGGGACTGTTCGATACACCGATGTTCGCTTCTTTGCCGGAAGCAGCCAGAGAAGCCTTAGGCAAAATGACCCCATTCCCGAGCAGATTGGGACAACCGGCTGAATATGGGAAATTAGTAGAAAGCATCGTCGGAAATCCGATGCTGAATGGGGAGGTGATCCGCCTGGACGGAGCGATCCGGATGCAACCGAAATAAGCACGATACCACCTGGGGCTACACTGTCAGAAGATGTTATCAATTATAGGAGGGGAACCATTAATGGGACCAACGATACGTAGCATGTTCGAACAGACAGTCGCAAAGTATCCAGACAAAGAAGGCTTAGTCGATCTGAGGTTAGGAAAAAGGTGGACGTTCAGAGAATGGGATGAAGAGGTGAACCGGCTAGCCAACGCTTTTCGTGCATCAGGTGTGGAAAAAGGGGACAGAGTCTCTACCGTACTTTTCAATACTGCAGAATTTGCGCATGTGCTGTTTGCCTGTTTGAAAATTGGAGCTATCTTCAATCCAATCAATTTCCGTTTAACTGAAAAGGAGATCACCTTCATTTTGGAGGATGCTGATCCGAAAATCGTCGTTTTTGAAAATGCGACCGCAAGGCAAGTGGCTGGAACAGCAAAAGCTTTGCAGGGGATCCAGTACTGGTCGATCGATCAGCATGAATTGTCCTTTGCGGTGAACTTCTACCAGCAGATGGAAGGGATGGAAGCTACGCGTCCCGACTGTGAGCTTTCAGAGGATGATACGTATGCAATCATGTACACCTCAGGAACCACAGGCTTGCCTAAAGGCGTGCTTCACAGCCATCGGGATATGATCGACCAGGCGGTGATTATGGCTGGCGTCGTCCAGGTGACAGAAAGAGAACGCGGTTTGGTGACCGCCCCAATTTTCCATTGTGCAGAACTGCATTGTGCATTTTTCCCACGGGTGATGATGGGAGCGACCAACGTCATCATGCATCATTTTGATCCGAAAGCGGTACTTACTTATATTAAAGAAGAAAAAATCAGCTCGTTTTTTGCTGCACCGACAATGTGGAACATGATGCTGCAGGAAGATCTGACAAATGCTGATTTTTCCGACTTGGAAATAGGATTCTATGGTGGTGCTCCGATGGCACCTGCGCTCGTGAAGCAGCTTCATGACAAGATGGGCATCAAGCTGCTTCAGGCATACGGCATGACAGAAATGGGACCTGCCATTACTGCGCTGATGGAAGACGAGCAGCTCGTGAAAGCAGGATCGGCTGGACGAGCCATTCTCAATCATGAAGTGCGCGTGGTGAGGACGAGAGAGGATGGACCTTCTGAGCCAGAGGACATTTGCGGGCCGAATGAATTGGGTGAAATCATCGTCCGTGGTCCAAGCATGATGCAAGGGTACTACAAACGCCCGGAAGCTACAGAAGAAGCAATGTACAAAGGGTGGTACCACTCAGGTGATATCGGTGCATTTGATGAAGACGGCTATCTGTGGGTAAGTGACCGCGTCAAAGATATGATCGTATCAGGTGGAGAAAATATCTATTCCCGCGAAGTAGAAGATGCACTGTTCGATCATGAACTCGTCATGGATGCAGCAGTGATTGGAGAACCGGATGAAATGTGGGGCGAAACTGTAGTGGCCTATGTCGTTAAAAAGGATGAGGCGCTGACGGCGGAGGAATTGGATGAGTTCTGTACGTCGAATAACCGGTTGGCGAGGTATAAGCGTCCGCGTAGGTATGAGTTTGTCAGCGAACTGCCGAGGAATGCGAGCGGGAAGTTGCAGAAGTTCAAGTTGAGGGAGCAAGTGAAGGAAATGTAATAGGAAAAGCCAGTGGGCGATGTGCTCACTGGCTTTTTTGCTTTTTACTCAGGTTGTGGAATGGCACAACGGTTAACAATAGTTGAATTGACTTCGAAAGTACCTTTGAATCGAACAAAGCGGTCTGTACAGCGCCCTGCATCATCATTGGCGTCAGAAGTGATTTCCCGGAAATTTTTGCAGTTGAACAATCTAGCATCTGGACGTGAAGTGTTTCTAATTAACATACATGCATTTGGACCATTCAGAATGTCATTTAAGCAATCACAAACTCTCTGCGCTTCTTCTATAGACTGTGCAACAAATACTGTGTTGTCAAAGCAAACCATGCTTGTGCAGCAGATTGCATAAGATCTGTCACCGTCAGTATTACATACACCTGGGGAATCGAAGCGCCATTCAGCCTGGTAAGGCATACAACCCTTGATTACCACTGCGTATAACGTGATGGTTGGTGATTCAGAATTAGTCATACATGGGATAGGAACCTCACACTCTTCTACTCTACATGAAAGGCAAGTAGGGTCATAAGTCAATCGTTCATCATCAGGGTTTGTGCTGAAGTCATTATTGAAGAAAGTAGGAACTTGTTCTACACAGCAATAGTCTACTGAAAAATCACATTCACATGAATTTACTGGAGTAGGAGGAATTTCAGCAGAACTAGAGCTGCTTGAACTACTTGAGCTACTGGAGGATTCCAAAACTTCTATTTCTTCCCAGTCTGAGTGTCTGCCATTATTGGTGTTCTTCATCAAAACAATCATCCTTTCTAATGATTTTAGTTTTCTGTACAAGATATTCATGGAAAGGATTTAAGGTATAAGCTTAAGCCTACGGATAGTGAAGATAGGCAAAAAATGGTTTATTGCTGATGTAGGATAAGTGTCTTTTCTCTTTCGTGTGCCTTTCATATACATATTAATAAAGGTGATAAGGAGTGAATAGCTTGGGCCCAGACAAAGATAATGGGAATGTGGCCAAACGAAGGTATCCAAAGCGGAAGGGATGCGGCTGTAATCAGAGTAAGAAAGTTAACGTTAACGTGAAGCGAGAGGATGTCATAGAAGAGTTGTCTAGCCACGAGGAGTCGTCGGATAAACTGTTAGAGCGAATCAAGAAGTTCTTCTTGTGAAAATTTTATGGGCGAAATTTTGGATTTATGGGCGAAAAACTGGATTCATGAGCGAGTTTTGGAATTTATGGGCGAAAACCCGAATTTACGGGCGATATTTCACATTTATGAACGAAACCGCAAATCCTCTCCACAAAAAGATGACTGCTTCAGGCAGTCATCCTACTTACCATTCAATTGTAGCTCCGCCAACCCGTTTCACCCCACGGATTCCGGACACGTCTTCCACAAGCTGAATCAAGGCGCGGTCTTTTTGTTTAGCTTCAATCATTACATCGATCTCCGCATCCATCTCTTTCAATTTTTTCAAAAACGGCTTTAAGAATTCAAGATCTACATAATCCGCATGGCTGCGGTAGGCATTCTCTGATTTAGGCGAGGAAACGTGGACCTTAGGAGGGTAACCCGTCCGCTTCCAAGTGGCGAAAATTCTCGGCAACAGTTCATCGAGATCCTCTTCCTCATCATGATTCGCCATGTAATGGTGATAATCGAACATCAATGGAATGTCTTCGTTCTCACAGATAGCCAGCGTTTCGGTGGTCGTATAGGTTTTATCATCATTTTCCAACGTCATTTGCCGTTTCACTGGTGAGGGAAGTTGTTTTATATTTTCATAAAAACGTGCAGTCGCTGCATCTTTGTCTCCATAAGCGCCACCAACATGGATATTAATATGCCCCTGTTGGTCAAGCCCCATCGCTTCAAGCAAACAGAAGTGATATTCCATATCATGTACAGCATTTTCAGTAACGTGAGGCTTGTCACTCGTAAACAATGTGAACTGATTTGGATGAAAACTGACCCTCAACTTATGCTTCTTCACAAGTGCCCCAATTTCTTTATACAGATCTTTGAAAGGATTAAGATAATCCCAATCGACTTCCTTATGAGTTGCAAGTGGAACAATCGATGAAGACATCCGATACAGGTGAATTTCATGGGCAATGTTATAGTAAATCGCTCTGATTGTATTGTTCAAATTCGCTCTTGTCGTATCTTGCAGCTTTTCCATTCTTTTTTCTTTATCTAATTCACTCCAGCGCTTGAATGTCATTGTTTTGGAGGGGGTGGAATCCCACAGGTTCAATGCGTTTGCTACGTAGCCGAATCGAATGATCATACAATTACTCCTTTATGAAAAGTCCTAACGGTACTTTCCCCTTTTTCAGGAGATTTAAAGGTAATGATGTGCTGTAAGGTATATAATGGAAAAAAAGGAGGGGTTCCATGAAGAGGCATGAAGCGTTGTATCCATTGTCTCATCACCACCATCATGCACTGGTCAATGCAGTCGAATTGAAAAAAGCAGGTACGGAAAAGTCGAAAAAATCGTTACAGCAGCTGCGGAGGGACGTCATCGATTTTTGGGAAAAAGATGGACGTGATCACTTCAGAGATGAGGAAGAAGTGCTGCTGCCACTTTACGCCCGCTATGCATCAGTCGATCAGAAGCCTATAGCTGAAATGCTGATCCAGCACATTCAAATTCGTGGAAGAATCCAGGCAATCAGAGATCAGGAGAAAGTCAATGCAGACCAGTTCAGGGAGCTAGGGGAGCTACTCGAAACGCATGTAAGATTGGAGGAGCGGACGATTTTCCCGATGATCGAGGAAGTTGTACCAGAAAAATATCTCCATCAGGCGAATGGTAAATTCCATAGGGATTCCGTGAGTGGAAAATAAAAAAGATGCCATCCTGCTGAGGGTGGCATCTTCTATGATTAGAAATTCAATGCATTAGATAAGGACGATGTAATCTGCACATCACTGAAAGTAATACCGAGCTTGGCTGACGTGTTAGCAATTTCAGGACGCATACCGGAGATGTGTGGAGTGATTCCAAGCAACTTCAAAGCCTGGAGCAAATTTGAAATCTGATGGGCCACCATTGTATCAATCGAAGCAACGCCAGAAAGATCGATGTAAAGATCCGTCACTTTTTTTTCTGCGCATTGCTGCAGTGTTTGTTCAAGGATGACACCTGCACGTTCGCTATCGATTTCTCCAATTACAGGAAGTAAGGCTTTCTTGTCATCCAATGCGATGACTGGTGCACTTAGTTCTCTGATGATTGCCTCTTTTGCTTTCAATAATTCCTTGGAATTCTCATTGGCTGCTTGAACGTAATCAATCACAACCTGATCGAACATGCGAATGACAAGGTTGGTCCATTGATCCAGCTGGTCTTGAGAGACTTCATGCTCTTTGGCGAATTGCTTGACATATCCTAAGTATTGGAAACGTACACGTTTGAATTCGCGGATAACGTAATGGCTTGGGGTACGTAAATGCTCTTCATCGCTGGCGATCCACTGCAGCCATTTATCGAATTTCTGAAACCAGATTTCTTCGTCCTCTACAAAGATATTTGCAAAATATTGATGGAATTGGTTATTTTGTTCTTTCAATTGCTCAGTTAAAGTCGGATTTGTATTTGCATAGACAGATATTGGATCATGTTCCTCTAACGTCTCATACCAAGAATTCGTCATTTCATCGGCATGTCCCAGCAAATAATCCCTTAAGGCCTCATTCATATTCAATGATATTCCCTCCACAACCCATAGTAATGCTTAACAATAAGGTTTACCCTCCACAAAAGGTGTTAAAACTTATTTTGTCGTTTTTTTTACAAGCTGATAAGCAAAACAACGGAAACGATTGGAATGGCGCTGATTAATCCGACCGTGACGATCATTAAGCTTTTAAATTGAGGCTGGTATTTGGTATCGATGGAACCCAACGTATCCCTTCCAGACATCAATGTTTTCAAGACGATAGCAATATAGACAATAATGATGATTGCTATAGGTATGGTCGGGTTGAATTCCGCATTTTCCAATTGAGTCATGGCGAATACAATCAATAGAATTGGTATAACTTCCACGATTGCTGTGGCGATGAAGAGCTTTGTCTGAACCTTTTGTAAGAAGGCTGCGTCAATCTCTCTGTTCGGAAAATAACTGATTGCTTTCTGATAGGATGCAAAAATACCGATAACTGCGATCAGGCTGGCGATAACGAGTAAATATTCCATAATTCCTCTCCTTTTTCAATTTATGTACCATACTTATAGTATAACGGATTGCTAGCTTATGGAAGGGGCATTATGATAGGATAACGGAAGCGATAGAGAGGACGTGTAACGATGAAGAAAAACATCAAACTGATTGCATTGGATATGGATGGAACGCTTGTCAATGACGATGGCGGAGTGTCCGATGAAAATGCCGCGACCATTAAAAAGGCGAAAGAAAAAGGAATACATGTCGTATTGAGTACAGGACGTCCACTGGATCATTGCCGTGAGATTGATGATCTACTCGGAAGATCTTCCTATATCATTACCGTCAATGGCGGAGAAATCTATGATGAAAACTTTACGTTGGTCGACAGCAACCCTTTGGAAGCTAGCCACGTTCGACGCTTGTGGGAGATGACGAAAGAGCATGATGTTCACTTCTGGTCGACCACTAAACAAGGAAGGTTCAACTCCAGGGAGCCGTTTGAAAAAGAAGTGGAAGACTACGAATGGCTGAAATATGGGTTCGATATCGTAGATGATGCAGCTCGTGAAAGAGTGTTGGAAGAGCTTCATGCGAACCCTGAACTTGAAGTCACCAATTCCAGCCCGACCAACATTGAAGTGAATGCGATCGGAGTCAATAAAGCAGCCGCATTGGCGAAGGTGTGCAAGTGGCTCGACATCACGATGGATAATGTGATGGCCTGTGGAGATAGTTTGAATGACATCGCTATGATCCGCGAATCCGGCTTCGGCGTCGCGATGGGAAATGCTCAGGACGTAGTCAAAGATGCTGCTGATTGGGTAACTGCAACGAATGTCGAGCACGGCGTTGCGCGTGCAATCGAAAAAGTACTGGAAAGCTGAGTAGCCGAGGGGGCTACTCGGTTTTTTTGTGGTGGCGTTTATGACCGATAATCCCCACCTCTTGACAGAATCACTAAAAAAGCCCTGCATCTACAGGGCTTTTTCAACTTCCTTCATCTGCTCCAGGTGACGGAGCTCGTGCCAACCGATGAATTCTACCCATTGATCGAGGGTCATGTCACCGAACGCTGGATGAGGCATTGTATATTTCTCTAATGTCGCTTTATCTTTATTGTGAACTAAGAACAACGTGGCCTCCCGGGATTTAACTAAGGCGTCTTTCGCTTCAGACAACGTGGTAAACCTTCCGGCAGGTCGCAGCCGTTCTGGTGCTTCCACCTTATGCGAGCGGTCTGTCGTACGGTGGATCGGCTTCGATTTTGCAGTCGCCTGCTCACCAGTCTTCATCACGTGGTTAAGGCCCTTCACTACGGATTTTTCAATTAAGAAGAGGTGCTCCAGCGTTTCTAAAATGGACCATTCCTCTTCAGAAGGTCTTGTGGCAGCCTGCTCGTCGGTCAAGCCGTCGATGAATTGAAAAATCTGATCTCGTTTCTCCTCTAACTCATACATGCGATTCACCCTTCCTTTTCTCTGAGTCTATCATACAAGCTCCTGCCCTCACCAAACATAAGCTGCATCGCTTTATTTCGGTACCCGACTTCGATAAGATGAATGCACATCATGAAAATGAGGTGGACATTCTGTGAAAAACATACATAGTGACGTCTTGCAATTCCGAGGGACACATTATGATTTTGGAGTTATGCAAGGCGCACAACTGAAAGATTCTTTACTCGTAAAAAATAGAGAAAAGCAGTGGAAGATAAGAAAACCGAGGTTCAAAGTCGAAGCAACGGAAGTAGAACAGGCGATCAAGCGTTTCACGCCAGGGGTCTGGGACGAGCTTATTGGCATTCGCGACGCAATCGACTGGCCACTCGAACGCGTTCTGATGGAATTCGGCGGATACCGAGTCCCGTTGAAACCTTCCGGCTGCTCGATCATGACCGGGGAGAATTACTTCGTGCGGAATTATGATTATCAGCCAAAAACGTATGAAGGGCGTTATATCTTTTTCCAACCGACGGATCAGGGCTATGCGATCGCTGGTCCCACCCAGCGGATTACCGGTCGTATGGACGGAATGAATGAAAAGGGGCTCGTGATAGGCTACAATTTCATGCATCGCAAAAAACCGGGACCGGGATTCATCTGCTGTATGATCGGCAGGCTAATTCTTGAGAGCTGTGCGACGGTGGAAGAAGCGGTAGGCATGCTGAAGGAAATTCCGCATCGTCATTCGTTCAGCTATATCGTCTATGATACAAGCGGACAAACCTTCGTAGTGGAAGCTTCTCCTAGGGGAGTGAAGGTTCGCACGTCCAATGTCTGTACCAATCATTTCGAAATCATGCAGCATGAAAATCGCAACCATCTCGTCGATTCGCTTAAAAGGAAGAATGTACTTGATACAGAGGGACCCCAAATCTCGGAAGCTTATGATGCATTCCGGTTGATGAATGATCCAGATCGGGGCCTGTTCTCTGACCAATATAAAAACTGGGCTGGAACGATCCATACAACCGCCTACTTACCACACGAAATGAAGACATGGATTGCGCTAGGAAGCGACCAGCAGCCGCAGGAATTCGATTTTGGAAAATGGCTGAAAGGTGATCCTATTCAAACTGAACGTATCGAAGGTGAAGTAAATACGGACCTGCCTTTCCCACATATGGATGAAAATGCTAGGTAAATCGTTTTAGCACTCAGTCAATAAAACTGGGTGCTTTTTTGTATGCTTTCAATAGTTGATTCATCCATACACGGTGGGGTATGTTGGCGTATTATGAAGTATAGTCCTAGCTTGGACTAAATTGATAAAATGAAGGAGTGAGAAGTATGGCTTGTGGAAATTGTCCGGATTTGAATCCTGATATTTGTGTCAACGGCATCTACGGCATTACTTTTCTGAATGAAGAAATCGTCGATGGAACGACCCGAATAACGTATGAAGTATGTTCCTGTACAGCGATGGCACAGCCTGATATCAGCAATATTCAATTTGAAATCTGTCCCGTTGGTGATTTTCCTTCGCTTGATGCAGAAGCAACGCTTGAAGCGAACTCAGAAATCATTTTCGAAGTGGACAGGACTACTGTAGGTGATACAGAGTATATTAAGTTGGACTTTGTTGCAGATATTTTTGAAGAACAGGAATGCTATAATGTTGTGCTTGTCTACGATGGCGAATTCGAAGTCGGAGAAGGTATGATTGATTTACTCGTGAAGGCTGGAAGCGGTCCTGAACTGCCTGGAATCGTTCCTGGTCTGTCCGAATGTGAAACCGGAGAGTGCCCAACGGATTGTGACAATACAGAGGATTTCGAGTGTACAATTGAAGTTCCTTGTGATGACTTTGTCTTAGATGAGGAAACAGCACTTGCAGCTATTTGTACGGATACACTAGTGTGTACAGATTCCAGTTGTGTGTCCTTTATCGAAGTTTGTGGAGAAGTCTGTGAAATAATGGTTCCATTGAGAATCATCACTGGTAACTTGTCAATTTTGACTTCCGTTGAGTTCACAAGATGTGAAGGGGATCAAGAACAGCGTGTTGCACTTGGCTGTGATGTGACAATACCTGTAGAATTTATCTGCCCGACATGTCCAAATGGTGAACCACCATTGTGTCCAGAAGAATTGGACGTTTGTAGCTTGATTACAATTTCAGATGTAACTGCTACGCAAAATGATGATGGTACAGTAACCATTTCAGGAAGTGTGTCTGCGAATTGTAATGGAGTTTCGTCAAATTGTGGATAACACATCACCCACTCTTTTTTAAGAGTGGGTTTTTTACATAAAAAATGATACACCAAAATACAGCCCCGCTGCTACTCCGCCTGCAATCAACGCAGGCTTAAGTTTGAACTTCGCATAATTGATCGCATTGAGGTTCAAAATTCCGGCAGTCGTATTCGTATTATCACTAAGCGGAGAGGAGAAAGCGCCGAACGTCCCGCTGGCAAAGACTGCTCCGATGACGATGGGAAGGGAGCTGCCTGCTGCAACTGCGATGGAAACGCCGACTGGCATGAGGATGCCCCAAGTGCCCCAGGAGGATCCGATGAAGTAGGAGAGACTGCATCCGATCAGGAAGATGAGGACTGCGACGAAAGCACCAGGGATCCATTCGAACCATGAAGCGATCGTTTCGGAAAAATTCAATGCCTCCGATCCTGCGCTCAATCCCCACACCATCGCCAACAGCAGAATGACGCCCATCATATCGTTCCCGCCATCAATCAGGAATTCCATCATTTTTTTCAAAGGCTGGCCGCTGATCTTCAAATAGACGACGAACCAGATCAACGTAAGCACAACAGCCAGTACCATTGCATCCAACACGTTTGCATTGATAAGCGCCTGCAGTCCGGTTTCGTCCTTTTTCAACCCGAGCATGTACATGAGGAAAAATGTCAGCAGGATGACGCTGGCCAGTGGCAGGATCAGATTCCAAGGTTTGGCGGGCAAGTCCTTGGCTACACATGGGTGGCAGTCCTCCCATGAGTCATCCTGTTCTTCATCTTCTGGATTTTCCGCATCGGTGGCCTGTTTTTTCGATCGATGGAAAAAGCTTAGGTAAAAACCGATCAGGAGCATGGAAATGGCAAAAAAGTTGAACGGAATGCTGCGAATGTACAGCATGTATGCGTCTCCACTCGTCCCTGCCTGCTGGAGGGACAACTCGATGACGGAGGTCATGTAGCCGACAAACGCGGTGGCAACAGGAATCAAAACGACCAAAGGAGCAGCCGTTGTTTCGATGACGAACCCCAATTCCTGTTTCGTCATCGGTATTTTCTTAAGCATTGCTTTCATCACCGGGCCGATTGTCACAATCCGGAAGCTGGGAGCGGCGAACGTTCCAATTGAGGAAACCCATGTAAGCGTGAAAGCACCGCGTTTATCTGTGATTTTTTCAGTGGCAAGCTGGACGAATCCTTTGATGCCACCTGCCATCTTAATCAATCCTATCAAAGCAGAAAAACCGTACAGGAACAGGATGATTTTCAGGTTATTTTTATCCGTCAGCCCTTCAATGATGAAACTCAGTGTTGTCGTCATGCCGCCGAGCCAGTCCGGCTCAGTCAAATATCCTGCGACAATGACACCGAACAATAGGCTTGGGATGACTTGTTTCGTCCAAATGGCCGCAGCTACCACGACTAAGAACGGAATGATTGCAATCCAGCTCATTCTCGTACCCCTTTTCACATTTACTTCCTTATAGGTTGCGGGATACGAAGCTGAATTATTCCATTAAAAAATACCCGGCTGCTTTGAGTAGCAAAGTGCCGAGTATTTCATCCATAATGGTGACTGTCTGACATCATCTCACACCTGACCTCTTCCGTTTTTTGTTCGTCAACTTCTTTAATTTTCGTAAGTCTTCTCCCAATAAATCTACCGGAATGTTTTCCGTGAATCGTTCACGGTGGAATTTCTCCGCGAAGGTCTGGTCCTTTTCGAGAAAATTGGACTCATGCTCAAGCTGCTTGTCATCCGCCATCCGTCCACCCCCTCCACATAGAACTCGATTCTCTGAATTTTATGTGAAAGAAGTGGCGGCTATGCTTGCCACGGAATAAAATTTTCAGGGCTTAAATCAGCATGTTGCTCATAATATAAAAGGAGACCTTTTTAAGGTCCCCTGTCATTGATCATTCGGAATGTCGCAACTGTCGTCCGTGCATACGCCGGTTGCTTCATTATCGGATGACACCGTTTCAAACACGGGCTGTTGCTGTTCTTCGTCCCATGCTTTGCTCAGTGCATTTTTGAAGACATCGACCGGTTGTGCGCCAGAAACCGCGTACTTCCGGTTGATGACAAAGAATGGAACACCTTGTACGCCGATGGTGCGGGCTTCAGCTTCGTCTTTACGGACAGAATCGGTATAACGTTCGCTAGCTAACACCTCTCTGACTTCTGCTTCGTCCAGACCTGCATCCAGAGCCAGCTCCGTAAGTGTGTCATGGTCTCCCATGTTCTTGGCTTCTGTGAAGTAGGCGTGGAAGAAGCGCTCGTGTACTTCTTTTTCAACACCTTTGTCTTTAGCAAGGTGAGTGAGACGGTGGGCATCGAGTGTGTTGGTTGGGATGACATCATCAAATCGGAAATCGAGTCCTACACCTTTTGCCTGCTCCACCATGTTGTCACACATCTGCTTCGCTTGTTCAATGCTTGTGCCATACTTGCTCGCTAATCGTTCATACATGACAGATTCGGTGTTCTTTTCTGCACCAGGATCCAGTTCGAAGCTTTTGAATTCGATTTCGACTTGATTCTTTCCTTCGAAATCAGCTAAAGCTGCTTCTAGACGACGCTTACCTATATAACAAAATGGACATACAATATCGGACCAGATTTCAATTTTCATATGGGACACCTCTTTTGATTTTTTACATAAACTTGCTGTCAGTTTAACACGGAAGAGGGGGTGGGGCTTAACGATACGCTTGATGTGCCTATTTATCTCAAATTCTAAGCTTTGGGCTTTACAGGACTGTTGAAGGCATGTATAATTCCAATTAAATATTAAAAATACAACATAAACTTCTTATCCAGAGAGGCGGAGGGACTGGCCCTTTGATGCCCGGCAACCATCGGATCGATCGCGATCTGAACGGTGCCAATTCCTGCAGGAACCTAGTGATTCCTGAGAGATGAGAGGATCGTAAGCATACATTTACGACCCCCTTTCTTATGGATAAGAAAGGGGGTTCTTTCGTATAGAAAGAGCGCCACGATCTCTCGGAAAGAAGTGGAGTTTGTAGCGAAAGGAAGATGTAAGATGGCAACAGCGATTTTTGCAGCAGGGTGCTTCTGGGGAGTGGAAGCATGGTTTGAACGAATTGATGGCGTAGTGGAAACGAAGGTTGGATACACAGGTGGGAAGGTGGACCGACCTTATTATGAACTCGTAAAAACAGGGAAGACCGGTCATGCTGAGTCAATCAAAATCGACTATGATGCTTCCGTGATTTCTTATCAACAGCTGGTGGATGCGTTCTTCGAGTGTCATGACCCGACCTCGAAGAATCGCCAGGGCGAAGATGTAGGATCACAATATCGATCCGTCATTTTCTATCTGGATGAGAGTCAGCGTTATATTGCAGAGGAAAAAATCAAGCAATGGAATGAAAAAGGTGTATTCAAAAAATCGATCGTTACAGAGGTGGCGCAGGCAGGAACCTTTTACGATGCGGAGGAATACCACCAAAAATACTTGCAGAAGAACGGATCTGCTGCTTGTGGAATCGTGTGATGGCTACCCATCACACGATTTTTTTGAATATAGATAAAGCCCATCTGATTTTTTCGATTCAGGCCAACCACGAAAGGCGAAGGTATTCGATAGAATCCAGCCTTCATAGGTTCGTAAATTCTCCTGCAGTTGAATCATTCCACCAGTATAGAGGTAACAATATAAGAAGTCATACGTATCTAATGATTCGGTGAGGAAGTTTTTCCTTAAAATGACCAGGTTGTCCTGTGGCTGTAGCAGCAGTCGTAACTTCATATAAAGGTATGGAACCGGAGACGTTTCATAGGCTGTGATCCTAGTGTCAGGGAAAGCTTTTGCAAAAGCGAATGCTACTGTTCCCCAGCCAGCCCCGAGTTCAGCGATGCTCGCTGGCTTCACCTCTTTTGTATAAGCCAACACCTTTTTGATGGTCCGGCGTGATGTCGGTGTGGGACCGATCCCATTTTTCCAGGTGTATAGTAAAAGAGAAACAAGTGTCAATGTCGTGAATAGCAGGACGAAAAGGGGTAAAATGATATCAAGGATTGCAATCACCTCTAAAGGAAAGGATGGATCCTCCATGCAGATGGTCCACACAATGGAAGAATTGGAACATACTATCCATCATCATACGATGGCGCTCGTCTACATATCAAGACCGAACTGTTCTGTATGTCATGCATTGCTGCCCCAGGTGGAATTGCTGCTTGAAAGCTATCCTGAAGTGAAAGCTGTGCATGCCGACGCGGATGAAATTCCGGAAGTCGCGGGTGCTTTTTCGATTTTTACCGTCCCGGTCATCATGGTCTTTCTTGAGGGTAAGGAAATGTTCAGGGAAGCACGGTTTGTGCCGATGGAATCATTGGAGCGACAATTAAGCAAAATTTATAATGCGATACTATAAGTGTCTTTTGGCAGGGGGTCATTCGACCTAATTCTTTTAGGTGGATACTCCCCTTTTCGTGTCGAATTGCAGACTTTTTTGACGATTGCTATATAATTGGTAGCAAAGTGAAGGAAAGGGGAATATTCGTGGGAGAACTGAACGTAATAAAAAACGATACACAGCTTGCATTAGCAAAGAACAATTCTACGAGTATCCGTCTGCTTGAAGAAGGTGACGGAACGGAAATCATGAAACAGACGATCAATAAGGACAAGATGTTCTACGTCTATCCAAATGATGACCCGAATACCCTTGAATTCTTTTATATCTTATCAGGTGAAATTGAGTGGGATGAGGACGGAAAGCGGGTAAAGCTTGGACCGAATGATTCCTATTCTACCAGAGGATTGAAAAAGCCCGTACTGTTTGAAACGATTACGGACGTCACCTATTTGTGGTTCACGACTGCACCGATTTTCCATCAGATCAGTAAGAGCATGGCGGACTTATGGGAGTTCATCCAGATGGTCGACAGCGAGCAGAAGTTTGCGTATGACCACAGTGAACGGGTGGCGAAATATAGTATTAAAATTGCGAAAAAGCTGGAGTTTGGTCCAAAGCGACTGCAGGACATGTTCCATGCAGCGTTTTTACACGATATCGGAAAGCTGAACGTCTCAGATCATATTTTGAATAAGCCAGGCAAGTTGACGGAGCGTCAGTTCAATCAGGTTAAACGGCATCCGGTAGATGGTGCGAATATGATGGTAGGCTCAGCATATGAATCGATTTCTGATATCATCCTGGAACATCATGAACGGCTGGACGGTTCCGGGTATCCACGTGGGATGGAGGGAGATCATATCTCGCTTGAGGCGAAAATCATCGCTGTGTGTGACAGTTATGATGCGATGACCGAAAATAGAGTATACCGGACACCAATTACACCTGGGGATGCAATAGATGAAATAAAGCGTCTGTCCGGAAAGCTATATGATCCACTAGTCGTCGATTTTTTTGAACAAATATTGAAGGAAGACAAAATACTTTCAGAGTGAGCAGGGGCGTGGGCCTCTGCTTCTTTTTATTGTCTGAAATGGGGGACTGAATCCGCGCTTTCTTTCCTGAACCATGATACCAGTCCATCATCGTAGAGGCGACACCTCTTTTATCCGATTGCATAGGTTACTAAAAACATAAGGTGTGTGAACCGGATGAATGAAGAAGTGACCAAGGTTAGTCTTCCTGAGGATGCGGGCCCGCATGCGGATGCAAATGTGGAGTGGTGGTATTTTTATACGTTTTTACATTCAGATCGACGAAATCGCTATGCACTGATGGGTTCTTTTTTCAGGGTGGGAGAACTCGAGCCTTCCTGGACGAAAGGGCATTACCTTATTTATACGCTGATTGATTTAGAAACTAACAAAGCGACGCACGGGTCATGGATGGATAAAGGGCTAAAACGGAACATGCTTGCTTTTTATTTACCGGTGTACATGATGCTCAACCCAAAGGAAACGGATATGTGGCGCCTGTATGGAACGATGTTGAAAGGTGATTTGCCTAAACCTCATTCGTTTATGAAGAAAAGTACAGTCTATTCTGATCCAGTAAAATTGGAATACGAAAAGCACAATCTGGTTTTTCTTGGAGAGGAACAGGACAACTTTGAGTTGGTGCTTCAAGACAAAGCGATGAACATTGAACTGCAGTTTGTGCCGACCAAGCCGATCACACTGGTCGGTGGTGATGGAAAGCCTGATGATTTATATTACTATTCGTTCACAAGGAACCGCGTACAAGGAAAAGTGAACATGGGGAAAGGGACGGAATTTGTCCGAGGGGAAGGATGGTTCGATCATCAATGGGGAAAGGATTACAGTCTCGCAAAAGGAAGGGGCTGGAATTGGTTCGGTATTCAATTGGATGATGGGCGTGAACTGTTGTTGAATGAATTCCGTAGCCAGGATGGAAAAACATCTGCTCCGATGGCAAATCTGATTCGCTTTGACGGAAAGACAGTGCTTTCCAACAATGTAGAATTTGAACCTCGGAAGTATTGGAAAAGCATTCGTACTGGAGCTAAGTATCCGGTCGAATGGTTGATCCGCCTTCCGGATTTCTCTATGAAGCTTTACGTTCAGGCGATTTTTCCGAAGCAGGAAATGGAGATTCTGGGTCCGATACGAGCCATATGGGAAGGTGCATGTACAGTTCAAGGAAGAGAAACGCTTAGGAATGGCACGAAGGTAGCTTTGTCGGGGAAAGGTTTTTCTGAATTGGTGGGATACGCAAAGGCTAGATGAGATAGGCGATTAACCAGTATTGGGTGCTATGCATAGGATATTGCAAACGTGAGAGTGACTCTCGAAAGGATGACACCAATATGGTTTTGACAGCCGCCCACTGGGCTTATGCATTTGTGACGATTGCAGTTATCGTGACGATGATTTTCCGCAGAGGGGTCGTACTTCCGACATTGGTCGGTACATTTCTCGTCGCCTGGATTTACAGTGGGAGTATTGTCGATGGCTTTACTTCCGTATTCAATGCGAACCTGACTGCCGCTAAAGAATTATTCAGCATCTTCCTTATCATTACCTTCATGGTTGCATTGTTGCATGCGTTGAAAGATATGGGAGCGGATCGGCAAATGATCGCTCCGATACAGAAACTGATGACAAACGGGCATATCGCGTATCTGATTCTGATGGTCATTACGTTCGTCATCTCATTATTTTTCTGGCCAACACCTGCCGTACCGTTGATTTGTGCTTTGCTGGTTCCGGCGGCTGTAAGAGCCGGGCTGCCGATCATGGGAGCGGCAATGGTCGTAGCTTTGGCTGGGCAGGGGATGGCGTTATCGTCTGACTATGTGATCCAGGTAGCGCCGACGTTGAGTGCTACTTCTGCTGGTGTCGATGCAGCCATGGTTGCTGATAAAGCTTTGGTACTATCGTTGATTACCGGTTTGACCGCTTTGACTTTGGTGTACTTGGGCATTCGCAAGCATATCCGCAAACCGGGAGATCCTGCGAATGAAAAAGAGCTGAAAATTCTTGAAGGTAAGCGGGAAACTGGTGATTCATCCGATGGCAAAGGGAGCTCTAAATGGGGTAAAACCTTTGCAGTGCTTGTTCCTTTATCGATGCTTGCGGTCATGATCTACATGGTTTCCACGAAGTTCAGTGGTGGACGTATGGGTGGATTCGAAGGTGGAGACGGTGCAGCATTCATTGGTGGAGTAGCAGTTCTCCTACTGGCACTTGCAACGCTCGCTTATGGAAAAAGTAGCGCACTTGATCGCATCAGTGAGCATATCGTGGATGGTTTCGTCTTCGCTTTCAAGGCGATGGGGCCGGTCATACCGATAGCAGGATTTTTCTTCCTAGGAAGTGGAGATTTCTCGGCAAGTATCCTATCTTTAGGTGAAGAAGCAGGGCCTGCATTCCTGTTTGATCTCGTGCAACAGGGACAGACGTTCATACCGGATAACATCGTGCTTACTGCATTTGGCATATTGATCATCGGTATCATCACTGGACTTGATGGCTCAGGATTCTCGGGACTTCCACTGACAGGAGCGTTGTCTGGTGCGTTATCCTCCGGAGCAGCGGATGCATCGACACTCGCTGCCATCGGGCAAATGGGATCAATCTGGACTGGTGGAGGCACGCTGATTGCCTGGTCGTCGCTCGTAGCGGTAGCCGGTTTCTGTGGGGTGTCGGTGATGGAATTGGTACGGAAAAACTTCATCCCGGTCATGATTGGACTCGTACTGTCTACGATTGTCGGTATACTGATTTGGTAGAGTGAGGAATAGATAAAAGCGCTTGGATTTTATTCCAAGCGCTCTTGGCATGCCTTATTTTGTTTCCCACAGCCTTTGAACATTTACTAATTCGTTATCTTGAAATTCCATTCTATAGATATCAGGTTTCGATGTGCTATGTAAAAAATTGAGGTCATATTTGCTATCGAAATACTTCATCATCAAAGTCATAACTAAGCCATGGGTCCCTATGACAATTTTTTTGTCCTTAAAGGTTACTAAAAGGTCTTTTAAAACTTTCACAGCCCGTTTTTGACAAGCGGTATTGGACTCCGCGCCCTCTAAAGTGAAATCGGGTTGCTTGAACGATTTTTCCAAGAGTGGAAGTAGCTCCTGATCAGAAATTCGATTACCTTCAGATGAGAATTCCCGTTCTCTTAAATCTTCGTAAACTAAAACTTCCTTCCCTAGTTGTTCAGCTAACTTCTCAACTGTTAAGATGGAACGTTTGTATGGGCTTGAAATGACCGCATCAACGCCTTCATTTTTCAATATGTCGACCAGGCGATGCGACTGTTCCTGCCCTTTTTCAGTCAAATCTCTTGTTCTTTCATTTCCTTCTTTCGGTGAATCCCCATGTCTAACCATGTAAACAAATGTACTCATGATTTTCCTCCACATTCGTTCTTACTTTTTTTGACTCTAATAGTTTAACATTTGTTTATAAGGAACAGTTTTGCGGTAATGATAAACTAACTACTTTTTATAGGAGGGTTTTGCAGCTATGCCATGGGATACGAATGATTATCCGGATTCTCTGAAGAACCTTGATACATCAGTAAGAAAAAAAGCGATCGAGATTGCCAATGCGATGATCGATGAAGGCTATGATGAAGGTCGTGCGATTCCGATTGCCACCGAACAGGCGAAGGAATGGTATGATAACGCAAGCGAGAAGGAAATCAACGCGCAGAAAAATAAATCGGACCAGGCATTGAAAGAGCGGGATGAAGAGGACAAGCAGTATGATTCCCGTCCGGAGCTGCTTGAAAAAGGGCAGCATGTCGTCGCTCATGACGATGGTTGGGCGGTCCAGACGGAAGATGCGAAGAAACCTTCTGAAGTATTCGATTCAAAAGACGAAGCAGTCAAACGTGCCAAAGAGATCGCAGAAAATAAAGGGACTAAAGCGGTCATTCATAAGAAGGACGGCAGCATCCAGAACCAGCATACCTATGAAAGTCGATAAGCACCGAAAGGCTATCCCAGTAGAGGATAGCCTTTTATTATGCATATTCACATCACCGCGTTAAACCGGTGGGGGACAGTCCCTCACCAGAGCACTGCGGTGATGCTTTAATTGGTTGAGGGACTGTCCCCCCTTCTATTCACCGTTGGTGGTGGTGCTTCATATGTATAGGGTAGATGGGCGGAAGTGAGGGGAAGGATATGCATGCGTATTGGCTGATGGGATACTTAGGTGAACAGCGACGAACCGAACGGCAGCAGTACATCCTGGATGGCAAGCATGGGGATGTCGATGGAGGTGGAGTGAAGGATGCTGTGTACCTGACTGGAACCATGGAGGAAGGAAGTGCTTTCGCGGAAGACATTTCCCTTGTTGTTGAATTTAGTGAATCTGGCAATCGATCCGATGTATCATTGCCAGTAGATGTAGGATACAATGCCAGTCTTTTTCTCGGAGATTTCAACAAAGACGGGACACTCGATATCAAAGTGAATACGGAGACAGGAGGGAGCGGAGGGTATCAGAATACTTATATTTACACAATAAAGGATGAAGTACCTCAGCTCATCTTCAGTTCAGATGATTACAATGATCAAATTAACTATCGAGCTAAATACCTTGATCAATTCAAGTTACGTGTAAGTGACCTGCAGACAGATCGTGATTTCATTCTAGATCTTTTTCACAAGCGACCCGAATATATGGAGATGGATATTTATGATGAAGAAGGAAATCTCCTACAGTCAAAAGAAGCATATGTCAGTTATATCGATCGAGGGGTATTCCCGGTTCTTCGAGGGCCGGAGGCAGTGTACGATTTATTGATCAGCAGGAGGATTGTAGGTCTGACAAACGCTGATACACTTGGATACGTCAACACACTGCTTACCTGGAATCCTTCGCTGAAGAATTTTGACCTGATTCTCACAGAAGTCTCCATCACTGGGTATCTAGCTGATGAGTAATAAAGAAAATCCCTCCTTCATAGGATAATAAGAGAATGATGGGAGGGAGGATCATCCATGAGCTACTATTATTACTATCCCACGGATACTCGCCAGCAGGATAAGCTGATCCAGGACATTCAAAAAGCTATCAACGGGGAATTTAGTGCGATCCAATGTTACAGCCAGCTGATCGACCTGGCACCTACTAAGGCTGAAAAAGATCGCATCCGTGAAATTAGAAAAGATGAACGCAGGCATCTGCAGACCTTCAGTCAAATCTACACAAGTTTGACGGGAAGACAGCCTGATCCACAACAAACGGAAGAGTGTCCCCGTACTTACCGTCGCGGACTGGAAGCAGCATTCAGGGATGAACAGGAGACCGCGGACTTTTATCAGGACATCGCAGATGAAGCAGCCATGTACCCAGTGGTAAGTCAGTCGTTCAGAAGGGCTGCGGCAGATGAACAGAACCATGCAGTATGGTTTCTATCCTTCATCATGCAAAATAAACGGGAAGAATAGGCAGACATCAGCGTCTGCTTTTTCTATTTCATGGTACAATAGGGGCAACTTATTTTTGAAAGGTACGTGAACACAACATGACAGCAAATGGACAGAACAGAAAAGACATCAAGCCCGGGTTGGAAGTGGATATTGTGCTGAAAAAGGACCAGCGCTCAGGGAAGTTGACACGTGGAGTCGTAAAAGATATCCTGACGAATTCAGCTACACATCCTCATGGGATAAAAGTGAGACTGCAAGATGGACAGGTTGGAAGAGTGAAGGCCGTTCACTAGGCCGGTATGATAAGAAGTATCTTTTTTCTTAATTAAGAACATGCGAAAAAGTGAGTGAGGGGAAGATTTCATGAGGTTATGAGCATGGAACTTCTTGAACGGCTTTATATGGTTGTTTTCTAAAAAGAACAAAAATTGTATGATTACCTTAGGATTCTTAATTAAGAACGGGGGTTCAATCATACGGTGATTCGACTGACTGCCAGCTCATATATCGGTTTTCTTAATGGGAGAAAAATAGAACTAAGAAAATTGGAAGATGATTTGTGTGTACTGCACATTGATGAAGAGCAGCGTGGGATTTGTTCCTTTCGGTATGTAAAGGAACGTATCGAGATTATGGAGCGAATGAAGTATATGAGGAAGAACCTCACGAAATATGTATATGAAACCGAACCTTCTGTACAATTCGAATGTAGAGGATAAAATTGGACGAGCGGACCCGACTTATGTCAGATCCGCTCTTTTTATTAAACGTTATGAAATGATCAGGAACTTGCACACTTCGCAAGTGTGAATCAAAAATTTAAATTGCCGCGGTACTATTCCGTCTTTGGTAGTTTTCTTACTTAAACGACGCAAGCCCTACCTCTCTTGCATCCTTACGGCTCCGAAGCCGATCCAGTGTGAATAAGTCTTTCAAAAACATAGCAGAATGCCATATCGTTAACCTTACATTTCTTTCCGTTCAAGTTGCTTTATATAGCAACATCACCTAACAATACACCAAAAACATATCGATGTCAACAGCTATTTCATGTATTATCTATGTTTTCGAAACAACTACCTGACGGCTGCGTACTTATTTGTAATCTTGATCATATTTATCTTCGCTTGAAGAATCATCTTTGCTCTTTTCACCTTTTCGTTGTTCCTGCTCTTCTTTTTTGATTTCATCCAAAGGTACTGGATCGTCCAGTTCATCTTTGATTTTTTCGCGCTCGTTGCGTTTATCCTTTTTATCGCTCATCCCATCACCTCTATGTCAATTTCGCTGACGATATTCTCATTCCTCGTTCGGGCTTTTGTTAAACCTTTTTCCATAAAAAAACACAGCATCCCTTGTATGCTGTGCTATCGACTGCTTTTTAATTTATTTTTTAACGATTGGACGAACTTAGTGTGATAAATGACATCGATGGCTGTACTGATTACCAGCCCGTGCAAAACGACTCCGAAAATCGTCAGCACGACGATGATGAAGCTCCCGATAGGTGTAGAAGGTTCGAATTGGGAATGACCGAAGAAGGTGAGGGTGGACAACGCACTGATCAAAGCCTCCCAATAGCTTTCCAGGTCTTCTTCCAATTGATAAAGGGGAATGATTGCCAGAAAAACGATGACGGCAGTAGCTGAGGCAACTAGCAGCAGGTGCTGTCTTTTCAGGTATTTGATAAACGGCATTGTGTAGTACTTCGTAATGGATTTCAATCGTAGTAAATGTAAAATACGTGCGAACCTTGCAAATTGAAAAACGGCATCCAAAGGGATGGCTGCGATGACAATGAACGGGTTTGACTTGATGAATTCCCATTTCTTTTCACTATTCCAAAATCGATAGACAAAGTCCATGAAGAAAATCGCCCATGTGAACCAGACGAGGAAGGTATCGTAAGCGATACTTTTCCAAATCGTTGCAACAGAAAGGGTTGCCAGCAGAATCATGAAGATCTCATAAGCTGTTTTCGTCTTTGTCCGTTCATCTTTGAATATTTTCTTAAGTATGTTCATCTTACTCAACCCCACCTTGCACTCTATCATTCTATTATGAATGAAATCGGTCGGGAATAAAAGCGTAGGAAAAAGGTTCCGGTGGAGTCGCTTAAGTTAAGACATCAGCTTTTTACCGAAACGTTTCAGCTTTCCCAGTTTGCGTGATAAATAGATTTTTTTCGGTTTGAGGAATCCGTCCCTGAAGTAATAGGTATGCTGGTATGGAGAATCCGTCCTCCATACCCCTTTCCGATACTGTTGCCTGACATATTTCCGGAAAGGGAAGCTACGATACTGATCAGGATAATAATTATCTTTGGAATGGATGAATGGATAATCGTAAAGCCTGCCCTGGTATACCAACTGCAAATCTGGAGCGTGTCTGAAATCATCCGGTGTGACCAGCGCGCTTTCCTTATCGAATAGCTTCACTCCTGCGCGCGTAAGCACTTCAGCTACAAATTGTGAGCAAAAATATGACGCAGGTACTTGAATTGGACGGTTGAGCGGCACGCCAAGTACACCGATATAGTTGTACAGGTAGTTTTTATATTTTTTTTCGAACGCCTGGATGATCCGTTCCACTTTTTCAAATTTACGCTTAGGCAGCTTCAGTTTATATACTGCACAGGTGGAGGAAGGGTACCAGCTGAACGTGCCGGTTACAAGGTCTTCCTTCACAAACCCGCCCCAAAATGGATTAGTGGGCTTTCGTCGTCCGAAGCTGTATAAATTGCGGAATTCTTTATCGAGAGAAATCGAAGAATGATTATAAGGTGCGTCAGTTACGGTCTTGATCGCCTGATTGAAAAATGTGCCTGTGTTGGTCAACAGTATGTAGATCGCTTTCACGGAGCCCACCCTTTCCAGATTAGGAAGATAGGTCTATTTTATCGAAAGTTGTGAAAATATGGAATATAATTTGTCAAAAAATCCCCGGTTTTAAGACCGAGGATTGGTTATCAATTTACTATGCTCGTTCGAAAGGCTTGATCATGCCGTAAATCGACTCCGTGTAAGGCATTGCTAAACCGACAGCATCACCAAGGCGTAATGCGCCGCCATGCAAGTGCTCGACCTCCAATGTCAAACCCTTTCGTCGGTCCTGGTGCATTGATGAGGTAGATTCATAGCCGAAGTTTTCAAGATTTCCAAACGCTTTATCTACGTGGGTGTCCGTTAATGAGATTCCATGTTTATTCGCAAGGTCCTTCATTTCCTCAAGAACCATACGGGCGAGATGGAATGTCTCAGGATGTTCACGCACTGCACCGATTGGAAGATCCGTCGCTGTCGTTATTCCTGAGAAAGCGTTGATGAACATGTATTTACTCCAGAGATCTTCTAGGATTGACGGGCTTTGTCTGCCATCCATATTGGCTTGACTGCAAGCCAATGCAAGCTCTTCCGCGATTGCCTGCTGTGACTGATGAAGTGCTCCGAAGACTAAATCGTGAAATGGACTGGAATGGACGACATGTCCCTTATCATCAAGCGTGGCAATGATGTAGGATAACCCGCCCATAATGGCGGACTCGCCGAGTTCCTTTTGCAAAATAGAGATGTGCTCCATGCCGTTTAGGATCGGAAGCACTTTTGCGCCTTTATTCGTTAAGTGCTTCAATTGGTCCAGTGTTCCGGATAAGTGATAGCCTTTGACCGCAAGCAGAACAAGGTCCGCTTTCTCAATCGATGTGATATCGGTCGTGACTCGCGGCTGCTTGATTTCATAATCTCCCTGTGTACTGTGAAGGAGTATGCCATGTTCTTTGAGCTGGGCAGCTCTGCGTTCTCTTACGTAGAAGGTGACATCATGTCCTGCCTCTTCCCATCTTGCTCCGAAATAAGCACCGAGTGCTCCCGCTCCGATCACTACAATTTTCATCTTTCCACCTCCAGTGTTGATGCTTTTATCGTATCATAGATTGGTTGTGTAGCAGGCGGGCGGGGGCTTGTGAGCGAAACTTTGGATTTATGAGCGAGATTTCAGATTTATAGGCGATATTGGTAGATTTGTGAGCGACATCCTGGATTTGTGGGCGGAAATCAGATTTTATGAGCGAAAGGCTCATTCGAGAAAATAATAGCGGTTCTTTTTCGCGCCAGCTGACCTTAAATTCATATCCGACAGCAATCTTTTTACAGTATTTCTTGATTGTACTAGCAAAAAATCTCTCGCATCCTTGTTGCAGATTTTCTTGCTGAATAGAAGCTTGTAGTCATTAAATGCTGCCTGATGAGCAACTTTTGATGTTTCATTACAATGCTTACAACTCCACTTTCCATACAAACGAATCATAGGAATCACCCCACAGCTAGGGCAGCTAACTCCGATTTGAATTTCCTCTTTTGTTAAGCTGAATCTTTCGAGGATATTGGGATCATAGGGGGAGTGGTGGGTGAGAAATAACTGAGTCAATCGGTTGATATCGTCAGAATTAATGGCTTTATTATGATGAGTTGCGTGAATCTGCTTAATGGATGCAGCCAAGTTCTCTATGCGTGTTGTTTTAAGGCGTGCGTCAGCGTAGTCGGGGGAGGACTTGATGACGGAGGTTCGATTTGTGAAGACGACAAGCGAATCGATAGGCAAGGAAGGGAAGTGATGATGAAGTAGCCATTCGGATAAGTGGATGCGGTGGCGTTCTGCCTGTGATACAGGGTCCGGAAGCCCTGATTGTATTCCTTCTTTATCACGAATCAGTTGGCGGTGAATGCCATCAAGGAAGCTGGTTCCTGAGATGTTTTTCACTTCGAAGATTAACACATAGCGTTTTGTGAGGAGAACTGCATCAAGTTGGAAGTGGAAATTTTCATATAAAGGGAGTCGGAGGTCGAATAAAATCCGTGAATCAACATCAAGTGGAAGTTTCGAGAGTAGGGAGTACAAAGCTTTTTCACCTGCATAGCCAGCTGAAATGCGTGCATGCGTGTCGATGATCTCTTCTCGTTTAGGTTGTGCAGTGGGGATGCGTTTTTTTAACACCTCCAATTGTTCTAGAAATACTGGTTTGGATAGGGGTTTTACAATCATAAGCTTCACCTCTTTTAATGGATTCGCCGTAGTTTTGTTCAATCCTCTGAGGTTGCAGAAATTCGAAGAGTTGGTGTTTTGAGCGAAATTTTGAATTTGTGAGCGAAATCGGTGTTTTTATGAGCGGAAATTTGAATTTATGAGCGGAAATCCGAATTTATGGGCGGAAATCAGGTTTTATGAGCGAACGCACCGCCGCACCGCACCACCCAATCAAATAAAAAAGGACAACCATCAAGGTTGTCCTATCCTGTCACATCATATTCAGATGGGCTGGGTGCATTGAAAGTCGAACTCAGCATCTTTGAGATATCCACCGTGTTTTGAAGCTTATTTCCAAGATGGACGACAAGATCGTCTGTTTTCGAGCGTTTCATGACCTCTTTATAATGCGTTTTCGACTTGAAGTCGGTCTGTACAAGGTACACCTGTTCATGGTCTTCGACATCCATGAGATCCAGGAAGCCCATCGAACCATGACTTCCAGTAAGGAGATCGCCACAGAACAGACGATGATCAAGTGCCCCGTGCTTCACAAGCATTTCGCCCGTCTTGCGCTGAATTTCAAGAAATTCTTGTTCCTCTTCTGTCTTTACTCGGAATACGCATAGAATTGTATACATATCGAATTCCCCCATTTTCCAATGTTATCTATTTCAACATTTATTGCAAAAATCCTGCCTGATATTTAGAAAATGAGTAAAATTAATCGCGTTTGCGAGATGCACTCGATACTGCTGCGTCAATGACGAGCACAATTGCAGTCAACGTGTGGAGCATCCATCCGAGAATCGGGATGACTCCAAGCAGGTTGGCTACCATTCCAATGACGCTTCCTACGCTGAAACGGCCGTCCTTGATTGAAAACCCGAGTGTTACCGCGTGGAATATGAACATGAACAGAAGTGCCTGCCAGCCAGACCCGAGAATGAATAAACCACCCACAATAGGAATGGCCAATAACCCTTCCAATATTCCTGTAATCCATTTTAAAGCTGTAGAGATCATACCATCACATCCTTACAAATATAGATGATTCCTACTATAATTATATACTTTTCCATAAAAAAAGCACAAAGCATAACCATGCTTTGTGCTGAAACGTGTTTTATTTTGCTGCTTTTTGAAGCTTCATGATCATCTTCAACGAGCGGCCTGTACCGATTGCAACGGACTCCAGCGGGCTTGGTGCCATGTGGACCGGTACGACGATCTCATCCGAAAGCCATGCCTGCATTCCTTTCAGCAAAGATCCACCGCCTGTAAGAATGACTCCCTGGTCTACGATATCCCCACTAAGTTCAGGTGGGCAGTCTTCCAAGGTAGCACGGATCGTTTCAAGGATCTGCTCCAGCGACTCGCGAAGTGCATGCTGGATTTCTGTTGATCTTAGCTCAATGGTTTTTGGAAGACCTGTAACCATGTCTCTTCCGCGTACTTCCATCGTTTCTTCCTTGTGGTCGATCAGCGCATAACCGATTTCCATCTTGATGTTTTCTGCTGTACGTTCACCAATCAGGATGTTGTACTCTTTGCGGACATATTGGATGATTTCGTCGTCCATCTTATCTCCGCCCATACGGATGGAACGGCAGGAGACGACACCACCGAAGGAAATGATGGCTACTTCACTTGTTCCACCACCGATGTCGACGATGACGTTTGCGACTGGCTCATCGACTGGAAGATCCGCGCCGATTGCTGCTGCAATCGGTTCTTCGATCAAATGCACGTGCTTTGCTCCGTAACTTTTAACCGCATTGTCGATCGCACGGCGTTCAACAGATGTAGAACCGGACGGTGTACAAACGACGACTGTAGGCTTTCGCATCGATACACCAGTTGTCTTGCTTGCCTTTTTCAGGAACGCTTTCAACATTTGTGCTGTCATATCATAATCAGCGATTACGCCATCTTTCAACGGGCGGACAGGGATGACGTTCCGTGGGGTTTTACCGACCATAAGCTTGGCTTCTGCTCCGACAGCTACGACTTCTTTCGTTTCCGTGTTAAAAGCGACGACGGATGGTTCATTGAGGATGATTCCTTTGGACTTGGAATAGATGAGTATATTTGCAGTACCTAAATCGATACCGATTTCTGCATTAGATAACATTAGACGTACCTCCATAGATGACAAATTCTCTTATACACATTCTCGAAGATACTACATATTCTGGGGGTTTTCCTAGTGGTAATAATTGATAGTTGTAATTTCGGACTTTCTACTCAGGATGTATGCTATAAAGCTATGAAAAAAGGCAGGGGGATACCCTGCCTGATCAAGTGATTTATTCCTTCTCGGCTAATAGGTTTGCAAGTATGTGTTTTTTATACTTTTCAACCTTTCTGCCTTGAATCGTGTTCACACCGTTTTCTTTCAATTTTTGTACGTACCAGCCTTTGCTTCCTACGTGCATCTCTATCATCCTTTCGTTAGTAGTTTCGTTTCATTTCCGAATGCGATTGCCATTGTAACATCTCATTTTTTAGGTTTAAAGGGGTATACAGGAGAAAAATCCATTCTTTTTCCAGAGATGTGGTGTGAAGGTGCAGGACGATGTATAATGCAGGGTATAGAGATTCAAAGGAGCGCAATTATGAACGAATATTTAAGTCATCAGGAGATTATAGATAAATGCAGAAAATTGAATGAAACCTATGAATTGGATCCAGGTTTTTTTGAAGCGATTGTAGATGAGCTGTTAGATAGCGACAAAGATACCGAAAGTGTCATTCTTGATGGCTTCAAACGCCTGTTGAGTGAAGTCGACCATGAAATCAACCGGATGGAAGCCTCTGTCGGGATGCAGCCGAGCTGTTTCAAAGGCTGTGCTTTTTGCTGCTATTTTCCGATCATCATTACGAAAATGGAAGCGAAAATGATGCTGAAGGAAATCGAGAAGTTTCCTTCTGATCGGAAAGAAAAAATCTATCAGCACTGGGAGTCCTATTTTGACGAGCATAAAACGAAGTTGGACACCGCTCTTGGGATGGACCTGAATGGGGAAGACACGAAGCTGAATTACAAGCGATTGAACCTTCCTTGCCCGATGCTCGATCCGGAAACAGAGACATGCATGGCTTATGAAATCCGTCCGATACCGTGCAGAACGTACTTGAATTACGCCAATCCGAAAGTTTGTGCGGAGAATCATATGCCTGATGAACCGTTCAGTTACGAATTTTTGTACGAACATTATATGGCGGGTATCAATGAAATTATGCAGGCGCTTTATGAGAACGGTGAAGAGCTGTTCGTGGATTACCCGAGTGACGTGTGGAGTTATGATTATTTGCCAGCCTGGATCAAACGAAGGGATGAGATGGAGGATGACTCGTTATAACGTATGTTCCATCAATGTCGGAAAACCGATGGTAATGGAAACCTCCCACGGTGAGGTGGAAACAGCTTTTCAGAAAAAGCCAGTAGATGAGCCTGTCTATTTAGGTGAGCTGCATTTTGATGGGGATGAACAGGCGGATAAAAAGCATCATGGGGGTCCGGATCGCGCGGTCTGTCTTTATCCTGCTGATCATTACCCTTACTGGGGGGAAAAGTATGGGAAAGAGTTTACCTTTCCTTCGTTCGGGGAAAATCTCTCCGTAGCAGGTATTGATGAGGATGCATTGTGCATCGGGGATGTTTTTCAATTAGGAGAGGCAAGGCTCCAAGTGACCGAACCCCGTCAGCCTTGTTATAAAATTGCCCGGACGCATGAGCTGGACGATTTCCCTGCTCAAGTGATGAAAACTGGATTTACTGGGTGCTATTTACGTGTGCTTGAACCTGGCCAGGTAAAACCGGGTGATGATCTTAAACGGATTGAGAGTGATGCCCGGCAAGTCACGATTACGGAAGTGAATGACGTGAAGTATCATGACCGGGACAATAAGGATAAGATTAAGAGAATACTGGAATGTGAGGCGTTGGCTGCGGGGTTGAGGCAGTCATTAGAGAAGAAACTTGTAACATACGATTAACAGTCTGTAATAAAGCGAAAGCGTTGACAAAGGTGTCAACGCCTTTTTTTATGTAAAAAATAGAGAGATAACCAGCACCTTCCAGTTTATACCGTGGATGGTATGTGGTGAGACGTCTGATAATTCAAGGAACTTGCAGGTGTTGGGTGGTTAGTAGGGCTGGATGGAAATCTATGGTCGGATTGTTACGAAAAACGGATGCTATGATGTTGATGTAGCAAAAAAAGCAAAAGGAGAGGATCATCAACATGTTCAAAAAAATCACTACAGTTGCTGCTCTTTCTACAGCATTAGTATTCGGGGGCGCAACAGCAGCCAATGCACAATCCGATAGCGGGCAGCAAGCTCAGCCATCAGCAAAAGTATTCTATAAAGTACAATCTAACTTCGGAGCGGGATCATTCTCTGAAGAAGATATCAATAAATTCGTAAACAGCTTTTTGAAAGATTATCAGATTGACTGGAAGCAGTTCCAGACACCTCAGGCTCCACAACAACAGCCTAAACAAGAAGCACCTGCAAAGCCTAAGGTAGAACAGCCTAAAGAAGAAGCTCCTAAAGAGCAGCCGGCAGAGCAGAAAGCAGAAGCACCTGCGGCACCAGCTCAGCCAGCTCCACAACAACAGGAAGCTCCAGCTGAAAAACCAGCTGCAGAACAGAATCAGAACAGTCAATTGAACGAATTTGAACAACAGGTAGTAGAGTTGACGAACCAGAAGCGTCAGGAAAACGGTCTTCAGCCATTGAAAGTAGATACAGAGCTTAGTAAAGTAGCGCGTGAAAAGTCTCGTGACATGGCGCAGAATGGTTACTTCTCTCACAATAGCCCGACTTACGGTTCTCCATTCGATATGATGAAGCAATTTGGTATTGATTACCGTACTGCTGGAGAGAACATTGCGAAAGGTCAGCGTTCTCCTCAGGAAGTAGTCAATGCATGGATGAACAGTGAAGGTCACCGTAAGAACATCTTGAGCAGTGACTTCACACACATTGGTGTAGGCTATGTAGAAAACGGTAACGTATGGACACAACAATTCATCGGAAAATAATAGATTATGCATAAACCGTGCATATTCGGGGACAGTCCCTCACCACTTTAAAGTGGAGAGGGACTGTCCCCTTTTCTGCTATAATGATAGTGTAATTATTTCTAATAGGGGGGATGCGCGATGGATTTCACTTCTATTGTCGAGGAAAAGATCAAGCAATCGATTCAAAACGGTGAACTGGATAACCTGCCCGGAAAGGGAAAGCCCTTGCCTAAAGATGATTTGGAGCATATCCCGGATGAGCTGAAGATGGGTTATCGTATCCTGAAGAACGCTAATATCCTGCCTGAAGAATTGCAATTGAAGAAGGAAGTTGTCAGTTTGGAAGAAATGATTGCCTATTGTGAGGATCCTGAGCAGAAGGAGAAATATAGACGTCAGCTGACAGAAAAACAACTGAGATTTCAAATGATGATGGAGAAGCGGAGGATGAAGCAGTCATCCGCATTCCGGACATACGGAAATAAAATCAACAACCGAATGGGATTATGAATAGGGGGACAGTCCCTCAGCGCTTTAAAGCGTTGAGGGACTGTCCCTTTTTATGCATAAATTATTAGTGTGAGTGATTACTCACTTTACAAATTTCCACTACTCGTTATAATAGAAGTGAGTAATCACTCGCTTGGAGGAGGGGTCATATGAATGAGGTCATCAATCTTCACAACGTAGCTCACTCATTTGGAAAGGAAGTAGTACTGGATAATGTAGATTTATCCGTTAAGAATGGAGAAATTTTCGGTTTGTTGGGGCCTTCTGGTGCTGGAAAAACGACACTGGTGAAAATCATAACTGGAATTTTGAGCCCTACCAGGGGAACGTCCACTGTTCAGGGGACCATAATGCCTTCATTGCAACAGATGAGGAAAATTGGATTCATGGCGCAATCAGATGCTTTATACACAGAACTATCAGGGCGAGAAAATCTGGACTTTTTTGCATCTATTTATGAGATGAAAAAGACAGAGAGAAAAAATGCCATTCAGAAATTCGGTGCAGTAGTGGATCTACTGGACCATTTGGATAAACGCGTTGAAAATTACTCAGGTGGAATGAAAAGAAGGCTGTCACTGGCAGCTGCACTTCTTCACGAACCTGATGTGTTGATCCTGGATGAACCAACGGTTGGAATTGATCCTATTTTAAGGCAATCGATTTGGAATGAACTATATCGTTTAAAAGAAAGCGGAAAAACGATCATTGTCACCACCCACGTGATGGATGAAGCAGAAAAATGTGACCGATTGGCATTGTTAAGGGACGGATCGATCATTGCGCAGGGGACGCCTAATGATCTCAAACACAATGTTCAAGTAGATTCCATCGAGGAAGCATTTCTTCAATACGGAGGTGCAGGCAAATGAAGACGATTGCAATGATCAAACGAATTCTTGCCCAGTTCAGACGTGACAAGCGAAGCATTGCATTGATGATCGCTGCACCACTTTTAGTTTTGACATTAATGTGGCTGGTATTGGATGGGGATACGTATCAACCTGAAATTGCGATAATTGATGTTCCTGCCCCTTTTCAAACAGCACTTGAATCAGGCGATGCCGTAATTGAAACAATGTCCCAGGATGAAGCAGATGAAGCTCTGGAGGAGAAAGAAATAGATGCTACGATCCAATGGAGTGAAAACAAACCTGTGGTAAAGCTCGAAGGAAGTGATCCGAATGCTAATGCAGCCGTTCAAAAGCTGCTTCAGCAAACGAGTAAGTCGATGGCATCCGATCAACAAACCATTGATCCAACGATCAAGTACTTGCATGGTTCTTCCGATCTGAATCTATTTGATAACGTCGGTCCGGTCCTCATCGGATTTTTTGTTTTCTTTTTCGTGTTTATTGTAGGAGGGGTGTCGTTTTTGCGTGAACGTACCCAAGGGACTTTGGAGCGACTGTTATCCACCCCGCTAAAAAGATGGGAAATTGTCGTAGGTTATCTAGGAGGGTTTGGAATCTTTACGATCGTCCAGTCCTTGATCATTGCTGCCTATGCGATCTATGGTCTTGGCATGTTCATGGACGGAAGCTTCTGGTATGTCATGCTTGTCACCTTCCTGCTCGCAATGACTGCACTGAGCCTTGGCACGCTATTATCTGCTTATGCAAAAAATGAGTTTCAAATGATCCAGTTCATTCCTTTGGTCATTGTCCCTCAGGTCTTCTTTTCCGGAATGTTCAACCTTGACACGATGGAGCCCTGGGTTCGAGCAATCGGCAAAGTGATGCCGCTCACCTATGGAGCAGAAGCGTTGAGGGAAGTAATGATCCGTGGAAAAGGAATCGAAGAAATATACGTTCAGTTGGTAATTCTTATCGGGTTCGCCCTGGTGTTCATCTTGCTGAATATAGTGGCATTGAAACGGCACCGCAGTCTATAATAGAGGAATGAAGCGATAGGAGGGGCAGAATATGGACGAAAAACAGTATTTGCAGCAATTGATCGAAGCTGCAGAAAAAGAACCCGATCTTACACCTAAGCAAGCGAAAATTCTCGAAGCTGCGATCGAGATCTTTTCGGAAAAAGGCTATGCTGCCACCTCGACAAGTGAAATAGCAAAGAGGGCGGAGGTAGCGGAAGGAACGATTTTCCGTCACTATAAAACTAAGAAAGATTTGCTGCTGTCCATTGTAATGCCAATGATTACGAAGGTCGCGATGCCGTTTTTTGCTACCCATTTTATTAATCAAGTATTTGCAGAAGCACCTTCTGATTATAAGGACTTATTAAGGAAAATCATGCGGAACAGATATGAGTTTGCCAAAAAAAATGTGCCGATGTTGAAAATTCTTCTTCAGGAAGCAGCCTTTCATAATGAAATACACACTGCCTTTAAAGGGGTATTCATGGAAAAGGCTTATCCACGCTTCAAAGAATTGATTCACAAAAACCAGGAGGAAGGGATTTTGGTTGATTTTCCCGTCCACACGATCATTCGAATGACGATGACAACGATATTCGGTTTTTTGATTACAAGATTCATCATCATGCCGGATGCAGACTGGGATGACGAAGCAGAAATGGAACGGACAATCGAATTCATGCTCCACGGCTTATCAACTGAATCATCCAATAAATGAATCCAAAAGCCTCGCCAACCCGGCGAGGCTTTTATACTGTAAAGCAATGGGGGGACAGTCCCTCAGTGCTTTAAAGCGTTGAGGGACTGTCCCCATTTATGCATGTTTCGTGTATAATGGGGGGTGAAATTGAAGGGGGATTCATCGCAAATGAGGGGACTTTTTACATATACTTATGCTTTTTCTTATTTGTTCCGGAGCATTCCGGAATTACGAAAGGTAAAGAAACTGCCGGCTGATATGCCTGCCAAGGAAAAGGATGAAGCGATTTTTGCAATGCCGAAACATTGGGCAAGAGGAGTTGTCCGACAATCCGGGTCAACAGTACGCGTCATTAACGAGGATCGAATGCCGGAGGGACCTGCACTGCTTGTGGCCAATCACCAAGGGAATTTCGATATTCTTGCCCTGCTTGGCCATTTACAGAAACCGTTTGGGTTCATCTCAAAAATCGAAATGGAAAAGTGGCCGGTCGTAAAAGGCTGGATGAATGCGATCCACAGTGTCTTCATCGATCGTACAGATAAACGGCAGGCAGTCCGGGCGTTAAACGGAGCTATCGACAACCTGAAAAACGGTCACTCCATGCTGATTTTTCCGGAGGGAACACGATCGAAATCGAGCGACTTACTCCCTTTTAAACCGGGAAGCTTCAGGCTGGCTGTCAAAGCAGGTGTCCCGATTGTCCCTGTGGCAATCGACGGTAGTTATAAAGTAATGGAACAAAACGATGGGAAAATCAAACCGGCGGATATCTACTTGAACGTATGCCACCCGATTAATCCGTCAGAATATGCAGATCGCAAACTTCCGGAACTATCTGCAGAAGCAGAAAGCAAGATAAAAGAAGCGATCGATGAATTAAAAGTGATCCAAGAGAATTAAAGGAATTTCAATCGTAAACACTTCAATCAAGGAGGCGTTTGTCCATGTGCGGAAGGTACACACTGCTGGCTGAAGAAGTTGAGATTTTACGTGAATTTGGGCTGGAGCATCGTATAAACGGATACACACCAAGGTACAACATTGCGCCGGGTCAAAAAGTAGTAGCAGTCATCCATGATGGAAATGAAAAACGAGCGGGTTTTCTCAAGTGGGGACTTGTTCCCGGCTGGGCGAAGGATCCAAAAATAGGCTATAAGATGATCAATGCCCGCAGCGAAACTGCTCACGAAAAGCCGAGCTTCAAGCGTCTGATGACCAGTAAGCGCTGTTTGATCATCGCCGACAGCTTTTATGAATGGCAGCGCAACGGTAAGGAAAAACAGGCAAAGCGAATTTCGTTGAAGGACCGCAGTCTGTTTGCGTTTGCCGGTTTATGGGATAAGTGGGGGAGCGAGGATGAAGAATTGTTTACCTGTACGATCCTCACTCAGGATGCGAATTCCTTCATGGAGCCGATCCACAACCGGATGCCGATCATCCTTCCGAAAGAAATGGAAGACGAGTGGATCAGTCCTACTAAGTGGAAGCCTGACCAAGCGCTTCAATTTCTTCAACAAATGGAAATGGAAGACCTTGATGCTTACGATGTGAGTGATTACGTCAATTCCGCGAAGAACGAAGGTCCGACGTGTATCGAGCCAATTGCAAACTAAGATGGTCCATCCTGCGAGCATGTGAAAATATTCGCAGGATGGATTTTTTATTGAAAATTTGTAGGGATTCCTGGTCGATCACTCGTCAAGTAATATAGAGAGAAAAGCGATCGAAAGGAGGGGGCTGACATTCAGGAGGAACTTCTAATCAAGCATGCCAGAAGCGGCAACCAGCAAGCGATCCGAGTGCTGGTGGAACGATACAAGCATCACGTTTTTAAAGTCGCGTATGGTGTCGTGCGGGATGAGCGTCTTGCAGAAGACCTTGCGCAGGAAACATTCATTAAAATGATGGACGCCCTCCCCGGTTATCGATCAGAAGGGTTCAAAACATGGCTGAGCAGAATTGCATTGAATAAAGCGATTGATCATAAGCGCAAAGAAGCGAGACGGAAAGAGGACTTATCAGATTCTACATATGAACAAACGATTCACATCAGCGAAAGTGCAGAACAGGAAATGCTCCAGAAAGAATCAATCAGGAATATAAGGCGTCACCTTGATGGCATTCCGAAGAATTTTCAAGGTGTCGTCAAGGCCTACTACCTCGATGGGAAGTCCTATGAGGAAATCGCACAGACCTTTGACCTGGCTGAAAAAACGGTGGAAATGCGACTCTACAGAGCGAGAAAGTGGATGAAGCACAATTGGAAGGAGGAGAATTTCTGATGAAGCATCTCACAGAAACACAGCTGTCTGCCTATCTATCGGAAACTATGGACGAATCAGAAAAGCTTGCATTGGAACACCATCTCGAACAATGTGAATCCTGCTTCCATGACTATTTGACCGCCATGGAGGAGTGGGATCCGGCTATCACCTTATCTGGGTCTTTCACAGACGAAGTAATGACTGTCATAGGAGATCAGGTAGCTCCATCTCAACCAGCATCCAGCAAAAAACGGATGTGGATCAATTTTTCAGCGGCAGCAGGTTTGACGCTGATCCTGACAGTCTCAGGGCTGTTTCATGAAATGGTTTCATTTGCAGATCAAAAAGAATTCAAGCAAGCTCCATCCATTACCGAGAAGATGATGACTCAGACGAATGAGCTGCTGGATGGAATGAAAAAGGGGGACGACAAAAATGAATAAATCACCGATCATCGCTTTTTTCCTGGCGTTCATACCAGGGTTCGGACATTTATATTTCGGTAAAAAATTGAGAGGGCTTTTCTACTCATTCGCATTCTTTGGAACGTTGTTTCTAAGCGCTTTTATCCTTATGGAGTTCGGGACGTACAACGACCCATTAGGTTATCTACTTTTAATGGCTGCTGCTTTTATTTGGGGCATTAACATACTCGATATGATTATATCCCTGCTAATGGAAATGAACATACTAAGCGTTCAGGCGGCACGCCAAACGAATCCAGACACGTCCAACACGGCGAATCCTGCAAACCCTCAACAGCATGAAAGGTTCTACACGATTTTGTTATCTTTCATTCCGGGGGTAGGACATTTCCATCTGGGGTTGAACCAGCGTGGCCTGACTTTCCTTGCCGGGTTCGTCGGGATCGGTACGATGATTTTCTTTGTGTCGATCATCACCAACCAGGGAGGCTTTCTGGTATTTCTTTTGGCTTTGCCAATCATTTGGATTTACAGTCTGTTTGATGCCATCCAGTCATTGAACCGAATGGAGCAAGGGGAAGAAGTCAAAGACCGGACAATCATGGATGACTTTGAAATGCATCGACAAAGTGGCAAAAAGAATACGATGATTGCAACGATCCTGTCCATGTTCCCAGGAGCTGGCCACTTGTACCTTGGACTGCAAAAGCGCGGGGTGCAACTGATGATCGGATTCCTATTGTCGATCTATATTCTTGATGTGCTTCGCCTTTCGCTTTTCCTTTTCCTGATTCCTGTCATCTGGTTTTTCAGCTTCTTTGATGCACTTCAACAGGTGAGCCGTGTTAATGAGGGGACAGCTGAAGATATACCTGTCGTGAAGCATCTGTTCAACCATAGAGGATGGATCGGTATTGGACTGTTTTTCTTCGGGGCATATTACTTATTGGGAGAATTGATTCTGCCTTTATTCGCAAATCAGTTGCAATATTACTTCCCGGCCGAAATCGGCTTTTACTATGAACGGTATTTGCAAATTGGTGTTGTGAGTCTGGTTATGATCGGCCTTGGACTGAAGCTGATGATTTCTTCCAGGAAAAAATCCGGGACCACCAGTCAGGATTATAGAATGAACTAGGCATAAAGGCACCTTGAATTCGTTTTTGAAAAGACTATCTTTCCCATGGGATAGTCTTTTTTTCATGTGACATTTCGGGTATAATAATGGAAAGGTTGTCGATAAATGTAAAATCATGCATACAAAGGTGGAGTCTATGACTATCTTGAATCTGGATACGGTATTTGATCGAGAGAAAATCTCTTCTTTGATTCACTCCCTCGAAGATGAAGCAAACAACCAAGCAACTCAATTGAAAATTGAAGAACTGAAAAAACTCATCCATACATATATTTCAACCTATCATGATTTGAAGTATGCGCTGGATCAATCGACGACCATCACGGTAACGGATAAAAATGGTGTGATTACTTATGTTGACAATCACTTTTGCACCCTGTCCAATTATGAGCGGTCAGAACTGATCGGCAGGAATCACCGGATGTTGAAGTCAGCTCACCATGAAGAAGCTTTTTTTCAGGAAATGTGGGAGACCATCCTGTCTGGGAAGGTCTGGTATGGGGATGTTTGCAACCGCAATAAGCATGGGGAAACCTTCTGGTTGAAAACAACCATCGTCCCGCTTTTGGATGAGAGTGACAAGCCGCATTCCTTCATCGCTTTCCGGACCGACATTACAGAGAGCAAACGGATGGAAGGTCAATTGATCGACGCAATGAAAAATGACTTCAGGAGAACCGTCAATGCGATGGTGAACCTGATCTTCAAGGTCGAAGTCGATCAGGAAGGGGAATATTACTTTACACTTTTTGAAGGGAAACTGGCACATGAGCTTGGACTGACAACCGAGAAAGTACAAGGCAGGAAGCTGAAAGAGATCTTCGCTCCTGAAAAAGTAGCTTTCCTGAAAGATAAGTACGAACGAGCCTTCAACAATCAGGAGATTAATTATAAACATAAGTACAATGGTAAACATATTTACACGACGCTTTCGCCAATCATGGAACAAGGAGAAATGATTGAAGTGATCGGCTCTTCGGTGGATATCACTGTCCATGAGGAAGCGGAACTGCGGGTGAGGCACATGGCTTATCACGATGCACTGACGGATTTACCGAATCGGAGGAAGCTTCAGCTTGATCTGGAGCGCGCATTGAAGCAAGTGAATCATACTCAAGGTCAGGTTACTGTCATGTTCTGTGACCTGGATCGGTTCAAGTACATTAATGATGCGCTTGGACATAAGGCTGGCGATCAAGTGCTGCAAACTATGGCAGAACGTCTATCGGAAGTCATCGGTTATTATGGGGAAATCTACCGGATTGGCGGAGATGAGTTCATGATTGTCATGAATCATACGCTGACGGTGGAGGAAATCCGTGAACTTGGAAACGACATGTTACATAGTATCGGTCAGCCGATCATGCTGATGGGGAAAGAATTTTTCATCTCGGCAAGCATCGGTGTCGCTCAGTACCCGGAAGGGGGAGACACCCCGGAGAAGCTGATCGGCAATGCGGATATTGCAATGCACTATTGTAAAATGAACGGCCGTCATGGGCTGTTATTCTATACTGACCAGATGAATGAGTACTACAATGACCTTGTTTCTCTTGAAGGGGATCTCAGGGAAGCAATCAGCAAGAATGAGCTCGAATTGTATTACCAGCCTAAAGTGGATATCATCAGCGGGCAAATAAGCGGAATGGAAGCATTGGTCAGGTGGCACCATTACGAAAAGGGGTTCATCCCACCTAATAAGTTTATCCCTCTAGCTGAGGAAACAGGCTTGATCGTGCAAGTTGGAGAATGGGTATTAAAAGAAGCCTGTCGTCAGAATGAGGAATGGATGTCGCTTGGTTATGCGCCGGAAAGGGTTGCGGTCAATGTGTCAGCAGTAGAGCTGCAGCGCCATGACTTTTCTGCAAGGGTGAAAAGGATCCTTGAGGAGACAGGTATGCCTCCGCAACATTTGGAGATTGAAATAACGGAAAACAGTATCATGCAGAATACCGAAGAATGCATCAAAACGATGCAGGAGTTGAAAGCGATGGGCATTTCATTGTCGATCGACGACTTTGGGACAGGGTATTCGTCATTGGGATATTTACGGAAGTTTCCGATCAATTTCCTTAAAATCGATCAAAGCTTCATCAAAGACGTCGAAACAGACCCGAGTGATGCAGAAATCGTAAAAGCGATGATTCAGCTCGGTCATACGTTCCAGATGGAAGTAGTCGCTGAAGGAGTGGAAACAGCGTCTATTCTCGAATTTCTCGAAGAAATCGGCTGTGACCTTTATCAAGGATACCATTACAGCAGGCCACTACCGCCACATGAGTTCGAAAAAATGCTGATGCCGAAGCGGAGATATGAGGTAAGTGCTCCCGCTTCAGTACCCAGTCCGAAACTGGAAAAATAAAAAATCTCGGAAGTATCTGCTTCCGAGATTTTTTGTGTATTAAGATGAGTATTTTGCTTCGCGTTCTGCCTGCTTTTCCTTTTTCGCTACAGCAAGGAACTTCTTCGTTTCCGATGCTACTACTCCGGATAGGAAGAGAAGTCCAATCAAGTTTGGGAACGCCATTAGGCCGTTCATAATATCAGCAAATGTCCAGACAAGATCAAGTTGGACGATTGCTCCGACGAAGACGAAGCCAACAAATAGAATTTTGTAGATTCCCAAGCCTCTATCATTCGTCAGGTAACCGAAACACTTTTCTCCGTAATAAGACCAGCCGACAATCGTTGAGAAAGCGAAGAAGACAAGGCCGATTGCTACGATGTATCCACCTGCACTACCCAGGAAGACTTCGAACGATGCAGATGTCAAATCGGCACCATCAAGACCGCCACCGTACTGGTTCGCCATGACGATTGTCAATCCAGTCATTGTACAGACGATTAGTGTATCGATCAGCACCTGTGTCATGGAGACAAGCGCCTGACGACCAGGGTAATCCGTTTTCGCTGCAGCTGCTGCGATCGGTGCAGAACCTAGTCCTGCCTCATTCGAGAACACTCCACGAGCGACACCATAACGGATTGCCGTACCTAAAAGTCCCCCACCAATCGCGCTTCCAGTAAATGCATCGGTAAAGATCGTCGCAAATGCTCCTGGTACTAATTCCAAGTTCATGAAGATGATAATAAGTGCACCAATTACATAAAATAAAGCCATAATCGGAACAAAGAATGAAGTCACTTTACCAATACTCTTGATTCCGCCAAGTAACACTAGCGCTGCGAGCGCAGTAAGCACTACTCCAGTCACCCATGTAGGAATCGAGAATGTCTGAACGAGTGCGTCGGATACGGAGTTGGATTGCACCATGTTTCCGATTCCGAATGCTGCAATGGCACCAAAAAGGGCGAATAGGATTGCGAGCCATTTCTGTTTCAATCCACGTTCTAAGTAATACATCGGACCACCGGAGATCTGTCCGTTTTTGTCTGTGGTCCTGTATTTGACGGCAAGGATCGCCTCGGCATATTTCGTCGCCATTCCAAATACTGCAGTGATCCACATCCAGAATACTGCCCCAGGACCACCAAGAACGACCGCCGTAGCAACCCCGGCGATGTTACCGGTTCCGATTGTCGCAGCCATTGCAGTAGTCAATGCCTGGTAGTGGGAAATATCCCCTTTGGATTTCTTGTCCTGTTTGCCTGGGCTGAACGCAAGCTTCAATGCATAACCCAGCGATCGAAATTGAAGAAATCCCAATCGAAGCGTGAGATAGACACCGGTACCCACTAGAAGGATCAATAGAAAAGGTCCCCATACAATACCGGAAATCTGATTCAATACCTCTTGCATATTCAATTTCCCCCTGTCCTATAAAATTTGTATATATATAAAATATTCCGAAAATTTATGAAGAATGTCAAGCAGTTTCCTGAATTCATTCTTACCTTGTCCGGTTTATTGCCGTCAGGAAAGGGAATTCATTACGTATAGAGAAATACCGTATAATGGAATTTGAAAAGATGAAGAAAAGTTTGTGGAATGGGGGAGAGATATGATTAAGGTGTTATTTGTCTGTCTGGGAAACATCTGTCGTTCACCGATGGCGGAAGGGATTTTCCGAAACCTTGTTGAAAGAGAAGGATTAGAAAAAGAAATCAACGTTGACTCCGCTGGGATCGGTCATTGGCATATCGGTGACCCTCCGCACGAAGGGACACAAAAAATATTGTCACAGAACGGAATTCCTTTTGAAAACATGAGTGCAAGACAAGTGGAGGAAAAGGACTGGGATGAGTTTGATTACTTAGTTGCGATGGATGAAAAGAATATAAGTGATCTGCATGCCATCCGTAATGATGATGTCAGCCAGGTCCTGCGCCTGCTTGATCTTGTGGATGATTCAAAGGAAAAGGATGTCCCCGATCCGTACTTCACCAATAATTTTGATTATGTTTTCGAGCTTGTTTCAGAAGGGTCTAAGCGATTGTTGCAGAAAATAAAAAAAGAGCAAAATCTTTAAAAGGAGGAATTTATTCATGTCCGAGCATAAACTATGGAAAAGCATGTTGATTGGAGCGGCTGTCGGTGGAGTCTTTGCATTACTTGATCAGGGGACACGTAACCATGTAGTAAGTGGTGCTAAGCGGGCGGGAGGATCTGCCAGGAACTTCACCCAGCACCCATCAGAAGCGGTGCGAGCATTCCGACTGCAGTATGAGCAGTTTGGTTCGCGATTAGCGGAAGGCGCCCAGGATATATTAGAAGCATTGGAAAAGCTTGAAGACATTCTTGAAAAAGTAAGTGAAATCGATCAAGTAGCAGACGATGATTACAAAAGCGTGCAGCAGGATGCTTCGTAACAAGTAACGGAGGGGTAATATGGGCGAATGGAGACATATGAGTTTCGGCAAAGAATTTATGGCCCGATTTGGGGAAGATGATGTGGCAGGCATGGCAGCCCAGCTTGCCTATTTTTTCTTATTGTCCCTATTCCCCTTCATGATTTTCCTTGTAACGTTGTTAGGGTATATGAAAATCTCGACCGATCAATTATTGATCTTCATTTCAACCTACGCACCGAGTGAATCGTACACACTCATCCAGGAAAATGTGACGGAGCTTGTGAACAGCCGAAATGGAGGGCTCCTTTCCATAGGTCTGATTGGAACGCTCTGGTCTGCCTCCAATGGGGTCAATGCGATCATGCGTGCATTCAATCGAGCCTACGATGTGGAAGAGAGCAGGTCCTTTGTTGTCGGAAGGATCATTGCCATCATTCTGACGATTGCAATGGTCGTAATCATTGGGGTAGCTTTCCTGCTTCCCGTGTTTGGAAAGGCGATTGGTGTCTATTTATTTTCGTTTATCGGCTTCAGCGATGGGTTCATAGAAGCGTGGAATGCATTAAGATGGATCATATCGTCGATTATCTTTTTCGTCGTGCTGACGTTTCTATATGTGCTCGCACCCAATAAACGATTGAAGTTCCGCGAAACTGTCTATGGTGCAGTCTTTGCAACTGTTGGATGGCAGCTGGCTTCGCTGTTGTTCTCTTACTATGTGTCGAGTATGGGCAACTTTTCAGCGATGTACGGCAGTCTTGGTGGTGTCATTGTATTGATGATCTGGTTTTATTTTTCTGGAATCATCATAATTGTTGGCGGTGAAATCAATGCGATGATCCGGCGAAGAAGGATTGCCATATATAGCTGAGGTTGGCGAATAATGGCGCGATTATCGTGGCGGTTGTGCGGAAAACTAAAGAGGATTCCACTTTAGGAGGGAACCTCATGAGTAATAATAAACGTAATCACAATAATAAGAACAATAAGAAGCAGAAGACAGATGCTCCAAAGCATAAGACAAGCAGTTCTGCGAACAAACAGAACGATTTTCATTAATTGAGAAAAGGCTGGCACCGTGGTGCCGGTCTTTATTTTAGAATTAAAAAACAGCGCACCAACAAATGGTGCGCTGTAGTTAATTTATTTCAATAACCGCAATCCATTCAGGATGACGAGAATTGTGCTTCCTTCGTGTCCGATGACGCCTAAAGGCAGATCAAGTACCTGCAGGAAGTTTGAAATGATCAAAAGCATGATTACGCTGATCGAGAAGACGACATTCTGCTTGACGATTTTATTCATCCGTTGAGAAAGCTTGATCGCATTTGCAATCTTAGGGAGATCATTTTTCATCAGTACAACATCTGCTGTCTCGAGTGCCACGTCTGTACCTTCACCCATGGCAATCCCTACATTAGCAGTTGCAAGTGCGGGAGCATCGTTGATTCCATCTCCGACCATCCCGACGTTGTCGAAGGAGGCTTTCAATTTTTTCATCTGTTCGACCTTTTCTTCCGGTAGGCACTCTGCTACATAATTATCGATTCCGGCTTCTTCAGCAATGGCTTTTGCGGTGGTTTCATTGTCACCCGTCAGCATGACTGTATAAATGCCATTGGATTTCAATACTTGGATCGCCTGCTTTGCTTCTTCCCGAACCGTGTCTTTCAAGGCGATCAGACCGGCTATACCGTGTTCATCAGCGGCGAATACGACGGTTTTCCCTTGTTCGGCAAGGCGTTCTGCAATGCCATCATTGAATGCCGCTGCATCTTCTTCTCCTACAAATCCAGCTTTACCGATTTTCCATTTCATACCTAGTACTTCAGCGGTTACGCCGTTTCCGGCGATGTCCTGGACATTGTCCGCTGCAAGTTTCTCAAAACCGGAGACTCCGACTGAATGCTGTACGATCGCTTGGGCTAGTGGATGATTGGACTCACGTTCGATCGCATGAACAGCTGACAGAACGGCAGCTTCATCCGCTTCTTCACGTAGGTGGACATCTGTTACTTCAGGTTTTCCTTTCGTCAACGTTCCAGTTTTATCGAATGCAATCGCCTGAAGGTGGGAGAGGTTTTCCAAGTGTACCCCACCTTTGAAAAGCACTCCGTTCCTTGCTCCATTAGAGATAGCGGAAAGAGTGGCCGGCATGATCGATGCTACTAACGCACAAGGGGATGCAACAACTAACAGGATCATTGCCCGGTAGATCGTGTCCGTCCAGCTCCAGCCGAACAGGAAATGGGGAAGAAACATCATCACCCCTACGGCAAGCAAAATGACTTTTACATACGTGCCTTCAAACCGTTCAATGAACAGCTGGGAGGGGGATTTTTCACTTTGTGCGGATTGAACAAGCTGGATGATTTTCTGGAACAGTGTTTCATTGGTTGGCTTAGTGATTTCTACTGTAATGCTTCCGTTGATGTTCACCGTACCTGCAAATACTTCGTTATTTTCATTTTTCGTAACTGGCACAGACTCCCCTGTGATGGCACTTTCATCGATCGTCGTCATGCCTTTGACGACTTTTCCATCTGCAGGCACCCGTTCGCCTGCTTTTACAAGAATTCTGTCACCGATGGAGAGTTCGCTGACGGCAACCAATTGTTCTGTACCATCTGATATCAGCAACGCTTCTTCCGGCTGCAAATCCATCAGGGAGGAAATTTCCCGCTGGCTTTTATTCATCGTATATGTCTCGAGTGCACCGCTCAGTGCGAAGATGAAGATAAGTATCGCGCCTTCTGTCCAATAACCAATAATTGCTGAACCGACGGCTGCAAAAATCATCAGCATCTCGACATTCAATTCTTTATCAGCAATCGTTTCCTCGATACCTTCTTTCGCCTTCGCGAAACCACCAATGACAAATGCGAGTAAATGAAGGATGACATAAGCGGTACCCGACAGTTGATTTTCACCGATCCAGGCGGTGAGGATCAGAACCCCACTGAGGATGGCAGCGACCAGTTCCCCGTGAACCTTCATGAAAGCCATCAGTTTCATTTCCTTTAAATTGGATGAACTTGAACGATTACTACTAATTGCTCGTGCTTCAGTACTCAATTTTCTCAACTCCCTTTTTTAATTGAGAATGGTAATCAACGTCATTTACTTCTTGCATTCTAAATGAGAATGCGAATCAACATCAATTAGCCTGTAAAATTACGAAAGCTGCCACCTGTGTAGGGGACAGCGCATTTATTTAAAATAATTTTAATTTAGTATCTGTTATTATCATAGCACATTCTTCACTTTCGTCAAGCCGTTTTTACATTTACAAGGAAAAATTCAGCTTTGATTTTTTAGTGCAGACGATTTGCATTCAAATACTGCGGTTGCTATATTGAGTAGGTGTGTAAAAAATATAAGAGAGGGGCAACACCTATGAAAAACAAAGGACTCTTTTTCATACTTACTTTACTTACTGCCGTCCTCCTAGCAGCATGTGGCTCTGATAGTGAGCAAAATGCTTCAGGTGACGATAAGAAGGAAGACTCCGCATGGAGCGAGATCAAGGAGAAGGGCGAAATCGTCGTTGGTACTTCTGGAACGCTGTTTCCTGCTTCCTATTATCCTGAAGATTCAAATGAATTGACTGGATATGATGTAGAAATCATGCGTGAAATTGCCAAGCGCCTTGACCTTGAATTGAAATTCGAAGAATACGGCGTAGATGGAATTCTTGCAGCAATCAAGAGTGGCCGGATCGACATGGCAATCAATGATATGGAAGAAACTGAAAAACGTGCTGAAGAATTTACATTCAGTGAACCATATAAGTACTCCTATTCAACAATGATTGTCCGTGAAGACGACCTTTCCGGAATTGAAACTCTTGAAGATTTGGAAGGAAAGGTTGCTGGTGGTGCAGCAACGACGGTCTTCGCTCAGATTTCCGAGCACTTCGGAGCTGAATTGAAGACGTACGGAAATGTAACCAATGATGTATACCTGCGTGATGTCGAGCAGGGACGTACGGATCTGATTATCAATGATTACTACTTGCAGTCGCTTGCGTTGAAAGCTCTGCCTGAAATTGATGTAACCTTGCATCCTGACTTGAAGTTCTATCCGACTAGCTCATCTGTAGTCATGCCTAAGGATGCTCCTACACTTGAAGAAAAAGTGAATGAAACCCTTAAGGAAATGCGTGAAGATGGTACATTGACTGAGTTGTCCAAAGAGTTCTTCGGTGGAAAAGATGCATCCGAGAAACCGGAAGAGGATATCCAGGAAATCGAAGGCCTAGATCTATAGGTGATGGATGATGTTCGGTTATGAAATAAGCAGGGTGGAAGTCAGTGAGCTTTTCAACGCCGAAACTGCGTGGGAAAGTCTCCCGTTTGTGCTCGGGGGCGTTCCCCTCACAATTCTGGTCGCTGTTCTCGGTATGATACTTGGCCTTGTGCTGGGATTTTTCATTGCGGTAGCAAGGCGTTCTACCAATAGGATACTCAGGTGGCCCGCGCGTGTGTATATATCTTTCATGCGTGGGACGCCGATCCTTGTATTTCTGTTCATCCTTTACTTCGGGTTGCCCGTAGTAGGGATTGAACTTACCGCTATTCTTGCGGCTGTACTTGGGTTCGGATTGAACTCTGCTGCATATATCGCTGAAATCAACCGTTCCTCTTTGAACAGTGTCGATGAAGGTCAATGGGAATCCGCACAGGCACTCGGCTTCACTTATTGGACGACGATGCGAAGGATCATTCTGCCGCAGGCCACTCGCATTGCCATCCCGCCACTAGCCAATGTGTTTCTAGATTTGCTGAAGGCGACTTCATTAGCAGCTATGATTTCCGTGCCTGAATTGTTCAATAAAGCTCAGATCGTCGCAGGCAGAAACTATGATTCAATGACGATGTACATTTTGGCTGCATTGATCTATTGGCCATTGACGATGGTATTCTCAGCGCTTCAGGATTACTTGGAAAAACGATATGATAAATACTTGTAAAAATAATGCATCCCTGGCCGAAGCCGGGGATGCATTTTCTGATTTTCTTCACTTGTTATCCGCCAAATTCAAATTCTTCATACACATATGGTTCTTTCGGCTGTTCGATTTTTTCTGCTGTATCCATGATGATCAGTGGTAATGTCCACCCGTTGAACTCGACCTGTTCAAGCTTGCCTGACACTCTTACCCACTGGTCGTTCTTTAAGTTGGTTGCACCTCCACCTTCTGTAAGAATGCCGTAGATGGCACCGTCAGCGGCACAACAACTGATGCCGAATCGACCGACGACGATTTGTCCATCAGGGAAGCCGTCTTCTCTGAATACGAAGCCATTCATTTCAATCTCTTTCCCTGCAAAGAGATCCGGTGATTCCTCTAGTATCGAAATCACTCCGATATAGTTGTCTTCATTCATGACGATCCGTTCGCTTTGTAACAATTGTTCATATAACTCGGGGTACCTGACTTGTGGGGTGAGAATGACAATGTCCTCTTCATCAATCTCTACAAAATCATCTTCCGTATAAGTATCAGGTGTGATCTCATCAGTCTTATCACTGTCATCCAATTCAGGAGGGGCAGTGGATTCAGAGCGAGTGGTGACCCCTGGTTCGATTGTAGTCTCGGCAGAGCCTTCATTCGTAATCGTTTCTTTCGTTGAAGACGAGCGTACCTCATATTTGAAACCTTTACTTGCTGCTGCGGAGCTTCCCATCACATGATCGGAGAACATGAATCCGGTCACTATAGGAAGAATGAATAAACTGTAGACGAAAAACGATTTCCCTTTGGAACCCTGGTAGGTATGATGTACACAACCACAATCCGATTCCGCATCATCCTCTGCATTGCTGCGCAGGAATTGGATGCTTCCCAATAGGATGAGTACCGTAACGGTGAAGTAAAAATAAGGCATCATCCGTGGTGCGATGAATTTATAAATATCTCCTGTGATCAGAAGTTTGATAACAAGCAAAGTGAATCCTAACAGAATGACGCTTCTGATGAACTGATGATGGTTTCCGATTTTCGACGCCTCCTATACTAAAAAGTATTGATAAAGCACAATGACAGTGAATACGGTAGTCGTTACGATCAGGATGAAACGCAGAACGAATGCTGCTTTAAAGTAAGCCAGCATCAGAATCGTATTTTTAAGGTCGATCATTGGACCATAAACAAGAAAAGCGAGCAGGGAACTTGATGAGAACATTCCTTTAAATGTGGAAGCGACGAATGCATCCGCTTCTGAACAAAGAGATAGGAAGAAAGCTAGTCCCATCATGACTGCGGGTCCGGCAAGCATACCGCTTCCTAGGTCCAAAAGGAATTCCCGGGACATGAACGTTTGAATGCCACTGGCGACAAGCGCACCGATAAGAAGGAATTTTCCCATATCGAAAAACTCATCGCTGGCATGATATAAGGTTTCTTTCAGCTTGTTCGAATGTCCATGGTCATGTATATGCGTCATATGACTTCCTTCATTCTTCAACTGATTGGAGTTTCCGAATCGCTGATAAATGATTGCACCGATGATAAGTGAGATAACAAAAGCCAGTCCCATCCTCGCGTAGGCAATCGATAGGTCCGTCTGGAAGGCATAGAATGTTGATAGAAACACAATCGGATTCAGGATAGGTGCCGAAACCAGGATAACAAAACCGACATGTAGCGGCATCCCTTTTGTTATAAGTCTTCTGACTATCGGAACGATTGCACATTCACATATTGGAAAGATTGCTCCAATGACAACTGCTGGAAACAGAGCCAGCACCGGGTTTGAAGGGATGAACTTATTCAAGGTGTTCTCTTTCACAAACGTTTGAATCAGGGCTGAAATAAAAACGCCTAAGAGGACGAATGGTATCGCTTCAAGGAAAATGCTGAAAAATATGGTGTTCATATCGAGAAGGCGAGAGGGTATGTCGATTCTGTTTTTTATGTCCAGTTGATCAGCGAACAAGAAAAACATCAGGAAGATAAAGAGCAAAAGGTATCCTATGTATGTTTTATTCATGCGTAGATGTTGAAACAATCGGTTCCCTCCTGTATAGTATAATAGGATTTAAATAGTAATCACTTTGATTTAGCAACTATAATTAAATACAATTCTATGTGAATTGTCAATTCAAAATTCAACTGAAAAACAACACGATAGTGTGAGGGATAGCGATGAGTACTACTAAAAATATTTTAGAAATGAATCAGGTGTCTTTTAAATATGATAAAGAAATTGTCGTCAAGGATATCACGATGACAATAAAGCCAGGACAGTTCCTCGGGCTGGTTGGTCCGAATGGATCCGGCAAGTCGACATTGATCAAGCTGATGCTTGGACTGTTGAAGCCGACCAGAGGAGAGATCCGTCTGTTTGATAAACCGATCAAGCACTTCAGGCAATGGGAAAACATCGGATTTGTTTCCCAGAAAGCAAACAGCTTCAATTCCGGATTTCCAGCCACTGTACTGGAAGTGGTAAAGATGGGTCTGGTTTCAAAAACAGGCATGTTCCGCTTTTTCACTAAAAAAGACAAAGAAAAAGCGATTGAAGCATTGAAAACAGTCGAAATGGAAAAGTTCCTTCATCATCCGATCGGTGAATTATCTGGGGGGCAACAACAGCGAGTGTTCATTGCTCGAGCACTTGTAAGTGAACCTTCTTTTCTTATTCTGGATGAGCCGACTGTTGGGGTCGATGCGAAACACGTATCTGACTTTTATCAGTTGCTTCGGAAGCTGAACAAGGATAAGGGGATCACCCTGTTGATGGTGACGCACGATATCGGAACGATCACAGAGCATGCCAGTCATGTCGTCTGTATGAACAAAACGATCCATTTCCATGGTCATTCAGATGAGTACAAGGAATTTTCAGATGAAGACTTGAATCAGCTTTATGGTCATCCTGTCCAGCAGTTGAGCCATAACCATGCACATGAGGAAGGTGACCGGTCATGATTGAAAGCTTATTAAAATACGAATTTCTCCAGAATGCTGCCCTAGCTGGATTAATGATCGGCTTCGTCGCTCCTCTATTAGGTGTTTTCATCGTTGTACGAAGGCTATCATTGATTGCGGATGCCTTGTCGCATATTACACTTACGGGAATTGCGGCCAGTCTCCTGCTTGAAAAAAAGGTCACAGGTATCAACGATTGGAATCCTGTCTAAATGGGGATGGCTTTTTCGGTTGTAGGAGCGGTACTGATCGAGAAGCTGCGTAAAGTCTACAAACATTATGAAGAGCTTGCGATTCCGATCATCTTGTCCGGGGGAATCGGTCTTGGAGTCATTCTTATTTCACTTGCGGATGGTTTCAACACAGATTTATTCAGCTATTTATTCGGCAGTGTTACTGCAGTAAGCCGCTCTAATATGTACACCGTATTGATCATTTCAATTTTAGTTCTGATTATCGTAAGCTTGTTTTATAAGGAACTTTTCGTGCTGTCTTTCGATGAAGATCACGCATCGATTTCAGGAGTCAACGCGAAAATCATCCATTTCATCTTTATCGTGATGGTTGCGCTTGTGATTGCGTCAGCGATGCAGATTGTCGGAATCCTGCTTGTGTCCGCCATGATGACGTTACCTGTAGCAGCTGCGTTGCGGATTGCGAAAAGCTTTAAACAGACAATCGGTTTATCAATTTTATTCGGAGAATTTTCCGTCATTATCGGTTTGTTTTCTTCTTACCATTTGAGCGTTCCGCCTGGTGGGACGATTGTAGTTACCGCCATTGTTGTCTTGATTTTCAGTATCCTGTATAAGAAAGTTTCTGGTCAATTTTCGTTAAAGGGTGAGGCAATATGAACTTGGAAAAAGCGATACGTACCATGAAGGAAAGAGGCTATAAGCATACGAAGCAGCGTGAGCGCATCCTGGAGATATTCTCAAAGCAGGACCAATATATTGCAGCAAAGGACATTTTGAAGGAGCTGCAAAAAGATTTTCCTAGTGTAAGCTTTGACACAGTCTATCGTAACCTTTACCTTCTAGCGGATGAATCTATACTCGAGGCCACGGAGTTGGAAGGGGAAAAGCATTTCCGATTTCACTGTGATGCACACGGTCATCATCATCACTTCATTTGTACGGACTGCGGAAAAACAAAAGCAGTGGATTTTTGTCCGATGGAAACGATCGAAAGCAGTCTTAGTGGTTATGATGTTGCGAGTCATAAATTTGAAGTATACGGAAGATGCCCTCAATGCCAATGAAGGAAGGGCGCCTCTTGAACAAAGGGGCGCTGTTTTTATGAATTTGATAAAACGTAATCAATACTATTTACAAAACGTAACCATTACGATATAATCCTTTTTAGAGTGGAATTGGGGGGAGAAATAATTGAAAAATAAATCTATGATTCTTGCAATCTTATTGATATTTACGATGTTTTTGGCTGCTTGTGGGGAGGAAACGGCTTCATCAAGTAGTGAACAGGACGGCGTGTTGAAAATTTATACGACAGTTTATCCATTGCAGGATTTCGCTGAAAAAATCGGAGGTCGCCATGTCGATGTGGAATCCATATTGCCTCCTGGAGCGGATGCACACAATTACGAACCAGATACGAAGCAGATGATCGAACTTGCTGAAGCGGATGCCTTCATCATGAACGGTGCAGGTATGGAAGCATACGCTGGAAAAATTGCAGAGTCGATTGAAACAGAAGATGTAAAGATACTGGAAGCTGCGGAGGGCATCGACTTAAAACACCATACTCATAACCTTGAAGATGGGGAAGGCGAAAACCACGATGAAGAAGGTCATGAACACGAAGAAGAAGAAACACATGGTGAAGATGATCACGGCGAAGAAGGTCATGAACACGAAGAAGAAGCGCATGGTGAAGATGATCATGGCGAAGAAGAAGGTCATGATCATGAAGAGGATACGCATGCGGATGAGAATGCGGATGACCATGCCGGCCACGACCATGACGGAGAAGACCCTCACGTATGGCTTGACCCGATGAAATCAATTCAGCTTGCTGAAAATATCAAGGAACAGCTGGTCGAACTTAAGCCTGAAGAGAAGGAAACTTTCGAGGCGAATTTCGAGAAGCTGAAGACTGATTTGCAAGCATTGGATGAAGACTTCCACACGACGCTGGAAGCTCAGAAAAAGAACAAGATCATTGTCTCTCATGCCGCGTATGGCTATTGGGAAGAGGCATATGGAATCGAGCAAATCGCGGTGTCCGGATTGAGTCCGAGCGATGAGCCTTCACAGAAAGACTTGGAGAAAATCATAGATGCTGCTGAAGAACATGGATTGAAGCATGTCATGTTCGAACAGAATGTCACACCGAAGATTGCTGAGTTGATCCAAAAGGAAATTGATGGAGATGCTTTGCGGATCCACAACCTTTCTGTGCTGACAGATGCTGAGATTGAAGCGGAAGAGGATTATTTCAGCTTGATGCGAAAGAACCTGAACGTTTTAAAAGAGGCATTAGGTGAATAATTGCAAGAGCATGGACGTCCACCCATGCTCTTTTTTATGTTCCCATGACTGACTGGGACGGTTCGCGTTTTAAAATAGTGGCCATGAAGACCAGTACTAACAATGCGACGATCACGTAGAAGAAGGAAATACCAGGAAACAGATCAATGAATGTACCGCTTAGAAAAGGTCCGGCGATACTCCCCAGACTGAATGCGATTCCGCACATGATATTTCCTGCTGGAAGCAGGTTCTGGGGAAGTAAATCTGTCATATACGTGATTCCTAGCGAATAAAGCGAACCGACACAGATTCCTCCAAGTGCGAAAAGGATGAATAATGCTAATGCACTGGTCTCAAAGAACGCGGCACATATAAATACCAGTGCACCTGCTCCTACTACGGTTGAAATCACTGGTTTTCTCCCGATTTTATCACTAAGAATACCTAGTGGAATCTGGGAGAGCAGACTTCCGGCAGCGAAGCACGGGATGATCAGGGCAAGGGTGTTGACGTTAATCCCTGACCGCATACCATATACGGGGAAAATACCGTGTAACGTAGCTTCAAGGAAGCCGTATGTCATCGGTGGCAGGAATGCAACCCAGGACAGCCTGAGTGCTTTTCCGAAGCGTCCGATGGAACTGGTCATATGTGTCGTACTCGTATCCGACCCAGGCATCTGGTTTCTTACCCTGAACATCGTCGCCCAAACCAATACGCTCAACAAAGCAGACAGTAGGAAGGGCAGGTAGAAATGAACCGACAAGAGTGGTGTCATCAAAGGCCCGATCGCAAATCCGATGCTGAAGAATAAACCATAATATGCGATTTGCCGGCCTCGTTTTTCTAGTGGGGCCGTCGACGTAATCCATGTCTGGGTGCCGAAGTGCAGCATATGGTCGCCAATCCCGATCGTTATACGCAGCATGAACCAGAACCATAATGATTGCCAAAAAGGAAACAGCGTCATGGACGTGAAAACCAAAGCACCCCCGATTAGGATGATCGGTTTATACCCGAGCTTCTGCATCGGCTTCTCCATGAATGGTGAAGCTACTAAAACACCTATGTAAAGCCCTGTGGCATGGATACCATTGATGGAGGAAGAGATCCCCTTCTGCTCCAGGACTACTGCCAGTAAAGGCATCAGCATACCTTGTGAAAAACCGGATATCGTAACCATCGCAATCAATATCCAGAAACGTGTAGTTGGTGAAACCATCAAAGGTCCTCCTTTCGTTACTGACGGACAAAATTCTGGTCCGTCCTCAGGTTATATGCTATATTAACCGTTATCCACCATTCTAGCTTATTTTAGTGGTTATTCCAGTGCTTTTTTAGGTTATTATATAAGTAAATGGATGTAGTTTTTGATTCTAAAGAAGGAGTGGTTTTCATGGATTTTTATTTGAAGGAAAATGGTGTACGCACCTCTTTTGAGTTTGGTCAGTTGAACATTTCAGGCGACGAAACATACGGCTTCCGTCCGTATCAGCTAATGGTCTCATCCATCGTCGGGTGCAGTGTAGGTGTGTATCGTAAAATCCTGGACAAGCAGCGGGTCGACTACGAAGATATGAAAGTCACTGCGGATGTGAAACGAAATCCAGATCAGGCGAACAGAATCGAAGAAATTCATATTCATTATGTAATTAAAGGGCACCACCTGAATCAGGATAAGCTTCAGAAGAACCTCGAAGTTGCACGCAATAACTGTTCCATGGTGCAGTCCGTGAAAGATAGCATCAAGGTCGAAGAAACTATAGAGTGCCTTGAATTAAGCAGATAAGTAAACTGGAAAAACCGGACAACATTTTAAGGTTGTCCGGTTTTTTATTTTAATGACTTTGTTTTCCACTTACGGCCTCTTCAGAAAACAAACTCCAATCTCAAGCGCCATCCAATTTATTCAAAGCTACTTGATCTGTGTATAAGAACCCACTGCTTTTCAAAAGATAAACAAAAAAAGAAAGGTGGTCCCCATGATGCACAGATGGATCGGACCGATCATCGCACTAATCGTAATCTTCGCTTTCTTCCAAGTAGAACAGATCAATGCTGAAAAGAAAGAAGAAAAAGGCGCGCTCCCAAGTCACGTTCTCAATATCTCGAAAGACAATACGTATCCTAACTCGACTGAAGACCAGGTTGTATTGGAGCCGAGTGAGCTGACAAGAGAACTGATCAAAGACTCGGAGGTCAAAATCACCAACCCCCAGCTGATGGAGCTGCTGAATGAAAGTACATTGAAGCCCTCACCGCTTGCAATCGGTTATCGTGGAGAAATATTCCTTGGCAGATGGCCATTGAATTATCAATCGACAGAAACGAGTATCAATTGGGAGTACCAGGAAGTGAACACCAATCAGGTTGGTAACCACGGCGGTCAAGCCCCTGAACGCATGAGTTATGTGCAGAAGGAAGAAAAGCATATCAAAGGCGGACTTACAGCCAAGATCGACCATCCTGACCAGGTAAAGAAGATGATTCTGCTAGAAGCGCAGAATAATACGAAACTTCCTTTATCCTTCCATACCGTCATCGGTGAAGGAACGAAACAAAATAACACCTATGCGGTACCAGTCAACAAAAGCGGCATCCTGCTTGCATATGCACCTGCAGTCAATGAAAAAGGGACGGTTGCTTTCGGAGAAGTCTATATGAGGCTGAAGGGATCGAAGAAACAACTGATCGTTAAAAACGTTAAAAAGCAGGGGATCGGCGCATGGATTCCGATTCAGGATCATGTATCCTATTCCTTCCACATCAAATAAAAAAACAATCCGCTTACTCTGACATACGGTCAGGAGAAGCGGATTTCATTTCGATACGCTGTTCAGGCATCTGGATATTATGTTCATAAAGGGTCTCCGCCAGGATTCTGCGTGTTTCTTTCGCCGCTGTCCAGTAGACAAGATCCTCGACCAGGCCGGTTACTGTATATTGATACCCTCGATAGTTATCATTCAGCGAACCCATCCCATACAGTTGGAACGGTTCGATGGGTTTATCGGTCAGGTCTTTCTTCAGATAAGGCTCGAGTTCTTCATTCATTCGTTCACAAGCACCTTTTAATAGTTCGAACATTTTTTTCGGATCCTCATGGAAGTTCGTCGTGACGTGTTCAATCACCCGCATATGTTCGAAGTTGTAATTCTCAATCGTAGTGATTTGACCATTACTGATGGTAAGCAGCTTGCCACTCCATTGGCGTACTTTCAGGAAGCGTAAGCCTATGTCCGCCACAGTACCATGGAATTTACCATTGACTGTAATGAAATCACCCTTATGAAGCTGCTTCTCATATAAGAAAAAGATACCCGCGAAGAAATCCTTGATAAGGCTCTGGGCTCCGATTCCGATGATGACACCGAGCACACCGGCACCGGCCAGTACGTTCGCAACCTTTATTTCAAAAATGATATTAAGTATAAAAATGATGAACCCGAATGTAGCTGTATAGCTGATGATGGAGTTCAACATGGATTCCAGTGTTTTCTCTTTCCGTTCTTCGATGAAGTCTGTCCGTTTGAAGAAGGAACGGATGACTCTTCGCAACAGAAAGACTGCGATTAGTGTGATGATTGCGATTAGTATGATCTTAAAAAGCTTTGTCTCTGTAATGATTGCCAGGTCAAAACCGAAAATTTCCATAGTACCTATCCTCCTGGAATACAATTCCTTACCTATTATAGCATGAATCGACCGTTTTCATGCCCCGTGGACAAATCATAGGATTTCTACTATGATGGATGATGGTGTCAGCCTTTACTAATGAAACTATGAAGGAGCTTATGCATGTCCCAACAAGATAAATTACAGGATCTGAAATTGAGATTGGCTGCGTTCATGAATCGCATTGAAACGATGGACCCGGAAGAAACATCTGTCGAAGATATTGATCAGCTGATCGAAATGCTCGAAGACCTGGAGAAAAAGATGTAAATCGATGAGGAAGCCGTCCCTGAATGAAGGGGCGGCTTTTTATTATGAAGAAATGGGTAATCTATATGTAAAGATTTACAGGAATTTTATAATCGATGAGGGTTGATTTTTATAAAAACATGCTTTATCATGGTAAATCGTTAACGAACTAATGAGATGAATTATTTGTTTTATAAATGGAAAGGAGAATGTACTATGGCGTGGGCAGTTATCCTATCTGTTCTGGTCATGACGGTTCTCAGCCTACTGCGTGTCAATGTCATCATTGCAATCATTGCTGCGGCATTATCAGCAGGGTTATTGGCTGGAGAATCTTTGTCAGACTCATTGACCTACCTCGTTGATGGAATGGGTAATCAGGCGAGCGTAGCATTAAGTTATATTCTATTAGGAGCATTTGCAGTAGGAATCCGGTATTCAGGCATAACCAATTTGCTTGTGAATTACTTGATTCGTGCGTTGAAGGATAAGAGGGTCATCATGCTGCTGGTCATTGCCGGAGTGGCATCCTTATCTCAGAACGTAATTCCGGTTCATATCGCATTCATCCCTATTCTGATTCCGCCATTACTGAAGCTGTTCGATAAAATGAAAATCGATCGACGTGGGGTAGCCACAGCACTTACTTTCGGTCTGAAAGCACCTTATATCATGATACCGGCCGGATTCGGACTTGCTTTCCATGAGACAATCCAGGATGCAATGAAAAGCAGTGGAGTGAGTCTTGGAATCGACTCGATCGCGTTATCCTTGCTCATCCCTGGATCTGGAATGGTCGTCGGATTGCTGATTGCTGTATTTTTCACCTACCGTGGAAAACGTGAGACGGTAGGACAGGTCGATCACGACAGCTTTGATATCAGTGATATTCCTGAAGTGACGTTCAATTGGAAACATTCCCTTACCATTGTAGCGATTATCGGTGCATTGGCAGTCCAATTATTTACGGAAAGTCTTGTACTTGGAGCGCTGACTGGTCTTGTATTGATGTTCATCTTCTTGATTGTTCCGTATTCCAGTGGAGATAAAGTGGTCACGGAAGGTATCGGGATGATGGGGACGATTGCATTTGTCATGCTGATTGCGGCTGGATATGCAAATGTCCTGCAGCAGACTGGATCAATCGATCAATTGGTGGATGCAAGTTCATCGATGATAGGGGAAAATCAAGCATTGATTGCCTTCATCTTATTGCTGGTAGGCTTGGTTGTCACGATGGGAATCGGATCTTCATTCGGTACCGTACCGATTTTAGCAGCACTTTTCGTACCAATATGTGCAGCTGCTGGCTTCTCACCAATGGCGACTGCTGCGTTGATCGGTACAGCCGGAGCGCTTGGAGATGCTGGTTCCCCGGCATCAGATAGTACACTTGGACCGACCTCCGGATTGAATGCAGACGGAAAGCATAATCACATTTGGGATACTTGTGTACCTACTTTCCTTCATTACAACATTCCGTTGTTCATTTTCGGCTGGATTGCAGCCATGGTATTATAAACGAGCGAATCCTGGACGTAATGTCCAGGATTTTTTCTTTAAGAAAGTTTAACTTTAGCTACAAACCAAGTTTTTCTAATGCAATTAATGACATATTTCGTCCTCTCTGCTGCAAACTAAGAAAAAAGAAGGTGAGACGTTTGCCGAGAAAATGGACGATATTAATGATCAGTCTGCTCTGTCTGCTCATCCTACCTGTGAAAGCGGATGCCTTTGGCTGGGGATATAAAAAGAGCAATGGAGACCAACCGCCGGATGTGGGGATGTATGGACCGCTCATCCAGAAATATGATGGATTTTATGTGGACCCATCTGGTGATAAAGAAGTCTATCTTACTTTCGACAATGGTTATGAGGAAGGCTACACCGCATCAGTACTTGACGTTTTAAAAGAAAAGAAAGTACCAGCGACTTTCTTTATTACCGGTCATTATATTAAGAGTGCTGAGGATTTAGTGAAGCGGATGGTGGATGAGGGACACATTGTTGGAAACCATTCCTGGCATCACCCTGATTTTACAGAAGTATCAAGGCAGAAAATGAAGGAGGAGTTGGACCGTGTCGAGCAGGCTGTCGCTGATTTGACGGACCAGGAGGAGATGCTCTACATGCGTCCTCCGCGCGGCACTTTCAATGCAAATACATTGGAGTGGACAAGGGAAATGGGGTATATCCATGCGTTCTGGTCAATCGCTTTTGTTGATTGGAATACAAATCAACAGAAGGGGTGGCAGTACGCCTATCGAAGTGTGATGGACCAAGTGCATCCAGGCGCAGTCATTCTCCTTCATACAGTGTCCAAAGATAATGCAGAAGCACTCGAGCGGATGATTGACGGGATGAGAAAAGAAGGGTATGAATTCAAAAGCCTTGATCATTTGATGATGAAACGCATGCTGCCAAAAGGAATTTATCAATTTTAAAATGAAAAACACTACACACCTATCAGGTTGCGTAGTGTTTTTTAATTTAAACAAATTTAACTTTCGTTTTCTGAAGACTCAAGTTTGAAATAAGTATGGATTGTTTCAGAGCAAGGTAATAGGAGATCCAGAAAAGGGGCCTAGGCGAGACCCCGCAGGAAGTGAAACGACCGAGGAGGCTCGCCAGCTCCCCCACAGGAAAGCGGGTAGTTTCCCAGCCGCCTTATCCAATTATTCCGCAACATCACCTAATTATCTTGAAATCGCAATGATGAGATTTTACAAAACCAAAGTGTAAAGGAGGTACCATTTATTGCTATACTAGTCGAAAAGAGGTGAGGCATATGTGGAAAGAAAATGTCGAAGCAAAAAGTTTTTATGATTTTGATTATACATTGATGCGGTTTTCACTCGATCCCTTGACAAGGCTGGATCGCGAAGAAAGATGGGTGGATGTCCCTGTAAAGCTCGGAGAGGAGAAGCATATCGTGCGAATCCAAGCTACAGGAACAACACAGGAACCGAGCTTTGAAATCATTGGTGACAGCTTTGAGAAAAAGCAGGCGTTGCTTGATGAAGTATTCAAACTGTTTCAATGGGACCGCGATCTTGAAGCAGTCCACAAGCATTTTCTGGATACCAACTTGAAGCAATTGTTCCTGGCACATCCTGGTACCCCGATCGTCAAAGATTTTCATTTGTACGATTGCCTGATGAAAACGATCATCCATCAGCAGCTGAATATGAAATTCGCGATTACCCTTACTACACGGTTTGTCCAGAGTTTCGGGGAAGAAAAGGATGGAATCTGGTTCTACCCCACCCCTGAAAGAGTGGCTGAACTACCATATGAAGCCCTGAGGGAAATGCAATTCAGTCAGAGGAAAGCGGAATATGTCATCGATACATCCAGGATGATTGCAGAAGGAGAACTGAACCTGGAAGAACTAGCAGAACAGCCGAATGATACCATCATGAATCGAATGGTCAAGCTGAGAGGGGTTGGTCCTTGGACGGTAGAGAACTGGATGATGTTCGGCCTTGGTAGGGAGGATCTTCTTCCAAAAGCGGATATCGGCATCCAGAATGCATTGAAATTTTACTGGGAAAAGGATGAAAAACCATCGATCCAGGAAATAGCGGATCGAAGTGAAACATGGTCACCATATCGAAGTTATGCCTCCCTCACTTTGTGGAGAAGCATTGAAAGCAACTGATAACCGCCTATCTTAATTCCGGAATAAAAATGAGTATAATTACCTATTAATCATTTGCAAGTTTTGTCGAAAAAATCCATTTATACTTAGAAACGTTATAATTATGCAGTATTTTATTCGACAAAAGCATCCATAATCCCTATTGAAAAACAGGTTCATATTTCCTTTTTTGCAACAATTATGTAAATTAGCGTTCAAAATCTTGGAAAACTTCGTTATAATTATACCTGCATCGTGAATTTTGGAAACTATTCAAGATGGTAGTCCTATTAAGATGAGGAGAGGTTTTCCAATGATGTTGAGTGAGAGTGTTCTGGAAAGTATCACTGAAGACGATGTATTGACTCTGACAGAAATCAGTGGCGTCAATGCGTGTATCATTTATCCAGCCATGGAGAAGGTCCGTTGCAATCGTCATATGCAGGATGTTACGCATATGAAGCCAGAGATTTCGTTGGATACCTGGGTCGATTTATTTTATGTGTATGATCAGCTAGGTGTCAGACATACCCTTTCTGTTAATCATGTGCAACAAACTTCAGAGATCAAAGCACGAATCTTTCATAACCAACAACATCAATGGATGAACTGTACCTTTGTAAGATTGTCGAATAATCTTATAGCTGTCATCATGAAACCTGCCGATCTAGATGAAACTAAACATATCGATATGGGGAAAAATGAGCTATCCGGAGACCTTACTGATCTTGGGAAAGGGTACCCCCCTCACTGGCATTCCTCCCCTAAAACTACAGAGAAGCTTAATGCGAGGGCATTTGAAATGCACCGACGTATGAAAGATATGGCTGAAAGCTTTCCGCATGGTCTCGGTATCCTGAATAAAGAATGGGAAATCATTTACACAAACCCAGTAATGGATGACATCATGGGAAGAAGCTTGAAGGAACACTACAAGACGAAGCTGTGGGACCTGTATCCAGTATCGGAATACTCGGCTTTTTACCAGCATTTTTATCTTGCCTTCGAAACGAAGCAGACGGTGACGTTCGATGCTCCGATTCTGCGAAGTGGAATTCAGGCAAAAGTAACCGCTTACCCAACCGATGATGGACTGACGGTGTTCATGCAGGATATCACGAAGAAAAAAATGTATTTGAAAGCATTGCAAGAGTCGGAGAAACGTTTTTCCCTGCTTGCAAATAATATTAAAGATGTCTTCTGGATTTGCGACGAAAAAATGTCGAATGTCATTTATATGAGTAATGCTTTCAGAGAGGTTTTCGGAGTAGAGAATCGAAATCAGATGATGCGTGCAGACATTTGGAAAGATCTTGTAGATAATGAAACATACACAAAGGTCAAATCCGCTTTTTCCAAAATGGTGGAAGAGGAACGCCAGATCGAGTTCAAAGTAACGACCCCTGAGGGAGAGGAAAAGTGGATCCGTACACATGGCTTTCCTGTCCGTGACGGTGAAAAACATTATGTGGTGGGCATTCATGAAGACATAACCGACTCCAAGGAAATGGAATCGATCATACGAAAATCCGAGCAGTTATCCGCCATTACCCAGATTTCAGCAGGAATTGCGCATGAAATAAAAAACCCTCTCACAGCGTTAAAAGGATTCATGCAACTTGGCATGGCCAACCCTGATAAGATTGAGACCTATTATGAAATCATGATTAATGAGATCAACCGGATGGAAGCGATCGTTTGTGACTTTATGCTGCTGGCTAAGCCGGAAAACTCGATTGAATTAGAGGATGTGAATATCGAGAATACGATATCTTACATTCTTGAATTGTTCAGTACGCAGATAGAAGACAGGAAATTGAATGTCCATACCCGTTTCGATATGGAAAATAAGCACCTTCAAACTGATCCCAAACGGCTCAAGCAGATACTAATCAATGTTATAAAAAATGGGTTGGAAGCTGTCGCTGAAAATGGAACACTCGATATCCTGGTCAAATGTGAGGGACATCAAGCTTCCATACGCATACAGGATGACGGCAAAGGGCTATCGGAAGAGCAGCTTAATCGCCTTGGCGAACCCTTCTTCACTACTAAAGAAGACGGTACTGGTTTAGGAATCATGGTTACAAAGAAAATGGTCAGTGATTTGAATGGTGACATCCAATATAACAGCAAAGTAGGCGAAGGAACGGAAGTGACTGTACTATTACCTTCTGCCTGTAAATAAGAGGTTAGATCAGTAATCCCCATACCAAGTTATGGGGATTTTTTCTATGGACTTTATTTGCCCACTTTTTATGCCATTCCGTATCTGTATAAAGGTAAAACGCTTCCATTTTAAAAGTTAATATTTTTTTGAACAAAACTGTTTACAAACGTGCTAAGCGTATTTATAATACCCGATTGTGACGAATTATTTGTCGTAAAAACACGCATTAACATTTTTACGTAAGGGGGCTTTCTGATGCTGAAAAAAGTCTGGTCTTTTTTGCTGATGAATTTAGGAGCGTTTGCCGTAGCGACCAATGTGCATTTCTTTCTTTCACCAAATGATCTTGCCACTGGAGGTGTCAGTGGGCTCTCGATCGTCTTAGATAAAGTGGTACCAGGATTATCGCTTGGTATCATCATGATCATATTGAATATCATATTATTTGTAGTCGGACTTATTTTCCTTGGATTTCAATTTGGAGCGAAAACGATCTATGCAAGCTTTGCTTTGTCCTTCATGGTTTGGGGACTTGAAGTGTATGCTCCGATGGAACAGGCATTGAGTGATGACATCCTGATCCAGCTGATCATCGGTCAGATCATTGCGGCGTCAGGAATGGCGCTTGTATTCCACCAGGGTGCATCTACAGGAGGTACGGACATACTGGCAATGATCCTGAACAAGTACTTCTCGATCGATGTCGGCAAAGGGGTCCTGTTCTCAGACATTGCCATCGCTGCATCTTCGATCTTCCTGTTTGGACCGACCGTCGGGATGTATGCATTCTTTGGTGTCATTCTGAATGGAATAGTCATTGATTATGCACTTCAGCAGTTCGATGATAATAAAGAGATCGTCATCATCAGTAAAGAAAGCGATGAAGTGCGCAGTTTTATTGTAGAGCAGCTCGGTAAGGGAGCGACGATCCACACTGCACGCGGCGCTTTTAATTATGAAGATAAGGAAGTTATTACAACGATATTGGGCCGGAAAGATTTCACACGATTGAAGAAATATATTTCCGCTGTCGATCAAACAGCATTCATCACTGTCCATTCGATGAATGAAATATTAGGGCAAAATTTTAAACGATTAGCTTAATGTGAGAAAGGTGTGCCGAATGTGGCACACCTTTTTCTATGGAAAGAAACTTTCTGCGACTGCAATCAAGTGTGCTTTCGAATAATCATGATCTCCATCCAACAATTGGAGTTCATAGCTGACACCTTCAGATGACCAAATGAGTGTTTTACCATCATCGGATTCGATATAGGACCCGGTCTTGTTTCCAATTTTTATCCCTTCGTACTTATCCGTGTTTATAGAAGCAACTTCTGCATCCATGATCATTAGTGAGAGTCGGTTTTCCTCCTCGCCAATGAACACGATTTCGATCATGGGGAGGGAGAGGGGAGAATGATAGACTTCGAAGCTGGAGACATCGAACGGGAGTTTATGTGGGAGCTGCATTTGGAAGTTGACGTGCTGAATTTCCTGCTTCAGGGATGTCGGATTGAATTCCTCAAGCTCTGGGATTCGACCTGAACAACCTGTTACTAGAATACTCATCATGATCATTGCACCTATGTACTTGCGCATCAACATCCTCCTCTGCTGGAAGTCTTTCTAAGTAATCTACGAAAACAGAGCCTAATTTAGAACGGAACTATAGATACCCTACGAATGAAATATATTCATAATTTTGAAAATTTGTTATAATGAATCCATCCTGAGCGTATGCTCAATAGATTTTGGGAGGGGATGTTCGAATGGAACGAGAAGAATTGATTGCACCTCAAAAATATAATGTAGTAATGGAATTCGAAAAACATGCGAAAGACCCGAACCGAAAAGCGATCCTTTGGGAAGATGAACAGGGGAACAAGGCGGAGATTACATACGCTGATCTGATGAAAAACGCAAATAAAATTGGAAACGCTTTCTTGGAAAGTGGTCTTAAGCGTGGAGATAAAGTACTCGTCATGATACCGCGCCTGATTGAAGCATATGGAGTATATATTGCAGCATTGAAAGCAGGGTTGGTAGTCATCCCAAGCTCAGAAATGCTGAGAAAGAAGGACCTTCAGTACCGAATCTCTCATGGAGAAGTGAGAGGTGTCATCAGCTATTCCCCGTTTGCAGAGCAGTTTGATGGAATTGAAGAAATGAAGTTCTTGAAGATGTTTTCGGTGGGAGGGGCTGTGGAAGGCTGGACCAATCTCGATGAAGTGACAGCGAGTGAAGCTGGTGCAGAATTGGAACTAGCAGAAACAGATCGCGATGACATGGCATTTTTGTCTTATACTTCTGGCACAACCGGCAACCCTAAAGGTGTCGTGCACACTCATGGCTGGGGATTTGCTCATTTGAAAACTGCAGCAAGCAGCTGGCTGAGCATTGAAGAAGGCGACACAGTATGGGCAACTGCAGGTCCAGGATGGCAGAAATGGATTTGGAGTCCGTTCTTATCCGTGCTCGGCTCTGGAGCGACAGGACTGGTCTATCAAGGTAAATTTGAACCGAAGACCTATCTAGGTCTCTTGGAACGTTATACAGTGAATGTGCTTTGCTGTACGCCGACAGAATATCGTCTGATGGCAAAAGTGGACAACCTGGCAGACTATAAGCTGCCTGCGCTTCACAGTGCAGTATCAGCAGGCGAGCCATTGAACAGGGAAGTCATAGACACATTCCAGAAACATTTCAACGTTACAGTTCGCGATGGATATGGTCAAACAGAAAACACTTTGCTTGTAGGGATCATGAAAGACCTGGAAGTCCGCCCAGGTTCCATGGGGAAACCAACTCCTGGTAACAAGGTTGCAATCATTGATGAGCTCGGTGAACCTGTACTGCCTGGAGAAGTCGGTGATATTGCCGTCCACCTTGATACGCCTGCACTTTTCAAAGAATACTATAAGGACCCTGAACGTACCAAGATGTCTTACAGGGGAGATTATTACGTGACCGGTGATCAGGCATCGATGGATGAAGATGGGTACTTCTGGTTTGAAGGACGGAGTGATGATATTATCATCAGTTCCGGTTACACGATTGGACCATTCGAAGTGGAGGATGCCCTAGTAAAGCACCCTGACGTACAGGAATGTGCGGTGGTTGCAAGTCCCGATGAAGTGAGGGGACACATCGTCAAAGCCTTCGTCGTCCTGAAGGAAGGGAAGCAAGGTGACGAAGTACTGGTGAAAGAATTGCAGGAGCATGTGAAAGAGTTGACAGCTCCTTATAAGTACCCTCGAAAAATCGAGTTTTTATCCGATTTACCGAAGACGACCTCTGGAAAGATCCGAAGGGTAGAGCTTCGTCAAAAAGAAGTACAACCGAAATGATACAGATTGTACTGGGCAGCCGAGCATTTGATGCTTGGCTGCCTTTCTTAAAGGAATAAAGTATAAGAAAACACTAAGGCTTTCGCTATAAGTACATTGCGACAAGCCAAGTTTTTCTAATGTTGAGGGGGAGTAAAATAACTGGTCCTAAAGCTTCTTCCATGTGTTAAAATTGAATTGCAATCAAAAGGGGGAGAAATGGATGAAGAAAGCAGCGAAATCCATTGCATTGATTCTTGTGTTAGGAATGGCGGTAGCGTTCATCCCACTTGAGGTGAAAAGTCCAGAGCCGGAGAAGGAAGAAGAAGCTGTACTGCACGGTTCTTTCGAATTCAACGTATAAACTGAATAATGCAGTTTTATTCTTTTACATAGAAAGGTGTCGAATCGATGATACGGGAAGCAGGATTGGAAGACGCGGCTGAACTCGCACGTCTGATAACCTTACTAGGTTACCCGACTTCACCAGAAGAAATGGCATCGAGGTTTGCGAAGATTCACATGAAGCCTGACTATCAGACATATGTATATGAAGAGGACGAGCGGTTGGTCGGTATGATCGGAATGATCCACAGTTTTCATTATGAGAAAAACGATACGTACATCCGCGTTGTTGCTGCAGTCGTTGAAGCAGACAGAAGAGGGAAAGGGATCGGGAAATCTCTCTTCATGCACGCCATGCGATGGGGACATCGTAAAGGAGCGAAGGCGATTGTACTCAACAGCGGGAATCGAAAAGAGCGGCAGGAGACCCATGAAATTTATCGCAAATGGGGATTCGAAGGAGCTGCAACTGGTTTTTATAAAAAAATCACCACCCAGGATCTTGGCTTAAAGTAATCAAGATTAAGTTAAGGTTAAATTGTCTTTATCTATATTTTTTTTAGAGATGGTCAATGCTATAATAAGATGGCTATTATTCAGACGCGCGGGGTGAGCACGTGAACAATCGATTTATCCACCTCTTCAATATTGCAGTAGGAGTACTGCTTGTGGTTGAAGGAGGCATGTATATATTCATGAATAACAAAGAAGGTGGCTTCCATCTTCGGAGTATCCTTGTAACTGCACTGCTTTTACTGGCGTGGGGGATGTCTTATATCAAACAGGTGAAAAGTGACAATAAGACGTCCTGGTTGATTGTGACGATCATCATCATGATTCCGATGATTCTGCCTTGGGTATTTTTCATTTAAGTAAGATAACAAACCGGCAAAGTGCTTGGTTTGTTATTTTTTTGTCTTTTTGGCTCCTTTTGTCGAGGAATAGGGTATGACTAATACTAGTGTAATACCGTTGAAAAAATAGACGAAAGGATGAGAGTATGTGCGTACACGAATCATCGATTGGCCGACTTTTATTGGAGCATTCCTTTTACTGGTAGGAGTAACAATTCCATTAGTACTCTTCCCGGATGCAGGGAAAGAGTTTGTGGATAAGGCGAACGCATTGATGACTGGTAATTTTGGTGTTTTATATCTAGTCATGGGACTTATCGTGTTTTTCTTTTTAATCTACGTAGCGTTCAGTGCTAATGGGCATGTCAAACTTGGAGCAGAAGACGAAAAGCCTGAATTCAATACATTTTCATGGGCAGCCATGCTGTTTGCTGCCGGAATCGGTTCAAGCATTCTGTATTGGGCTGTCATTGAGTGGGCCTATTATTATCAAGGGCCACCTTTCGGACTTGAGCCTGAGTCAAAAGAAGCGATCCAATGGTCCACCGCATATGGAATCTTCCATTGGGGACCAATTGCTTGGGCAATCTACACCTTACCGGCATTGCCAATTGCTTATTTCTATTATGTCAGGAAAAAACCTGTACTAAAAATCAGTGAAGCGTGCCGCCCTGTTTTGGGACGGGCAGTAGATGGTCCGATCGGGAACATCATTGATATCCTGTTCATGTTCGGTCTGCTTGGAGGTGCCGGAACAACCCTCGCTTTAGGTACACCGATGATTGCAGAGGGGATAAGTGAATTGACCGGGATTGGAGTCAATTTAGGCTTGCAGACCTTCATTCTAATTTTATGTACAACCATCTTCGCCATCAGTGCTTATTCAGGACTGAAAAAAGGGATAAAAATACTCAGTGATATCAACTTGTGGCTGGCGTTATTTCTATTGGGCTTTGTATTTCTGCTTGGCCCTACCAGATTCATTACTGAAACAACTACAAATAGCTTGGGTATTCTTCTCGACAACTTCTTTAAAATGGCAACATGGACAGAGCCGTTTGGTAATTTCGCTCAATTCGAAGAAACGGAATTTCCAGAGACATGGACAGTTTTTTACTGGGCATGGTGGTTGGTCTATGCACCCTTCGTTGGATTGTTTGTCGCGCGCATTTCACGAGGGAGAACGATTCGCCAAATGATTCTTGGTACGATGATCTATGGGACGCTTGGATGTGTCCTCTTCTTCGGAATCATGGGCAATTTCGGACTTTATTTGCAGCTGTCCGGAAGTTATGATGTGATCGGTTTCATGAATGAAAATGGAGCACCGGCTACGATCATCCAAATCATCAATCAGCTTCCATTAGCGAAGTTCATGGTACTTATTTTTACAGTACTCGCCATCATCTTCTTGGCAACGACCTTTGATTCGAGTTCTTATATCCTGTCTGCTGTGGTTCAAAAAGAAGTGGAAGGAGAACCGCTCAGGTGGAATCGGTTGTTCTGGGCATTTGCACTATGCCTTCTTCCGCTAGTACTAATGTTCCTCGGTGGATTAGGCACGTTGCAGACAGCCAGTATCGTCGGAGGCTTCCCGCTTATTATTATCATGTTCCTGCTGGCATGGTCTTTCATGAAAGCATCCACCCAGGATATCGTGGCTTCTGAAGGTTATGAGGAAAAAACGATTCACATCAATCGAAAAAGGATCCTCGAAAAATTGAGAAGAAAAAAGCAGGATTCGGATAAAAACGATTAATTGATATAAATGGGAATCCCAACACCTGATTATTCACCTTGAATAGAAAAAACCTCTGCACAATAAGTGCAGAGGTGAAGGTTAAAACATATAAATTGTAATGTATAGGATACCTGCCAACAAAGAAGAGCCTCCAATTCCATACAAGAAATCTTCACGGCCAAAACTGATTCTCGTTTTCATGGTGCGATACCTCCTAAGTATAATCGTACAAAAAATGTTATGAGAACCAACAAATCATAGAATAGCTGCTATGTTAATCACATTCCCTCGATGTAATGAGATTGAAACCTGAATGAAATGATTTTAAGTAAAATGGTTCTTTTGAAGTGTCCTCTACTTATTAGACGTAATTTGTCGTGAAAAAGTTTCATCCACTTCCCTTTGAATAAATGCTTTACATAGGCGGAAAGATGGAGTTGGAACATCCTCACACATTAAAGTTTGAAATATTATTGCTTTTCCAGAATAATGTTAAGTGTGGAGGGGATTTGAATGGGGTTTAAAGTCATAGCAAAAAATTCAAGTGATACCATAATTGATTTCATGAGCAGCGGTGTTAATGAAGAACTGACATTCCACACGATGGAAGAAGCAGAAACATTCATCGAAGATATGAAAAGTCAGGGAGGACTTCAAGCTTCCTACCACTACTCAATTGAGGAAGTATAATAGATTATTTAAGCTGAGGAGTGAAATGCTCATGGAAAGGTTGAATGAAGAGGAGAAGGCACAGGGGCTGGCAAAACTGGACGGATGGAAGCTGGAAGATGAAAAGTGGATCACGAAGAAGTATCGATTCAAAGCTTACCTTTCAGGTATCGAGTTCGTCAATCAGGTTGCCGCCTATTCTGAAGATATCCAACACCACCCATTCATCAGCATCGATTATAAATTGGTGACGCTGAGGTTGACTTCCTGGCGGGCAAAAGGTCTGACTGACTTGGATTTGACCTGCGCGAAGCAGTATGATTCCTTCTATGACCAAATCATCAAAGAGTAACAATTTCATATACTCACATAATGAAATCGTATATATAAGAAACGCATGCAGCACTTGTGGCTGCATGCGTTTTATTCTTATTGAATGAGAAATCAACTGGCCTTATGATCTTTTCTTTCGATTTCACCGTAATTGAGCTGATCAATCATTTTGTCTGCCTGCACAGGTTTCTTCGTCATGAAGCTAACTACTACCGTTGCAAGTGCAGCAACGAGGAAGCCGGGAACTGCTTCATACGTAATTCCGAAAAGAAGGTCTGCAGACAACTGTTTCATATCTGGCAGAAAGCTGAATGTCCATTCCGGCTGCTTCTTCACTAAAATGACCGTGAGAAGACCGAAGATCATTCCTGCCAGTACACCAGGTCCTGTCGTACGTTTCCAATAGAAAGTCAAAAGCAGTACAGGTCCAAAACAAGCCCCTAACCCGCCGAATGCAAACAATACCATCCAGAAAACGAATTCCTGAGCTGAAAACGCGAGCCATACAGACAATGCCATGATTACTACAATGGAAAGGCGGCTGTAAAGAACGAGCTTTTTCTGTGGGATGTCTTTTTCTTTTGCAAACAGTTTATCGAAAATGTCTCTTACTGCTGCACTTGCTCCTACAAGCAACTGACTGTCAGCACTGGACATGATTGCTGCCAGGACAGCTACAAGCAGGATCCCCATGAAGAATGGGTTGAGCAATTCTTCCCCGAGTGAGGTGAAGAGCGCCTCAGAGTTGGCATTTGGAAGCGCATCGACAGATTCGAAGAATGCACGCCCAGATAGACCGACCCATATTGCACCCCATCCCATGATTACGTTCCATACGGTTCCGATCATTGCCGCCTGACGCATCTCTTTGACATTTTTCAGCGACATGTAGCGTACAAGGATATGAGGATTACCAGGACTTCCTAGTGCAATTCCCAACAACCCTGCAATAGCACCGAAGCCGAACAGCCAAAGGTTAGTGAATCCGCCGCCTTCAGATGCTAATGCATCGATGATTGGTCCGATACCACCGAGCTCAATGATGGCGATAATCGGCAAAACGACGAGTGACAAAAACATGAAACATGCTTGAAGCACATCCGTTTTACTTACCGCATGGAATCCGCCAAGCATCGTATAAAGTAAAATGATGGCAGCTGTCAGCCACATTCCGTTCGTCACCGAGATTCCCAGGCTGGAAGAAAAGGCAGTTCCTCCGCCAACAATCTGACTTCCTACATAGGCAACCATGAAGAAAATGATGATGATGGAAGAAGTGATACGAAGCAGCTTCAGACGATCACCATAGCGATTTTCCAAAATATCCGGAATCGTAATACTGTCCGTTTGTTCACTAAAGATCCGGAAGCGTCTTGCAACATAGAAGAACATGAACACTTCCATCGTTATGTACCCGGTAATTGCCCAGACTGCGTTCAGTCCAGTAGCAAACGCCGTACCCGTCACACCTAAAACCAGCCACGAACTTCGTCCTGAACTGACGGCACTCAATGCTACAGTGAATTTATTAAGATTACGTCCCGCCAGGAAAAAGTCAGTAAGTCCACCTGCACTTTTTCTGGAACTCATCGCTCCGATTACAATCAGGATGAGGAGGTATAAGATCAGGATTCCTACCGTTAATGGGTGAGCATTCATTCATGATCCCCCGCTTTCTTTCCTGTGTGGATGTAGGCTGCCACACCGAGCCCAATGATGCCGATCGGGATGATGAACAATCCCAAAATCATGTCGAATGTCATACAATAAACTCCTTTTCTGTAATTTTGTAGTGCAGCATCATTTTAACAAAATTTTCAGAAAATTGTTAGCGTTTTCTGTCCCTTTTTACAACATGTAAAAAATATATGGAATGTAGTTAGAAAAAAAGTCCATACCACTTATAGGTGGTATGGACAGGATGGTTCAATTTACTTCGATGATTTCTTCTTTGTGACCGTGGATTTCTTCGTTTTCATAGTGGACGTTAACTGTATAAGTACCTGCGGATGGGAAGGTGTAGTTCCCTGTGAATTCTCCATCCTTCGTCCGCTCCGCATCGACGAATAGGTGCTTTTCCAGCTGGTCTGAAGAAATTTCAAATTGAACATTCACATCATTGAAGGGTTGATCGTCCTTATTAAGGTGAACCATCAATTCATTCTCTTCGCCAGCTTTCCAATCTTTATCAGATACGAAGTGGGCGGCTACCTCACCTTCATAAGAATGACCTTCATCATCTCCGTGCGAATGCTCCTCATCTTCTTGATCATGCGAATGTCCTTCTTCGCTACTTGCTTGTGTATCAGCTTCCGGATCCTTCACTTCAAACTCTTTTTTTGGCATGACGTGCATATCTCTCGCCTGGGTATGAGCATAAAGAGAGTACGTGCCGGCGTCTGTGAAAGTGTGTTGGATCTCGTAAATCCCTTTTCCTTTTGACTCGGCGTCGATCTTCTGGTGCTCTTCTTCTGTAGCGCCATCGCGCCAAATTTCGAATTCGACGTACTCGGCGTCATTCACTTTTTCATCCCCTAGGGTGACTTCTGCCTGGAACGTCACTTCTTCGCCCACTTCGATTGCTTCAGGAATGCTCACTTTCGTATCGATCATTTCCACATTGTCGGCGCTCTCTTTATCATCATCCGAGCCGCAGGCAGTAAGGATAAGCAACAATGCAGTTAAGGACACAAATAGTAGTTTCTTTTTCATTATGATAGCTCCTTTGAGTGTTCGGCTGTATTTACAATTATAGGTTATCATGTTCATTGTACGAAAAACTATGACTCATAGGGGCTATACCTGTGACGACTTTATGAATTAACTTTCGATCCAACGATTTTCATACGCAAGTCTGGTAAGTTCGACCCGACTTTTGACATGGAGCTTGCGATGGATATTCTTCAGATGATTTTTCACTGTGTACTCCGAAATGTGAAGATGAGTGGATATCTGCTTATTGGTGGCACCGGAAGCAGCCAGTTTCATAACTTCCTCTTCTCTTGATGTCAATGGCGGACGTGTGGCTCCGGCGGTGTTCCCTAAAAGTGTGGAAAGGGTCTGGTCGACAAGGCCTTTAGAAAAGCTTTTCGTTTCTTCCATTACCGCATCCATATAACTCTTCCAATCGATAGGGGTGACATTCTTCAAAAGGTATCCCTGTGCACCCTCTTTTAAAGCTTCAAATAAATGGACACTATCATCTGAAACTGTAAGGATGATGATTTTGATTGATGGGAACGCTGCTTTGATCTCTCGAGTGGATTTCAACCCGTCCATCCGTGGCATGTTGATATCCATTAAAATCAGGTCGGGTTCCAGCGACTCAGCCATTATGATGGCTTCTTTTCCATCAAGGGCTTCACCGATGATTTCATAGGTGTCAAACGTGCTTAATATCTCTCTGATTGCTTCCCTGGCATCGGCATGATCGTCTGCAATCAATACTTTGTAGACTTTTTCCATATCAATGTTTCACCTCGACTTTTACAATCGTTCGATCATCGCTTCTTTTTATTTGCAAGTGCCATCCCATCTGCTGCGCCCGTTCGTTCATTATATCAAGCCCGTAATGTGTATCTTCGGGTGAGTATTCATAAGGGTCATCTCCATCATCCGAAACAGTGTACCTCCATCCAGATTCGTCGGGAGAAGCTTCGATTACGATGTGAGTTACATCGGTGGCATGCTTGATGATATTCGTCAGCGCTTCTCTAATGATGAAATAGGTTTGCACTTTTTCTTCCATTGACCATTCCTCATCATTCAATTCCCAGTTGATATCGATCGTGGCATCCGGAAGCTCTGCCTGCACTCGTTCAACTAGTTCTTTCAATGTCGTGTGCCAGCTGTGAATGATTGGATTGGGCTTTCTGAGCTGTTTGATGGATTGGCGGACATTTTTTTGGATATTTTGCATCGCTTGTTTCAGGTGAGTGATTTGTTTTCTGTTATCGTCATTGGTTTCTCGCTCCAGACGATCGATTTTCACACCAAGTAAAAATAAAGATTGGGAGATCGAATCATGTAACTCGCTCGAAATGGCTTGACGTTCCTCCATGATCGCTTTTTTCATCTTTTCTTCTTCGAGTTCTTCACGCTGTTTCTCCATAAGCTTGAATAGTTGACGGTTTATGACAAGAGAAATGACTAACAATAGTATAGGAGTCAGAACGTTTCCAGTGTTCATTGAAATGATCGAAAGGAGGAACTCATGTCGGATATATTCCCACAAGCCGATCATCACGGCTGGTCCGACAAGGATGAGCCATTTGATCTGTTTATATGTCATGGAAGACCACCTCATTTGCATCTAGTTTACTTCAAAAGTCGAGGATGACAAACCTACAATTATTGTATAACATTGGAGAATTATGTGTTATACTAGACAAGTTGAATAATTTTTCAGTGATGAAAAGAGGAGCGTGTGCTTGATGCAACACAGAAATGATATTCGTAATATTGCAATCATCGCCCACGTTGACCACGGAAAAACTACCCTTGTAGACCAGATGCTTCGCTATTCTGGAACATTCCGTGACAACGAACATGTCGATGAGCGTGCAATGGATTCTAATGACTTGGAAAAAGAGCGTGGTATTACGATTCTAGCAAAAAATACTGCGATTAATTATAACGATACACGAATCAACATCATGGATACACCTGGTCACGCAGACTTCGGTGGTGAAGTAGAACGTATTCTGAAAATGGTAGACGGTGTTTTGCTTGTCGTTGATGCGTATGAGGGCTGTATGCCACAGACTCGTTTCGTATTGAAAAAGGCGTTGGAGCAAAAGCTGACACCGGTTGTCGTGTTGAACAAAATCGACCGTCCGAGTGCCCGTCCGGAAGAGGTTGTCGATGAGGTCCTTGACCTGTTCATCGAACTAGGTGCGGATGACGAACAGTTGGAATTCCCGGTTGTCTATGCATCTGCATTGAACGGAACTTCCAGTGAAGAGCCAGAGTTGGAAACACAGCAGGAAACAATGGATCCAATCTTCCAGACAATCATGGATAACATTCCAGCACCTGTAGATAACTCAGTAGAACCACTGCAGTTCCAGGTGACATTGCTTGATTACAACGAGTACCTTGGGCGTGTAGGAATCGGTCGTGTCTTCCGAGGCAGCATCAAGGTTGGCCAATCCGTCGTTCTCATGAAGAAAGATGGATCTGTGAAGAACTTCCGCGTTTCGAAGATGTTTGGTTTCATCGGTTTGAAGCGGGTGGAAATCCAGGAAGCGAAGTCAGGTGACATCGTCGCTCTGGCAGGACTTGAGGATATCAACGTCGGTGAGACTGTTTGTCCTCCGGATCATCAGGAAGCAATGGAAATCCCACGTATTGATGAACCGACCTTGGAAATGACGTTCCTTGTGAACAACAGTCCGTTTGCAGGCCGTGAAGGTAAATATGTAACCTCTCGTCAGATTGAAGAACGTTTGATGACACAGTTGGAAACAGATGTGAGTCTTCGTGTAACACCGACATCTTCACCGGATGTCTGGACCGTTGCAGGACGCGGAGAACTTCACCTGTCCATCCTTGTTGAAAACATGCGTCGTGAAGGCTTTGAATTGCAGCTTTCCAAACCGAAAGTAATCTTGAAAGAAGTAGACGGAGTGACTTGCGAGCCGGTAGAACGCGTACAGATTGATGTCCCTGAAGAGTACCAGGGTGCTGTCATGGAATCAATCGGAATGCGTAAAGGTGAAATGCAGGATATGGTCAACGACGGAAATGGTCAAGTACGTCTTGAGTTCATCGTTCCTTCCCGTGGACTGATCGGATACTCTACCGAGTTCCTATCCCAGACACGTGGTTACGGAATTTTGAACCATACTTTCGATGGCTATGCACCATTGACTCAAGGCCAGGTCGGGGGACGTCGTCAGGGTGTGCTAGTTTCCCTTGATAAAGGAAAATCATCCACTTACGGCATCATGAACCTGGAGGATCGTGGTACGATTTTCGTTGAGCCTGGTACAGAAGTGTACGAAGGAATGATCGTCGGAGAACACAACCGTGAGAATGACCTTACCGTCAATATCACGAAAGAAAAGCACCTGACGAATATTCGTTCTGCAAACAAAGACCAGACAGCTACGATCAAGAAGACTCGGAAGATGACGCTTGAGGAAGCGATCGAATATTTGGACGATGACGAGTACTGTGAAGTAACTCCGGAATCAATCCGAATTCGTAAGAAAATCCTTAACAAGAACGAACGTGAAAAAGAAGCGAAGAAGAAAAAACTTCAGAACGCTGAAAAATAATTACTGTTCAGAAATCCGCGGGGGAGCCCGCGGATTTTTTTATTTAGGTTAAAGACTTTCTAACATGACCAGAATTCCGCTAACATAGAAGTAATAGATAGATGGAAGGAAGTGTGACGAATGAAAGTTGGAGTCCTGAACGAAATTACCCGCCATCCGGTCAAATCGATGACAGGAGAGGTCGTCACGTCTACCCATGTAATGCCGTATGGCCTATATGGGGACCGCAGTCATGCAATCAAAGATTTATCAAGAACAGATAAATATCTGACGATTACTCAATTTCAAAAGCTCGCCAAGTACCGGGCTGAATTTACCGGTGACGAGTCAATGGAGAAGTATCCACCGGTGAAAGTGACTACTCCTTCCGGTGAAAAAGTCATGTGGGAGGGGCAAGCGTGGTTGAAGGAAATTGAGACTCAGTCGAAACGTTCCCTTTCGAAGGTACAGTATGAGCCGCGACATGTCCCACTTGGAGCGATAGAGGAAGAGCATGTATTGATTGTGACGGATGCTTCAATTGAAAAGCTGAAAGATATCTGGGGACAGGAAGCGGATCATCGCAGGTTCCGTCCGAATCTACTTATATCGCTGGAGAAAAAAGAACCCTTCATTGAGGATGCATGGTTCGGAAAGACGCTTCGGATCGGAGATGAAGTGGAGCTGCAAGTGTTGCGCCACTGTGAACGCTGCATGATCATCACAGTCGATCCCGAAAATGCCGAACGTGACCCGGAACTTTTGAAAAAAATCGTTGAAAGAAGGAACAATCACTTCGGCGTTTATGCGAAGGTGCTGAAGACCGGGAAGATTCACGCCGGAGACGAGGTTGATTTGGTTGATGCGGAGTGATTGGAATAACTTTCCCCGTTTATCGCACAACTTCTGTGTTTATTTAAACAAGTTTGAGAGTTTTTTAAACAACTTTTGCACTTTATCGAACAAGTAGGCTGTTTTTTTACACAAACAACCGCTCAGGCAATAGAGGTCACCCTTCTGCCTGAGCGGTTTCTTTTTCCTGCTGCTGATCTTTGATCAATTTGGATATGTACACGAATCCAAGCATCGCAATCCCGGTCATTCCCCAACTGAATACTTGCCTGGCAATCAGCGCCTGATCAAAGGCTTCTACGCCATAACGTTGGATGAGCCATGTTTTGATAAGTGCGAGTCCGATGCTTCTGAGAGCAAAGCCAAAGGTCACGAGCTTAAAGATGAACAGAATCTTTTTCTGGTAGAATATTTTCTTCATTTCCTTACGGTCAGCGCCTTGCAATTCTACCAGATCCAGAGAAAAATAAAGAAAAATCGGCCGGTTGACTAGAATGGTCAGCAGATAGAAAGCCGCCATCGCATAAGCATAGTACACGTTGTTCCATAGCATTTGCATTGCAGAACCTGCAAGCACATCTACCAGCGTACCGATTATCAATGATCCGAGAAGAAACATCCCGAACAGGTTCACTTTTTTCACTAAGTAGAAACGGTAGAAGCTGTACAGGATTCCAGGTACAGTCGAAAGCAGCATTGCATAATAATCGCCTATGTATTCCCTGAGCATGTTCCACACGATCAGCGGGATGATGGCATAGCATAGCACATCCCACAGAACTATATTCTTCTGCATCACGCTTCCCTCCTTATATTTAGACTAACATAATATGGAAAAGTGTGAATGCTCTTGTTACGTGCACGCCCCGCGTAGATGTTATTTGTACAAATAAGAGTAGTATTTAAACAAAACGAGAGGTTATTTAAGCAAAGTAGCTGGTTTATAATACAAATCCGCTCCCTTATTTAACAAAACTACCAAGTTATTATACAAACATGAAGTTCCCCACCGCCCACATGCAAGAATCATAGTTTCGACAATTTTTTTGTAAAAAATTGAAACGTATCTGGTACTTATCTCGTATTAATGAGGAAAGCAAGTTTATGGAGGTGTTTTAATGGCTGAAGCTGCTATGCAGTTGAAGAATGTTAAGAAGCGGATTCGAAACAAGGAGATCATCAAGGGCCTTGATTTCAGTATATATCCAGGGGAAGTCTTCGGTTTTCTTGGGCCGAACGGAGCGGGTAAAACGACTACGATCCGTATGATGGTCGGACTGATGGAACTTTCTGAAGGCGATGTATTGATTGAAGGGAAAAGTGTGAGGAAAGATTTCAAAGGTGCGATCCAGCATGTCGGGGGAATCGTCGAAAACCCGGAAATGTATCCGTTCCTCAGTGGATGGAAGAACTTGATGCATTTCGCAAGAATGGTTCCTGGTGTTACGAAAGAGCGTGTACAGGAAGTTGTCGACCTCGTTGGTCTGAATAAAAGGATCAAAGAAAAGGTGTCCAAGTATTCCTTAGGTATGCGTCAGCGTCTTGGGATTGCTCAGGCGTTGCTGCACAGCCCATCGATCTTAATTCTTGATGAGCCGACAAACGGTTTGGATCCATCCGGAATCCGTGAAATCCGCCATTACATAAGGAAGTTAGCAGAAGAGGAAGGCGTGGCAGTCATCGTTTCCAGTCACATCCTTTCTGAAATGGAACTGATGTGTGATCGGATCGGTGTCATCAAGGAAGGCGAACTGGTGACGATCCAGACCGTCGCAGATGCTACCGAACAATCGGAACTTAAAGAGGTTTACCTTGAAGTGGATCCAATTGATCAGGCGATGACATCCCTACAAGGTCTGCTTGAAACGGAAGTGAAACAGCAGGAAAATAAACTGATCGTGTCAGCACGCAGAGAAGAAATTCCTCGCTTGCTGAAGCAGTTGGTGGAGAGCGGTATTTCCATATATGAAGTGAACGTCCATCGCTCCACATTGGAAGATAAATTTTTGGACTTGATTGGAGAGGGAGCAATTGAATAATTTTTTCCAACTTGTACGTAATGAACAGATGAAATTGTATTCGAAAGTCTCCACTTGGGTGATGGTTGGTCTGCTTGCGCTTTTCGTCATCGGTTTTGGTGCCGTCATGAAATTCACAGGAGATTTCACCGCACCTCCTACAGGAGATAATTGGAGAGAAGAATTACAACAGCAGAACGAACAATATAAAAAGGATATGGAAGAAGTGCCTGAGTTCAGCCAAGGGTTTATCGCTGAACAGTATGAACTGAATGAATACAGGCTGGAAAACGATATCGAACCTGCGGGCTACAATGCATGGAAATTCGTTCAGGAAAACCGCGCCAACATTTCCTTCGTGAGTTTGTTCATCATTATCGTTGCAGCTGGTATCATTGCGAATGAATTCAAATGGGGAACCATAAAATTATTATTGATCCGTCCGATATCAAGGACGAAGATCTTATTCGCCAAATATGTGTCGGTACTGACATTTGCGCTGACGTTGTTATTGTCGGTAATTGTTTTGTCGTTCATCGTAGGTGCCATCTTATTTGGACTTGAAAATGCTGGGCAGCCATTCCTGTACTATCAGGATGAAACAGTGAAAGAGGTTCCTGTCGTTCAGCATATCTTAACGCAGTATGGCTTAAGTTCTGTCAATTTGTTGATGATGGCTACTTTTGCATTCATGATTTCAGCTATTTTCCGTAACAGTTCGTTATCCATCGGGTTGGCAATTTTCCTGATGTTTGCCGGAAGTTCAATCGTTGCGTTTTTCTCTGATTACAGTTGGGCGAAGTTCATTCTGTTTGCAAACACAGATTTGTACCAGCACGTGTACAGCACGCCTATGATTGATGATTTAACCTTGACGTTTTCGGTAATTGTGTTGTGTGTGTATTTTATTTTGTTCATGGCGGCGTCGTGGCTGGCATTTACGAAACGTGATATTGTTAATACTTAATTAGGGGAGGAATAGATTATGAAACGTACAGTAGAAATCGTTCTAACTATTATCGGGGTAGTTTTATTTGCTGCATCTGCAGCAATCGGTGGATGGTTGTTAAGTCAAAAGGATAATCCAGAGTTCCGTCAAGGGTTGGAAGAAGGTTTGAATCAGCCAGGTACAGATACCGGAGGAATGAATGCGGATCAGATTCTTGAAATGTTGAGTAACGGTGTCCAAACGTTCATCATCATTACCGTAATTGCCACTATTCTTGGTATCCTGGCAGTCATGCTATTGAAAGGTGATAAAAAACCGAAGACCGCTGGTGCCATCCTGCTTGTAACGTCCGTTCTAGCAGCAATCATCACTTTAGGTGTCGGTGTGTTCCCTGCGTTGTTCTACTTCATTGCAGGTATCGTCGCACTTGTCCGTCGTAAAAAAGTCGTTTATGATGATTGATCATGACATAATAGAACCCCCGCCGAATCGGCGGGGGTTTCTTATTTCACTTGATCCTGATCCCATTTGTAAGAATAGAAACGTTCTTTCGTCACCCACTTCAGGGCTTCCGGGTCATCCACCTTCAATCCTTCTTCAATCATCTCCAATATCCTTGCTGTTTGGGATATATGTGCCCGCATCGCATCGAGTTTTCGCTCTCTAACCGATTCGATATCATAAACGACGTCCGGCTTCCCGAGTTCTTCCAGTGTATTATTCGCAAATGCAAGACAGTGGAGCTTTGGACGTTCACTCTCATCCATTTCTCTCACCGCGCGAACAACTGCTCTGGCCGTCGCTTCATGATCCGGGTGCACGGCATAGCCAGGATAGAACGTGATGATCAGCGAAGGGTCCAATTCCTTGATCAAATCTCTTACCAGTTGGGTCATTTTTTCGTCATCTTCGAATTCGAGTGTTTTATCACGTAATCCCATCATCCGTAGATCTTCGATTCCCATTGCTTTTGCAGCAAGCTTCAATTCCTCTTTGCGGATAATAGGCAATGTTTCACGGTTGGCGAACTGTGGCTTTCCTAGATTTCGTCCCATTTCACCTAATGTTAAACATGCATAGGTCACAGGTGTGCCCTGGTCGATGAATGAAGAAATCGTGCCTGAAACCCCGAATGCTTCATCATCAGGGTGAGGGAAAATGACCAGCACCTGACGTTCTTTCTGTCCCATGTCTTCCACTCCTTTACATCACACGTATCCATTTATTCTGTAAATCTTATTATTACGTAGTTTGTATCCTTTTTAAAGTGAAATGTTTATGTGTACCAGTAAAAAGGAAAACTACTTCCAGATGTGACGATCATTAAAGAATATGGAAGGGGTAGATCACTTGAATACTAGAATTGAACATTTGGTTTCCTGGATTCAAAAAGAAGTGAAAGATGCCGGAATGAAAGGAGCGCTCGTCGGTGTCAGTGGAGGGATCGATTCAGCCGTGGTTGCGAATCTTATCCAACGCGCATTTCCGGATAATTCACTTGGGGTGGTGCTCCCAATCAACCAGCGAGTGGAAGACCAGGAAGATGCACTGGCTGTCATCGAAGAAGCCGGTCTGAAATATAAAGGCATCGAACTTACGGAAAGTTACAAAACGATCTATAGGGAAATACAGGATCAGTTGAAGGACGAATGGAATGAAGATGCCGAGCAGTTGAATGGGGCCAACCTTCAGGCAAGGCTACGGATGAGTACGTTATATTCCGTTGCAGCGAATTACAACTACTTGGTCGTCGGTACCGATAATGCTGCAGAACATCATACTGGTTACTTTACGAAGTATGGTGATGGTGGTGTCGACCTTGTCCCACTGATTCATATGACAAAAGGTGAAGTAAGGGAAATGGCGCGTTACCTTGGTGTACCATCACAAGTCGTTGAGAAGAATCCAAGTGCCGAACTATGGGAAGGACAATCGGATGAAGAAGAGATGGGTGTCTCCTACGACACCATCGATGCTTACCTGAAGGGAGAAGATATCCCTCAGGAAGACAAGAAGAAAATCGATGAGATGCATGCACGGACGAAGCATAAACGCTTGACACCAGCGGAACCACCAGAGTTCGAGTAATCACGGGGGGATAAAATGAAACAGTCCAAGACAGCGCTATTGATCATCGATGTCATTAATAAAATGGATTTTGATGGTGGAGAGAATCTGCTTGACCATGCTTTGCCAATGGCGGACCGTCTTCAGGCATTTAAGAAACGGGTGAAGGAAGCAGGTTTTCCGGTGATTTATGTTAATGACAACTTCGGGTTATGGCAGGATAACGCAGAAGAAATCATCGAAGAATGTAAGCAAGGAAGAGGAAAGCCTGTAATTGAAAAAATGCAGCCGGATGAGGATGACTTCTTCGTCATCAAACCGAAGCATTCAGGATTTTTTGGAACGCAATTGGACATCCTTCTCCATCAGATGGGAGTTGAACAATTGATCATCACCGGTCTTACTGGAGATATGTGTGTGCTTTTCACTGCAAATGGTGCGTACATGCGGGAATATGATCTTTTCATTCCAGAAGACTGTGTTGCCTCTGAGCAGGAGGAAGATAACAAAAATGCATTGGAAATTATGAAGCGGTCTCTTTTTGCTGATATGACACAGAGTGATGAATTGGATTTGGACGCTATGAAATGATTGACATTGACAGGTCGGCTTCGAATCGCATATGATAATAGCAGAAGGTCTTCGGACCACCATTTCAAACTCTCTAAGGAGTATGTTTTATGAGTGTGAGTGTTCTTAACTAACCCGTAATCGAATACGGTCTTGAAAAGTTTTTTTGACATGCAGACATGCAGGTCTGTTTCGTGTTGCTTTTCAAGAACAGTTGAGAACAAGCATGTATAGCGATAAAGAATTTATATGAATTCTGGCTATGACGTTCTTTGTCATAGCCTTTATTTGTATAGAAATGGTGGTAGAAGAAGACCGCAGGAACAGGAGGGATCCAGTTTCTGCACATCACATCTGCCTGCTTTAGCCGCGATAAGCATTAGCTTGTCGTGGCTTTTTTTAATGGCAGAAAAAAGGAGCAACGATTAATAATGAATACTCATACTTTTGAAACATTGGAATTTGATACGATTTTGAAGGAAGCATCCCATTATGCGTTTACTGAAAAAGGGAAGGAAACAGTGAAAGCCACTCGACCTTCACTGAATAAGCGCCAGATCGAACGGTGGCTGGAGGAAGTGACCGAAGCGGTTGAAGTGCTGCGAATCAGCAGCAGTGTTCCGATCCACAGTCTTGATGATGTATTGCATATTCTTGAGTATGCGGGAAAAGGCATGTACATTCGGTCGGATCAGTTTACGAAGCTGTTATCCTTCCTTGACCATTGCACTAAGCTGAAGCGGTTCATGGAAGATAAGACATACGCTGCACCAACGATCAGCAGCTACGCTTATTCGATAGAAGACTTATCAGAATTGGAAGCGGAAATTCAGCGATGTCTGAGACATGGGCAAGTCGACGATTATGCGACGAAAGAATTGCAGAGGGTCCGCAAGCAATTACAGATCCAGCAAACGAGATTGAAAGACAAAATTCAGCATATGGCGAAATCGGCAAAATATAAAACAATCATGCAGGAGCAGACAGTAGCTGAGAAGAATGGACGATTCGTGTTGCCGATCAAACGGGAACACCGCAATAAAATCAATGGTGCAATCATCGATCAATCAGCATCAGGAGCAACACTTTTCATCGAGCCTTCAGAAATCGGGGAAATGCAGGAAGAGATCCAGATGCTACGGATGGCAGAAGAGCATGAAGTGGAACAGATCCTCTACTATTTGACAGGCTATGTCATGGAACAGGAGCATGCATTGAAGATTGCAGTGGACACGATGCACCAGTACGATGTCATTTTTGCGAAAGCGAAATACAGTTTGGCATTGGATGCGACAGCACCACAATTGAATGAATCCTACTTGATCGATTTGAAAAGCGCAAGACATCCATTGCTTGGAAAGGATGCCGTGCCGCTTACGATCCAATTCGGTGAAGGAGATCACGCGCTGATTATCACCGGACCGAATACTGGCGGGAAGACGGTGACGCTGAAAACCATCGGTCTGCTTACATTGATGGCACAGTCCGGATTGCATGTGCCTGCAGACGAAGGGACTTCCTTGCACATGTTCCAGCAGATTTTTGTAGATATCGGTGATGGCCAGAGTATTTCAGAGAACTTGAGTACGTTCAGCTCAAGACTGGTGAACATCATCGATATTCTACGCGAAACGAATGATCATACGATGGTATTACTGGACGAATTGGGATCAGGAACAGACCCCGGTGAAGGAATGGGGCTTGCGACTGCGATTCTGGAGCAGCTGTTTGAAAAGGGAGCGACGATTTTCGCTACGACCCATTACAGTGAGATGAAGGAATTTGCAGAAGAAAAGCAAGGGTTCATGAATGGATCAATGGAGTTCGATATTGAAACGTTGAAACCGACCTATCGTCTGCTGCTCGGGCAGACAGGGAAAAGCCAGGCGTTTGAAATCGCTATGAAGCTTGGCATGCACCCAACTATTTTACGGCGTGCCCACCAAATCACCTACAAAGAAGATAGAGAGTTTGATGTCGAGGAACAGCTATTGAAGCAGGCAAGCATGGAAAAACAAATCTCCGTGAACCGTTATGCCAGAAGAAAGCCGAAACAACAGGAGAAGGGAGATCAAAAGTATCAGCAGGGAGATAATGTAACAATCATGGCAACAGGGGAAACGGCAATCGTTTATAAGGGTCCGGACGAAAAAGGGGATTATATCGTTCAGGTCAAAGGGGAAAAGCAGAAAATTAATCATAAACGGATCAAACTGCATATCCCTGCCAGCGAATTGTATCCTGATGATTATGACTTCGATATCATTTTCAAATCCACGGAGTACCGAAAAACGAAAAAACAGATGGAGCGCAAATATGTGGAGGGTCAAGTACTCCACGATGAAGAGTGAGCTGGCACATTCAGAGATGCAAGGCAGTGGAAGGTATCATTTAAGCCATGGTATAGTATGGAAAACAGCTGGCTAAGGAGGAATTCCGATGAAAAGAAAGACGAAAGGTATCATCATCGCAGTGATCATCGGTTTGATCGGTGTTTTCCTGATTCCTGAAGCTTATGCCTATTTGACGAAAAGAAATTATGAAAGTGAAGCTATTATGGCAGAGGATGTTCCGGAAGGGTATGAAGTAGCTACCTTTGCCGGCGGGTGCTTCTGGTGTATGGAACCCCCTTTTGAAAAGTTGAAGGGAGTAGCGGAAGCCGTATCTGGATATACAGGGGGAGACCTTGAGAATCCGAGCTATGAGGAAGTTTCCGGCGGTGGAACCGGCCATGTGGAGGCAGTCCAGGTTTACTATGATCCTGAAGTCATCACTTATGAGCAGTTGCTCGATGTATTCTGGCGACAAATCAATCCTACTGATGATGGCGGACAATTCGTCGATCGCGGTTTCCAGTACACCTCAGCAATCTTCTACCATGATGAACAGCAGAAGGAAGCAGCGGAAACCTCGAAACAGGCGATATCTGAAACTGGTCGGTTTGATGAAGAACTAGTGACACCAATTCAGCCAGCAGAGGAATTCTACCGGGCGGAGGAATACCACCAGAATTATTATAAAAACAATGAACTGCGCTACGACTTTTACCGAAACGGTTCTGGACGTGATCAGTATCTTGAAGATATGTGGGGAGAAGACCTTGAGCTTGACCTTCCAAAAAAATAGCAAGAAAAAAACGCTTGGATTAAATTCCAAGCGTTTTGTTATGATACGAGCTTCAAGCCTACGACTCCGACGATGATGCATCCGATGAAGGACAATCGTTTCACATCGACACCTTCTTTAAAGAAGATGATCCCGATTATGACCGTTCCAGCCGACCCAATCCCTGTCCATATGCCATATGCCGTTCCGACAGGCAGACTCAGTAAAGATACTGAAAGGAAATAAAAGCTGCAAAAAGCAGCCACAATCGCTGCGATCGTCGGTTTCAATATCTTGAATCCATTCGATTTTTTCATGAAGAACATTCCGACCATTTCAAAAATACCTGCAAAAATCAAAGATACCCATGTCATCAGGAGCACCTCCTTAGTGTGTAGTTTCTGAAGGGACATTTTGGGTGGAAGTCACCTTCAGGCCAATGATTCCTGTAATGAGGATGATGATGAATAACAGTTTTGTAAAGCTGACTTTATCTCCAAGCATGAGAATACCGATTATTGTCGTACCGATTGTGCCTATCCCAGTGAAAACCGCATAACCGGTGCCAATATCGATTTCCCTCAATGCCTTAGTGAAAAAGTAAAAACTGATAAAAATAAGCGCGACTGTAATCGCACTGATCAGCGGCTGCGTGAATCCCTCAGACAGCTTCAACCCCATTGCCCACGCTATTTCAAACAACGAACCGACTAATAAATATACCCATGCCATAATTTTTCACCCCTAAATTTCAGGATGTTGGATTCCCAACCAGAATACTTTCCAGCTCGCTTCCTTGCGAAGAAGGTATTCATCTTCCCCGTAAAAATGTCGTTCCAAAAACAACCCGTCAATAACCGTATAGAACGAAGCGGTCAATGTTTCAAATGGGAGATCCCGGATTACCGCTTCTTCTTTCCCTTTATGGAATACGTCTTTCAGAATTTCAGTGAATGTTCCTTCGACTTCTTTGAATTTTTCCTTGATGACTTCAGCGAAGCACTCCGGCGGGAAAAACGTCACGCGCTTCCAGAACAAGCCAACTTCTGATGTTGCCATCCGTTCATTGTACTGCTCGAATAGTTCGCGCAATTGTTCCTCACAAGTCAGGTCGGAGGCAATCTTCAATTCCTCCGAGAAAAATGCACGCTCCCGACGGATAACTTCATCCAATACCTCACGGAAGATATCCTCTTTACTGTTGAAATGATTGTAGATCGATGGCTTTTTGATTCCGACAGTCTTAGCGATATCGGATAGTGCTGTATCTTCATAGCCGAATTGGCCAAACATATCTAATGCAACATTCAATATTTTATCTTTCGTCATATTCGACACCTCAGTTTCGCTAACTAACGTTCGTTAGTCTATTCTAACACTTGTAAAAATAGGTGTCTATCCTTTCTTTTTGGAAAAATAAACAAGTTTGTATTGTTTAATAGAGGGAAGACGAACTATAAGAGATAACAGAAAATTCAGCAATATTTTACAATAAAGGAGAATGTGGACCTGTGCCTACAACCATTTTTACATTGGATCGATACGAAGGTGGCTACGCTATACTGATCGAAGAAGGGGTAGAATCGAACCAGCTCCTCGTCTTGCAGGAGCGACTGATCGAGTTCGCCGAGGCTGGCGATGTACTCTCCATCGAATTCGATGTGATCGGCAATTTGAGTCAGGTGAAAGTATTGAAAAAGAGAGAATTGGAAGAACTGTAAGAAGTGGAGCATTTTCACTTGTCCGGTTTGTGGACGAGCTGGAAATGTTTTTTATTTTTGTGATTCGGTCATATTTTCGGTTTTTCGGTCAACATGCGGGTGAATTCGGTCATAATTCAGTAAAATCGGTCAAAAAAGCAGAAAGTCGGTCATAATCCAGAGCGAGTCGGTCAAGACCCACCTGCCTGCGAGATACCAGCTGGAAATTGTGATATACTACAAACAAATGTTCTGAAGGCGGGAGAGTGTATGGAGGAATTATTGACTGGATTGAATGAATCGCAGCAGCAGGCAGTGATGGAAACGGAAGGCTACATCCGGGTGATTGCCGGGGCAGGGTCAGGCAAGACGAAGGCACTGACCCATCGGTACGCATTTCTCGTGAATGCGCTAGGCATTGAACCTTCTAATATTTTATGTGTCACGTTCACGAACAAAGCGGCCCATGAAATGCGCAGAAGGGTGAAGAAGCTGATTGGCGGAGAGCAGGATACTGGCTTCATCACTACGTATCATGGATTTTGTGTGCGCGTGCTTAGAGAGGATATCCATCGGTTTTTCTATCCGAAGAACTTCGTCATCCTTGACGTCGAGGATCAGAAGACACTGTTAAGGGAAATTTTCGAAGATCTCGGATTGAAGCTGAATGACAAGACGTTCAAGCGCATCCTTGATAAGATCGGGATGCTGAAAGGGAATACGCATTATGTGAATCAGATGATTACGAGGGATGCGATGGTGCCTTTAGACGATGCAGGTGATTTGGACAGCCAGATCATCCAGCTGTATTTAAAAAAGCAGAAGCGTGTCTTCGGGCTTGATTTCGATGACTTGATCAATTTTACCTTTGTACTATTCCACAAGTATCCGAAGGTATTGGGAAAATGGCAGGATCGCTTGTTCTATATTCAAGGGGACGAGTTCCAGGACAGTAATGAAAAACAATTCGAGCTGATGCGTATGCTGGCGGAAAAGCATCACAACCTTTTTGTTGTCGGTGACCCTGACCAGACAATTTATGAATGGCGCGGAGCGGATCCGAAATACATGGTCGAGTTCCAATCCTTTTTCCCGGATGCCCAGACGATTTTCCTTAATCAGAATTACCGTTCGACTCCTGAGATCCTTGCAGTGAGTAATTCTCTGATCAAGCACAATGTCTTCCGGGTCGATAAAGAGATGATTACCGAAAATCAAGAAGGGCTGAAGGTCATCCATTATCACGGGAAGGACGAGAACGAGGAAGCGAAGTGGATTGTCGACAAAATCGAAGATCTGCTTAAGAAAAAACAGGCATCGAAAGATGAGATTGCCATCCTGTATCGGGCGAATTATTTATCACGCTTCATTGAGCAGGCGCTTATCAAAGAGAATATCGACTACACCATTTTTGGCGGCTTCAAGTTTTTCGATCGGATGGAAATCAAAGATGCAATTGCACATCTGCGTATGATCGCATTTGGTGATGATCTTTCTTTTGCCAGAATTGTCAATGTTCCCAAGCGGCAGATAGGGAAAAAGCGAATGCAGTTCCTGCGTGAACGTGCGGAAGCGGACGGGCTTACGTTGTATGACACGTTGAAAAAGTACGTCGATCATCCACGCCTGCAACGGACACAGGCACAGCAGTTCATCGATGCTATCGAATCCCTGCGCTCCCGTAAAAAGGACAACCATGTTTCAGAGCTGTTGCAGGACGCGTTGCAGCGGACAGGGTATGAGGCCTATATCAGGGAAGATGGCGACCAGGAACGTCTCGATAACCTGACTGAACTGCTTCATTCCATTGTGCAGTACGAGCAGACGATGGGAGAAGACATAGAGTTAGAAGAATATCTGCAGATGCTGACGCTCTATACGGATAACGATTTGGAAGGCAAATCAAATACCGTTAAGCTGATGACGATTCACACGGCTAAAGGGTTGGAGTTTCCATATGTCTTCCTTGTAGGTATGACAGAAAGTGTACTGCCGAATGTGCGTACCCTCAGGGATCGTAAGGAGCGTGGCTTGGAGGAGGAACGTCGCCTTGCTTATGTTGGTATGACACGAGCGGAAAAAGAATTGTACCTGACAGAATCGGAAGGTTATCAGAGTGGTGGCGTGAAGAAATATCCATCCAGATTCATTTTTGAGTTGGATGAAGATGCCTATCAGCGAATCGGGATTCTCGATGAAGAACTGGAAAAAGAAGCCAAGGAATATATTAAAGCAGCCTATGGTACGGACCGGGTGGCAAATGAGCAAGGCCATCCGAAAGGGACAAAAGTGCGTCATCCCGTGTTTGGCGAAGGGGTGATTGAGGAAATAGATCATAAAAAGAATACGTACCTCATATATTTTGACAATTTGAAAGCCCCAAGACCGATCAGCAGGAATTTTAAGCGATTGGAAGTAATTGATCAATAGAAGGAGGGAGTTCTTGGCGGATTCAATAGTAAATCCTTTCATGGATCACCTTGATTTAATCGTATTTATCATCAGTGTACTTATCATAAGATGGCTCATTTTGTTCGTAACAAAAAAATGGAGCAACTACAGAGCCAAGATAGTTCGTGTTCATATGATCGTGAAAAGCTTGATCAACTGGGTCACTTTCTATGGGATCGTCATCTATCTTCTCTTTTATTTTCAAAGTTCAACTTGGATGCTCGATGGGATTTTCAATATTGGCCAGGAAGAAGTATCGATTTTCCTTATCATTCTGGCAGTGTTGATTGTATCCATTACAAACCGGGTTTCGGCACTGGTAAGAGATTACCTTTTTCCAACCGTCTATAAGAAATATGAACTCGATCGTGGTGTCCAGTTCACTTTTGATAAAGTATTTCATTACATCGTGATGGTACTGGCAGTCATCATCAGTCTTTCCACTGTAGGGTTTGAATTAAGTGCTCTTACAGTTTTTGCTGGAGTAATCGGTGTCGGAATCGGATTTGGATTACAAAATATCGCCTCCAATTTCATCTCCGGTATCATTATTCTATTTGAGAGACCGATCAAAGTAGGAGACCGTGTGATTGTGAATGATATCATTGGCGATGTGGTAAGAATAAATATGCGTGCCACTGTCATAAAGACATTGGATAATGAGCATATCATTGTGCCGAACTCCTATTTCCTGGAGGAGCATGTGATCAACCGTTCTTATAGTGATAAATTGATGAGGCTTGTCATGCCTGTCGGGGTTGCCTATGGAAGTGATGTGGAGAAAGTGAAGCACGCTTTGATGCAGGTGGCTGCTGATGAAGCAGAGGTATCAAAGACAGTCCTGCGTCACCCTGAACCGTTTGTCTATTTTAAAGAATTCGGGGATTCGTCATTGAACTTCGAGTTGTTCGTCTGGATAAGTAATCCGCAACATGTCATTATGGTTCGAAGTAATTTGAATTTCCGTATCGATGCAATCTTCCGAGAAAAGGGCATCGAAATTCCTTTCCCGCAAAGAGACTTGCACCTTCGCAGCGTCGATCAGCATGTGCTGGAGGGTATATTGAATAATGAAAAAGGCAAAGAGTGAATGATGCTCTTTGCCTTTTTTGTTCAATACCGGATTGGAGCTCTCGATTTGGGTTTGTGAGGCTTTTTATCTTCAGCTTCTCCATTGAGCTTGTCATAAATTTTGACTAACTGATGGTAGATGGCGAGCAATACTGCCAAAATGGCACCAAGTAGTATGGTACCGCCAAACCCATCACCCACTATTGCCAGGAAAAAGGCAGCTCCGATACAGATGATGAAATAGATATACAAAACCATAGTTCTTAATCTCCTTTAAGTTTAAATCTTGTTGCTGATAGGAGGAGGTTAATCCTAGGAACCCTTAGCACCAATACGCTGTACAACTTTAGAAGCAGTCAGGTTTGCAAATTTCGCAGCTTCGATCAAGTCTTTTTCTTCCATATAATTTTTAAGGAAGGCTGCGATAAAGGCATCCCCGGCACCAGTCGTATCAATGGCTTCAATCGTAGGTGCCGGGATTACATGAATGTTGTTTTCAAGCATAACCATGCACCCTTCACTGCCTAATTTAAGGACCGGGTGGCGCACGATGTCTGAAAGTGCAGCTAGAACTGCCTTAGGCTCCGTTTCACCTGTCAGCAGTTGTCCTTCTTCAAGGTTTGGGAAGAAGTAGTCGATCCCATCTATAAACGAAAGCATCGTCTGTTTGTGGTTTCTCAGGAAGTAGGTGGAGCTAGGGTCGACGGCAATAGGTACACCGTGTTGTTTTGCAATTTGTTTAGCAGTTTCAAGTGCTTCTCTTGTTGTATCCTCAAAAAGGCTGTAACCGGACAAATATAAACAGGAACTATCTTTGATCGTATCCTGCGCATGATGAATCTGCTGCATATTCAAATGGCGATTCGCGCCACGGTCCGTGAACATGGTGCGCTCGCTTTCCTCATCATCAACAAGGATGACGATTTTTCCTGTTTCGTGCGTTTCGTCACGGTGAAGCTTCAATGTGACACCGATATCTTCTGCGTGACGGATTAAGAAATCTGCATTCACATCATCTCCGACCCTGCCGATCAAGGTGGACCGTCCGCCGGTAAGTGCAATCCAGGAGGCAACGTTATTTGCCTGCCCACCAGCATGAGTCGTGATGGAAGATTCCGAGTCGGTAGCAAAATGCATCCCATTATGCTTGACGATGATGTCGACAACGAGGTCTCCAATGACAGTGATCATTTCTGATGACACACTGCGAGCTGTGCAGCAACCTTTGCATTGTTTTTCATAAGAGCGATATTCGCTTTCAAGCTTTCTCCGGCTGTTGCGTCTTTGATATGTCCGAGCAGGAACGGCGTGATATCTTTTCCTGTTATGCCACGCTGGTCTGCTTCAGTCAAGGCATGGTCGATGATGCTCTGGATATGATCGCGATCCATGGCGTCGGCATCAGGGACAGGAACGGCTACGTGGACCGCCTGCTCCAGACTCAAGTGGTGTTTGATCTTCATGATTTTCGCCAGTTCTTCTTTCGTAATGGAAGGAACTTCGTGTTCGGTTTCGCGGAAATAGAATCCAGGGTATCGATCGGTTTCATAACCATAGACAGGGACGCCTAACGTTTCAAGAAACTCCAGCGTCTTAGGAATATCGAGGATGGATTTCACCCCTGCCGATACGATGCAGATGTTACATTTGGAAAGGGCCACAAGGTCCGCAGAAATATCCATATGATCCGCGACACCGCGGTGTACACCACCAAGCCCGCCTGTTGCGAAAAAGTGAAGGCCAGCCTGTTGGGCAGCATAAGCCGTTGTGGCTACTGTTGTAGCACCAGTCTGTTTCTTGGCAAGTACGCCAGGAAGGTCCCGGATACTTGTCTTGATTACTCCTTCCTCAGTTGCGAGTCTCTCAATCTCGTCTTTCGTAAGGCCGACTTTGATCTGTCCATCCATCAAAGCGATCGTAGCTGGTACAGCACCTTCGTTTCGGATGATATCCTCAACCTCAATCGCCATGCTGACATTATCCGGATAGGGCATACCATGAGAGATGATGGTGGATTCGAGCGCTACCACCGGTTTTTTATGTATGATTGCATCTAACACTTCATCACTGTATTGCATCGTTTTCATGTGATTACCTCCCTTTGCCTTTGGGGTCATTTTACAACAAAAGTGTAAGCGATAACAGGAGGAATATTCGCAATTCATCAAGAATTCAAAAATAGAGGGGAACAGTCCCCCGCCACTTTAACGCGTCAACGCAGAGCGGGACAGTCCCTCACCACTTTAAAGCGTTGAGGGACTGTCCCTTGAAGGAGGATGATTTGGATGAATTATAGAATCAGAGAGTATGTTGAAGAGGATTTTGAGTCGATTCATAATCTGAATGAATTAGAGGGCTGGAGTAATCTTGTTGAGAATCATGAACAAACAAAACAAGCGTGGAATCACTCACCAATCACCCTGGTAGCAGAAGGGGAGGACTCAACGATCATCGGTTATCTGAGAGGATTGACAGATGGTAGTGTAACGGCATATATATGCGAAATGTTGATTAATCCTGAAGCAAGAGGGGAAGGTATTGGACATGCATTATTAACCAGCGTTCATGATCGCTATCCGACCTGCCGTATTGAAATGCTGGCTTCAACCACTTCAAAATCATATTATGAGCAGCAAAGCTTCCGTACCTTCTATGGTTTCCGGAAAGCATCACAAGAATGGTAAAAGGAAAGGAATTGTGTGCCGATGACAATCAAGTTCTCCAAAATGAATGAACAGGACTTCAAGGAATTCTATGATGTAGCAACTATCAATTTTGCCAACGACAAAATCAATAATGGAAGCTGGCCCGAACAGACAGCGCTTGAACAATCAAAAGAGGCGTTTCAATCCCTGCTGCCGGATAATGAAAAAACAGAGAATCATTACTTGAAAAATATCCTTTTCATGGACAGGAAGATTGGGTACATGTGGTACGCAATCAATTCTACTGAACCTTCTCCACATGCCTATCTTTACGAAATATTCATCAACCCGGAGTTTCGAGGAAAAGGATTCGGGACAGAAGCGATGCGGTTATGCATGAAAGAAATTGAACAAAAAGGAATCGATGACGTGTGGCTGCATGTTTTCGGCCATAATCACGGAGCGTTGAAGCTCTATCAGCAGCTCGGGTTTGAAACCACCGATTACACGATGAAGGCAAGCGCAAAACAATTCGACCATTAAAAAGAGCCTGGGATCGCTCCCAGGCTCTGCTTTTATATATTATGATTTATCAACGTAATGGGCGATTTTCGCTCCAGTTGAACGTGGCATGAATTTTGCCAAATACGCACCCGATTTATTTACGGCGCCAGGAATGACGACCCGCTTCCCTTTGACAAATCCTAGGAAGCCAGCTCTAGCGACAGCTTCTGCGGACATCGTATTGTTACGCAACTTGATATGATCCGCCTGTGCAGTTGAGAAGAAGTTCGTTTCTGTCGCTCCAGGGCAAAGGGTTGAAACGGTAACGCCTGTACCTCGCAGTTCCTCCACCAATGCTTCTGAAAAAGACAACACATATGCTTTGGACGCATAATATACCGCCATTTTAGGACCAGGCTGGAAAGCGGCGGTGCTTGCTACATTCAGCACGCCTTTTGGAATATCGAATAGTGGCGCATTCTTCATGTCCTTCAGGAAATAGTGGGTCAATTCGGTCAACGCAGTAATATTCACCTGAATCATTTCCTGCTGTTTTTCCATTGCAAGTTCATCGAAGTCTCCGTTCAAGCCAAATCCTGCATTATTGATAAGTACCTCGACTGTTCTTCCTTGCTGCCTAACTTTTTCATAAAGCTCTTTGGCTGCACCTGGTTTACTCAAGTCCTGTGTCAGGATGAGGACAGGATGGTCTCCAAGCTCTTCTTTCAGCTTGATCAGTTTATCCTCTGAACGTGCTACGATGATCAGTCCATAGCCTGCTTTCGCAAACAGCTTGGAGAACTCATAGCCGATTCCACTGGATGCGCCGGTAATCAGTGCCGTTGGTTTCATTTTTTACCACCTCGTTTTAGTTGGTTACTTTAAGTCTATAGCCCTTCCTGTGTATTAACAAACATCAATGCGCATTAATACTTTAAGCAAGTTCCTTAGTTCGGAAGACGAATGTTGCAGCCAGCAGTAAAATAACGACACAAACGATTGTGACCGCTGCAGTTCCCCATAAGTCACTGGACACCGAGCCGTCCACCAGCATTGTTTGAATATAAGGACTTAACTTTGTGGGACTGTAATCCAATGCGTGCCCGAAAATATTGGAGACGATATTCAGTACGATAATGGTTAATACAGACAAAAATCCGACGAGTCCAGGGGTTTTGAACAAAGTGTTCATGAAGACAGTGATACTTACAACCAGCACGATCCACATCCCGTAGAAAAATAAGGCCCACAAAAAGTCTGTGAAAGGGATCGGGTCAAATAAAAGATTGGTATAATACCAGGCTGCAGCCATACCGATTGTAAGAGACCCCAGTGCCAGGACCAGTGTACCTGCCCATTTGGCAAGTATATAGATTCCATGGGAGACCGGCTTCACAAGGACCAGTTCCGCTACACCACTTTTCCGCTCGCCTGCAATCAAGCCCATCGACATCAGCACGATGGTAAGCACACCCAGTTGACTGAACTGTCCGATACTCATCATCAGAATTTCCGGTGAGGAAGGTGTCGGAATGTCGATAGTCGCTCCATCCGGCAGTCCACCGACAGCTTCAAGGATTTGAGGCAGATAGTATGTAGATAACGGATCCATGATTCCTAATAGAATGAATACGATCGGCACCCAAATCCATTTGAAATTACGCGAGATTTCCATCATTTCTCTTTTGAAAATGGTGGTAAACTGTCTCATCATTCTTTCACCACCTTCATGAATAGATCTTCCAAGGTCGCTTTTCCAACTTCAAAACGACTTACCGGCCAGTTGTTCGTCTGAACAAGCTGAAGCAGCTGCTGTCGTGCCTGGTCCATATCAGAAACATAAATGTGCCATTCGCCTTTATCCAACTCAACATGGTCCACGGATGGCAATGCAGCCACTGCTTGCTTATCTGCTTCGAAACCTGCTTCCAGACGCATGTCAATCTTGTCGACGCGGTGCCGGTCTCTTACTTCGTTCATTGAGCCAGACTCGACGATTTCACCTTTATGAAGCAGAATCAATTCATCACTGACTTCTTCAGCATCGTTGAGAATATGGGTCGAGAACAATAACGTCGTTTCCTCTTTCAGCTCTTCCATCAGCGTCAGAACCTCCCGGCGGCCAATCGGGTCTAGTGCGGACACAGGTTCATCCAGCATCAGCAGCTTCGGTTTATGAATCATTGCCTGTGCAATGCCCAGTCGTTGTTTCATCCCCCCTGAGTACTTTCCGATCCTTCGGTTCTTCGCATCTGCTATACCTACACGTTCAAGCAGTTGGTCCGCCCTTGCCGATGCCTCAGTCATGGATAGATGAGCGAGTCGTCCGACATAAACGAGAAATTCCTTCCCAGTCATCCAGTTATGGAAGACTGGATGTTGAGGGAGGTAACCAATCTGCGAACGGATGTCCTTGCCTTTCATTCCCTCGAAGTGAATTTCCCCGCCTGTCGACCGGATCAGTCCGGATAACATTCGTAATGTCGTCGTCTTCCCCGCACCATTCGGTCCTAGCAGTGCGACACATTTCCCGGGTGATAATTGAAAGTCGATTCCTTTTACAACGGGAGTTCCATCATATTTTTTCTGTAAATTTTTCACCGTAATCATTGCCATCAGTTCTGCTTCCTTCCGATTACGAAGTAGAGGATCGGTCCGATAAGGCTGATCAAAATGATGACGAATAACCACATGAATCTTGGGCCGTTCGTTTCTTTGTTTTTCGCCCAGTCGATCAAAGCTACGATCATCAGAATAAGTTCAAGGATGATGATCGGAGCGATCAATCCCCAGTTGACATTTGCTAATTCTTCCATCATGTGTAAAACCTCCTTTATCCTTATTATCATTTACGTTTGCTGCAGAAAAAAGGTTGCAGTTTTTCATAATTTGTTCCGAAAGATTGACATTGGTCATACGATTATTTAAACTAGCATACAAGTCAGAGTAGTCAGATAAGAGTTTAGCAGAGTTGAGAATGAGTGAGCAGAGTTGAGGCAGATGGATGAGTGGAGCTGAGCGAGTACAGGGACGTCAGGGAGAGCCTGAATGGTCGCCTTACCAAACCATCATTATTTCATCCACTATTTTTCCTCAACGTCTCATTCTCCATACCCATATGGAGAGGTGAAGACGATGACCACGCTAGAAAGGTTTATTCAAGATGCCTATACGCATCGAACCATCCCTGTCATGGAATCCTTTTACACGGATACATTGACACCCATTCACATGTTTCAGGCAATGAAAGAAGAGGCAGTCTATATACTGGAAAGTCAGGATCCGGAATCGCCCTGGTCGAATTATTCTTTCATCGGAATGGATCCGATGTTGAAAATCGAACAGCAGTCGGGTCTATTTGTCATTTGCGATTTTGATAAAAAAGTGAAGAAACAATATCAGACATTACAACAAGCGTTTGACGCTGCATTCGAAACACTTGCAGTGAAAGAACCTGATATACCGGTCCCATTTCGTGGAGGGGCAGTCGGCTATATTGGATACGACTCCATTTCCGATTTTGAACCTGTGGAACCGAGACACACAGAAGCTACCAAACTTTCAAACTATCACTTCCTTTTTTGCCGAACATTGATCGCCTATGACCATCGAACGAAAGAAACGACATTGCTTACTTTTGCCAGGATGAATGGGAATGAATCACGCCAACAGCAAATCCGACATTTTGAAACTTCCATACAACGATTGACAATGATGAAAGAACAACTGAATAAGGCTGGAAACACCCATGATTTGATGCTGCCACTCCAGAGTGACGAATCCAAGATGGTACCGATGGAAAGTAATTACACAAAGGAGAGGTTCATCGAACACGTCGGAAAAATCAAAGAGTACATTCACGCGGGAGACATTTTTCAGGCGGTCCTATCGCAACGCTTTGAGAAAGAAACGACATTGGACGGCTTTCAGCTGTACCGTGTGTTGCGAAAAGTGAATCCATCCCCTTATTTATTTTATTTGAATTTTTCAGGAGTAGAAGTGGTGGGCAGTTCTCCGGAACGTTTACTACAGGTGCAGGACGGCAAGCTTGAGATCCATCCGATTGCCGGGACAAGAAAACGGGGGTCCACTACAGAAGAAGATGATCGATTGGCTACAGAATTGCTAGCCGATGAAAAAGAGCAGGCCGAACATCGGATGCTCGTCGACCTTGCCCGAAACGACATCGGTAAGGTTGCAGCCTACGGAAGTGTTGCTGTTCCAGAGTATATGGTGATTGGGCGGTTTTCCAAAGTGATGCACATCATCAGTAAGGTGACCGGGAAGCTCAGAGAAGGCATTCACCCAATCACTGCTTTGCAGGCTGCATTCCCTGCAGGCACCCTATCGGGAGCACCTAAGGTTAGAGCGATGCAAATCCTCAGAGAGCTTGAACCAACTCCAAGACATTTATACGGAGGAGGAATCGTGTATGTAGGTTTTGATGGAAACATCGATTCCTGTATCACGATCCGGACGATGACCCTTCATGAAGGAAAAGTATGGATCCAGGCCGGAGCGGGTGTGGTAGCCGATTCCGACCCTGAGAAAGAGTATGAAGAGACGATCAATAAGGCAAGCGCATTGAAAGAAGCGATTACGATAGCAGAGCGAGTATTTGAGTCGAGCAGAGAAGGAGTGGAGCAGATATGAACCCATTTTTGACGAAAGTGGTGGAAGGTAAAAGCCTTTCAGAGCAGGAAGCTTTCGAGGTCATGGATCAGATCATGCATGGAGCCGTAACAACTGGACAGTTGATGAGTCTGTTAAGTGTATTGCGCTTCAGGGGTGAAACGGTGGCAGAGCTTACCGGGTTTGCCAGAGCGATGCGGGAGAACATGACCAAGCTTGAAACGGATGATGATGATGTCGTCGACACATGCGGGACTGGTGGAGATGGCAGTTCAACCTTCAATATTTCCACTGCAGTTGCAATCGTACTGGCGAGTATGGGTGTGAAAGTAGCAAAGCATGGCAATCGCAAGGTTTCTTCTAAAAGCGGCAGTGCAGATGTACTTGAGGCGCTTGGGATTCCGATCGATGCATCCCCCGAACAAGGTGCACGAGCTCTTCGGGAAAAAGGAATGACGTTCATGTTTGCTCCGACGTATCATCAGGCGATGAAGCATGCGGTCCCTGCACGTAAAGAACTGGGCTTCCGGACGATATTCAACCTGCTTGGTCCACTATCAAATCCCGCTCAGGCAAAGCGGCAATTGATCGGGATTTACGATACTGCTTTCGGAGAAAAGGTTGCGGAGACCTTGAAACAACTGGGATCTAAGCATGTATTGCTCGTAGCCGGTCAAGACGGGCTTGATGAAATTACGATTACAGGTAAAACGGATATTGTTGAATTGAAGGATGGAGGTATCAAGAGATACACAATGACACCTGAAGATGTCGGACTTGAACGAGGCGAAATCAGTGATATCCAGATTGGTACTCCTGATCAAAGTGCAGCCATTATTCAGGACATCATGAAAAATCACGCAAATCAGAGTGCTAAGAATATCGTGCTTCTCAATGCCGGGGCAGGTCTTTATGTGGCAGGGAAAGCGGAAACGATCCAGGAAGGTGTTGAAAAAGTACGCAATGCGCTGGCTACAGGCAGTGTCCTAAGTTATTTTGAAGCGATCACAGAAAAGGAGATGCAGAAATATGCTTGATACGATTCTAGCAATTAAAGCACAGGAATTGCAGACTGTTGTCCTTCCTGAGGCTCAATCAGTCACGAAAAGATCACTCTATGAATCTTTGAAAGCAACTCCCTACGGGCCAGGGCTGATTGCCGAAGTGAAGAAAGCTTCCCCTTCCAAAGGGATTATCCGCGATGATTTCAATCCGGTCGTCATCGCCAACGACTATAATAAGGCAGGCGTGCAGGCGATTTCTGTGTTGACGGACCAGCATTTCTTTCAGGGGCATCGGGATTTTCTCACTTCCATCAAACAAGTGGTCGATGTACCGGTGCTGCGCAAGGACTTCATCATTCACCCGATCCAAATAGAAGAAAGCGCAAGAATCGGAGCAGACGCGATTTTATTGATCGGAGAGGCGCTGGAACCTGAACAGTTGCAGGAACTTTATCTTCAGGCGAAGGAGTTTGAGATGGAATCGCTCGTCGAAGTGCACAGTGAGGAAGTGCTAGAAGGTATACTGAAGCAATTCACTCCAGACATCATCGGCATCAATAATCGCAACCTGAACACATTTGAAACGAACCTCTCCCAAACAGAAAAAATTGCGAAACTAGTTCCGGAAAGCAGCCTGCTAATTTCAGAAAGCGGCATTTACACAAATGAAGATGTTCGCAGAGTGGCTGAAGCTGGAGCCGAGGGCATTCTAGTCGGTGAATCACTGATGAGACAGGATAATCTCCGGCGTGCGGTGAATGAGCTGATGAAAGGAGATGCTTCATGAGTATCGTCAAATTGTGTGGAAATCGTTCAGAACAGGATACCAGACGCAGTGGACAATCGGACGCTACACACCTGGGGTTCATTTTTGTAGAAGGTACGAAGCGGAATGTAGCAGCGGAAGAAGTCGGTAGGTGGGTGGACCGGATCCAGCCAGTTCAAAAGCTTGCCGGGGTATTCGTAGAACCGTCAACTGCTCAAGTTGCAGAAGTTCTGAAACACGTTCCGCTTGATATCATCCAGCTTCATGGGAACGAGACCGTTTCTGAGGTATTGAAGATGAAAGAAACCTTTGCAGTCGATGTTTGGAAGGCGATTCATCATGATGGACACGGGCAAGAAAAGATGGAGCTTTTTCGTGGAACGGTAGATGGCTATGTCATCGATGCAAAAGTGAAAGGGGCTCACGGTGGTACAGGTGTCACCTTCGACTGGGAAGCTGTTCCTGCTTATGTGAAGACGGCAAAAGAGCAGCAGGTTCCCTGTCTGATTGCAGGTGGCATCACGCCAGCAAATGTAGCGGAGGTACTCGCGTTTCATCCGGATGGGGTGGATGTATCGAGCGGAACGGAGACGAACGAAGCAAAAGATGAAACGAAAATCTATACACTAGTGAAAGAGGTGGCCAACCATGCAGCACGTATATCCTGATCAGAAAGGCCGATTCGGAGATTTTGGCGGAAAGTATGTACCTGAGACATTGATGGCACCCCTTCAGGAGCTCGAAGCAGCTCTCGATGAAGCGGTGGCGGATAGGAGTTTCATAGAAGAGTACCATCACGTCCTGCAGGAATATGCCGGGAGACCGACCGCATTAAGCTACGCTGATAAACTTACCGAAAAGCTTGGCGGAGCGAAAATCTACCTTAAGCGAGAGGACTTGAACCACACCGGTGCGCACAAATTGAACAACGCTGTCGGCCAGGCACTGTTGGCGAAACGGATGGGAAAAAGGAAGATCATTGCAGAGACAGGAGCAGGTCAGCATGGAGTTGCATCCGCCACTGTCGCAGCAAAGTTCGGACTCGAATGCAAAGTGTTCATGGGTGAGGAGGACATCCGGCGCCAGGAACTGAACGTTTTCCGGATGAAGCTACTTGGAGCAGAAGTGGTTCCTGTTTCCAGTGGGAACGGGACATTGAAGGATGCGACGAACGAGGCGATCCGTTATTGGGTTGCCAACTGTGAAGACCACTTCTACTTGATCGGTTCTGTTGTCGGACCACATCCGTATCCAAGAATGGTCCGTGATTTTCAGCGGGTGATAGGAGATGAATCGAAAAAGCAATTTTTACAAGTCGAGGATCAGCTTCCAGAGCGGATTTACGCGTGTGTCGGAGGGGGCAGCAATGCAATGGGAATGTTCTATCCGTTTTTACAGGATGAGGTAGAACTTGTCGGTGTAGAAGCTGCCGGAAAAGGTGTTGGCACACTTGAACATGCAGCCACACTTTCAAAAGGAAGTCGCGGCGTCATCCATGGGTCGCTGACGTTTCTTCTGCAGGATGAACACGGACAGATCACTGAACCGTACTCGATTTCTGCAGGGCTTGATTATCCGGGTATCGGCCCGGAGCATGCGTATTTGTTCGACTCAAAGCGTGTACGCTATGAAGCGGTGACGGATAAGGAAGCGCTTGACGCATTGAAGCTGTTGACTCAGACAGAAGGTATCATCCCTGCGATTGAGAGTGCTCATGCGCTGGCACAGGCGTTCAAAGAGGCACCGGAACTTCCGGAAGCTGCTACGATTCTGATTAACTTATCCGGCCGAGGTGACAAAGATATGGCGACATTGATGGACCACTTTCAGGAGGAGGTATGACATGCTGACACAAACAAGCTTCCAAGGAAAACTGGAAAAGACGAAAGAGCTGTTCATCCCGTTCATCGTCGCTGGCGACCCGACACCTGAAGCCACGATCGAGCTTGCATTGAAGCTTCAGGAAGCAGGAGCGGATGTACTGGAGCTTGGTATTCCGTATTCCGATCCATTAGCAGATGGTCCTACGATCCAACGGGCAGCCAAGCGTGCGTTGAAACAAGGGATGTCGTTGAGAAAGGCAGTGGAAATGGTTCCGGCAATGAGGGAAGCTGGATTGGAGATTCCTGTCGTCATTTTCACGTATTACAATCCTGTGCTGCAGATCGGGGAAGAAGCGTTCATCGAGTTGATGAAAACGAACGGAGCTGAAGGTGTGCTCATTCCCGACCTTCCACATGAGGAGAGTGCCCCTATCCGGAAACTGGCGCGGAAGAATGACATCGAATATATTTCCCTGGTGGCACCGAATTCAGAAGACCGCATCCAGTTGATTGCGGAAGAAGCGAGCGGTTTTTTGTATTGTGTATCTACATTGGGTGTAACCGGTGAAAGAAATGAAGTGTCAGATGAGGTGCTGGCGTTCATAAGAAAAGTGAAAGCATATAGCAACGTGCCGGTTGCTGTCGGCTTCGGGATTTCAACGAATCAGCATGTCCACCTGATTCGGGAGCATGCCGATGGGGTGATCATCGGCAGTAAAATCATCCGCCTGATAGAAGAGGAACTGGATGGGCTGGAAGAAAATAATCCGAAGTCGTTAGAGCGTTTTTATGAAGAAGTTCGCAGTTTAGTAGAGTGAGTGAAGGTGAGCAGAGGATAGCAGAGAGGAGTAGAGCAGATGATTTATATGATCGATCACTATGATTCGTTCACGTATAATCTGGTCCAGTATTTAGGTGAACTGGGCCAGGAGATAAGAGTAGAACGCTATGACGAGGCAACGATTGAAGCAATTGAAAAAGAAGCACCGGAGTTGATTTTCCTTTCGCCAGGTCCATGTTCACCAAGTGATGCACCGCAGACGAAACGGATCATCGAGCACTTTAAAGGGAAGGTTCCGATTTTCGGAGTGTGCCTTGGCCATCAGGCAATTGCTGAAGCGTTCGGTGGAAAAGTAATCCGTTCAGAAAAGCTGATGCACGGAAAGTCTTCTTTCATCCATCACGAGGGGACCGGAATTTATCAAGGACTGAAATCACCAACAGAAGCGATGCGCTATCACTCGTTGACCGTCGACTTGAAGTCGCTGCCTGATTGTTTCGAACTGTCTGCTGTTACGGTGGATGGGGAGGTTATGGGCATATGTCATAAAACGTATCCGATTGAAGGTGTACAATTTCATCCGGAGTCAATTGGAACTCAGGAAGGAAAGAAAATACTGAGCAACATGCTGAACATATATTTTAAAAAAGAAATCCTTGCTGTCCGGTGACAGCAAGGATTTCTTCAGCTTTCAGCTGATTGTAAGTCATTTTTCTTTTCCGAACGGTTGATGACTGCTGCACCAACGATATCACCGATGACGTTGGAAGCAGTTCCTGCCATGCCGATCAAGACATCGACCCCGGCAATCAGTGCAACGATTTCAAGTGGCAGGTCGAACATCGTCAGCACCGCTGACAAGGTGACAAGACCAGCAGCTGGAATTCCTGCTGTACCAATCGATAGAAGCGTACCTACAAGTACGATTGTCAGGAAGTCCATCGTGGACAGCTCGAGTCCAGTGACATTTGCCGCGAAGACAATCGATACACCCATCCGAAGCGCACCACCATCTGAATTGAAGACGGCACCGATAGGAAGGGAAAAGTTTGCGATCCGCTCGGAAATACCTGCTTTTTTAGCAGATTCGATAGCAACCGGCAATGACGCCAGACTGCTTGAGGTGAAGAATGCCGTAGAATAAGCATCTTTGGTCTTTACGAAGAATTCACGGATCCCCATTTTGGAAAACTTGATGAATGCAGTGTACACGAAAATCCATAACAGGAAGACACCAAGGTAGAATACGCCTGTGAATTCAATCAGCGACTGGAATGTTTCCCATCCCTGATTCCCGAAAGATGATGCACTGATGGCGAAGATCCCGATTGGTGCGTAAAGCAGGATGCCTTTCAATAAAAGGAAAAACAACTGATTACCTGCATCGAAGACTCGGTATAGTGTACCTCCCGAATGGCGCAGCTTTTCTTCGTCTGAATGGCGCATCGTGTTAAGAGCCAACCCGATGATCAGTGCCAGGAAAAGGATTCCCATCAATTGACCTGAAGCGAATGCCTCGAACAGATTGCTCGGGACAATGTTCAGCAGAACGTAAGAGAATGCAGGTGCTGCAGGCTTATCGACCTGTGCATCAGGCAAAGAAAGCCCTTCGCCAGGATTGATCCACAACGCAAGCGCAACGCCGATCAAAACTGCCCCTGCAGTAGTCGCTCCATAATAAAGCAATAGCTTTCCACCAAGACGTCCAAGATGACCTGGGCGCATTTGGTTGACCGCAAGCACCACCGTCAGGAAGATGACCGGGATGGCGATCATGCTTAGCAAGTTGATCAGAATTGTGCCGAACGGTTTCAGTACCTGTGCATCTTCGCCGAGCAAAATTCCGACGAGGATACCGAGTAAGAAACCAATTGTCATCTTCAATAAGAAAGAAGAATGTTTGTATGAATGCCAGATTTTTTTCATTGTTTCACCCTTTGCAATAGAATAAATCATACCTACCAAGTATAGCGGTAATTTCAATGAAAAGGCGAACGAAATGTGCTTGCCAAACTTCTGAGCTGCATTATATAATACTGGTTGTTGGCATATTTTTGAATACGGGGTATTAGCTCAGCTGGGAGAGCGCTACACTGGCAGTGTAGAGGTCAGCGGTTCGAGCCCGCTATACTCCATCAGTTTTTTGGTTCCACTCACACAAGGTGAGTGGATTTTTTTAATTGGACAGAAGTCCAACATGTTTACACCTCCGCGCGAATAAACTAGCTAAAAGCCCTGCCTGAAGGGGGAGTTGGATGATCCAGGTATCCGGAGAGACGATTCAGCCAAATCAATTGAAAGTCAGCACGATCGAAAATAAAATAGCCGAGCATATATCAAGTGCAGATAACGTGTACTCCTATCCCTCTAAACAAGACCTATTATTCGAACTTACCCTCCGTAAAAACATCATTGATAGTGCAAATCTCATGAATGAAAGTGAAGCGGGCTTCACAACGTTCCAGTATGCCCGCTGCAACCCTATGTATTGGATACTTACATCTGAAGGGGGATTCCGTTTGAGACCGGATGTTTCTCCTTCTGATGCGATCTCGGACATTTTTCAAAACAGTCCACAGTATGCCTTTGAATGTGCAACCGCCTGTGTGATCCTCATCTATCATGCTGTTCTGAAGAGTCTGGATCGTGCTCGCTTCGATTACTATTTTCGAGATTTGTATCTGTACAGCTGGCACACAGACACAGACCTTGGTCTCCAAACGTATTATGGTAATAAATACATTCCTGGTGATATCGTTTATTTTGCGAATCCGGACTTCAGCCCTGCGCTGCCATGGTTCAGAGGAGAGAATGCTGTAGCGATGACCGATGATAACTTCTTTGGCCATGGTCTTGGAATAAGGACGGCCGATGAGATGATCGAATTTTTGAATGAACAACGGTATGAAGGCAGTACAACGTCCGCTTATTTTACCAATTTAATTACCCATCCCTCTTTTCAGCAGTTGGCTCAGCTTTCTGTTAATCCATCGTATCGTTCAGGCTACAAAATTCAGGCTCCGGTTCTTCATCACAATCAGACGTCGATCTGTTATTTGCATTATCTCGCATTTCTTAAGCAATTCTTCCTTTCCTGACTGACAAGGCGTTCACCCATTTTCTCCCTGAAACGGTCCCATTTGATACTAGGTGAGTATAATGTAGTGAATATACACAAGAGAGGAAGGGGAGCACGACCATGTATGCAAATAATGCTGCGCCTGTAATGGGTGCCAACGTCAATGCATCGCCAGTAATGGGTGCGAATATGCCACCAAGGCCTATGTACACTGCACCAATGTATGGCTGCCGTAGACGAGGAAATGAAACGTTCGTATTAGTCGTAGTGCTGTTTATCTTGTTGATCATCATAGGTGCCTGCTACTGCTACTAAACGAATCAGACAGAGAGATAAAAAGGAATAGTAGGAAGGGGAACCTCGGTTAGCCGGGGTTCTTTTTGTTTTGTTCAAGGGACTTAGAAAAGGTTGTGTATTTTCAGAAAATTCCTAAAATGATGTTGACTTTAGCAAGTTTAAACGTTAAATTTAGAGATAATTACAACAATTTAATATGTCGTTCTATAAACGTTATATCTTAATAGCAAAGGATAGGGGGATTTTTTCAAAATGATTTTACACGAAATTGAAAGCGCTTCACCGGAAAAGATGAAGGACTTACAGTTGAACAGATTACAGGAAACAGTCCGGCGTGTGTATGAGCATGTGCCTTTTTTTAAGGAGAAATTTGATGAATCAGGGATAAAACCTGAGGATATAAAGTCATTGGATGACTTGAGGAAGCTGCCGTTTCTGGTCAAGCAGGACCTGAGGAATCATTATCCATTCGGTTTGTTTGCCGTCGACCGTAGCGAACTGGTGCGGATTCATGCATCTTCAGGCACGAGTGGGAAGCCGACGGTTGTTGGCTATACGAAGAATGATATTTGCATGTGGTCAGAGCTCGTTGCAAGGGCGATTTCAATTGCAGGTGGTAAGAAAGGCGAAGTCCTTCACAATGCATATGGGTATGGGTTGTTTACTGGCGGACTCGGTCTTCACTGTGGAAGTGAAGAACTTGGAATGGCAACGGTCCCTGTTTCAGGTGGAAATACGGACAGGCAGATCACATTGATCGAAGATTTCGAGCCGACCGTCATATGTGGCACGCCATCCTACTTGTTGAATATCGCTGAACATATGGAAAATGCGGGCAAGGACCCACGTAAAACTTCATTAAAGTATGGGGTTTTCGGTGCTGAACCGTGGTCGGAAGAAATGCGTCGTACCCTTGAAGAAAAATTCGACATAAAAGCATGTGACATATATGGCTTGAGTGAAGTATTAGGACCTGGAGTCGCCATGGAATGTCATGAAGCGCAGGATGGTTTACATATTGCAGAGGACCATTTCCTGGCTGAGGTCATTGATCCGGAAACGATGGAACCTGTTCCAGAGGGGCAGGATGGTGAGCTTGTGTTTACCAGTTTGACGAAGGAAGCATTTCCTGTCATCCGCTATCGGACTGGTGACATCGCTTCCCTAACGCGCGGAACGTGTAAATGTGGACGTACGACCATTAAAATGTCACGCGTAAAAGGACGAATTGACGATATGCTGATCATTCGCGGTGTCAACGTCTTCCCATCTGAAATCGAGCACTATCTGCTTACTGTAAAAGGAATTGTCCCACATTATCAGCTGCATCTATTGAAGAAAGGCAGCATGCAGCATGTGGAACTGCAGGTGGAAGTGGATGACGGATTCTATGCAACGATTCAAGAAGACCTTAACCACCCGGATGTGAAAGAGCTGGCGAAACATATTCAAAAGGTAATGAAAAATAATTGTTTAGTGTCTGTGGATGTTAAAGTGCTTGGACCAAAATCGGTTCCGCGATCACAAGGTAAGGCAGTCCGGATAGTGGACCGCACAAATGAAGCGCTCCAAGTTTAACTTGACAGGCTCGGTTTATATGAAAGGGGGATGTTGATGGGAGATTCGATGCAATTTTTGATTTCCGGATTAACAATCGGAAGTATATACGCAATAGTTGCGCTCGGTTTTGTCACCATCTACAGCGTAACCAAAGTTATTAATCTGGCTCAGGGTGAGTTCGTCATGCTTGGCGGGATGACGATGTATTCCTTATTGAACCTTGGGCTGCCATATTTGTTCGCGTTTTTATCGACGATAGCCATCGTGGTGGTGATCGGGTGGTTATTGGAACTGACGATTGTCAGAAAAGCGAAAGGTGCAGATGCACTTAGTTTGATCATCCTTACCATCGGTGCTGCAATCTTCATTCGCGGGATTGCCAGCATGGTATGGGGCAAGGATTCTGTGAAAGTTGCTTCCTTTGCGAGCGATGAACCTGTTTCAGTAATGGGAGCTTCGATCACCCCTCAGAGCATCTGGGTAATGGTGTTCATGCTGATCATCGTTGCGGGATTATTCCTGATGATTGAGAAGACGATGCTTGGTAAAGCTTTCCGTGCATGTTCGGTAAACCCGATGGCAGCAAAGCTGATGGCGATCAGCCCGAAGAAAATGTCTTCATTCTCGTTTGCCTTAAGTGCAGGTCTTGGCGCATTGGCCGGTCTGGTCATTGCTCCGATTATCTTCCCTGCCTATGACATGGGTGTCATGCTCGGAATCAAAGGCTTTTCCGCAACGATTCTTGGTGGACTTGGAAGTGCCCCTGGTGCTGTACTTGGTGGATTGCTTCTAGGAGTGATCGAATCACTTGGTGCCGGATTCATAAGTTCAGGGATGAAAGATGCAATCGCATTCGGTTTCGTATTGATGATTCTTTTGATTCGTCCGTATGGATTACTAGGCGAAAAGAATGTTGGAAAAGGAGGGCTGTAAGTGAAACGGATTGGTATGCAACAGATGAGCTGGAAAGGGGTAGCAGCATTCACTGTATTGATCATCATTCTACCCTTTCTGCTCTCCACTTCCTTGATGATCACAAAAGCGACATTCGCCGGTATCTATACGATCGTTGCCGTAGGTCTTGGTTTATTGATGGGATTTGCAGGACAAATTTCATTGGGGCAGGCAGCATTTTATGGGGTAGGCGCATATGCAACAGCTATTTTGACTGCTACATACGGATTGAGTCCATGGGTGTCACTGATCATAGCTATTGTCGTACCTGGCCTCATTGCATATGTTCTGGGACATACAATGGCAAGACTTCATGGGTATTACCTGGCGATGGCAACATTGGCATTCGGAATCGTCATCCATGTATTGCTGGTGGAATGGAAGGGCTTGACGAATGGAGCGTCCGGGTTTTACGGCATTCCAAAAATTGAGTTGTTCGGATTTACCTTCAGACAGGGAATCGGGTACTACTACCTTGTTTGGGCAATTGCTTTAGTCATTATCATCCTTTCCCTGAACATCATTCATTCGAGAGTGGGACGCGCATTGCGTTCGATTCACGATAGTGAAGTCGCTTCAAGCTCGATGGGAGTGGATACAGGGCGATATAAAATGCAGGTATTCATCATCAGTGCGATGTTCGCTGGAGTAGCGGGATGGTTGTTTGCACACATGTCCTACAGCATTTCACCTGGCTCATTCGGACTTGATGGTTCGATATTGTTTTTGACGATGGTTGTACTTGGTGGTGCTACTACAGTCTGGGGAGCGGTTTTCGGAGCATTGCTGATTACTGCAATCAGCTCGTTCGTCCAGACGTTAGGTTCACAAATCTCCTTTATTACGAGCGATTTTGAACATGTCCTGTATGGGTTGATTCTTATGCTGGTCGTAATCTTTCTTCCGCAGGGCCTTATTCCAGCTATTTCAGGCAAACTGAAACAGGTGTTTCATTCCTCGGCGAAGAAAAAATCGAATGTCAGTACTGTAAAGGGGGATCAGAGTGCCTAATCTACTGGAAGTGAAACAGGTAACAAAGAAGTTTGGTGGCGTGGTAGCCAACAAGGATATCACTTTTTCCTTTGAAGAAGGGAACGTTGTCGGTCTGATCGGACCGAACGGTGCTGGGAAGAGTACGTTGTTTAACATGGTATCTTCCATTTTCCCACCTACAGAAGGGGAAATCTGGTTTGATGGAAAACGGATTGATCGCCTCCCGTCCTACAAAATTGCTCCGTTGGGAATTGCTCGAACGTTTCAAAACCTGCAAGTATTCAAACGGATGACGGTTTTGGAAAACGTGATGGTCGGGTTACATACGAACTCGAAATCGGGGATCTTATCCGCTGCTTTCAAGCTTCCTGGTGCCAAAAAGGAAGAACAGAAGATGTATGAGCAGGCGTGGGAAGAGCTCAAATTCGTCGGTTTGGAAGATGTAGCAGACGTGGAAGCTGGCAATCTGCCTTTAGGAAAGCTACGGCTGTTGGAGCTGGCGAGAGCGCTTGCAACACGCCCGAAGCTACTGCTGCTGGATGAAATTGCAGCAGGATTGAACCATAACGAAACAGCTGCGATGAGTGATCTGATCCTCCAGGTGAGGAAACGCGGGGTTTCCATCTTTGTTGTCGAGCATGACATGGATCTTGTGATGCGTGTCAGTGATCAGATTGTCGTGTTGGACCAAGGGGAAAAAATAGCCCAGGGGACACCGAAGGAAGTTCAGAATGATCGTCGTGTGATCGAGGCTTATCTCGGAACCGAGGAAGAAGAGGAGGAGGTGAGCTTATGAGTGGGAAAATCCTGCAGGTAGAAGGCGTATCCTTCAGTTATGGTCCAATTCAGGCCCTTGATGATGTGAACCTGCATGTGGATCAAGGCGAAATTGTCGCCTTGTTAGGAGCGAATGGAGCAGGAAAGACTACGATGCTCAACAATATCGCCGGTCTCTTGCAACCGTCAAGCGGGAAGATATCCTACCGGGATAAGGATATTACGAGTTGGGAAGCGGAAAAAATCGTTCATGATCGCTTAATCCTCGTACCTGAGCATCGACAGGTTTTCAGTACGATGTCTGTGTTGGATAATCTACTGCTTGGTTCTTACCATCATTACAAAAAGACAGGCAAGAAAGAGGTCAACAAAGAGATTGATAAGGTATTCAACCTTTTTCCGATTTTAGAGGAGCGTAAGGAACAATTGGCAGGTACACTTTCAGGAGGACAACAGCAAATGCTAGCAATCGCAAGAGCAATCATGGCAAAACCGGACCTGTTATTACTGGATGAGCCGTCTCTTGGACTTGCGCCACTCATCGTCAAGGAAGTGTTGGATTATGTCCAGCAACTGAGAGATGCATTCGGAGTGACCATTCTGTTGATTGAACAAAATGTAAGCGCTTCATTGAAAATAGCTGATCGTGGTTATGTCATGTCTCACGGCACGATTGTCCAGGAAGGTCGAGCAAAGGATTTACTACATAATCCAGAAGTGAAAGAGATTTTCCTAGGTCACACTGTGAGTTGATTGAAAATAATTGAATGGGGGAGTAAGGATGAAAAAATGGCTTAGTCTGTTGTTGATGGTCATGGTAGCTGCAGTAATGACTGCTTGTAATGAAGAAGCTCAAGGGGATTCCGATGTGTATAAGATCGGGGCAATCTACTCAAAGACTGGACCAGGAAGTCCGCTTGGGGAACCGGAGTGGAATGCTACAAAGCTGCTTGAGAAGAAGATCAATGATGAAGGCGGAATCGATGGGAAGAAGGTAGAAATCATTCTGGCAGATGATGAATCGACGCCGGAAAAAGCAATGGAAGAAATGAACAGTATGATCCATGATGAAGATGTCCTGGCTGTCGTAGGATCGACGACTACTGGAGCAAGCCTGGCAATGAAAGGGATTGCAATGGACAATGAAGTACCACTGATCTCTGCAGGAGCTGCGGTAAGTATCGTGTCCCCTGTCGAAGAATCGAAATGGGTATTCAAAACACCTCACTCCGATGCACACGCTGTCGAGCGAATCTATATGCACCTGCAGAATGAAGGCATGAACAAGATTGCTGTTCTGGCAGATTCCAATGCTTTCGGAGCAAGTGGTGTCGAACAGCTGGAAGCACTTGCTGGCGACTATGGCATGGAGATCGTCATCAAAGAAAGCTATAATACGGACGATCCGGATATGAAAACGCAGCTGACGAAGATTGATAGTTCAGACGCACAGGCGATGGTTGTCTGGGGAACGAACCCAGGTCCTGCAATTATTGCAAAGAACAGTAAGGAGCTTGGCATGGACATTCCGTACATTGGAAGCCATGGTATTGCAAAACAGTCGTTTATCGACCTGGCTGGAGATGCAGCGGAAGGTGTGACGATACCTACAGGAAAACTGCTCTTCCCGACACAAATTCCAGAGGATGACGAGCAGTATGATGTCATTTCCAGTTTCTACGATGAGTACACTGCAGAATATGATAGTGAACCAACCAACTTCGGTTCTTATGGTTACGATAATTTGATGTTGGTTGTAGAAGCGCTTAAATCAGGTGCCACAGACCGCGAAGCTATTCGAGACTACTTGGAAAATGATGTAGATGGTTACGTAGGTGCTACTGGAATCTTCTCCTTCAGTGACAAAGATCATAATGGGCTGGAAGCAGACAGTATGGTACTTGCTGAAGTGAAAGATGGTAAATGGATGTTGAAAGAATAAAAGCCATTTAAGGGACATCATCGTGATGTCCCTTAACTATACACTTTAAGAAAAAACAGGAGGAATGAGGAATGAAGGAAGCAGTACTCGATCGTGTGAATGCAGATCCATATGCAAAGTTTCTTGGGATTTCCGTTGATCATGTAGGTGAAGGAGAAGCGAAGGCGTCGATGACGATTACTGAAAACCATATGAATTTTCACGGAGCTGCGAATGGAGGGGCCATTTTTTCGTTGGCTGATGTAGTATTTGCGATTGCAAGTAATTCGTACGGACAGACTGCCGTCGGAATCAACGTCAATATGAATTACATGCGTGCTGGGATGCTGGGGGACACAGTTACAGCGACCGCTACTGAGGAATCGAAGAATCCAAAGCTCGGACTGTACAGGATGATTGTCAAAAATCAGCATGGAGAACTGTTGGCGACAGCCGATGGGATGGTCTACCGTAAGAAAGAACAGTTTGCATAAGGATTTTACAGAATGTTTCTAAATGACTATGACAACCTCTGTTTCATTTGTTAAGATGAAGACGACCAAATAAAATTCAATACTTAATGATTTACTACTAGGGGTGCCCATGCATGGGCTGAGAGGAAGCGAATGAGCTTCCGACTCTTATGGACCTGATCTGGTTAATACCAGCGTAGGGAAGTAGTTGGACGAAAGTCTATTCACTTTTCCTATTTAGCCAGGTTCTAATACAGAACCTGGCTTTTTATTGTTTGGTCGACGGTCCAGATGCCATGCAGGCTCCTGAAAAGGGGGTGTTTAAAATAAATCGGACACGTTTATTGACGACGATGGCGGTGCTTGTAGCCCTCGGTACATTGGGGGCGCAGTTCCTTTGGTTTCCAGCAGGAATTGCGAAAGCTTACCCAGTCCAGCATGCGGTCAACGTAATAGCAGCCATTACCTTAGGACCGTTGCCTGCCGTCATCATTGCGTTCATGATCGGGCTCATTCGTAATCTGCTCGGACTTGGCTCGCTGCTTGCGTTTCCAGGCGGGATGATTGGTGCGTTTCTGGCAGGATTCCTGTATCAGAAGCTCGGTAAAAAGGGATGGGCTGCAGCTGGTGAAGTCTTTGGTACTGGTGTAGTTGGTGCACTATTCGCCGTGCCATATGCAAAAATTCTGATGGGGACCACATTCGGAGCGTTTTTCTTTATGCCATCATTCCTTGTGAGCAGTGTGACAGGGGCAATGCTTGGATGGCTGGTCCTATCCAGAGTAAAACAGGAACACTTACTTCATAACTATTAAACATCGAAACTACTAGGGGTGCTTTTCGAAGCTGAGATAAGGAGATTCCTTGATCCCTTGGAACCTGATCAGGATAATGCCTGCGTAAGGGAAGTAGTCGGGAGATACTCTTCTTTATTTCTCTACATTTTACTTTTCCTCAACGCAGCTTCCTGAAAAACATGAGGAGGCAAAAACGATGCGTTTCACTGAAATTCTTCGTAAAGAAAATGATGACCTTTTCCAACTGATTTTCAATCACCCATTTGTCGATGGAATCGGAAAGGGCGATGTACCGAAAGAAGCATTAACCCACTATATCAAAGCGGATTACGAATATTTGAATGCCTTCATGCATGTGTATGGACTGGCAATCGCAAAATCATCAGCGCGTGAAGACATAGCATATTTCAATGACCAGATCGGGTTTGTACTGAACAGTGAAATCCATCCGCACAACAATTTCTGCGAACAGATCGGTGTGAGCTATGAGGAGCTCCAAGGGTATCCCTTACCACCGACAGCAGACCATTACGTCAAGCACATGCTTTATCATGCGCATACCGGCAATCTCGGGGAAATTCTGGGTGCACTGTTGCCATGTCCCTGGACGTACTTGGAAATTGGAAAAGAATTGGTGGAGAAATATCGCCCGGATACGGCCCACCCGTTCAACGAGTGGATTCAATTTTATGCGGATCAGGAAGTCGAACAGGTGACAGACAAGCTTCGTGCACGATTGGACGAAGTGGCAGCTGAAGCTTCTGATAAAGAGCGGACTCGAATGAAAGATGCTTTCCGTAAGAGCTGTCAGCTGGAATTGGCTTTTTGGGAAATGGCCTATACGTGTGAACAGTGGCCGGCACATGAGGCGGTGATCAAATGAGTAGACGCATCCCCTGTTCGCTGACGATTGCCGGGACCGACCCGAGTGGTGGTGCTGGAATCCAGGCAGACCTTAAAACCTTTCAGGAATTGAAAAGCTACGGAATGTCCGTGATCACGTCCGTCGTTGCGCAAAACACAACAGGTGTCCAGGATATTCACCACCTTCCGATTGGAATGCTGGAGGCACAGTTGGATTCGATTCGTTCTGACATGCCTGTTCATGCAGTGAAAACAGGGATGATCGCCAATCGAGAGATGATGAAGCGAATCGGTGAATGGCTCAAAGATGAGTCTTCACCATATGTGATGGACCCGGTCATGGTAGCCCAAAGCGGAGACCCGCTCATCCAACCGGAAGCGCGCCAATTTTTACGGGAAAATCTGCTGCCATTGACTGCTATCGTCACTCCTAATATTCCTGAAGCGGAAGACATCATCGGTGAAAAGATTACGACACTTGAAGATATGAAGCTTGCTGCAGAAAGCATCGTGAAAAGTTTCGGAGCAGGAGCTGCCCTTATAAAAGGTGGCCATATGGAAGGTGAAGCCATCGATTATTTATTCGATGGTACAACGATGCATGTGTTCTCATCTGATCGGGTTGAAACGAAAAACACCCATGGAACGGGATGTACGTACTCAGCAGCGATTACGGCATATTTAAGCCAAGGCGTTCCGTTGGTGGATGCCGTCGAGAAAGCGAAAAATTATGTAACAGCAGCGATCCGTCACTCCTTTTCGCTAGGTAAGGGTAGCGGACCAACAAATCATTGGGCAACACGCGAGGAGGTTTTTCATTATGAATGAACAAATACTACAGGAGGTCCGGGAAAAGCAGCCGTTGATTCATCACCTGACAAATCAAGTAGTCATGAACTTTACGGCAAACGGATTGCTCTCTTTCGGAGGCACACCGATCATGGCAAAAGAGGTGGAAGAGGCTGGGGACATGGCTTTCCTTGCTGATGGCGTGCTGATCAACATCGGAACGGTCACTTCAAATGAAGTTGATGCCATGATAAAGGCTGGTAAGGCAGCGAATGAAAAGGGAATCCCGGTAGTGCTTGATCCTGTAGGAGTGGCTGCTACTTCTTTTCGAAAAAATGTGATAGATAAGCTCTTGAAGGAAGTCCGATTCACTGCGATCAAAGGAAATGCTGGTGAAATGGGAGCATTGGTTGGTGAACAATTAGAAACAAAAGGTGTAGACGCTGTTGGCGAAGGGGATTCGGAAGCAATTGCACAGCAGGTGGCACAGACCTATAAGACAGTGGCAGTCGTAACTGGAGCCAAGGATGTCATCCATGATGGAGAGACATGCCGAATCAATGAAACTGGTCATCCTATTCTCGCAAAAGTGACTGGCGGAGGGTGTCTGCTCGGTTCCATTCTCACAGCCTGCTTGACAACCTCAGGGAGTAGATTGGACCAAGCTTACACAGCTGTAGCTTTTTACGGTGCATCTGCCGCTCATGCTGCATCATCTGCAGAGGTAAACGGATCAGGCAGTTTTGTACCAGTTTTCATAGATTCGCTGAGTGCAGAAGTGAAGGAACTGCGGGCATGAGCAAAGACCTGTATTCAAAATTAAGAAAGTATTTTGTGATGGGGAGCCAGAACTGTGATCGAGATTCTTGCGAAGTATTGGAAGAGGCTGTCCGTGCAGGTATTACAGCTTTTCAGTATCGTGAAAAAGGGCAGGGATCTCTAGAAGGTGCTGAAAAATTGGCACTCGGCAGGAAACTCAGGGAGATTTGCAGGAAACATGGCATTTTGTTTTTTGTGAATGATGATGTTGAGCTTGTCGATCCTCTAGAAGCAGATGGGATCCACGTTGGTCAGGATGACCTTTCCGCAGAAGAGCTCCGGCGCCGATTTCCTGATCGGATCATCGGTCTTTCCATTTCGAATCTGGCTGAACTTGAGCGAAGTCCGATTGAGGTAGTCGATTATGTGGGTGTTGGACCCATGTTTGCTACAACTACGAAAGAAGATGCTAAGAAGCCTGTGGATGTCCATTTTTTAGAAAAAGTTAAACACGTTTATCCTGACCTTCCAACTGTAGGGATTGGTGGGATAAATGAAACGAATGCAGCGGATGTTCTTGAAGCAGGAGCGGATGGAGTAGCCGTGATCTCTGTGATAACAAAGTCCGATGATATCTTACGTACCGTTCAGAATCTGTAAACAAATAACCCTCATGGCGACTGTGCCTTGAGGGTTTTCTGTCAGATGGAATCGATGACTTTCACTTTGTTTTCTTCTAAATATTTGAGAATTCTAGATTGATAATTTCTGAAATCCATATTCACCGGTACGAAGATTTCTTCATCTTTTTTGGTCAAAAAACGATATTCTACCAGCGTTGTCGTACCGTCTTCTTTCGAATAGATTTTTTCAACCTCTTTGAATCCGTCCCATTCATATGTCATTTGATTTGTAGTGGTCAGGTGATTGTAATTGATTCCTTGATCATCGAAGTAGTAATAATTCGTAAGACCGAACAACAAGACCGGGATACTCAATGGAATCAGTGCAATGCTCACCCACTTATAGGATTTGAAGTTATATTTCGTCTGGATCAGTAAGTGAATGAAAATGACGATAGCTGGCCACATCATCCCTGCCATGAAGGTTATGTATGCGGTTGTTGGTGTGATGAAGAACCATTGTGATCGGTCTGTAAAGAATAAATCCTGCAATAAGAACACAACGACGAATGGGATAAGTAAGCTGCTGATAAATAGGATGATGGCAATCGTCAATAAAATCTGTCGGCGTCTTTCATCCAAGTGCTCCACCTCCTTTTCTGTTAATAACTGTAATTGATATACGTTTTGCGGAAGAAAGGGTTTCAAAATTCTGGATATTCTTTTTACAAATTGAATCAGTTATTTAACATATGCGAGCCTTTATTAAACAAAACTCACACCTATTTGTACAAACTCGGAAACTTATTATACAAACTCCACTTAGACACCATTACTCCCTCTGAAAATGGTAAAATATAGTGAGAGGATGGTGGGGAAATGATACGTACATATGATGATCTCTTAAACATGCTCGATGACCAGTTAATGGCCGAGCGCACCTTTGACTGGAATGAATTCTACAAAGATCGGAATAAGAAAATTCCGTTTTTCATCAATGCTCCTGATGAAAATCTAGTAAGCTATTTTCAACAGAAAATGATCCAGCCCCAAAAGGTGTTGGAGTTGGGTTGCGGTCCAGGAAGAAATGCACTTTACCTCGCGCAGCAAGGATGTGATGTTGACGCAGTGGATCGATCGACAGAAGGTTTGAAATGGGGAGAAGAACGATCAAAGGAGATGGGGTTGGACGTTCAGTTCAGGAACGAAGACATCTTTAACCTGGATGTGGAGAAGGCATCCTATGACCTAGTCTATGATTCAGGCTGTTTTCATCATATTGCTCCTCACCGAAGAATGAATTATCTTGAATTATTGAATAAATCGCTGAAGCCCGGCGGTCATTTTGCGCTCACCTGCTTTGTGGAAAACGGCCCACTTGGCGGCTCTTCTATGGAGGACTGGGAAGTATATGAACAACGTTCCCTCCAAGGTGGATTAGGGTTTACCCCGGAAAAGTTGCAAACGATTTTCCAAGACTTCGAAGTAATCGAAATCAGGGAAATGAACGCATTCGAAGGTGAAGATTTATTCGGTGTAGAAGGTTTGCTGACTGCATTATTTCGGAAAGTTTAATAAAGAGCTGAGAAAAAAACTTTTATTTTCAATGTCGTTGTGCCATAATAAGGAAAATTAACTTTAATAAATGCAGAGATAAGGAAAGTAGATGGACTTCATTTTCTCACAGAGAGCTTCGGAAGCTGAAAAGAAGCAGGAAATCGTCGATCGAAAATGGCCTTTGAGCTGCCTGGTCGAGTCTTTGATGGATTAGATCAGGACGAGAGTTGTCACTCGTTATAAATGACAGAGTATAAGGGCAGTAACGCTGCTCCGTACTTATGGAGGCTGATCATGTGAGTGATCAGTGAATCAAGGTGGTACCACGAGATCAAACCTCGTCCTTAGGCAATAGTGTCTAAGGGCGAGGTTTTTTATTTTTCAAGAGGAGATGAGTTACATGAATGTATTGATTGGTGGAGCTTGGCCATATGCGAATGGGTCCCTGCATTTAGGGCATCTGGTGGCACTTTTACCTGGAGATATCCTGGCGAGGTACTATCGTCAGAAGGGCGAGAAGGTGTTATATGTATCAGGGAGTGATTGTAATGGAACACCGATTGCCATCAAGGCGAAACAGGAAGGGGTAACGACACAGGAGATCGCCGACAAGTATCATAAGGAATTCAGTGAGTGCTTCGGAGCAATTGGATTTACCTATGATTGTTATTCCCGTACAGATGCGCCTCAACATCATAGCGTCGTACAGGAAATTTTTCTGGAGTTGCTACGAAATGGTCACTTATATAAAAAAGAAGTGGAACAATGCTACTGTTCAACATGTGTGCAATTTCTTCCTGATCGTTATGTAGAAGGGACTTGTCCGAATTGCGGTAAGGATGCGAGAGGGGATCAATGTGATCACTGCTCTGCGATTCTGGATCCACTTGATCTGGTCGACCGCACATGCAAGTTGTGCGGGAACACCCCGGCCATCGAAAAGACGGAACACTTCTATTTTAAGTTGAGCAATTTCAAACAAGAGCTAGAGGAGCTCGTGGGAAAGGCGAAGCAGGAAGGAGCCTGGAGGACGAATGCGATCCAGCTTACAGAAAGATATTTGAAGGAAGGACTACCGGACCGTGCTGTATCACGCGATCTTCCTAATGGTGTCAGTGTCCCAGTGGAAGGGTATGAGGATAAGAAAATTTATGTATGGATCGAAGCGGTTTCTGGTTACTATTCTGCCAGCAGGCTATGGGCGGAACAATCGGAGTGTGAGGAACAAGGATTTTGGAAGGAAGATACGGTTTCCTACTACGTTCATGGAAAGGATAACATTCCATTCCACAGCATCATATGGCCTTCGATTCTATCTGGTATCAACCAACCAGCACGGCCGAGCCATATCGTTTCGAGCGAGTATCTTACTTTAGAGCAGAAGAAACTGTCTACAAGTAAGAATTGGGCGGTGTGGGTGCCGGATCTGTTGGAGCGCTATGACCCAGATTCGATCCGCTACTTCCTGACAGCCAATGCTCCCGAAAGCAGAGATGCAGACTTTTCCTGGCGGGAGTTCATATACAGTCATAATAGTGAGCTGCTTGGTGCATATGGGAATTTTGTCAATCGTACATTGAAGTTTATTGAAAAGTCTTTCGACAGCAAGGTTCCGCATGGAAAAGTGGATGAATCCATCCAGACGGAGACACAGAAATTATTTGAAAGAGCAGGAGCTTTAATCGAGGGATCACAGTTCAAAAAGGCGCTAGAAGAAATTTTTGATTTTGTCAGAAGTGCGAACAAATACTTTGATGAACAGAAGCCTTGGATTCAAGTGAAAGAAAAGCCAGATGCATGTCAGGACACGTTGGCGACCTGCACCTATATCATTGCCAACCTCGCACAATTACTGCATCCATTTTTACCTTTCTCAAGCGAAAAGGTAAGGGCAATGCTTCAATTGGAAGCATTGGAGTGGAATCCGATCGAAGTAGGTGATACAACGCTACATGATGTGCAGCCTTTGTTTGAAAGGATTGAAAAAGAAAAAATCCAGGAGGAACTGGATCGTTTATATGACGGCGTGTCTTAAAAGTTTGGATTGATGAGGTTTCCTTTAAAAATAAAGGTGTCGAGACTTGAATGACGTAATTTAAAGGTAGGACAGAAAATAGGAAAGGAGACAAGAATGGAAAAACTTATTTTAAGTCGTAAGGGATTCGATTCTTCAGCTGGGTATGGCTATTCGCCATTTGATCCCGAAACTGGAAAATATATCGTACTTCCGATACCGGAAGATGAAGCGAAAGACAGTGGGTACACTTTTGAAGAGTTGAAAGTGATAAACAATTACCTGGAAGGGATGAGGGCAGCGAATTTAAAAGAACTCATCAAAGATCCAAAGATGGGATACAGCAAAAAGTCGATTCAGGTCATTGAGAATTCCCATGCTCACTACGACCCTGTTTTGGGAATACCCCCTTGGCTTAAGAATGGACCAAAATTCGGAGCTTTTGGGCAGTCGGAAGCAGCAGCCGGCCACTTAAGGAACAATGGTGTCGGTGAAGGTAGTATCTTTTTGTTCTTCAGCAGGTTCAAGCCGATGAAAAATCGGGTCCACCCACTTGACCCTAGAGCCTCGTGGACGGATGGAGCGTATTTTTTATATGGATGGTTGAAGGTAGGGAAAGTAATCACAAAGGAAAATCAGAACGAGCTGCCATCTGCTGTGAAAGAGAAACATCCGCACGGCTCTGCAGTGGACTTCCGAAATAGAGAAAATAATACGATTTATCTTGCTGCTGATAAATTATTTGATGATCATGATATTCCGGGCTGTGGATACTTCCCGAGGCTGACGAATAAGTTGCTGCTATCCTCAGAAGCGCATAAGAACAAGCCGAGCATCTGGAAACTGCCTTCCTTCTTCCATGAAGAAGAATTTTTACCTACCTATTTAAACGTGCCAGATAAGTTGGAAAATCGCTGGTTCCTATGCCCGGATGAAAGCGAATCCTGTTTTGTTCAAACGACCGGAAGAGGCCAGGAGTACGTTTCCAGCCTTAAAGGAAAATCACTAAACTGGTTGCGGTCACTGTTTGATATCTGATTGTAAAAGCCTCATAAGCGATGAAGCGTTGAATAGGATAGATAATGGGTGAAAATTCAAATGAATCAGGGGGCTTGTAAATGCCATATATGGAGATAGAAAAAGGTGTGAATCTGTACTACGAAGATAAAGGGGAAGGAAAACCTGTCATTTTTATTCATGGGGTGTGGATGACAAGCCGTTTTTTTCATAAACAGATTCCTTATTTCAGTGAAAACTATCGCACCATTGCGGTTGATCTTCGCAGTCACGGAAAATCACCGGATGTTTCCTACGGCAATACCGTGGCAACCTACGCACAAGATTTAAACGTGTTCATCGACAAGCTTGGTTTGAAGGATGTCACCCTCGATGGGTGGTCGATGGGGGCATTTGTCATCTGGGAGTATCTTCACCAATTTGGTGGGTCAAACCTTAAGGCCACCGTCATCGTGGATGAGTTGGCATCAGACTTCAAATGGCCGGATTTTGAAATCGGAGCATTCGATCTTCATAGCCTTGCGGGAATGATGCAAGGAATTCAAACGGATCAGGAAGGCTTGTTGAGAGGATTCCTCCCGTTGATGTTCAAAGAGGACTTGTCTGAAGAAGAACTGGCATGGATGCTGGAAGAGACAATGAAAATTCCGAGTTCCATTGCTGGTGCCATCCTGTTTGATCAATCGGTGATCGACTGCCGCCCATACCTTTCTGAAATTGATGTGCCGACGCTGCTTTGCTTTGGGAGGGAAGAGAAGCTGATTCCTGTAGCTGCAGGTGAGCATCTTCATCAGGAAATTAAAGGATCGACACTGGAAATCTTTGAAGAGAGCTGTCACTGCCCTTTCCTCGAAGAACCGGAAAGATTCAACCAAGTCGTCGACGCCTTCATCCAATCATTGGAACTGCATTAATGCTTTAACGCAAGTGGGGACAGTCCCTCATCACTTTAAAGTGATGATGAGGGACTGTCCCCATTTCTGCTTACTTTTGCTTGTCTTCATTTTCGTTTTTATCGTCTTGGTCTTCTTTTCCGTCATCATCGTTTTCGTCGTCTTCATCATCCTGCTCAACATCGAGAACTTTTCCTGTGTTGCCGTCTACTTCAACTTCTGTGACGCCAGTCTCGGTTCGGATATCGAATTCATAAACGATTGTACCGTCATCTTTTTCCACTTCCGTAGCAACGACTTCGCCTGACACTTTATCTGTCGCAACCTTTTCTGCCTCGGATTCTGATAGCTTCGCTTCCTCGATCAATTGACTTTGGTTCTGATTATCGCTAGATGCAAAGACATCTTCTACCTGGTCCGTTTCTGCGAGCAGCAAGGAACCGCCTGCAATACCCAAAGTGACCGCACCGATGATGATCATTTTTTTTGTGATTTTCATGTTTATCCCTCCAATTGATTTCTACACTTGTTATTTTACGGGTGATAAATAAATTAATAAGGAGGACATGATGAGCATTTCATGAAAAGACTCTCATCAAATTCTCATTTTATATGTAGTGATTATCTATTTTAGGGAAGGTAGAATATTAATAGACAAATGTTGTGCGAGGTGGTTACAGTGTCGGAGGTTTCTGTTTTACTGGTCGAGGATGAAAGTAATGTAGCACAATTCGTTCGGTTGGAGCTTGAACATGAAGGCTATGAAGTCGGTGTCGCTAACGATGGGGAAGAAGCCATGAAGGCATACAAAGAGAAGGCCTGGGACATCATTTTACTCGATTGGATGCTTCCGAAGCTCGATGGCTTGGAAGTATGCAGACGAATCCGAAAGAAGAGTGATGTTCCAATCATCATGCTTACTGCCAGAGATTATGTCGGCGACAAAATAGCAGGACTGGATCGAGGAGCGGATGATTATCTCACCAAACCGTTTGATATTGAAGAATTGCTTGCGCGGATCCGTGCCTTGCTTCGCCGTCAACAGGGCAGCAAAAAGGACGAGAATGATGAAAACTTGTTAAGGATGGAAGATCTGATCGTCCAGTTGAAAAGCCGGCAGGTCACACGTGCGGGGAATCCGGTTGATCTTACGCAAAGAGAGTTCGACCTGTTAGTTTTTTTGATGAAGCACAAAGGGGAAGCGCTTAGTCGGGAATGGCTGTTGTCTGCCGTCTGGGGGTATGAGTTCGCCGGTGAAACGAATGTTGTCGATGTGTATATCCGCTATTTAAGGAACAAGTTGGACAGAGATTACCAACCGAAACTGATCCACACAGTTCGGGGCATCGGATACATGATGAATACAACTTGATTGCAGACAGTCGAAAGGGGGGAGAATGCGTGAAAGATAACTCAATCTTCCATCGAAAAAGAACATTGATCACACAGTTTACAAAATCGTATAGTTTGCATTTCGTTATAGCACTCCTCCTCATCGGAATCGCTGTGCTTATAGGTGTCAGCTTTTTTCTTTTTCAAAATGTACAGGACGAACGGGAAGTTGTAGAAGAAAAGTTACAGGATGTCACCACAGAAAATCAATTGAATTGGCAAAGTACGTTGGATGAGGTCCTTTACCCTGATCACCCTGATTTTTTCGTAGAGGTTGCATTTGAGGGGAAAGCCATCGCGCAATCGAGAGACTGGGAAGATATGATTGAAGATGAAGACCAATCGGAAGTATTGGGTTCCTCCCATTGGATTTGGAATGAAGACGAGGGGCTGTTCTATAAGACTGACGCAAATGCTGGATCAGGTAGTTCCTACACACTGTTCATCCACTTGGAGGATGAAGTGGAGTTTCTTACTCTTATTGCACAGATCCTATTCTTTGTCGGTCTTACAAGTCTCATTGTCGGTTCCATATTGATTCATCAGTTTACGAAAAAAAGCCTGCAGCCGCTACTTTCTATTACAGATGCAGTCGGAAGGATGAAGGGGACAGGGGATTTGAATGAAAGGATTCCGGTTCCTGGACAACCTTACGAGCTGCAACAGCTTGGAACGAAATTCAATACTTTGCTGGAACAAATCGAAGACCAATTCGAAAGGGAAAAGAGCTTTGTAGCCAATGCTTCGCATGAATTGCGTACACCATTGACTTCATTCAGAGGTCATTTGAACCTGCTCAGAAGGTGGGGGAAGAAAGATCTGGAAGTGCTTGATCAGTCCATCCATGCATTGAGCGAAGAAAGTGACCGCATGGAGCGGATGATGGAACAAATGTTAATGATCGCAAGAAATGAACATCAACAGATACGTAGGGAAAAAGTGGATTTAAGCATATTGGTGAGAGAAGCAGTGGAACAATTCCAACCGAGGGATCATGTGAAGTTTGAAAAGCATATAGAGGAACAGGTATGTGTGGATGGGGACAAAGATCAAATTCGCCAGATCGCGGTGATCCTGCTTGAAAATGCGATTCGCTATACGGAGGAAGGCAAAATTCGTATCAGTTTGTACGACAACGGTGAAAAAGCTGTACTTCAGATCTCCGACACGGGTATCGGAATTCCTGAAGAAGATCAGGACAAGATTTTTGACAGGTTCTACCGCGTCGATAAAAACCGTTCAAGAGCTACCGGAGGCACTGGACTTGGCTTATCCATCGCCAGACAACTGGTGGAGAACCATAACGGTCACATCCATCTTTCAAGTAAAGAAGACGAAGGCAGCACCTTCACCGTCCATCTACCGACAGGGGACAGTCCCTCAGCGCTTTAAAGCGCTGAGGGACTGTCCCCACTTACGTTAATGCGGTGGAGTGATGCTGCGTTATGTTCATAGGTATTTATTCTGAAAATTTTCATTACACATTGACTTTCCACTATTTTCCCATTACATTAAGTGTTAATAACACTGTACATACTATCCGTCCTATTTTCGTTATATTAATATATCAAATAACATTCCTAGCTATCATTCATGAGTTCAAGGAGGAATTCAAAGTGATTTTGCATCAAATTGAAACCGCTTCCAAAGAAGAAATGCAGGAAGTACAGTTGAAGCGCCTCAAAAAGACGATAGGAAACGTGTATGAAAATGTCCGTTTTCATAGAGAGAGATTTGATGATGCTGGAATATCCCCAGACGATATCCGGTCACTGGATGATTTACGTAACTTACCTTTTATGAAAAAATCCGACCTTCGTGCACATTACCCGTTCGGCCTGTTCGCAGTCGAACAGAAGGAGCTCGTTCGCATCCATGCTTCTTCCGGTACAAGTGGGAAACCTACCGTCGTCGGTTATACGAAAACCGATATTGAAATGTGGGGAGATCTTGTAGCAAGAGCGATTGCAATTGCTGGAGGAGGACCTGGAGAAATCCTTCATAATGCATATGGATATGGCCTGTTCACTGGAGGGCTGGGTCTTCATTATGGAAGTGAAGCGCTTGGAATGGCCACCGTTCCGATTTCAGGTGGAAATACTGGGCGACAAATCACGCTGATTGAAGATTTTAAACCAACTGTCATATGTGGTACCCCATCCTACCTTTTGAATATTGCAGAACAAATGGAGGAAGACGGGAAGGATCCGAGGAAAACTGCGTTGAAGTACGGAATATTCGGAGCAGAGCCATGGTCCGAAGAGATGAGGCGGACCCTTGAAGAGAAATTCGATATTAAAGCATGTGATATTTACGGATTGAGTGAAGTAATGGGTCCAGGTGTAGCAATGGAATGTCATGAAGCGCAGGACGGGCTGCACATCGCTGAAGATCATTTCTTTGTAGAAGTCATCGATCCGGATATATTGGAACCTGTGCCGGATGGACAGGATGGTGAACTGGTTTTCACAAGCTTGACGAAAGAGGCTTTTCCGGTCATCCGCTATCGTTCAGGAGATATCGCATCCATCCAGCGCGGAAAGTGCAAATGTGGAAGGACTACCTTGAAAATGTCGCGCGTGAAAGGTCGTATCGATGATATGCTGATCATCCGCGGTGTAAATGTTTTCCCGTCTGAAATTGAACATTACCTGCTATCTGTGGATGGGATTGTTCCGCACTATCAATTGCACTTGACTAAGAAAGGAACGATGCAGCACGTCGAACTGCAGGTGGAAGTGGATGATAATTTTTATTATGAAATCAACAGGGACATGGAGCATGAAGAAGTGAGAGATTTGGTAAAAGAGATTCAGCGAATCATGAAAAGCAGATGCCTGATCAGCGTGGATGTGAAGGTTCATAAGCCGAAAATGATCCCTCGCTCTCAAGGAAAAGCGGTACGCATCATCGACCGCACCAAAGAAACAGTAGAAGTTTAATGAAAAGGCAGCACCCTACTATTCGTGGGTGCTGCCTTTTTTGTACCAATCATGATTTATGATTGAGCAATTTACTCCAACGTATATAGTACCAATTTCGTATATCTCAACCTTTTCTATAAAAAAATTCAGGATTTTTTTGAAATAATGAATCTGTAACAGTTGTAATTTTTTATCCTACGTTACCTTCGTTTTCCAATAATGCCAGTCACTCTTCCTCCTTGGTTTTATTACAATCCTGGTACCATCTTCCAATAATTTGCTTTTAGGTATTTCAGCATAGTTTTTAAAAGCTGAATAAGGGAATCCAATCGAACAAGCAGCCATTTCGCTGATGGATGTGCCTGCTGATTGTTGCAAGTAAAGGAGGGATCGTTTGAGTACGAACAACGAAAATGATCCTAGAGAGAAGATTTCCGATTGGAAGGACAAAGCGAAAGAAGGGGTTAAATCCTCCGCACAGCTGATTAAGAGAGGTTTTAAAAAGGACAGCGACCTGACGGATGATATGCAGAGTGAAGCGAAAGATCAGATGGTCGACTATATGCAGTCGAAGGCAGAAGATCGTATTCATTCGAAAGCGGATGCTGCGCAGGATCAGTTGGAGAATAAAGTACATTCCAAGGCAGAAGAGTTAAGGGATAACGTACAAGAGTCCTTGCTGAAGGCCCGAGAGAAATTGAAGAAGTTTAAAGAAGCGGGAGAATCCTTTCAATCGAAAATCGGAGATGATGATCGTTCCATCAAAGGGGTCGATCAAATAAAGAGCTATTCCAACGTGAAAAGCTCGACGCAAATCAAAGGGTACGAAGACGTGAAGAAGCCTAGTGCAGTAAAGACAATCCCATCTAAGTGAAGGAGAGAATGAGAATGGCAGTAAAGAAAACCGGAGATAGTTCAAGTCTGGCAGATGTTGTCGATCGTATTTTGGATAAAGGCGTTGTTATTGACGCTTTCGCACGTGTATCACTTGTGGGTATCGAATTGATTACCGTTGAGGCACGTGTCGTAATTGCCAGTGTTGATACTTGGTTGAGATATGCAGAAGCAGTCGGATTGCTTCGCGATGATTATGAAAATCAAGGTCTGGAAAATCAGGAAAACGAACGCAGCAGACTATCTATCTAATAGGAGAAAGGGTCACTCAGTGAGCTGACCCTGCTCCAAATCTATTTTTACGAAGGTGATGAATCCCGTGAAAATCATGGAAGTGGTCGATCAGGTAAAAGAGTTTTTCGAGAAGTATATTGCTCCCCCTTATAAAGTGACTGGGGTGGAAACGAAAGAAGATGGTGGATGGAAGATCACCATCGAGGTGACGGAAGAAAAGGAATATATGAAGCGCTATGCAAAGGATGAAATGCTTGGTGTGTACGAGGTACACGTAGATGAAGACCAGGAAATCACTTCCTACAATCGTACTCATATGAGATACCGCAGTGCGCTTGAAGAACAGGAATAGATGGAGGAATAAAGGATGAGTAATCAAACTGGCATTTATGTATTTTGTGGCGTCCAGACAACAGAAACCCCGGATTTGGAACCGATCGAGATGGAAGGGAAAGAACGTGAGATTTTCACTATTTCCCACAAGGATGCGGCAATGATCGTGGCGGAAGTGCCAATGAAAATCTATCATCCGAAAAAAGAAAATCTTATGATGCATCAAAAGGTGATCAACCAGCTGATGCCTCATTATGATGCGGTCATTCCAATCAGCTTCGGGAACGTGTTTCAGTCTGTTGAAGATGTCGAAAAGCTGTTGGAAAGCCTTTATCCACAATTCAGTGAAATTTTCCCGAAAATACGTGGAAAAGTGGAGCTTGGGCTGAAAGTGATTGCGAAGAAATCTTGGCTCGAGTCCGAAGTGGAGAAGAACCCTTCCATGACCAAGAAAAAACAGGCGATGCAGGGAAAATCAAAAGAGGCTTCCTATTACGACCGGATTCAATTAGGTGAAATGGCCAATAAATTCTTCCAGGACCTTCAAGGACAGATGAATGATGAAATCTATCAACCATTGAGTCAACAGGCGGATGCGGCAAAGTTAAACGATCCGATAAGTGAAAAGATGCTTATGAATGCTGCATTTCTAGTTGATCGCTCCGCAGAAGAGACGTTTGATGAACTGGTCAATTCGATCCACGATCAGTGGGAGGATAAAGTTGACTTCAAATATACAGGACCTTGGCCTGCCTACAATTTTATCAATATCCGCATGAAAGTGGAGGAACCGACATGATTCATAAACTCGTTATGTCTCCTTTCAACCTCCTAATCAAAGTCGGGGGAAAAGTGAAAGAAGAAGTGGATAAAGAGCTTTATGACATCGAACATATTCAGAAGAAACTAGCTCAGCTGCAAATGATGCATGAGCTGGGAGATCTGTCAGATGAAGCGTTTGAAGCCAAGGAAGAGGAGCTTATGGAACGATACGAAGTAGCAAAACAGTTGGAGATGGAACAGTTAAACGCAGAAATCAATCGAGAGAAATGAGGAAAGGATCATGGAACACCTTATTTATCTGTACGGCATCATCCCTGAATCAAGAGACGTTGCTCCATTCAAAGGACTGGATGGAGAAAAAGATGCATACTGTCTTCATTTAGATGGGATGAAAGCGGTCGTTTGTTCATTGGATGAGTTTGAATACAACGAGGAGAAGCTGGAAGAAAAGGTAAATAACGTCGAGTGGCTGCATGAAAAAGCCTTTCATCATCACGAAGCATTGGACAAATTGAATGAGGAAGGTCCAGTCATACCGATGAAATTTTGCACCATCTATCAATCTGAAACAAGTTTACGAGCAACAGTCGAGCCAAAGAAACAAGCATTTATACATTCATTATCCCGGCTTGACGGTAAGCAGGAATGGAACCTGAAAATATATTGTGATGACGAAAAGTGGGAAGAGGCTTTTGCCCATCACAATTCAATCATAGAGGAGAAAAAAGCTGAAATTGAAAACCTTTCCCCTGGTAAACAGTTCTTTGCAAAAAAAAAGCTGGACCAATGGATGAAAGAAGAAATGGATAAAGAGAAAGATCGTCTTTGCTATGCCATCCATGACACACTGGATGATCTGGCGGTTGAGAGCAGTGTGAAGAAGACGTGGGGAAAAGATGTGACAGGCAAAAATGAAGCGATGAACTGGAACAGTGTCTATCTGTTCTCAAAGGAACAGGTGGAAGAAGTTGCAAAGCATCTGGAATCCTGGAAAGAAAAGTGGGGAGATCGTGGCTGGAAATTCGAAGTTACCGGACCATGGCCACCTTACCACTTTGCGAGCCTGCAATAAAGGAGAGATGAAGGTGACGAATCGACAATCGATTGAAAGTAAGGAAGTTTCATTGCTTGATATTCTTGATGTCGTCCTTGATAAAGGTGTTGCAATCAAGGGTGATCTCATCATATCCATTGCAGGTGTAGACCTCGTCTACTTGGATTTGCGACTGCTCATTTCAGCAGTTGAAACATTGGCTCAGGCGAATGAACAGACTCGCCGCAGTCTATCATCGGATCAATTCGATCTGGAGAAGGAGGGATTGCAGCATGCCACAGCAGGATCTTGATAAGAGACCAGTACAATCCGGCCGCATCAATTTGGACCCGGAAGGTGCGGAACAGGGATTGGCGCAGCTTGTGCTGACGGTAATCGAGTTGCTTAGACAGCTCGTGGAACGACACGCCATGCGAAGAGTGGAAGGCGGGACGTTATCCGATGAGCAAATCGAAAATCTCGGCGTCGCTCTTCAAAATCTTGAAATAAAAATGGATGAACTGAAGGGAATTTTTGACCTGGAAGACGAAGATTTGAATATCGATCTTGGTCCATTAGGAAATTTACTATAGCAAGCGAGGTGACGTGAAATGACCATGCAGCCCGCAATGAAATCAGACAGTATCGTTGACGTACTGGAGAAAGTCCTTGATAAAGGTGTCGTGATTGCCGGGGATATCAAAGTCGGTCTTGCTGACGTAGAGCTATTGACAATCAAAATACGTCTGATCATCGCTTCCGTCGATAAAGCTAAAGAAATCGGTATGGACTGGTGGGAAACCGATCCGTATTTCAGTTCGAAGGCTGGAACCAATCATTTGGAGGAAGAGAACAAAAAGCTGCAGGAGCGTATTGCTCAATTAGAAGAAAAAATCCAAAGCTGAATCTGATTCACTTTGATTATATAAAAAATTTCACTACAACTTAGGAGGAAATCATTATGAATACTAAAACAAATCAAGGTAACAAAAAAGGACTAATTGCAGGATCAGTGATTGGGAGTGTGGTAGGAGCTACTGCTACACTACTGCTTACACCAAAGAATGGTAAGGAAGTAAGAACTGGAATTACCGAACAATCTACACGTGTTCTGAATAAAGGGAAAGAATTCGGAGGAAGCACGAAAGAGCGTATGATGGACAATGCGTTGGTAAATAAATTCAAGAAAAATACGGATGCACAAGAAGAAGAGCAGTCAGAGAAACTTCACGCAGTTTCAAATCAAGAACCAAATGACGAACAGCAGGAAGATAATGACGCCAGCAAGCCTGAAGATAATGATGCTGAACAAACAGGGGTCGAGCCGGAACCACATGTCCAGGCTTCTGTAGAAGAGACTCCGGAAACCGATGAATCCAAGCCATCCAATCAAAACAAAGGTAACAAGAAAAAGGCTGGATCCAAAAAAGCAGGTACAACTGTCCAAAGTGACGATGATACACAGTAAAGTAGGAGGGGAACATAATGGGTGAGAAATCTGGCAATCCAGATGATATTTTAGCAATGTTTGTCCGAGCGGCGAATAACCACGAATTTGAATTGGATATTACGCTTCAGTATCAAGGAGCGCTGGTTACCGGCACGACAACGTCAGCGAAGAATTATTTGGAATATTTGACTGACACATTCAAAGATGGAAACGAAGTGGCTGAGGCTATTGCAGATAAATTTTCTCAGGCTGTCGATGGGATGGAAGAGGAGGAGCAGAATGACTTTCAGTTCATTCATTTGAAAGATGCCAAGATCTACCTGGGAGATTCCCAGCCGACACCTTCTCAGAGTAAAGTCTCCTGGAGAGGGAAGCTTGCAGATGTGAATGGGTTCTTTCTCGGACATATCAAAGAAAAGAAAACCTCGACAAAATCGAAGAGTAAAGCAACATCAGAGAAAAAATAACCAAAAGAAAAAGGCGTTCCCAATGGGAGCGCCTTTTTTAATATAGTCAGCTAGTTACGCTTTTACAACGTTAGCAGCTTGAGGTCCACGGTTACCTTCTTCGATATCGAAGTTAACTTCTTGACCTTCTTCTAGAGATTTGAATCCTTCTTCTTGAATTGCAGAGAAGTGTACGAATACGTCGTCTCCACCTTCAACTTCGATGAATCCGAAACCTTTTTCTGCGTTGAACCATTTTACTGTACCTTTGTTCATGTCAATTCCTCCACGTGCATCTTGCACAAATATTACTATTCTTGCTCTTCATAATCATTAAAGATGATTTTACTCGAAAGCTTTTCTCTTTCAATAATTACCGAACAACAATAATTGAGTTAAGTATAACATGGGCATTTTCAAAAAGATACCGTAAACGAACTTTTTTTATAAAAACCTTTCGGCAAATAGTGGCAGATTTCGCAAAACCCTTGCTTCCATTCGGTACACCGGACTCCTTACCTTATCACAACTCCTTTCCTCCAATCATAACATATAACGTTATTCACAACGAAATGGAAAGGATACTTCCGATTATGGCAAGCATGACAGACAAAAAAATTCTCATTACAGGTTGCGCCGGTTTCATCGGCTTTTCCTTGAGTAGAAGACTCTTACATGATGGATTCTCCATCACTGGTTTAGATAATATGAATGACTATTATGATGTTGCTTTAAAGGAAGCAAGGTTAACGATTCTTCAGGAGTTCGATCATTTTACATTCGTAAAAGAGTCGCTTGAAAATGCGACTGCAATCAATCAGATGTTCGAACAGAACGACTTCGATGTCGTCATCCATCTGGCAGCTCAGGCTGGCGTGCGTTACAGCCTCGAAAATCCACATCAATACATTACATCCAATGTTGAAGGATTCATAAATATCCTGGAGGCGTGTCGACATTATGATGTCGACCATCTCATCTATGCTTCTTCAAGTTCTGTGTATGGCTCGAATGAAAAATTACCTTTTTCAACTAAAGATAACGTCGATCATCCAATTTCACTTTATGCCGCAACAAAGAAATCGAATGAACTGATGGCATATACTTACAGTCATCTTTTCGGCATCAAGACGACAGGGCTGCGTTTTTTCACCGTTTACGGCCCTTGGGGCAGACCGGATATGGCGCTTTTCAAATTCACGGAATCAATCATTGGTGGAAAGCCGATCGATGTTTATAACAAAGGCAACATGAAGCGTGATTTCACCTATATCGACGACATCGTAGAAGGAATGGTGCGACTGCTGCATAAGGGTGGCCCAACATCAGCAAAGGTTCCCTACAAAGTGTACAACATCGGCAACCATTCACCGGTCGATCTCAAACACTTCATCCACACATTGGAAAAAGAGCTTGGGAAAAAGGCATCGATGAACCTGCTTCCGATGCAGCCGGGAGATGTAGAAGCAACGTTTGCAGATATCCAGGACATCATGAAAGATACGGGCTTCCGTCCTTCGACTCCGATAGAAGAAGGTGTCGCCAAATTTGTGCAATGGTACAAAGAATTTTACGGGGAAGCATCTACAACGACTAAAGTTGGCGTCGTCGGACTTGGATATGTTGGACTCCCGATTGCTGTAGCCTTTGCATCCAAGTTCCCGGTTGTCGGTTATGACATCAATGAAAAGCGGGTCGATGAATTGAATCATGGACACGATCGGACTGCAGAAATAACGAAGCAGGAATTGATAGAAGCAGACGTGTCGTTTACAAATGTCACCGAAGCACTCAACGACTGTGACCTGATTATTGTCACGGTTCCGACACCGATTGATGAAGCGAATAAACCGGATCTCGGCTTTCTCGTCAGCGCCTCAAAAGCAATCGGATCGGTCATGAAAGAAGGATGCACAGTCGTGTACGAATCGACCGTCTATCCAGGTGCTACCGAAGAAGTCTGCCTGCCGATCCTTGAACAGGTCTCAGGCATGACGGCTGGTAAACAGTTCAATGTCGGCTATTCCCCGGAACGGATCAATCCGGGTGATAAAGAACACACCTTCAAGCATCTTCCGAAAATTGTATCTGCCCAGGACGAAGCGACACTTGAATTCATTGCAGCGACTTATGGCGAAGTGATTGAAGCAGAAATCTATAAGGCCCCTGCCATCAAAGTCGCGGAAGCTGCCAAAGTACTTGAAAATACCCAACGTGATTTGAATATCGCACTCATGAACGAATGCTCGGTCATTTTTAAACGTTTAGGGATCGATACACTGGACGTCATCAACGCAGCAAAAACGAAGTGGAATTTCCTCCCCTTCACACCGGGCCTTGTCGGAGGGCACTGCATTGGTGTCGATCCGTACTACCTCACTTATAAATCTCAGCAGGCAGGATACCACCCTGAGGTCGTATTGGCAGGAAGACGTATCAATGACATGATGGCTTCCCACGTCGTCGATGGATTGATCCGATTACTCGTCAAAAAGAAATACGATTTTACAAAAGTAACCGTGACTGTTCTTGGACTTACATTCAAAGAGAACATTCCGGATATTCGCAATTCGAAAGTGTTTGATCTGATCACGCAGTTGAAGCAGTGCGGTTTTGATGTGCAGGCGGCTGATGCACATGCAGATGCTGAGGAAGTAAGACATGCGCACTCGATTGATATTTTACCATTGGCAGATATGGAATCGGCGAACATCGTCATTCTGGCGGTGGGGCATGAGGAATATAAGGAACTTGGCTGGCAGGGCATCCAGGCCCTGTTGAGTGACCAAAAAGGGATCGTAATGGATTTGAAAGGCATGCTCGATCCATCCACTTGTCCGGATGGCATCGACATTTGGAGGATGTAGCATGAAGATCCTCCAAGTGTGTGCAATTGATGTTTCAGTGAAGCGCTTGTTGAAGCCATTGATCGACGGGTTGGTCGAGCAGGGGTTTGAAGTGGCAAGTGCCTGTCTAGATACTGGCGAAGCGAACTGGCTGAGGAAGCAGGGTTATGTCATACATGACATTCCATTCAGAAGGAAGATGTTTTCCCTGAAGAACATTGTTGCCTGCTGGAAGCTGTATCGCCTTTTGAAAAAAGAAAAGTTCGATATCATCCATGTCCATACTCCCGTCGCAGCTGTGATTGGAAGGATAGCGGCCGTAGCGGGGGCGACTCCGCACATTGTATATACAGCTCATGGATTTTATTTTCATGAAGGAATGTCTCCGCTTACCTATCGTTTTTTTTACTGGATTGAGAAGTTTTTTGCAACCCAGTTTACAGATTGGCTACTGCTTCAAAGTATCGAGGATTATCAGCTTTCTGTAGAGCGGAAGTTCCTGCCGGAAGAACAAATCGTCCATTTGAGCAACGGTGTAGATGTAGAAACCAAGTTCAATCCCAAGATTATTCTGGAAGAAGAGAAGACGGTACTGCGGGAGGAATTCAATTTAACTGAACGTGATGTCGTTCTTTGTTTCATGGGAAGGTTCGTCAAGGAAAAAGGGATAGTGGAATTGATGGATGCCTTCGAACTGCTACATCAGGAGTACCCGGAAGCGAAGCTGCTTTTGCTCGGAGAGCTGCTTGAAAGTGATCGGAAAGATGATGCATACAGCAACTTGACGCAAAGAATTGAAAAGCACCCAGCCGTGATTGCCCCGGGCATTCGGGACGACATCCCGCAAATTCTTGCAATCTCTGATATTTTCACGCTTCCATCTTACCGGGAAGGTTTGCCCCGGTCGATCATCGAGGCGATGGCGATGGGACTTCCAGTAGTCGCCACCAATATCCGGGGATGCCGTGAAGAAGTGGAAGAGGGTGTGACCGGTTACCTCGTGGAAAAGCAGAATGTGGAAGACCTCGCGGAGAAGCTCGATCTCCTGCTTGAACATCGAACCTTACGCGAAAGCTTCGGGCTGAAAGCGAGAATGAGGGCGGAGCTGTTATTCAATGAAGCAGCAATCATTCAAAAACAGGTCGACCTCTTCCGTTCATTTGGAGATGTGGAGGGGGAGCGCGATGGAGAGGTTCATTAAGACACTGGATGATCAGCTGTGGAAAAAAGCTGTGGAGCAATCTGATGAAAAGGATATCTATTATACCCCCGATTACTTTCGTTTAAGTGAAAAACAGGAAGAAGGGAAAGGCTGCGCTTTTTACTTTGAGAATCAGTATGGGGCGGTGCTTTACCCATTCCTGCTTCGTAATCTCAAATCTCTTTCAAATGAATTTACAGACTGGTACGACATTACCACTCCTTATGGCTACGGTGGTCCTTTGATTGTCGAGGAAAAAGACCGGGGGAAATTGCTGGAAAGTTTCCGTCAGTCTTTCCATGCATTTTGTTCAAGGGAACAGATTGTTTCTGAATTCATAAGGTTCCACCCTGTGTATCGAAACCATGAGGGACTGAAAAATTGGCTTGATCTTGCAGTCAAAGGAAAGACCGTGGGGCTGGATGTCAGTCATCAGGCAGATATCTGGGCGAATATGACAGGCAAGAATCGGAATATGGTTAGAAAGGCCATGAAACAAGGAGTGACAGTCAGGGAAGCAAACCCTGAGAATATGGAAGACTTCAAGGCGTTTAATGTTCTATACACACGTACAATGCAGCGCGCGAATGCTAAAGATTTCTATTATTTCAATGATGCTTTTTTTCGCCATCTCACTGAGGAGATGGGGGATCAAGTGAAAATGTTCATTGCAGAGCATGAAGGGACTCCGGTCGCTGCCAGTCTATTTCTCGTGGGAGAAACGATGATCCACTACCATCTGTCGGGAATGGATGAGCGTCATGCAAATCTTGCTGCAAACAATCTGTTACTTTATGAAGCCGCCCTGTGGGCACAGCGGAACCACAAGGAAATCTTCCATCTTGGTGGGGGTTACGGAGGAGGAGACGATACGCTGTTCAAATTCAAACGATCATTTTCAAAAATAGACTCCCATGTGCTTGATTTTGTGCTGGGAAGATACATCCATGATGCAGCAGTCTACCAGCGCCTGGTTGAGACATGTCAATCCTCGCCCTCAGATTACTTTCCGCTTTATCGATCATGATGACAGTTAGAAGTGAGGGGAGGTGGTCTCATGTATGACCATAGAGGGATGGGTGTCGTCGATTATTTAAGGATTCTCCTTCACAGGGCGTGGCTGATTCTTATTTTTACAGGGATCTGCACAGGAGTTATGGCGATTTTCACCTATGAATACATGGTTCCGGTGTATCAGGCGAAGGGGGAAATGCTTGTCATTGAAACCGACCCAGTGCAAGTCGGTGAGGATAAGAATAAGAACCGGACTCCATTCACGCTTGCGGAAATCGATGCCAACATTAAATTGATGGAAACCTATAAATCTGTGATTCTGAGTCCATTGATCATGGAGAAAGTAACGGAAAGCCTCGACGGGGAGACGCTTGAAGAAGTTACAATCAAGAATCTGCTTGAAGATGTAACCATCAATGCCCACGAGCGTTCCCAGGTGATGACGGTCTATGTCTCCCGAGTTTATCCGGAGGATGCGGAATTGATTGCAAATCGTGTGATGGAGACATTCGTTGCCGAGCATGAAGATATTTTCAATCTCAAAAATACCCGAATCATTACTGGGGCAGAAGTGGATGCGGATCCTATCAGTCCTAAACCATTGGTCAATCTTTCTGCAGCGTTCGCTTTCGGCTTGATGATCTCAATCATTCTATCGTTGCTGCTCGGTTATCCGAAAAAATATAAACGGAATTGAGCGAAGCTTTAAGGAGCATGCCTATGTGCGGAATTACTGGCTTTATAGATAAGAAAGGTGAATATCGTAGCGGTGAACTGGAAGCAGTTGCAAAACGAATGACAGATTCCATCCAGCACCGGGGGCCTGATGCAGAAGGGCATTGGTTTGATGAGGAAGCTGGAGTCGTACTTGGACATCGAAGGCTGTCGATCCTCGACTTAAGTTCAGAAGGAAGCCAGCCGATGGTGTCGAGCTCAGGCAGGTTTGTCATTTCCTTCAACGGAGAAATTTACAACTACCAGGAACTGAAAGAACAGCTGACAGGAACGGGATCCACGTTCAGAGGGCATTCGGATACAGAAGTGATGCTGGCAGCGATCGAACAGTATGGCATCGAATCCTCTCTTCAGCAAATGGTAGGCATGTTCGCTTTTGCATTATGGGATCGGGAGGAAAGGCGGCTTGTACTGGCAAGGGACAGAGTTGGGGAAAAGCCGCTTTACTACGGCTGGATCGATGATTTTTTCTGGTTCGGTTCCGAATTGAAAGCACTCAAGGCTGCCCCGTTTTCCAGGGAGCTTACGATTGATCGGCGAGCAATCCGACTATTGCTTACCTACAACTGTATTCCCGCTCCTTTTTCCATCTATGAACAAGTAAACAAGCTGCTTCCGGGCCATTACTTGGTCTTGGATCGGAATCAAGAGGATTACAAGATCCACACTTATTGGGATATCGATGATGTCTACGAGCGGGCTGCAGCGGATCGTCTGGATGTATCGGATAATGAAGCGATCGAGCTGCTGGAAGCGACTTTGACACGTACGGTTGAAGGGCAGATGCTGTCAGATGTTCCACTTGGTGCATTCCTGTCAGGCGGAATCGATTCGAGCACTGTGGTTGCACTGATGCAGAAAATCAGCAGTAATCCAGTAAAAACCTACACCATCGGCTATCATAACCAGGCTTATAATGAAGCGGACCATGCGAGAGCAGTTGCTGCTCATCTGGGAACGGATCATACGGAGCTTTTTTTGACAGAACATGAGACGAGAGAAATCATACCGAAGCTGTCTCGAATCTATGATGAACCATTTTCTGATAGTTCACAGATTCCTACGTACCTAGTTTCGAAATTAGCCCGTACTGGTGTAACGGTGAGTCTGAGTGGGGATGGCGGGGATGAGGTCTTCGGCGGCTATAACCGGCATGTGTGGGCGGAGCGGATTTATGAACGATACCTCCGTCCGATTCCACCATCTGTAAGGAAGGCGATAAGTAAAGGGATCCAGTTGATTCCTCCTGCTAAGTGGGACATAACCAACGCCATTCTACCAAAGTCTTATAAGCAAAGGTTTCTCGGTTATAAGCTTCATAAATTTGCAAAAGTCTTTCAGGCCCACGACAAAGAAACATTGTACCGGATGCTGATCACCCACTGGGAAGAAGCTTCTTCCGTAGTCCTAATGGATGAACAAGTTGAAACATTTCCAATACTGAAAGGCTCATTTTCAAGTGGCAACCTGACAGAAACCATCATGAAGCTTGACCTTATGAATTACCTGCCTGATGACATCCTTGTCAAAGTCGATCGGGCCAGTATGCATGTCGGTCTGGAAAGCAGGACGCCATTCCTGGATCATCGCTTGATCGAGCTTGCCTGGCGTTTTCCACGATCCATGAAAATAAGAAATGGAGAAAGTAAATGGCTGCTGCGGCAAGTGCTTTATCAGTATGTACCACAAGAACTGATTGAACGTCCGAAAATGGGGTTCGGAGTACCAATCGGGGAATGGCTGCGTGGACCGTTGAAAGAATGGGCCTATGAACTTCTGGATGAACAGAAGTTGAATGATGAGGGCTATCTTGACGCAGTACCGATTTTAAAGAAGTGGGAAGAGCATTTATCCGGAAAAACGGAAGCGCAGCATGAATTGTGGGATGTACTCATGTTTCAAATGTGGCTGAAGGAGCATCGCCGATGATGCATGATGGTAATGAATGAACGTAAGCTGCTCGTGATACTGTTTGCAGCTGGAATCGTGTTGACCAATGCGACCCAGCTCAGGTTCGCCGGACTTCCGATCGGTCCGGGTGAGCTTCTGCTCGTCGTTTGGATGGGTGTCGTCTTCCTCCAGTTACGATACCAAAAAGCATTACACATAAAAGATTCGTTATTACTCTACTGGCTACTATGGGGGATGCTGCTCTTCTGCTTTTTCTGGGGAACAATGATCTCGCTCTATCAGCAAGTATGGCAGTCAGCCAGTTATTATAATTTACTTGCTTATCTCTTTTCATTAATGATTATTTCATGTCTATCCCTGTCAGGAATCGATATTAAACGCGTGATGAAGCTGGTATTTTACTTCACGGCCATCCCCATCAGTTTGCTGGTCATTGCTTATCAATTCTCTTCAGGGCTTGGACCGATCTGGTTCGGTGGGGTAAGGTTCATGGGATGGTCGACGAATCCTAATCAATTGGCTTTTTTCCTTTGTATGATTCTATTCATCGGGGTCTATCACTTTTTTGAGAGCAGGAGCTTGATGGAAAAAGGAATGCTTATCGTGTTGTGCGGCGGTGTCTGTTTTGCCGGCATCGAAACAGAAAGCGATGCATTGAAAGCTGCGTGGGCTTCGAGCTTTGGAGTGTTCCTCTTTTTAAGCTGGATCAACCAGGTCATGGTCAAACGAAGTAGTTATGCCACTGGAATGCTGGTCAAAATCATCCTTCCTCTGCTCGTCCTTTTTTTCCTCATTTTCTTCGGGAAAAGCATGTTCCTTGAAATCAGTTCCACCATCCAGAATGTATTCAGCGAAGGAGATCAAGGGGAAGACAGGGTGACGCTTTGGATCAATGGGATATTAGCTGTTTTCACCTCGCCATTATTCGGACTTGGTCCTGGCACTTATTCAGGAATCTTCGGACCGTTTACAGGGATGGAAGCCCATAATACTTTCATTGATCTCGTAACGAATGCAGGTATGGTCGGCATGGTCATCTATGTCATCTTCATGTTCATCGTTTACTGGAGGACGATTCTTGCAAAAGAATGGCTGTTGTTGAGTGCGCTGATCGCATTGAGTGTGTACAGCATGTTCCACTTCGTGCTGCGTTACCCGCTTTATTGGCTGTTTCTTTTCTTCGTGCTGTCGATCGCCATCGATAGCGATGAAGCTAGTGGAAGGCATAGACGGACAGTCGTCAACAAACGATTCAAGGAAGAATAGACTGGTAGAAATGAAATGTTAAGGTGGATACGCAATGAAGAAGAAAGAGCGAATATATCTTGCTCCTCCACATATGAGTGGCAGGGAGCTGCAATATATCCAGGAAGCGTTCCGTAGTAATTGGATTTCTTCGATGGGAAGCAATATTGATGAAATGGAAAAACAATTGGCAGCATACACAGGTGCAAAACATACGCTGCTCACGAGCTCAGGAACAGCTGCGCTTCATTTGGCACTGCGTGTACTGGAAGTAGGTCAGGGAGATACCATATTTTGTTCAAGTCTTACATTCGTCGCAAGTGCGAATGCAATCCTTTATCAGCATGCAATCCCTGTATTCATCGATTCGGAACCGGACTCATGGAACATGTCCCCAAAGGCACTGGAACGCGCATTTGAAGACGCAGAAAAAAAGGGGAAGCTTCCTAAAGCGGTCGTAATCGTCCATTTGTATGGACAGAGTTCGGATATGGAAGCCCTCCAGGAAATTTGTAATCGGTATCAAGTACCGATCGTAGAGGATGCTGCAGAATCACTTGGTGCAACGTACAAAGGAGTACAAAGCGGGACGCTAGGGAGAATCGGTATCTATTCCTTCAACGGAAATAAAATCATCACCACTTCAGGGGGTGGAGCGATTGTAAGTGAGGATCCAGATCTAATCGAAAAGGCGAAATTCTGGGCGAACCAGGCAAAGGAACCAGCGCTCCACTATCAGCATGAAGAGATGGGATTCAATTACAGAATGAGTAATATCCTTGCAGGCATCGGGCGTGCGCAACTGGAAGTGCTAGATCAGCGCATTCGTAAGAAACGCAGAATTTTCGAGAGGTATAACGCAAGCCTTCAGTCATTACCGGGATTTGAATTCATGAAAGAAATGACTTACGGCACATCGACAAGGTGGCTATCCGCCTTGACGGTTGACCCTGATGTTTCTTCGTCTACAGCATTGGAGATCATAAAAGCGTTAAGTGATGAAAACATCGAGTCCAGACCGGTTTGGAAGCCACTGCATCTACAGCCATTATTCAAAGGTGCAGCTTACTTTTCCCATCAACCTGAGGAAAGTGTATCTGACCGACTCTACGAGCATGGCATTTGTCTTCCGTCAGGCACGAACCTGACGGACGCACAGCAGGATGAAGTCATTAAGATCATTCATAAAGTTGTAACTTCGACATGAACGTGAAGCAGCTTCTTCAAACGGCGGCTATCTACAGTATCAGTTCTTTTCTCACACCGATCGCATCCTTTTTGCTGCTTCCATACCTTACCGCCTATCTGACACCAGCGGAATACGGAACGCTCACTACGGTCCAGTCGTTGATAGGGCTAGGCCAATTCATCCTGCTGCTTTCCCTTCATGGTGCAATTACGAGGTATTACTACGACTTTGAAGAAGGTTCTGCCCGACAGAAAAAATACCTTGGCACCATTCTCGTGTTCGTGTCTGCATTTTCTACAGTCGTAATCAGTATCGGACTCCTTTTGAAACCATGGATCGGGGGGATGCTCTTCAAAAGCATCCCACTGGATCCATTCTTTTATTATTTATGTGCTTTATCTTTCCTGACTGCATTGCTCTCCCTTTGTCTGGCTGTATTAAGAGTCAAGGAACAGTCTTGGCGATTCTTCCTCCTGTATGTAATCCGGAGTGTGTTCGTTTTTGTGGGGACGATCCTGTTCCTGAATGTATTAGGATTCGGCCCGGATGGACCGCTATTGGCGAGCGTTATCGCAGAAGGTGCGGCACTTTTGATAGGTTTGTTGATGATTCGTAAATCCGTACTTCTGTCATGGTCCACTCAAGCATTGAAAAAGAGTCTGTTCTACAGCCTTCCACTTCTCCCATACGCTTTAAGTAGCTGGGTAATCAGTGTTTCCGACCGCGTCATACTGGAGAAGTTCGTGTCACTCGAAAAAGTGGGGATCTATGCACTGGCTGCACAGGTTGCTCTGGTTCTACGGATGGTCTTCATGAGTATCAATGCTGCATACCTTCCACGTTATATTTCTCTCATGAAACAAACGCAACAGAAGAATGTATTGAAAATCAATCGACTGTTTTTGATTACGATCGTACTATTCAGCGGGGTAGCTCTACTCAGCTTCAAGCACCTTATCGGTTGGATTGCTTCCCCATCTTATTTGGAAGCGGCAGCTTTTGTCTATGTACTGATCATTGCGGAATGTCTGGTAGGCATCAACTATGTCGTTTCTGCTAAGTTCCTCTATTACGAAAGAACAGGGTTACTCTCCATTACCTCAATTGCAGCAGCACTGTTGAACATTCTATTGAATTTCTTCCTCATTCCTTTCATCGGGATATGGGGAGCGTTATGGTCAACGCTTGCAGCGGAATTCACGCGGGTCGGCCTTACGTACTTCCTTAACCTGAGACAAACCGGAAAGGGGCTGAAGGCATGAAGGGTACTGTACTGATTGTGATGAGTTCGAACTATCAAATGCTGTTCAGTTACTTGCTTTCAAAAGTTCTCCGGAATCATACTATCCACTATTTCCTGATGGATACGAAAAATGAGCAGATTAATGATGATAGCAGAAGGTTGTTCAGCAGCAATCCTCCTGTTTTTTTCGAAGCATTGAAAAAAGACTGGAGATCGCTTCTGTTCCGCAATCGGAAAATCCTTAAATCGATTGAAAAGACGATTCATGAGCTCCAACCAGATCATATCATTCTTTATAAGGATAACGATCACTGCCATGTGAAAATTATAGAAACAGCAGCGACGATGGGCAGCTCGGTTACGATGATTCAGGAAGGGTTGGGAGTGTACGCGGGAAAATCTACGAAGAAGCTGCCATCACTTTCTATGAAACTACTTGAATGCATCGGATACCCAAAAATCTGGAATCTTTCTCAAGGTTACCATCCTCTCTTAACAACGTTAGCAGTGGGGGAACCGGAATTGCTGCCTGCCGATAAAAAAATCGAAAAATGCGTCATTCCTATTCCGAAGTATCCTCCTGAAGAATGGCTAGAGGAAATTGTCCAGTATTTATCGATAGACAGAGGGAGCAGGCTGAGGAATGTCGCTCTGTACCTAGGGCAGCCTTTAGTGAAGCTTGGGCTGGCAGACGAAGAACTGGAAAAAAAGACGTTGCAAGAGTTGTTCCAGCTCCTTGATGCTAAGGGATATGACATTCTCGTGAAGGCACATCCATTTGAGCCGGATGAAAAATATGATCGACTCAGTGTTCCGGTGACCAAAGTTGAAAATAGCATTCCTGCCGAACTTCTTCCGTCGCTGTACAAAATCAGGGCAGTGCTCACTCCTTATTCATCTGCTGGCTATAACCTGCATACCTGGTATGGAATTCCGACGATCTACTTGCATAAGCTTCTATTAAAAGAACCCCTCTCCATTGCAAACATGCTGGTGGGGAAAGCAGTCACATCATCAAGTGAATGTGGGCAGCTGATGGATGAAGTTAACAAGAATATGACAGATGAACGGAATGTTACCGTGGATTCCACGAGGGAGTTTAAATCATTCCTTGACCAAATACTTCAACCAGGAAGGAGGGGGGAACATTGAAAGTTTGTGTAGTTACTGGGACACGCGCAGAATATGGGCTTCTATATTGGCTGATGAAAGAATTGGAGGAAGATTCCGAGCTGGAACTGCAATTGGTTGTAACGGGCATGCACCTGTCTGTAGAATTCGGTTATACGGTCCAGCAGATTGAAAAAGATGGATTTGCGATCGACCGGAGAGTGGAAATGCTGCTATCAAGCGATACGGATGTCGGGGTGGCGAAGTCGGTTGGGCTCGGTGTGATCAGTTTCGCTGATATCTTTGCTCAATTGCAGCCTGATTACGTCGTTGTATTAGGGGATCGTTATGAGATCCTTGCTGCTGCTCAAGCTGCTTTTTTTCTGCGTATTCCGATAGCCCATTTGCACGGGGGAGAAGTCACGGTTGGAGCGATGGACGAATCAATCCGTCATGCGATCACAAAGCTTTCTCACCTTCACTTTACAGCTGCAGAGCCTTACCGGGAACGTGTCATGCAGCTTGGTGAAAACCCGGGTCACATCCATACAGTCGGGGCACCGGGGCTGGAGAACCTACGGCGTACACCCACTATGTCAAAAAAAGAACTTGAGGCATCGCTCGGTTTTGAATGGAGAAATCCTTCTTTTCTCGTAACCTATCATCCTATAACATTGATGCGGGATGGTGTTGGTGTGGAACCTTTGCTTGAGGCATTGGACAGTTTTCCGGAAGCCGGAATCATTTTCACGAAGGCGAACTCGGACAGTGGAGGAAGAGAAATCAATCAACGAATCCGCACGTATGTATCCAGTCGAAAACATGCTGTCCTTGTCAGCTCTTTACACTCTGAACTTTATATCAATGCGATGAAACACGCAGATGTTGTCATCGGTAACTCTTCCAGCGGTTTAATTGAAACCCCTTATTTCCGAACCCCTTCTGTCAATATCGGTGATCGCCAGCAGGGAAGGTTGAAGGCTAAATCGGTCATCGACTGTGAAAATAAGACTGAAGAAATTGTCAGGTCCATCAAGCAAGCATTGTCCCCAGCATTCAGGCAGGGGTTACGTACGATGGAGATCCCTTACGGAGATGGAAATACCGCCAGTAAAATCATTAATGTCCTGAAACAAACGGATCTATCGAAACTGATCGTCAAACCGTTTTTCGATCGGGAACGAAAGGGTGATTCGGATTGAATAAGACGTATATCATCGCTGAGGCTGGCGTCAATCATAATGGCAGTTTAAAAATGGCGAAGAAGATGATTGATGTGGCCGCTGAAGCAGGCGTCGATGCAATCAAATTCCAGATCTTCTCCGCAAAAGCACTGGCACTGCCTACAGCGAAGAAAGCTGAGTATCAGCTGGATGAAACGAATAAAGAAGAAAACCAGCTGACGATGCTTGAAAAGCTCGAGATGACACGAGAAAGCCATATGGAATTGCTCAACCATTGCAAGGAGGCTTCAATCGACTTTCTTTCAACCCCTTTTGATAAGGAGTCGTTGGTCTTTCTTACAGAGACACTTCACACTCCTGTTTTGAAATTTTCTTCAGGAGATCTTACCAATGCACCATTGCTTCTCGCTGCTGCACAATCCCTAAAAAAGCTGATCCTTTCCACCGGAATGGCTACGCTCACCGATATTGAAGACGCATTAGGGGTACTGGCATTCGGTTACTTTGAAAACAATCGGAAGCCGGATAGAGCAGCTTTCAGACAAGCGTATTACACACATGCTCACCGATTGGATGCATATGTCTCGCTGCTACATTGCACTACGCAATACCCGGCTCCGGTCCATGCACTGAACTTAAGTGCGATGAAAACGTTGCAGCACGCCTTTTCACTTCCAACAGGTTATTCTGATCATTCCACTGGCATTACGATACCAGTTGCTGCAGTAGCTTTAGGAGCAGCCATCATTGAAAAGCATTTCACGCTGGACCATACCCTTCCTGGTCCCGATCATAAAGCTTCTCTTGAACCAGACCAATTGAAACAGATGGTACAGGCGATCCGGGATACAGAAGCAGGGATCGGCCACCCTTGGAAAATCCCAGATGAAGAAGAACGGAAAAATGCAATCAGTGCCAGAAAAAGTCTGGTGACTACGCTACCTATCAAAAGAGGGGAGAAGTTCACGGAACAGAACATTGCTGCCAAACGGCCTGGCAATGGCATCCCTCCAGCTTATTACTGGTCATTGCTAGGAAGTACAGCAACAAAGGATTATGAAGCAGATGAATTGATCACGGAGGCGATCGAGCATGGATAAAGCAGGTAAAGTGCTGGCAATCATCCCTGCAAGGGGAGGGTCGAAGGGGCTTAGCAGGAAGAACATCCGTCTTCTTCATGGAAAGCCTTTGATTGCCTGGACTCTGGAAGCCGCGAAATCTGCCAGTTCGGTTGACCGGGCAATCCTTTCTACTGATGACGAAGAAATTGCAAAAGTGGCGCGTAAATATGGAGCAGATATTCCTTTCATGCGTCCGGATCATTTAGCGAAAGATGATTCAACGAGTGTCGACGTCGTCCTGCATGCACTGGATCAGCTTCCTGGTTACGAATGGGTAATGCTGCTGCAGCCAACCTCACCGCTTAGAACAGCAGGAGATATTGATGCTTGTATGGAAAAGTGCCTGGAGCATGCTGCTGATCAAGCTGTTTCAGTATGTGCAGCCAAACAGCATCCAGCCTGGATGTTCCACATCGAGCAAGAATGCTTGATCCCGGTTGTTCAGGAAGGTAGCAAGGTAACGAGAAGACAGGATCTGAAACCTACGTATGCTTTGAACGGTGCCATCTATCTGACGAAAGCAGAAACGATCAGACAGAGCAAAAGCTTTCTATACCAACCTGTTCCATACCGGATGCCAAAAGAACGCTCCTTTGATATTGATAACGAGTTAGATTTATACATGGTTGACGCTTTGATGAAAAGAAGTTAGTAGTCTTTGAACTGCTCTGCGCCTAAATCAATTAAGCATGGGTAAGCGTCGAGACGCTCGTCTATTTCCTTCATAAACTGTAAAACAGACAAGTATGAAGGAGGAAGTAGATGAAAAGAGAGATTGATAAACTTTTTCTGCCTCCGGATACATCACTTCGGAAAACGCTGGAGATGATCGATGCAAGTGCAATGCAGATCGCTTTAGTCGTCAACGACAAAAAACAGCTGCTGGGAACGGTGACGGATGGGGACATCCGCAGGGGGATCATACAAGGCCACTCACTGGACCTTCCAGTAGAAAAAGTGATGAACCGAAATCCAATTACAGCATCCATCAAAGAGGATAAAACAAAATTATTGAAAATGATGGGTGAGAAGAGGATCCACCACATTCCGTTACTGGATGATGAACGTCGTGTAGTTGGAGTAGAGACGCTTCATGGAAGAATACAGAGAAAAGATAATATCGTGGTGCTGATGGCAGGAGGATTAGGAACACGACTGCGCCCACTCACGGATGATTGTCCCAAACCGATGCTGCCTGTCGGTGGGAAACCATTATTGGAGACGATGATAGAACGGCTGACAGATTTGGGCTATCACCGTTTCTACGTCATGGTGAATTACCTGTCCTCCCAGGTAATCGACTATTTCGGTGATGGAGCAGACAGAGGTATTTCCATCAACTATATTAAAGAGAACAAGCGGTTAGGTACTGCAGGGGCGCTCAGCCTGATTGAAGAAGCGATTCATTTACCGATCATCGTCATGAATGGGGACATTTTAACGAAAGTGGATTTCAATCAATTGGTTGATTTTCATACTGAAGGCGGCTCGGATGCCACCATGTGTGTACGCGGGTACGATTACCAAGTCCCTTATGGGGTAGTGGAAATCGAAGATGATCGACTCGTGCAGCTTCATGAAAAGCCGATCCAGCACTTCTTTGTAAGCGCTGGAATTTATGTGCTCAATCCCGAAGTCATTCGGAAAGTTCCTTATAACACCTTTTATGATATTACCGAGTTATTCGAAGGGATGATGGATCACGGACAGCACATCTCCGTCTTCCCGATCAGAGAATACTGGATGGACATCGGAAAAATCGAAGACTATCAAAAAGCGAATGAAGATTATAAGAAAATCTTCACAATTGAATGAGTGTATTAGGTGAGTCACCTCCTGCATACGTTAGTACTAATGAGCAGGAGGTGTTTTTGATGGCTTTGAAAGGGAAGAAGATTCTAGTGACGGGTGCTGATGGTTTCATAGGCTCACACCTGACCGAGCAACTGGTGAAGGCCGGTGCATCCGTGCGTGCATTTGTCTATTATAATTCGTTCAACTCATGGGGATGGCTAGACCAAAGCCCTGAACATATAAAAAAGGAAATCGATATCTTTGCCGGGGATATCCGAGACCCGAATGGAGTGCGTGATGCGGTGAAGGGGCAGGAGGTCGTGCTGCACTTAGCTTCGCTGATTGCTATTCCGTTTTCCTATCATTCGCCGGATACGTATGTCGATACGAATATCAAAGGGACGTTGAACGTCCTGCAGGCTGTCAGGGATTCAGGAGTGGAGAAGATGGTGCATACGTCGACAAGTGAGGTTTACGGGACTGCACAGTACGTTCCGATTGACGAGGCGCATCCGCTGGTTGGCCAATCACCCTATTCCGCTACGAAAATAGCGGCAGATCAGTTGGCTGTTTCATTTTATCGAAGTTTCGATACACCTGTAGGGATCATCCGTCCATTCAATACATATGGACCACGGCAATCTGCCCGTGCGGTCATTCCTACAATCATCATGCAGGTCCTTTCAGGCGTAAAGAAAATCAAACTGGGGTCGCTGCACCCGACAAGAGATTTCAATTATGTACTGGATACGGTGGCAGGATTCATGAAAGCTGCCGAGACGACCTCCGTAGACTGGTATGGAGAAGTGATCAATCTCGGCAGCAACTTCGAAGTTTCGATTGGTGATACTGCTCAACTGATTGCGGAAGCTGCTGGAACGACACTTGAGATCGAGGTGGAGGATGATCGACTCCGCCCGGAAAAGAGTGAAGTAGAAAGGCTGTGGGCAGAAAACGCAAAAGCGAAGCGGTTGTTGGATTGGGAACCGGCCTACGGTGGAAGGGCAGGATTCAAGAGAGGTCTGAAAGAAACGATCGACTGGTTTGCACGTCCTGAAAATCTGGCCGGGTACAAAGTGGATATCTATAATAAATGAAGGAGGAAAGTCCATGCAATTGGGAATCTTCGGGTCATCGGGGTTCGCAAGAGAGGTAGCAGATCTTGCATTTGAATCCGGCTTCAGGAATATCGTGTTCGTCGATTCCTCTGCATCATCTGCTGAGGCATGCGATTTTCCGATTGTAAGAGAATCGGAAATCGGTCGTCTCGTTAAACAGCGTTATAGATTCGTAATAGGGATCGGTGATAATCAGATCCGAAAAAGAATAAGTGGGGACTTTCCATCGTTGCCTTTTACATCGATCATCCATCCGCATGCGACCGTAAGTCATCGGATGAAAAAGCAGCTGGAAAAAACCAAGGGGACCCTTGTATTTCCTGGTGTAAGGATGACAAACAACATTACGATAGGCAATTTCTCCGTTATTTATTTGAATGCGACCGTAGCGCACGATTCGATTCTTGAAAACTATGTAATGGTTGCACCGGGTGCAACCATCTCAGGTAATGTTCACGTAAAGGAAGGGGCTTATATTGGAGCGAATGCCACTGTCCTGCAAGGAAAGTCACTGGAAAATAAGCTGACGATCGGTGCCTGGAGTACAGTAGGAGCTGGAGGCGTCGTGACAGGTACGGTTCCCTCTAGTGTGATTGTAAGAGGTGTACCTGCAAAAGAACATTAGAGGGAAACATGCAACCTGTAAGAGGTGGCTACAAACTGGATATCATCCAAAATGTCTTCATCAATATAAGGAACAATGAACAGCAGTTCTCGCTCCGGATCGAGTTCCCGTAAAGCGTGGAAAACGTGTAAGTCTTTGAATACAGCGGTGTCGGTGATTCGGAAATACGTATCCCCCAATACTCCAATCCGATAGTCCCCCGTCGGTGTCTGTAGATTCAATTCGGCAAATCCATATTTCTCATAGAATAGATCAGAAGCCAGCTTATTATGAAGATAATAGGAGGCTTTTTCTTTTTTCAGAAGCGGGTGGGAGGAGGTCATCCAGTGATTGGTAGATTCATAGCTGGCACCTAATCGTCTGTACCATTTCAAAGGACCTGTGTTCCAGTCGAATACATCAAGGGTGAGGGTGTGAGATGCATCCTCCCTTGCTTCATCAAATGTCTTCTGCTGAAGCAATTTGCCAATTCCATCCGCTCTATAACGATCTAGCAAATACAGATTGTTCCAGTGCGTAGCACCAGTTCCCTTTTTACAGTAATGCTCTGTGAATCCTGCAAAGTCATCTTCCACATATGCCCCGTAATATCGAAGAGGATTGCTGCTCTCGTTCTGTTTCAGAATCCCTGTTACATAATCGACGTAACCAGACAGGTGATAGATCGTTTTCGTATAGATCTCTTCCGGTACATTTTCCTGAAGGAGCTGTTGGACAACCGGCGCATCTTCCGGTCGTAATGGTTTAATGATCATCGTGCATTCCCTTCCTTTCCACATTCAAATCCTGGAGGGAAGGGAGGTTTGATTCCAATCCTCCATCTTGTTTGATTACGTTTAAACATGTTTTGAACAGAATTTTGCAATCGAGCCATAAACTCCAGTTCTCAACATATTCCACATCTTTCGCTAACCGTTCTTCCCAGTTCAGCTGCCTTCTGCCGGAAATTTGGGCAAGGCCGGTAATCCCTGGTTTTACAGAGAAACGTTTTCGTTCCTTTTCTGTAAAGTAAGGAAGATAGCTGATCAGCAAAGGACGAGGGCCAACCAGACTGATGTCTCCTTTAATGACGTTCCATAATTGAGGCAACTCATCCATGCTCGTTTTCCGAAGGAACTTACCGAAACTAGTGAGCCGTTCCTCGTCGGGTTTAAGCGTTCCATCTGCATCCATATCATTGGTCATTGTTCGGAACTTATAAATGTGAAAAATCTTTTCGTGCTTACCTGGGCGAAGCTGCTTGAAAATGACCGGCTTACCAATGGATAACCTTAGTATAATGGCGATGAATGTACACATTGGAATTCCAATGCATCCAATCAACAAAGCGAACACAATATCGAAACTTCGTTTTAGAAAGCGTTGATAAAGGCTCATGACAACTGATCCCCCTGAAATGTCGGAACAAGCTGTTTCATCAGCTGTTTTATTTCGTAGTCCAGGAATTGAACATCCTCTTCAAAAACTTTTCTTTCGAGCAGGAAGATATCCGTGTCGAATTGCTCCGAGGAATGCTGTGGCGGGTTGGCTTTGAAGATTAGCGGATGGCGTGTCGACGAAACTCCTTCTTCATCTGTGACCAATTCTTCGTATAATTTTTCACCTTTTCTTATTCCGGTAATTTTGATTTGTATATCCTTATGTGGTCTTAACCCGGATAGTTCAATCACTCTTTCAGCCAATTCATAAATTTTCATCGGTTTGCCCATATCCAGGATGAAAATCTCCCCACCCTCTGCAAGCACACAACTGTCGATGACCAGCAGGACAGCTTCCGGAATCGTCATGAAATAACGCACCATATCTTTGTGTGTTACTGTGACGGGGCCACCTTTTGCGATCTGGCTTTCGAATAACGGAACGACGCTTCCACGGCTTCCTAACACATTACCGAAACGGACCGCACTGTATTTTGTACTACTTCTTTCGTTGATGGACTGGATATACAGTTCCGCGACACGTTTGGTAGCCCCCATGATACTGGTAGGGCGGACGGCTTTGTCGGTAGAAATGAGGACGAAATTGCTTACATGATAGCGGTGGGCGGCATCCGCAACGTTTTTTGTGCCGAAGATATTGTTTTTGACAGCCTCCAGAGGATTTTCTTCCATTAGCGGTACATGTTTATGTGCAGCTGCGTGAAATACGATATCCGGCCGGTAGAAAGAAAAGATGGAATCGATCCTCTCACGGTCGCGGATATTAGCGATCAAAGTGTGGAGCACAAGTTCCGGATACCGTTCTTTCAATTGATTTTCAGTTGTATAGATACTGCCTTCCCCGCTGCCTACTAATACTAATTGTTTTGGCTGAAAGGAAGAAACCTGCTTGCAGAGTTCTGAACCAATCGAACCTCCTGCACCTGTGATTAGGACGGTTTTATTTTGCAGGAAGGTATTTGTGTCCTTCAGGTAGGTCTGCACAGAATCCCTTCCTAACAGATCTTCTGCTTTGACTTTTTTCAAGAACGATTCAGGATTACGGCCGTGTGCAATTTCTGTAAGCGAGGAAAAAGCACTTACTTCCACTCCCGGTAAGTTACACAGGTTGGTGATATCGGCTAATTCTTTCGGTGTTGCAGCAGGCATTGCAATGACAATCTGCTTTACCCCGTACTTTTTCACAGTTTTTTCTATTTCGGTTCTCCCACCGAAAATTGGGATGCCACGATGCTTCGTACCATGCTTGATTGAGTCATCGTCAATGAAACCAATCGGCTCCAATTTATGGATGACGCTTGAATGCATCAAATCGACGACTCTGGTTCCCATAGTTCCTGCACCGATGATAAGTACCTTCACCACTTCGTCAACTTTTGAAAAGTTAGCGATACTTGAAATGGAAGGTCGTTTTAAATAAAGATGCATCACACTGATCAATGCGACTGAGATCAGGTAGACAGATAGGAAGCTTGAAATTGTAATCATCAGTGGTGGATGAAATATGATGAAGGCATAGTAGAAAAGATAAGCTAATGTCATCAATGAAGCGCTTTGAAAGAGAATCTTACTGACGTCTTTCGGATAGGTGTTGAATGTATCCGTGAGATAAAGCAAGGTTGCAGCGAAGATGATGAACGGTTGGAGCCAAATCGTATGGGTCCAGCTGATTTCAATCATAGGCAGAATATGAAGTAGGATATAACTGAGTAAAACAGCTAGCAGGTATAAAAATAATTCTGCAATGATCAACAATTTCTTTTGGAGTTTTTTGAACATTTTTGTTCCCCCCATACTGCTAAGAGATTCATACGGGAATTTTCATTCTACCCGTCTACCTAGTGTATGCGGGGGGTAATTAGTCGTATAGTACAACCGACTATTCGAATAGAAGATTACTACAATTAGAAAAGGTACCCCCCCCATGAGGGAGGTACCTGAATAGAGTGTTCCGTTTAATTCGATTCGTCTTCTGCATCAGTAAACAGTGTGACCTTCGCTTTTCCACCTTTTTTACGGTAGAAGCGCTCAATATAGTCATCTGTCACCGCCCGGATATCCTTATGCAGATAAAGGACCGGAATGATGTTGAGTATTAGCACAAATGCGAGCAGCAAATCCAGGAACTGCCATACAAACTGCAGTCCGCCGATCGCTCCGACAAAAATGGCCGCAATGTAGACGATTCGCATGATTTTCGCTACTTTAAGGTTGAACAAGTATTCTGCCTGCTTCTCCCCGTAAAAGATCAGTACGCCGATTGTTGTCAGTACAAAGAATAGAAGGAAGAGAGCGATGAAGCCTCCCCCAATCGTATCGCCAAACAGGGTAGCGAAAGCGACGTTGATCATATTGGAAGCATTGTCGATGCCGACTTCCTTCCATGCACCAGTGACCAGCACCGTAATCCCGGTAACCGAACAGATGATAATCGTATCGACGAACACACTGAAGATTCCCCACATCGCCTGCTTACTCGGGTGATCGGTTTGTGCTGCAGCGTGCGCAATCGGGCCTGTTCCAAGTCCTGCTTCATTGGAATAAAGACCACGAGCAATCCCCCAACGAAGCGCATCAGCGATGGCCGCCCCTGCAAATCCACCAGCAGCAGAAATCGGTGTGAACGCATGAGTGAAAATCAGACCGAACACATTCGGAAGCTCCGTCATGTTCATGAAAATGATGGTAAGACAGATACCGATATAGGTGAGCACCATGAACGGTACGAATTTATCTGTAATTTTTGCAATCCGCTCAATTCCACCGAAGACAATCAATCCGACGAGCACACACATGATCAATCCAGTAATGGTCGTTGGCCAGCCGAAGGCACCTTCCACCTGGGTGGTAATCGAGTTTGACTGAACCATTGCACTTGGAATTGCCTCGATCATAAGGAAAAACGCAAATGCACCGGCCCATGTTTTCCACCCCAGCGCTTTCCTTATGTAGTACTGGGGACCACCGACCCAAATTCCTTTTTCGTTTTTCTCACGGTATTTCAAGCCGAGTAAAATTTCAGAGTACTTGGTTGCCATCCCGATCAATGCGACAAGCCACATCCAGAACAATGCACCAGGTCCACCTAGTGCAATTGCGACGGGCACCCCGACAATGTTCGTAGCACCTGCAGTCGATGCAAGTGCTGAAGTGAACGCCTGGAATGGCGTAATCGTCCCATCCTGTTCTGTCTTTTTGAATACTTTTCCGATCGTTTGACCTAGCACATGACCGAAGAATCGGAACTGGAAGAATCTGAGGCGAAAGGTAAGGAAGATTCCGCCGGCAATCAGAATGATGGATAATAAATACGTCCATAAAAAGTCGGATACCGTACCGACACCACTTTCAATCATTGATATGAAGCTTTCCATGAGTAGGACACCTGCCTGTTTGATTATTAACCGTAAGCCTAGAAGGTTTACATATAAATACCCACTTTTTAACAAATGAAACAGTCGAATCCATAAATGGGTATGATTCACCAATTGTCTTACCGTTTTAGTGTTAGGGCATCGAAAAAAGGGAAAAGATTGAAATAGGTTAAGATTAAAGGAGCGGATCTTTTTGGCTGAATTGAGCAACCAATATTTAGAAGAAGTTGTAAAAGCATGCAGACCCTATTCATCAGGGGGGAGCGTTGTCGATTATATTCCTGGTCTCGACCAGTCCCACAGCACCGACTTAGGCGTCACCATCGTAACGATGGACGGAGAGGTGTACGGCGCCGGGGAAAAGACCAATGCTTTCCCACTGCAGAGCGTGTCAAAAATCATCACACTGATGCTCGCATTGGAGGATTTCGGCAAGGAGACTGTTTTTCAAAAGGTCGATATGGAGCCGACGGATGACGCATTCAATGCAATCAGGAATCTTGAAGAAGATGAAAAGCAATTGCCTCACAATCCTATGATCAATTCTGGTGCCATTGCAGTGGCTAGCTTGATCAAAGGAAATGATGTGGAAGAAAAGTTCGGGCGTCTGCTGGACTTTGTCTATAAAATCACATGCAATGACCAAATAGAAATGGATGAAGAAGTTTATCAGGCAGAGCAGAAAAATGGAGCAAGGAACCGCGCACTCGCTTATTTCATGGAAAGTCTCGGCATCATTTCCACCGATGAACTCGAGGATGCGTTGGATCTGTATTTCCGCCTCAACTCCATCAAAACGAACTCCCTGGATCTTGCAAAAATCGGCTGCTTCCTTGCCAATCACGGGAAATCGATTGAGGATGATTCCTATGTCATCGATCCAAGCCATGTACGGACCGTAAAAGCGATCATGCTTACTTCCGGAATGTACAATGAATCAGGCACATATGCGGTGGAAGTAGGGTTCCCTGCAAAAAGCGGCGTAGCAGGTACTATTGTCGGAACGGTTCCCGGAAAGATGGGGATTGGTATCTATGGTCCTGCCATCAATAAGAAAGGAAACAGTGTAGCAGGTGGACGTGTACTTCGGACACTTTCTCGCGAGCTTTGCCTCAATCTTTTCCATGGCTGAAGGTGATACGATGGAACGATACGTCCACCTTTGATAAAATGACCAGTAGGAAAGCTAACAGGGGAGGGAAATCATTGTGAAAATCGTTTCAATTGAACCGACACCAAGTCCGAACTCGATGAAAATAAACTTGAGCGAAGCATTGCCTGGTGGGGAAACCAACAATTATCAACCAGGAGATGACTTGACTGGAGCCCCAGCCTTCATTCAGGAACTTATGAAGATTGAAGGGGTCAAAAGCATGTATCATGTCATGGACTTCATTGCTTTGGGTCGTAATCCCCGTCATAAATGGGAAGAAATACTGCCAGAAGTACGGAATGTACTAGGAACGGATGAACATGAAGACACGACCGATGCTTCTGAAACACCCGAAGCAGAGGATGCCTTCGGTGAAGTGAAGGTGTACATTCAAATGTTCCGTGGAATTCCGATGCAAATTAAGCTTGATGATGGAAACGAGGAAAAGCGTGTAGGTCTTCCGGAGATGTTCATGGAAGCAGCGATGAAAGCATCACCCGCATCTGACAATATGGTGATGGAGCGGCAGTGGGTAGAACAGGATGCCCGCTATGGTAACATGGAAGACATAGGTGCAGAGGTGCACGAAGAAATCGAGGCTACCTATGATGCAGACCGTTTGGACAACCTTGTTAAGCAAGCATTTGAGGGAGATACAACAGATAAGAACGAACCACAGGAGCGCAAGTCCATTTCTATGGAAACTTTGGATGACCCGGATTGGAAAGTGCGTTATGCCGCGCTTGACCGCATGAACCCTGCCTTTGAGGATTTACCGATTCTTGAAAAAGCGCTGGACGATGAAAAAGGATCGATTCGAAGGCTTGCGACTGCATACTTGGGTATGATTGAAGAGCCGGAGGTACTCCCTTATCTTTATCGTGCGCTGAATGACAAATCCATCACGGTCAGAAGGACTGCAGGAGACTGTATTTCCGACCTTGGTTTCAAAGAAGCGATGCCTGAAATGATCGAGTCGCTTTCTGATTCGAATAAACTGGTACGTTGGAGAGCTGCGATGTTCCTATATGAAATCGGTGATGAAACTGCTATTCCGGCTCTGAAAAAAGCCATTGATGATCCGGAATTTGAAGTTCGGATGCAGGCGAAAATGGCGCTGCAGCGGATTGAAGGCGGGGAAGCTGCAAAAGGTTCGGTTTGGCACCAGATGACACAGGCACGTAAACAAGATTAAGTATATTCAGGAGGAATCAGAGATGAATGCATATGAAGAATATATGAAACAAATGGCGCAGCCGATGCGCGATGAACTGACAAATGCAGGTTTTCAGGAATTGACCAATCCAGATGAGGTGGCTGAGTTCGTAACATCCACCAAAGGAACGACACTTGTTGTCGTCAATTCCGTATGTGGGTGTGCTGCCGGCCTTGCACGTCCTGCTGCAAGAGAATCCTTGGACAACGACAAAAAACCGGACCATCTGGTAACCGTTTTTGCTGGTCAGGACAGAGAAGCTACAGCTACGATGCGAGAATATTTTGAAGGATATCCACCATCTTCTCCTTCAATGGCACTAATGCAAGATGGACAAGTCCTCCACTTCATTCCACGCGAAGAAATTGAAGGATTTGAAGTAGAGGACATCGTAAACAACCTTAAATCCGCTTACGATAAATATTGTTAAGTACTAGAGAAGTAGGGCGAAACGGTACAGTTGAATATCCTAAAGAAGAACATGGTGGAGCGTAGGCAAGTTACGAAGACTCCTGCGGGAACAGCACGAGTTCGAAGGCCCCGCAGAAAAGCGTTCTTTGCTTTTCGAGGAGACTGAGGCCGTGCCCGCGGAAAGCGAAGTAAGTTGACGAAGCGATGACTACCGACAAAAGACCCGTAGAAATTCAAATGAATTTTACGGGTCTTTCCTATTTACAGCTCCTTTTAGTCTGGCTAAAGGTACTTTAACGGTTTATTTTAATGACCAGACCTTCCAGTTGTTCGACTGTTTCCATGTCAAGGTTGTAGTCGGAGAGGGATACTTCCACCTGTAAAAATCCCTGGGTATGAGGCTTCTTCGGCTTTTTTTCTCCATCCCTGCATAAGAGCTGATCCACATCCACTCGGAGGGAATGGGCAATCTTCTCGATGATATCGATGCTGGGATTCTTATGGACATCCCGTTCAAGGCAGCTGATATAAGATTTGGAAATGCCGGTCATCGAGCTCAATTTTGATATAGACAACCCTCGTTCATTTCTGATCTGCTTCAACGTTGATCCATTCATCGCTCTTCTCCCTTAGTAACGTTTTAGTTGAACCCATTTTGTACGAAATAGATGACCAGTGGCCCTAACAGGATGATGAACAAGGCGGGGAATATGAAGAATACCATCGGAAACAGCATTTTTACTGGTGCTTTCATTGCCTTCTCTTTTGCGAGTTGTTTTTGTTGTTCTCGAACGCGGACAGTGATGGTACGCAATGCTTTTCCCATCCCGATGCCTAATTGGTCGGCCTGGATCAGCGATGTCATGATTCCTTGAAAATCAGGAGCAGGTATCCGGTTTTTTAGGTTGCTGAATGCTTCACGACGGGATTTACCTAATTTCATTTCCTCTAGTGCTTTAAGGAATTCTTCAGAAAGAGGACCTTTGATTTGCTGGCATGCCTTTTGGAGGGAGGCATCCAGCCCCATTCCTGCTTCGAGTGATAAGGTAATCATGTCGAAAAAGTCTGCCATTGTTTTTTGTACTTGAACGATCCGTTTACTCTTTTTGACACTTAAAGTAAAGTTCATGTAGTAATACCCCAGGCCGCCTAACGCGCTGGACAGCATGACCAAGCTAAAGGTGCTGGAAGCCTGTTGGCTAAGGAAGAGAAGAGAAAATAAAAACAGCGAGCTGCTGATTGCGAGTTGAATCAAACGGTAATCCACTGCGTTCCAACGGTGGGACATCCCTGCATCTCTCAACTTTTTATCTAGTTCAGCTTTTGCTTCCTTTGAAAGGAGATGGCCGACCAGCTTTTTAGGTTTATGGAAGATTGTACTGCGGTTCTTTGCAGATGCTTTTTTGTTTGGTGCCTTATGCTTTATGCTTGGTTCAACAGCGTACACATTCAAGCGACGTTCGAGTGCAATCGCCCGTTGGAATACTAGTTGTAGGACGGCTTGTGAAGCCAACATGATGGAAAGCACCATGAACAGCAAAAATAATACGATGACCATCACCTACACCTCGATCCTTGCTATTTTACTTAACATGAACCAGCCTAAGATGATCCCGATACATCCCATTGCTAACATGACGATGCCCAAAGGATGATCGACAAGCTGATTGAAATAGGAGGGGTTCACCAATTTCAAGTAAATGGCCAGTACGATTGGTAACCCTGTAATGATCCAGGTCGACATTTTACCTTGAGCCGTCAACGCACGGATTTCATCTTTCAATTGGATGCGTCCACTGATCGTCTGCTGTACCGTTTCCAGCAATACAGCAAGGTTTCCGCCACTGGATCGTTGAATCAGCATCGCTTGGATCGTAATCTCTAGCTCTTTATCAGGCAGTCGCTCTAGTAATCTTGTGAAGGCGTCTTCCATGGACCTGCCATATTGGATGTCTTTTAATGTTTTCTCGAATTCCGTACCGATTGGATCAGGATAGTCGTCAGCTATCAATTTCATAGCCTGCATGAAGCTGAAACCTGCTCGCATCGAATTGGACATCGTTCCTAATGCATCTGCCAGTTGTTGAGAGCATCTGGCCAGCCGTTTCTCTATTTTTCTTTTCAAATAGAAAACGGGAAGATAGTAACCGATGAGTGCGAATGGAATACACAGAAGGGGATGGACCCCATAATTGAAAGCGAGTAGGAACAATGCAAGGCAGGTGAGTAGACGAAATAAGAAAAATTCTCCGGCTGATAATGGTGATTTTGCCTGTTTCAGCGATGTATTCCAGCTCAGGATGAACCGAATACCATTGAATTGATCTCCGAGCTTTTTGATGAAGGAAATCGATCCATTTGTCCTTTTCTTTGGCGCTTTCTGTTTTTTGACTTTTACTACATACGGATCGATCCGCTTCTTCATCACTCGTTTTTTCATAATGACCCTGCTGATAAGAAAGAAGAGAAGCGTGGCGATCAAGCAGCTAGTCGAGAGTAAAATCACATCGCTTATCATCATGTTTACCATTCCTCGCTAAACCAATTTGAAGGGATGTCGTGTCCATTCATCTGCAAAACTTCTGCGCATTTCGGACGAAGACCACTAGTAGTGAAGCTTCCAGCAATTTTCCCGTCAGAAGTCATTCCAGTTTCTTTGAATCGGTAGATATCCTGCAGAACAATCATATCTCCTTCAAGACCGAGCACCTCAGTGATGTGGGTGATTTTCCGGGTACCATCCTTCAATCTCTCCTGATGGATGATCAAATCCAATGCCCCGGCAATTTGTTCTCTGATCGCTCTTACAGGGAGGTCGATCCCAGCCATAAGAATCATCGTTTCAAGACGTGCCAATAGGTCTCTTGGAGAATTCGCATGTCCAGTTCCAAGGCTTCCATTATGACCAGTATTCATCGCCTGGAGCATATCCAATGCTTCCGCGCTTCGAACCTCACCGATGATGATACGGTCCGGTCGCATACGTAATGCGTTTTTTACAAGATCCCTGATTGTAATTGCTCCTTTTCCTTCCATGTTCTCTGGTCGGGATTCAAGGGATACGACATGGGACTGAGGTAATTTCAGCTCTGCTGCATCCTCGATAGTCACGATCCGTTCTCCATGGTTGATAAAGGAGGAAAACACATTCAGCGTAGATGTCTTCCCGGACCCGGTCCCTCCACTGATGAAGATGTTCATTTTTGACTGCACACATGCTTCAATGAAACCCGCCATATCCTTGGTCAAGGTATTGAATCGAACCAGGTCCTTGATAGTGAACGGTTTATCGGAAAATTTCCGAATCGTCAGCGTCGGCCCGTTCAGCGCAAGGGGAGGGATGATGGCATTGACACGGGACCCGTCCGGCAGCCTAGCATCTACCATCGGGGAACTTTCATCGATTCTTCTTCCAAGCGGATGGACTATCTTTTCGATTACTTGGAGAATATGATCGTGATCTTTGAAAGTAACAGGTGTTTTCTCAAGTTTGCCTTCCCGTTCCACATAAACTTCGGACGGCCCGTTCACCATCACTTCTGAGACAGAGAAATCATTCAGGCAGGAAGTGATTGGTCCGTAACCGATCAATTCATCTTTTGCGCTTGCTATAATCCTTTTTTTATCCTCGAATGTAATGTTCGTTTGTCTTGAAGCGAAGAAGTTCTCGGACTTTTCCTCAATTAATTTATGAATATCTTCTTCTGATGAGTCCTTCATCTTATCGAATTCTTCTACCAGATAGTTATGAAGCTCACTTTCCAACCCACTCCCGGTATGCATTCTCGGGAGAAGAAGGGTGCTTGCTTTCTCATTTTTTTCTGGAAGAAGCTCTTCTTTACCGAGCCGTTTCAGCAGAGACATGTGGGTTACCTCCCGATTTTAAGCAGTTTTTTTGGCTTTTTTACGTCCAGCTCATCTGCAAATAAACGTTCTGCGATGGCGAAGATCGCTTTTGCAACTTTGGATTTTGGACTGCTGTACACGTATGGGTACCCTTCATTGACAGAAGGTACGACGACTTTTTCGAAATCAGGGACCTTTGCATACAATTCCTGGCCGAGCACACGCTCTGCAGTTTTAAAATCGATCCCCTTCTTATTGGAGTCTCTGTTCAACACTACTTTCACTTTTGATTTGAAGGAGAGGGAGTCCAACGTATCAAGAAACACTTTGCAGTTTTTCAAAGTTGGCAGGTCCAAGTAGGTCATGAGGAAGATATCGTCCGTATGTTCAAGGGCAGTCAAGATGATCTCTTCCATATAAGGTGCGGTGTCGATCATGACCACATCATAGTATGGCTGGACTTCCTCGATCAGTTTTTCGATGTGTGTGTTTGTAAAGGCTTCTGCAAACTCTGGTCTTTCCGGGGCAGCCAGGATATCGATTTCATCATTATAGCTTTGGATATAAGATTTGATTTCACTGGAAGAAGGGTGGCTTTCCTTCATCCATTCATAGATCGTCTTTTTTGGATGGCAGTCCATAAAAATGGAAACATCACCAAATTGCAAGTCTAAATCTATAATCAGTACCTTTTTCGATAATCTTGCGAATGCCGATGCCAGGTTGACAGTGAAGGTAGTCTTGCCGACGCCACCTTTTGTGCTGCAAACCGTAATGACTTTTGCTGTTTTCTGCGGAGCTGATTTCATTTTGAATTTCCCGTATTTCTGCTTTGAAATGCTGGCTTCAGCAATTTCCAAGGAATCAAAGAGCTCATCCTGCTTCAATGGCGATTTCAGCATGTCAAACGCGCCCGCCCGCATCACCTCTCTAAGTTCAAGGTCTGATTCCGAGTCGATAATCACGATGTAGAGAAACGGGAATTGAAGGGACAGATCTTCACAAGTTTCATAAATATCCTCTACTGCAGTTGAGGATAAAATAAGGATTCCTTTATCTGTACGTGTCATGATATCTTCAAGGTCTTCACATGCTTGCAGCCATTCAACTTTTTCGTTCTTTTTAGAGAACGTATGGTTAATCACGTGATAATCTTCAAACTCATTCAGGATACCGAACCATCTCATTTCGAAGTTCCTCCTTTAAAAAGATCTTTTTCATTCAAGTAGATCGCTTTATCGACGTCGTTATCTTTGTCACCTCTAAGTAGCAGATATAGTTCGTGATTTGTCGATAGACTTAAGGTTACGCCTTCGTCTGGAGTGACTTCAACGGTGACGAGGTGGGTGTGCTGTTCCTGTTCTGCAGTTTCATGACTTGCATGATTGACAGACAACACTTTGATATTCTGCAGCACAAGGGATCCCGCATTGGGCAACTTCTCTTCCGTACCGTCCAGCTTAGCGACCACGTCTACATACGATCCTTCATTGATGTAGCCGGCGACACCTTGGTGATCAGCAACGTGAATGGTCATCGCACGTTTTCCTTTACTGATTTCGAGTGATTGAGTGGAAGGAGTTTTCTCGTCATTATCGGCGGCATGTACGACACTTTCCGAAAGCTCCGCTTCATCGGTTGTGTCTGAAACCACTATTTCATCTTCTGTCGTTGATGATTCCGTTGGTTCATCAGCCTGATCGCTTGCCTCCGTCAATTCGAGGTTCGTATTAATATAGACATAGAGGATTCCCGTAGCCAATAAGCCGAACAGGAACGACCATATCCATAGTTTTTTCGTTTTCATTGGTTCACCTGCTTCACTTGAGTTTTATTGGACAAGCTTTATATCTTTTACAGGAAGCTCTCCATTCAAATCATAGACGGCGATGATTCTGCCGTTCACTTGCTGGTGGACTATCGGCGCTTCAATCCAGTAGGTGGCATAACCGACAATCGTGACTGGTCTGGATTTGCCATGAACATCTTCAAAGTTTCTGAGAATCGGCAGCGTGACGACACGGGCGCACTCTGCACCTGCTGTTCCATAATTGTTACAAGTTTGTTTGTCTGCATCCAAGTCAATTCGATGCTGGATGCCCTCTCTGACCTGTCCCCAACTTAATCCTGGATAAGTGTTCACCTCTGTGGGGAAAGAACCTTCTATTTTAATCCCTTTCTTCAATTGGTCTACGAATTTAACACCATTTCCAAAAGATAGATCAAGAAATCCGAAGTTCCCTCTGATCGGAGCATACCCGGACTTTCCACCTGGCGAACGATGGATACCGCAACTGTAGTCGGATTCAGAAGGGATTTCACTCTCAGGAATTCCGATTGGTATCAGATCTTCAAAGCCCCCTGAAACCTGAGCTTTTGCCATGGCTGCTACGTTACTCGACGAGATCCCCAGAACCTTTGCAAAGCTGAGGTTTTTGTTGACTACTTTGTTCACTTGAACAAAATCAGCACCTGTCTGGATGTCGGAGGGACTCAAGTCATGGCCGTTTTTCCTGGCGATGGAAATCGTCGTCTGGACTGCAGCAGTCCTGCCATTCTGGAGTTGCTGTGCGCCCGCCAGTGCTGCTGCATCGACGCTTTTCTGCAGCTTGCTTTTCTCTAAATAAAGTAGTCCACCATCAACGACAACTGCTATGAATCCAATGAGAAGCACCATCATCAGGGCTACAAGCAATGTCACTGCCCCGTCTTCATTCTTCAATGATTTCAGTTTCATATCATTCAACCCTCATTGTCGTAGTATCGGTTAACGTCAGTGGGGAAGCCAAGCTGCTGACTAAAGGTGTGATGAATCCGATTTGGTAGGATAGTGTAATGGTAACTTCTGAACCACTGGGCCGGCTTCCACCGGGGGAAAGAGTTACAGTTAATTGATCACTATCAAGCCCTGCTGTTGAAGCTCTTGCTTTGGCGATGATCGTACTGTCGTCATTCTGTACACTTGCTGCCCGCGCTGCTTCACGGCCGGCGTGATCAATCGTAAGATAAGCGTGGAACAACCTTCCGAAATCTACTATGCCAAACAGAATGATGAGTAAGATTGGTAGAATCAATGCCAGCTCAACCAATGACTGACCGCTTCTGCTTTTCATAACAAAACCTCCATCACATACGCACAAACTGTGCCTCCTGCTAGTGCGACACCATAAGGAATGGAGAGGGGAGATTTACCGTCAATGCGCATAGAACCATGTTCAGCCTTCAGTATGTTAGGGAGAACAGAAAGGTGTAGCATGTGTTTCTTTCTCAAAAGCATTGAGAGCGCCATCACTCCTCCGATGATTGCTCCATAGAAGAATGCAGTAAGTACAAAAGATGCACCAGTAAGTGCTCCGATCCCCGCCAGCATCTTCACATCTCCAGCACCCATCCCGCCAAACAGGAAGGGGATGAATAATAAGAAGAACCCCAGAAGAAGGCCAGCCAGACTGAAGACCATTCCATTCAGTCCAGTGAACAACGTATGGAGGAAAATCCCTGCGACCATAGCAGGAAGGGTGATACTGTTGTAGATTTTTCGTTCTCTCACATCTGTGAAAACACAAATGCTGAGGAAGATGAATAGAGTCACGATGACCAGCTGATCCATCACTGACACCTCCTTAGGAATGGAAAGCCCTGCCTTTTTAGTAGAAAGGCAGGGAGATTATATTTTTTAGTTCAGCCACCAAGTTGAGTGATAATTTGAGTGAAGAAACCTTGAATTCTTGTACCTAATGTAGCTAATACACCAATCACTACTACAGCTACTAATCCGATAATCAACCCATACTCCGTCATTGCCTGGCCGTCTTCTTCTTTCCATAAACGATCGAAAACTCTCATCTCTATAATTCCTCCTTGGTTTGGGTTGTTCTGTATTAAGAACTTAAATTGATTATAAAACGAACGCCCAAAGGATGAAAACCTTCATTATCGTTCGTTTAGGGTGAAAATCATTAACTTTCCATTGTTTTCCTCGCGCTTTCAACACCATACGTATTATTTTGTTCTTTATAATAAACGATCAATTCTGTATAATGAACAAAACTGATTGAGAAGGAGCGTAGGTTATGAAAATCACTGTATTGCCTCACTCTATCCAGGAAGCCTCAACATTCTTTACAAGGTGGAGGGGGTGGATGTTCAGAAAGAAGCCAGCAAAAGGCGAGGGTTTGCTGATTACAAAGTGCAACAGCATCCATATGTTTTTCATGGCCTTTCCGATCGATGCACTTTTTTTAGATGAGAACAATCAAGTCGTTGCTTTGAAAGAGAATCTGGCTCCATGGAAGATGGTAGCGCCAGTGAGTGGTGCGGTTGCCACGATGGAACTGCCAGCAGGCACAGTAAAAGCGATGGATATTCTGGTAGGAGATGAAATCCAATACCAATTGAAAAAGGTTGTATCCTGATCGGCACAGGATACAACCTTTTTCTTTATCGCATGACGTTTCCACCTGAGATTTTCATGGATTCTCCAACAATATTCTCAGCAGCATCCGTCAGCAGATAAATGATGCTGTTCGCGACTTCTTCTGGACTTGTAAGTCTGCCTGAAGGGATTGTCCCCTTTGCCCACTCCATTTGTTCCTCAAAACTGCGACCTTGTTTTTCCGCTTTCTTCTTTAATATGTTTTGTGCCATTTCAGTGTCTACGAAGCCGGGGCAGACCGCATTGACTCTAATATTATGTTCGATTGCTTCAATAGCAAGTGACTGGGTGAAGCCAATGACAGCAAATTTAGATGCACTGTAGGCGATATTGCCGTGGGTTCCACGCAGACCTGATAAAGAGGAAACATTGACGATCGCTCCTTTTTCCTGCTGCAGCATCTGTCTGTAAACAAGCTGTGTGAATAGCACCGTCGCGGTATAGTTCAGCTCCATCACTTTTCTTATATCATCTTCCTGAAGTTCTTCCAATGTTGCTCCGAACGCAATCCCTGCGGAGTTGACGAGACCTGTGATCGGGCCGTGAAGCTCACTTGCCTTTTCTACAATCCGCTCTCTGTCCTCCTGATCGATAAGGTCGCCTGCAACATAATTGATGCTTCCTTTACCTTTCAATGAGTCCGTCAGTTCCTGCAGTTTTTCTTCATTACGTCCGGTAATCGTCACCTTCGATCCGGTCTGTATCGCGACTTTGGCTGTTTCCGCACCGATGCCACCGGAAGCTCCGGTAATAAGAATGTGGTGTTCTTCTAAAGCTCTGTCATGAAATAATGGCATGCTTCATCCTCCTTTTTAAAAACTATTCCCAGTTTTCATGAGAGCAAACAGAATGAGATGGCGGGAACGGGCGAAAGTGGCTGATAATCTGGCGAAAACACTCCACAATCTGGCGAAATACGGATTTTACTGGCGAAAGCTCGCCACATTCTGGCGAAAGCCCACCACAATCTGGCGAACAGCACAAAAGGACCCGAAGCAGTGTAAGCTTCGGGTCCTCCACAACTTATTTAATTGAAAACCAGGTATAATCTTTACCCCAGCTGTCCCTTGCCAGCTGTTCCACTTCCTGCACAAGTTCATCCTCTACTGCATAGGCTTCGCCCTGTTCATAAGGGTTGTAATGAAATGCATACAGCCTCGAAGTGAATTCATCAAAAGGAAGAGAGCATTCGCCTTCCCGTTCTCCATGCCCCATCACAGTCGGTTCAATTTCCTGCCCCCAATTTTGAGAACTGTCATTATTCGGATTGTAGAAATAGACTCGGTAATCGCCATCATACGCTGCTATTCGGATGATGGAAATAGCATGGAACCCGAGCAGTTTCCCGTGGACATTGGTGATGAAAATGCCGACAGGGTTCGGGTAAATCAGTTCGTAATCATCATTATAGTCCGGGTGATGGGTGGCGTAGAACAACCGGACAAACCCAGAATAATCGGTGATGCTTCCTGTAATCGGATCGAATACGGTACTGAAACCGTTCGGAACCCAATTTCCATAAAAGGCAGGGTTTACCCAGCGGTGACCGTCTTCACCACGTAAGGTCACACGGGACATCATTTCCCCATAGATGCGATCGAGATGGGGAACGAGCACGATTGAAACTGGATCCAGCTCGGGATGCAGCTCTTCCATCAGTCCACCTTTTAATTCTTTGGAATGAATTGCTGTGCCTTCGAATTGGATATCGATTTCGCCGTCTCTCGCAGCACGTGGAATCAGTTCCAGCAAGTAGCCGGGAGCATGCTGTGCCCAGAGACTGATCCCCCTCGCAGACTGGCAGGTAGGATTGAACCCTTGACCAACGCCAAGCGGCTGACCGAGCACACTCATCACACCTGCCAACAGGATAGAATTCGCAGTCATTCCTTCCCCGTTTTTCACGGATTGAAGCAGTGCCTGCCTGACATCCGGTAGAATATCGAGTTCGATAAGCCGGCGCAGACCTGGGATGACAGGGGATGACGACAGCACACCTCGCTCAAGCATTAACGCAAGGCCATAGATTGCCTGCTTGGTAGCTGGGAAAATCGCCACCTTGATCAACTGCTGGACAAGTTCCAAATGCTCCTCAAGGTTCGCCTTCCCTTTTCCATTCAAGTGCATGGCATCCGCTAATAAAGAAGGATGGCGCTTATTCAAAAAGCGGAGAAGTGCGGCATGGTGTGGGGCAGCGAGGCCAGTTCCCCTAAGTGTATGTGCCATAGCTTCACATTCCTGTTCCAGTTCACTCTTAGACAGGTCTTTCAGTTTTAACCGGTACTGATTGACGTGAGGGTACTCCTGACTGAATTTCGAAGGCCCTTCGATCGCTTCGATATACTTCTCCAAAGAGTACCGTTGGCTAGAGTTGAGATCCGCATCAAGCATCTCCTTCGCTGTCCGGATTATGGAAACGGTTCGGTCAATCATTATCGGGCGCTGCGCGGTCAACCGATCGATTTCGCTGATCAACGTCGTCGTTAACGCACTTGAATCAAGGTATCCAAAAATAAAATGTAAAAGGTTACTCGCCAGTTCCGCATTCTCATGCTTCTCGATCCGAGTGCTTTCCGTGGCTGCAGGGAAGAGCAGATGCAGGTTAAGTGCAAGCACTTCATTCAGAAATTCTTCTGCTTCACTCGGAGGCACCGATTCATGGACATACTTCCCCTTCGCAATTGCGAGCATCCTCAAATCACTCATCACTTCAATGATCGTTGGAAGTCCTTTCGCCTGTAGCGAACCTGCTACAAGTGGCGGCTGAAGTTTATCCGCTTTTTCCCACGGTCCATCCTGGAATACCCCGCAATTGTCAAAGCGATGAGCATGCTCGTAAAGGTGATCGAGCCCATTTGGTTTTTCCAAAAGGCGGTTCGCTTCCTGATAGACATCCTTTTGGTACATCGCTTTTGCATAGGCTGCAGCTTCGTCCAGGCGGTTCAATGCTTCTGTGAATCGCTCAATAATGGTTTCGGTTGATTGGGACATATGCACGCTCCTTTCTATGTCTATTTAACGGAAGAAATCGTAGTTTTCATACATCTTCAGTAAATCACGTATTTCTTCACTGTCTCTTCCATAGAAGAAAATGGTTCCGTAATGATTACCGAAGCCAACGCGCTCAGCAACTTTCCCTTGTGGAGGAGTGAACAGGTCATGCTTTTCAAAATAAGGATGTTCTTCGAGCTCTTCCGGGATTTCGAGTTCTTTCACATAGTCCACGTTCGGGTGGACCATGAAGCAACCGGCATAGCCTTCTACTTCTGTCGATTGAGGAAAGAATGCATCTAGTTCTTCCTGGGGCGTATTTGGATCACTGCATAAGATCTGAGCTTCGTATGCACTGAACCCATAAGCGCGTTCAATCAGATCAAAAATGTGTCCACCAGGTACACGTGAAGCCACTTCACCGAAGTGCAGGGTACCATCGGGCATAATGAAATACTCTGGATGAATCACGCCATATTTGATTTCAAATGCATCAATCAATTGCTCGATCGCTTTATGGATGAGCGGTCGTTTTTCCTCTAGTGAAGGAGAAGCTGGAACAAAGTTGGAATAACCTAATCGAATGTACTCGGTAATGTTCAGAAACTGGATCTTTCCATCATGGATGAATGCTTCACAAGAAAATTCCTGGCCATCCAAATGGCTTTCCATCAATAAAGGAAAATCACGATCTTCCAACTGTTCGATTTCGTCTACAGCCCGAATCGCCAAATGACCGACAGATCCTGCCTTATCCAACGGTTTGACGTGAATCGGATCATAAACATCTTCGTCTGAATTGAAAAGCGCTTCGTTGACTCGTTTGAGAAAATGTTCGACATCCACTTTGTCTCTTGCTTCTTCAAATATGCCAACTTTGATTCCGGCAATCTGTGCTTTACGCTTCATCATCCCTTTATCCCTTAATAGTAGGGAACGATTGAATAGTCGAGGCTCTTCACGGAATCGTGCATTCAACGCCCCTGCCCATTCCACACATTCTTCATATAAAGGAACAGCAAGCTCCACATCCATCTCTTTCAACTGTTGGTACAGATGGTCGGAGCGCTCATTCAACCGATCGAACTCCCATCCGACAAAAGAGATTTCATGCTTCGCTGCGTACGATTCGAATTCAGGTGGACCGACAACGACAAAAGGGCGATTCAGTTTATCGGCAGCTTCAATTGCCTGCAAGCTCCAGCCGATAAGGGCTGTTCGATAGGGAATCGTCTCTTTCGAGGGTTCTACATTCTTTAATTCCAGCTGATCCAGTTCCATGGGATCCACTCCTTTTATGAATTGATACAGATAGTCAATCTACCAGAACCTTACACAATTCTTAAGCAGGATGGTAGGGGTTCGACAAGGGTTATCAAAACTAGTGTTTTTTCGAAAAAATCCCTTATCATTTTCTGTAAGTGGAAGGGGGATGAAGGAGTTTTCTACACAATTTATGTGGGTCTAAATACTCATTTCTTGGAGGGGTTTGTACGTTTCTAATAGACGGTTTTCTGAAATTTTTTAAGATTTTTTCAACATTTGAAAGAGTTGATACGACCGTGAACAAATCATTTTGTGAATTGCTGAACAATTGTGTTGAAGCATAAAAACAGAGAGGAAATAGCGGTAAGTTGCGGTTTTGCAAATATTTTTATCTATGTTAGGTTGGTAAACGTTGTGTTCAGTGGAGCGACAACAAAAGCATTTTATTGTTCATTCGATAGGGACAAGAGAATGCTGCCTCATACATTATCTTCTTTATCTACGTACTTCATCGGCCGATGATCTTCAGATAACCAGAGGTAAACGACACTGTCGTGCTCATTCAAAGTAAAATTACCACTGCAAATCGAAAAAAATTACGGGAGATGAATGAAACAGTTATGGAACTTCAACAAGATCCGACTTTATTATGGTTTATTGGAATTTATGCAATTGTAATGATAGGAATTGGAATTTTCATGTCCAAAAAGGTTGCGGGAAGCGAAGACTTCGTACTCGCAGGTAAAAGCTTAGGACCCTTCGTATTGATGGGGACGTTGCTTGCAACATGGACAGGAAGCGGTAGTATCTCAGGCGGAGAGACGTCAATGGCGTTCTCTTACGGGATTTTGCCATCATTGATGCTCATGGTACCTACACTCGTTGGTATTATAGTCCTTTACGTAGTAGCGCCGAAAATCCGCAAGTTCGGTAAGTTCACGGTTTCCGGAATTCTAGAGGAAAAATACGGACGTACGTCACGTAATATTGCTAGTGTCATCATCATTTTAGCTTATGTTGGAATTGTTTCTTATCAAATGAAAGGGTTCGGATTCATTTTGAACCTAACTACAGGGATGACGGTTGGTACGGGTACATTGATTGGTGCCGGGTTGATCATCTTCCTTGCAATGATTGGTGGATTGCGTTCGGTATCACAGACTGATGCAATCAGTGGATTCCTTATGGTAGGTGGTCTCGTCATCACCGTGCCGACGATTTTCATTGTAGCTGGAGGATGGGATGAAATCGTAGCTAATGTACCACAGTCACATATGTCTGCGACTGGTGGACTTACAACGATCCAGTTACTCGGTTATTTACTGCCATCGTTGTTCTTATTGTTAGGAGATCAGAACATGTATCAGCGTCTGGCATCTTCTAAAGGAGATAAAGCATCAAAACGTGGTCAAATCGGCTGGCTGATTGCAATGATCATCATTTCACCATCGATTTCATTGATCGCTTTCGCATCCCGTTCCTTGTTCCCGAATATCGATCCAGGAATGGCATTGATGGCGACTACAGTAGCAATGCCGGTAGCAATCGGAGGAATCCTTTTAGCTGCAGCAGCATCGTTCATCGTAACTACTGGTAACTCCTATTTGCTTTCAGCAGCAACGAATTTGACGTATGATATATATAGCAATTACATCAACAAAGAAGCATCTGATGAGAAGCAATTGTGGATTACCCGTTTGTTCATCGTTGCATTGGGTGTACTTGCGTATATCATCATCAGCTATTTCCCGACCGTTCTAAGTGTTCAAATGTACGCTTACACGGTATATGGAGCAGGAATCACACCGGCAGTACTGGCAGTATTCTTCTGGAAGAAAGTCAATGCAGCAGGTGGTATATCCTCAATGGCTGCAGGTGTCATTTCCACACTGCTATGGGAAATCGTTCTTGGTAAACCGTTTGAAGTCAACAGTGTTGTCGTAGCGGTACCTGTCGCAATCATTGTCCTTATTGTAGTGACGTTGATGACACAGGGTTCAAGTCGAAAAGATGCAGTGAAAACAACGGTGTAAAGGAGTTTTTGTCATGAACCAACGATTGGATGCTTTATCTGCATGGCTCAAGGAGCAGGATATCGAAGTCGCATTCATCAATTCAAAAGAGAACGTCTTCTATTTGACTAATTTTCATACGGATCCCCATGAACGTTTGATGGGATTATTCGTTTTCAAAGATGCAGAACCACTATTGGTCGTTCCAGGGATGGAAGTCGACCAGGCGAAGGCTGCAGGATGGAGCCATGAAGTGCTTGGATATTCCGACCACGAAAATCCGTGGGAGCTTGTCAAAGCACCAATTCAGAAACGTAACCTCGGTGAAGTAGGGAAGGTTGCTGTGGAGATGGAGGTTCTTTCCTTCGGTCGTGCAATGTCGCTCATCGATGTTTTCCCGGACGCAGGTGCTGTATCTGTCGAGGAAAAATTGAATGAGATGCGTGTTGTAAAAGATGAGAAGGAAATCGAAATCATGAAGCGGGCAGCTGAGATGGCTGACTACGGAGTGCAGGTCGGTGTGGAAGCACTTAAAGACGGCATCACCGAAATGGAAGTACTCGCCAAGATCGAGTACGAACTGAAAAAGAAAGGCATTCGTGAAATGTCCTTCTCTACGATGGTGCTTTTCGGTGAGAAATCCGGTGCTCCTCATGGTAATCCTGGTGAACGCCAGCTGAAGGAAGGCGACTTCGTCCTATTCGACATGGGTGTCGTACTGGAAGGTTACACTTCGGATATTACCCGTACCTTCGCGTACAAATCCGTTTCAGATAAGCAGAAAGAAATCTACAACACCGTGCTTAAAGCACAACTGGCATCGCTTGAGATAAGTAAACCGGGCACACGGATCGGCGACCTTGATCAGGTAGCGAGAGATATTATCACAGATGCCGGTTATGGCGACTTGTTCCCTCACCGCATCGGTCATGGTATGGGAATCAACGTCCATGAATTCCCATCCATGAGCCATCTGAATGACGATGTTCTGAAAGAAGGAATGATCTACACGCTCGAGCCGGGAATTTACGATCCTGAAATCGGTGGTGTCCGTATCGAGGATGATGTGCTCATTACGGAAGATGGTCACATTACTTTGACAAAAACACCAAAAGAACTTCAAATTGTAGGTAAGTGATTGTATTGTAGCTCAAGGCCATTAGGTCTTGAGCTCTTTTTATTTGGCTGTGATGTACGGTAATAAATTCTCGAAACCGACAGAAAATAAGAAAGAGGGGAAAAGAATAGTAGAAAGAAGGAAACAGGATCATGGCCAGAAGAAACAAGATTCTCGTACCCGAAGCACGTGCCGGACTTGACCAGTTGAAAGCACGATTGATGAATTCCCAGGATCCAAATCGGACGAAATATGAGGTTGCAAAAGAGCAAGGTGTATCCCTGCAAGAAGGATACAACGGGGAAATTAAAGCTAAGGATGCAGGCAAAGTCGGTGGCAGCATTGGTGGAAATATGGTGAAGGAACTGGTCAACATGGCTAAAAGGCAAATGGAGGATGAGAATAAGTAAGAAGAAGGGACTGAGCCGGATGTGGCCAGTCCTTTTTTTTGCCCCTAATTTTTCTCGGATGTATGTCTGATAGCGATTACCTCTCAAAAATGCAGGAATGACATCATACCATAAAATTTATTTTGTTGATGAGTTACAGAACCATTAAACTGAAAAATCTGGTATTTCCTATTAAGCAAAGAATAGTCATTCTTATCTATTAATAATTTTACCAAACTGAAATTGTGGTCAACATTAACCGTGTCTATTTGATCATTCATTTAGTTTGAAAGTCACTAATTTGGTCTATTATCATGAAAAATATTTACAATTTTCTGAATTATTGATACTGTTTTTATCAGATTTACTAGATTCTAGTAATCAACGATCATAAGGAGGTCATTTGTACGTGAAGAAGAAGAAAATTGCATCTACAGCATTGGCAGTCATGATGGGATTGAGCACTTTTACATATGGCGCTTTGTCTCCCGCCCAACAAGCAGAAGCAGGAAAGGCATTTGACAGTGTCTCACATTCGCATGCTGGAACACCGATTGACTTAGGCATTGCGAACGACGAAAAGTTGATCGAAATGCTTAAAAAGGAAGGCAAAATCGCTAAAGATGCTAGTGCTGCAGACGCAGAGAAAGCATTGAAGAGCTACCTAAAAGCTAGATCATCCGGCAATTCACACGCACATGAATTAGGAGAACTGCAGGAGGAAGCTAGTAAATCAAAAGCAAAACTGAAAGAACAAATGAATAATAACAGTTTGACTAATGGTAACGGAAACAAGCTAGGACAGGCTAAGAAGAACTCTCCTGATTCTGTGGAAGAAGATACTTATGATGGAGAAATGCGTACGGATAAAGTATTAGTTTTGCTGGTTGATTATCCGGATAAGCCGCATAATTCCATGACAGCTGACGAAACGGATATGTATTACGAGGGTGAAGATGCTTACTCGCGTGAACATTATCAGGATATGCTATTCGGTACAGGTGGTTGGACCGGTCCGGACGGGGAAAACTATGTATCTATGAAACAATTCTATGAACAGCAATCTGGTGGCAGTTATTCTGTAGAAGGGGAAGTTGCAGGCTGGTACACAGCTAGTCAACCGGCTGCTGCCTATGGCGGAAACTATCCAACTGAAGATGGTAGTGATGTTAACGCTCGAGGTCTTGTTAAAGAAGCACTAGAAGCTGCTGCTGCAGATCCATCTGTAAATATTGCAGATTACGATCAATGGGATCGTTATGACCTTGATGGCGATGGAAATTACCTTGAAGCGGACGGATTGGTCGACCACTTGATGGTCATCCACTCTGGTGTAGGTGAAGAAGCAGGTGGAGGTTCACTAGGTTCAGATGCTATCTGGTCTCACCGTTGGAATCTTGGTGGAGTATTTGCCCTTGATGGTACTGAAGCTACCGTTCCATATTGGGGTGGAGCGATGGCAGCTTACGATTATACAATCGAACCGGAAGATGGTGCTGTCGGAGTTATGGCACACGAATTCGGTCATGATCTAGGTCTGCCGGATGAGTATGATACGCAGTACACTGGAGCAGGTGAACCGGTAAGCTACTGGTCCATCATGTCTAGTGGTAGCTGGGCAGGAGACATCCCAGGAACAATGCCAACAGGTTTCAGCCCGTACATGAAAGAAATGTTACAAGCAAGTGCGGTAGTTGATAATGAAGGAACGAAAGGTAACTGGCTGACAGGTTCAGAAATCAACGTAGAAGATGTTGATAGCAATGGTATGGAATTTCTACTTGATGAAGGAGTCACGAAAGGTACAAACAATGATGTGGTTAAAGTTAACCTTCCTCAAAAAGAGACTGTAATTAATGAGCCAGCTAGTGGTGAATATGAGTACTTCTCCGGAAGTGCTGATGACTTGCACAACTATCTGACAACTACGGTTGATTTGACGAATGCTACATCTGGTGAGTTCAATTTCAAAACGTGGTATGATATTGAAAAAGATTGGGATTACGCTTATGTCACTGTAGACGGAGACCCAATTGCAAGTGATATCACTACAAATGAAGACCCTTACGATGTTAATGATGGCAATGGTATCACAGGTTCTTCCAATGGTTGGATCGATGCTTCCTTTGACCTTTCCGCTTATGCAGGACAAGAAGTTGAAGTAGCTATTGAATATGTTACAGATGGAGCTGTCTCTAACCCAGGTCTATATGCAGACGATATTTCGGTAGTCGTTGATGGTGAAGAAGTATTATTCGACGACGCAGAAGGTGATGCTCTTGTTGACCTTGACGGTTTCACTAAGAATGATGGTATCAAGCGTTCTGACCACTACTACCTATTAGAGTGGAGAAGCCATAACGGTGTCGATGAAGGTCTTGCTAACATCCGTCGCGGTGCTAGCCTGATGACATTTGATGATGGTCTAGTTGTATGGTACGTAGACAAGCAGTTTAGTGAAAACTGGACTGGCGCACACCCTGGTGATGGTTTTGTAGGGGTTGTTGATGCTGATCAACATACGAACTACTGGAGCGATGGTTCAGTTGCATCTACGCGTTACCAAGTACATGATGCTGCCTTCAGTCTAGACAAGGACGAAAAGATGTTCCTAGACTATACTGACCTATTGGGAATCACTCTAAAAGATAACCATACGAAACGTCACACGATGTTCGATGACAGTGCAGACTATTCGAACCCAGGTCTAGTCGACGCTGGACGTAACGTCCCTAATTACGGACTTAAGTTCCGTGTAACTGGACAAAGCGACGATGGTACTGTTGGTAAAGTGTTGATATACAAATAAGTAAAAGTCAAAGCCAGCCTCAATCTATTGAGGCTGGCTTTTTTGGTTTGACTGGATTTTGTGTATCTGTGTCTACGCTATAGGCTTACTTTCATCGATGTAGCAAAAGTTTTTGCGTCTACTTTTATTTATAAGCTTATTTTCAAGTCAGAGAGTCAAAAGCCTCTTTTGATTGATAGCCCTTTCCGACTATTAAGCTAGTACATATACTATCTTGAATTCGAGCTTATCGTTGTCCTGAAAGTACCCAAGCTATCTATATTAAAAAAGTATACAAGCCTTCGAATTCAAATTTTATTATGAAAGAAGGAAAATCAATGCCTTATGTAATTGCTTTGGATGATGGTCACGGCATGGAGACCGCAGGAAAGAGAACGCCTTTCATCCGCAGTCTTGGCAGGTCCATCAAGGAAAATGAATTTAACCGTGAAATAGTCCGATTCCTCGATATCGAATTGAAGCGCTGTGGCTTTTTGACCTTACAAGTTGCTCCTTTAGACCGGGATACGCCACTTAAGACAAGAACTGACCTTGCTAATCAGGCGAATGCAGATGCTTATATCGCTATTCATTATAACGCATTTGATGGTAACTTCTCCGCGCCAACTCCTTCTGGTATTGAATTGTATGTTCACCCTGGCCAGAAAAACAGGGCAGCGGGACGTCTTGCAGAAAATATTGCAAAATATCTCCGCCAAGGAACACCTCAGAATTTCCGAGGAATCAAAGAAGCTGATTTCCATGTGCTGAGAGAGACCAAAATGATTGCTGTCCTTACTGAAAACGGGTTCATGGATGACCCTGTTGAAGCTTTGAGAATGATCGATGTCAACTTTCAGAGGGAAGTTGCTGTCGAACATGCGAAGGGAATCTGTGATTACTTCAACGTAAGGTATGTACCAGCAACCATTGATGATGATGGAATTCATCAAGTCCAGATCGGAGCCTTCTCTAAACGTGAAAATGCTGAAACTTTAGCTAAACGTGCACGAAACCGTGGCTTCAGCACGTTTATCCGTTACTCCAATCGTTTGTATAAAGTTCAGATTGGAGCATTCACTGAGCGTGAAAATGCCGAGGCACTTGCCAAGTCAGCAAGAGCTAAAGGGTTTGAAGCTATCATCGTTTAACCAAAAAGTAGACAACCATCCTGACTGCCGAAATGGCAGTCTTTTTTTAAATGAACAACTATTTTGGAAACATTCTTTGTCATTCGTACTTGGCGATATGCTAAGTTTTTTTAATTCTGGGCGGAAGCCCGAACTATTGTATAACCATTTTAAATATGATAAGTTAATACTGTAATTAATTCCGAGTTAACATATAGGAATTATTATGATAAGGGGTGGAGATATGGGTGTAGAATTCGTGGACTTGTTTGATAAGTGGGCAAGTTCTTATGACGACACCGTTGCTGGATCTGATCCAGAATATAAGGAAGTGTTTGAAGGATACGACGAAATGCTGGATAGGGTTGCTGAACATGCGCTATCTCCAGCAATCGAGTTCGGCGTAGGTACAGGTAATCTTTCGAGGAAAATGATTGAACGAAATAAGATTGTCATCGGGGTTGAACCTTCACGGGAAATGAGAAAGATCGCTTCGGTCAAATGTCCGGAAGCAGCAATTTATGAAGGTGACTTCATTGATTTTCCTGATTTTCAACTTCCTGTACAGTCAATAGTCAGTTCATTTGCGTTTCACCATTTGACGTTTGATGAAAAAGAGGAAGCAGTAAAGAAATATCATCAGCTGCTTGCTGAAAATGGTGAAATCGTCTTTCTGGATACACTTTTCCAAAGTGAGACAGCGAAGAAAGAAATTCAGAATGAAGCCAAACAGCAAGGGTTTTTGAATCTGTTCAATGATCTTGAGGAAGAACATTATGAATATTTGCAGGATATGACGCGTATTTTCGAGAACAATGGATTCAATGTCAGCTTTGAACAGCAAAATAAATTCGCCTGGTTAATCCGGGCAGTGAAAAAGGAGAATGCATGATGCCGAAGAAAATGAACGTAGAAAGCTTCAACCTGGATCATACAAAAGTGAAAGCGCCATACGTCCGCCTGGCAGGTGTGACGGAGGGACAGAACGGAGACACGATCTATAAGTATGACCTTCGTTTCAAGCAGCCGAACAAAGAACATATGGAGATGCCATCGTTGCATTCACTGGAGCATTTGATGGCTGAAAACAGCCGTAACCATCATGATCGCATTGTCGATGTTGGTCCGATGGGTTGCCAGACTGGATTTTACATGGCGCTCTTGAATGATGACAGCTATGAAAACGTACTTGATCTACTGGAGAAAACGCTGAAGGATGTACTGGAAGCAGAAGAGGTACCTGCCTGCAACGAAGTGCAGTGCGGATGGGCGGCGAGTCACAGCCTGGAAGGTGCACAGGAGCTTGCTAAAGAAATGCTAGCAAAGCGTGATGAATGGAATGAAGTATTTTAATCAAACACGGAAGTGATGATGATGAATTACGTGAAAAGTGTGCAGGAGCTGATAGGGAAAACCCCCTTGATTGAATTGACACACATCGCAAGACCGAATGATGTAAGGATTTTTGCGAAATTGGAATTTTTCAACCCAGGTGGCAGCATCAAAGACCGCCTGGGTATCAAACTGTTAGAAGATGCAGCTACCAAAGGCATGCTGAAACCGGGTGGGACGATCATCGAACCGACAGCTGGTAACACGGGTATCGGTGTAGCTTTGGCGGCGGTTGGAAAAGGATATCGTGTCATGTTCGTAACTCCTGAAAAGTTCAGTCAGGAGAAGCAGACGCTGATGAAGGCATTGGGAGCAGAGGTCGTCAATACACCTACAGATAAAGGGATGACAGGGGCAATTGAACGAACGAAGGAACTGCTCAAGGAGATTCCCGGCTCTTTCAGTCCTCAGCAATTTGCAAATGAAGCTAATCCTTTGACCTACTATGAGACGCTTGGACCTGAGCTGTACAATGATTTGGATGGAAACATCGATATTTTTGTAGCTGGTGCAGGGACTGGCGGCACATTCATGGGGACATCGAGATATTTGAAAGAACAAAATGACCAGATCAAAACGGTAATCGTGGAACCCCAAGGATCCATTCTAAATGGTGGAGCATCGGGTCCGCATCGAACGGAAGGCATTGGAATGGAATTTTTACCAGAATACATGGATCCGGCTTTTTTCAATGCAATCCATACGATTCCGGATGATATTGCGTTTGAGCGGGTGAAACAGTTGGCTAGGGAAGAGGGCTTGCTTGTAGCCAGCTCATCAGGGGCTGCGCTGGAGGCTGTGCTGCGTGAAGCAGAACATGCGAGATCCGATGCTCATATCGTGACGATTTTTCCAGATAGCAGTGAACGCTATTTAAGCCAAGGGATATATGAGGAGTGACAAACATGAGAAGAAAGACGAGATTGATTCATGGCGGTATATCAGGAGACGAAAAGACTGGTGCAGTTTCTGTACCGATTTATCAAGTCAGCACTTACAAGCAGGATGGAGTAGGGAAGCATCGAGGCTATGAATACTCTCGGACAGGCAACCCGACGCGTTTTGCATTGGAAGAGCTGATCAAGGATATTGAAGGTGGTCATCGAGGATTCGCATTCGGTTCTGGAATGGCGGCAATCACTTCTGTGCTGATGACCTTCGATCAGGGAGACCATGTCGTCTTTACAGATGATGTGTACGGTGGAACGTACCGTCTTGTTTCCAAAGTTTTGAACCGTTTCGGACTTGAAGCGACCTTCGTCAACACGAGTGATCTTTCGGAAATAGAAGCGGCGATTCAGGAAAATACGAAAGCCATTTATGTAGAGACACCGACAAACCCATTGCTTAAAGTCACGGACCTGGCGAAAGTCTCTGAAATAGCGAAGGATAAGAACCTGACGTTCATCGTCGATAACACGTTCAGCACACCATACTGGCAGAATCCGATCGACCAGGGAGCAGACATCGTCCTGCATAGTGCTACGAAGTACTTAGGGGGACACAGTGATGTCGTCGCAGGCTTGGTCGTTGTAACCTCAGAGGAACTAGCAGAAAAGGTACACTTCGTATTGAATTCTTCCGGTGGGGTACTCGGCCCGCAGGATTCCTGGTTATTGATGCGTGGAATCAAGACCTTGGGTATCCGCATGGAAGAAATCGAGTCGAACACAAGAGAGTTCGTGGAATTCTTATCCGATTTGCCGGAAGTGACGAACATTTATTATCCAGGACTGGAATCGCATGAAGGTCATGAAGTTCACCAGTCACAGGCTAGAGGGTTCGGCGGCATGATTTCATTTGACGTCGGCAGTGGAGAGAAGGCGGATCAAGTGCTGAGAAACGTGAACTACTTTACGTTGGCAGAGAGCCTTGGTGCAGTCGAAAGCCTGATTTCTGTCCCTGCAATGATGACACATGCATCCATCCCTAGCGAACGTCGTAAGGAACTAGGTATCACTGACGGATTGGTGCGTGTATCAATCGGACTCGAAGACGTAGAAGACTTGAAGGAAGATTTCCTTCAGGCATTACGCAAATAAGCTGATTTGTATGATTGAACGCTTGATTTGTTGAATAACTTAGTGAGTTTGTTTAAATAAGTTAGGCGTTTGTATAAAAAAGAGCAAAATTTGTATTAATAGAAAATCCAGCCTCGACCAGGAGGCTGGATTTTTATGATTTTACCGTGGATTCCAATGGTTCGAAGCTGTTCATCATCCACATGCCGATATCTTCAAAACCGATCCGCTTGTAGATTTTCCCCGCCTCCGGATTATCATAGAAGAGACATAGCACTTTGCCTTCAGCAAGCACTTCCGCACAGAGTTTCGTCATACATTGTGTGGCGTAACCATTCTTCTTGTAATCCTCCAATGTACATACTCCTACGATCATCGCTGAGCTTGAATTTTCTGCTGTAGTAGAGGCCGCGGATACAAGTTTGCCGTCTTGTTTGATGTAATAGGATCGTGCAAAGCCGCTTTCCAGATTTTCACGTTTGCTGTCTGCATCCATTTCTGCATTTTCGAATTCAGGAATCGCTGCAGTGAGATTCACTAATGCATTGGCATCATCAGGAACAGCCTTTAGTACATGAGTGAGATCTGCAGTTTTATCAAGCTTTTCTTCTGATGTGCACTTTGCATAATATAGCGCGCGTCTTTCTTTTTGTTTCAGGCTCAGGTGTGGAATGATCTGATCGGCGATTTCCTCAAGACCCGATAACATCTTGAAATCCGGATCTTTCTCCATGATTGAAGCGAACCCTTCACCGTTAAAAGAGAGGGTGTCTGCATATGCAATATAATTGCGCTTGTATTTTAATAAAACAGCGATTAATTTCCCATCTTCTGTAAAGTCTCCCCAAAGCTTCTGAAAATCGTTTTCATATCCATACATTTCAATGTCCCCGATGATGAATAGATTTTCAGCAGGCTTCTGATTGACGAGATCCATGCATGCAGCATGATCTGCTTGTGTCAATTGTCGAATCATTTTCCATCCCCCTCTTTTTGTAAATTGTTTAATATCATACCAGAAGGGTGAAAAAATGCAATAGTTTTCCAGAAAATGATGTGATTCATTACTTTATTGAAAATGGTAATGCTAAACAAAAAGGAGGAAATGCGATGCGAAGGATTCTGATGATGCTCCTGGTGTGCATGATGTTTGCACCAGCGATCGCAGATGGTGCGGAAGCGAATGTATATCAGATGAAACAGATTGATGAAGTCACAAACCAATGGGAAATTCATATCGACTATCCGGAATTCACTGGACTCGTGGATGCACGATTCCAGGAAAAGCTCAATGTCCTGATCAAAGAGACGGTGGACAAACAAGTAAAACAGATGAAACAGGAAGCAGAGGAAGCAAAATTTCCGGTTCAATTATATGCGGAAACGAAAGTCCTCCAGCACAATAATTTTTACTCCACGCTGATTACATTCAGTAAATCATTTGGTAATACATTCAGTGGGGATATCCAATCATTCAATTTCTATAATCAAGAAGGGGCAAAGCTCATCCCGTTGACAGACATCATAGATTTGAACAAGTTGACAGAACAAGTCAGGGAAGAAATGCAGAAGGAGCCTTCTAAATACTTCATTGAAGAATTCAAAGGTGTAAGGCCAGGGACCGCATACTACATGCAGGACGGTGAACTGGTGTTGATTTTCAATAAATATGAAATCGCGGCAGGAGTATATGGAAATCCGGAAATTAAAATCCCTCTGAAGCATCGCTACTAAAAAAATACCGCTGATCCCATAGTGGGTCAGCGGCCAATTCGATTGTCTTCATTGATTCAATTTTAGGGGAGGAATCAATAAATAAATAAAAGACAATCACTTAATAACAGTTATATCCACAGTCAGATCCTTATATACCATGGGATTATGATACTTATACACAATATCCACAATAATAAGGCGGTAAAATTATAAACAGTGGTGGAGTGAAGTAGGGTGCGTCATAGTAAGGTTAGGCAAAATTATTCACACTGTGCACAACCTTGTGGATAACTGTTATTCACAAATGGTTGAGTACTTAGTTATTTGTTACCCATTTCCGTTCAAATAGAAACCTTAAATATTTTTTGAATTACGGTATGCACGGTCTGCCCGTTTGAATTCCCTTTGGTAAAGTACCTCCTGGGTCTTAGATAAACCTCTCCGTGCTTCTTTAGCCTGACGTTCTTTACTTTTCATAGATACCATCCTCCTTCTTTTTATCAGCATTGCCTTCCCTTAAATTTCTATGCATATGTTTTATTCAACCTGATTATTCATACGTTTCCTATCATTCCATGCAAATAAAAAAAGCCTGAACATATAATGTTCAAGCTTCCAATGCTTCTTCGCCATTTGCATCTTCTTTGTAATAGTGGAAAAGGTATTGTTCTTTCGTAATTACGAATAGGTCATACGTATCTTCCAGCTGATTGATTTGAGCGAGGACTTCCGGGTAGGTTTCGTTGGCAAGGGATACATAAGGGATTTTCAAAGCGGCCTTCATGGAGCGTCCATTCGTTTTGCGGATCTTCATAAAAATCGCTTCAATATTCAATTGGAAGAACAGTTCTTCGAAAAAAGACTCTTTCGCGATGCGATTATAGCCTTTGCCGAAATATGGCTGCCCGATCCAAGTTGCGAGAAATCCTTTACCGTCTGTGATATCGAATAAGTTGATAGTGCCGATTGGGTGCCCCCATTCATCCAGGATCGTCCTTGAAATGAGTTCGCCATTCTCTTCAGCTTCTAGCGTATGTTTCGTCAGGAAGTAGAACTCATCACTTGAGTATGCTTTGTGCCTGACATACGGGAAGACTTCGGGGTGGCTCATCAGTTCGAACAGGACAGGTGCGTCGTGAAGATCGCGCTTTTTTAACATGAAAAATCCCTCCTTGTGGTGAAAAGGAGGGTAGTCGGGTCGTGGGGAAGAAATGGGTACGGGACACGACCACCCTCGAATTTTTATCAATTGCTCACAAAAATTCGGGGTGGGAATCGAACCCACTAGAACCAGTGAAACTGGTGGCGCACCATTTGCCTTCCCTAACTACGTATCTATGGTAAAATCTAAGATTTTTTCAAGATCGTTCAGTGTAATCATAATCGATTTCCAACGAAAAAGGAATAGATTTTTTGTAAATTTTTCATAGAAAATTTCACCTGAAAAAGGAACCCTTATATCCACTCAGGACAAGGGTTCCGCAAGCTTTGTATAAACGACCAGCCGCTCCAGATGATCCTCTGATTCCTGGTCATAAAGACCTGTACATGTTAGCAGGTTGAGTCCGACCTCATTACTCGGTCCGAAGATTTCCCGCAGGGGTGCTTCCTCTGTCGGGTAGCTGACAATGCGTTGGACTACGAAGGTCAGTTTTTCTTCATCATCTCCGTAGAGGTGAATCTCTGCTCCTGCTTCCAGTTCTTTAAGATCAAAGAATACAGCAGGACCTTTATAGCTGTCGACATGGCCAGCCAGGATTGCATTGCCAGAGTTGCCTGGCTTTGTTCCTGGTTCGAACCAGCCAACATCCGTATCATTATCTGGCACTTCCATGCCACCGTCAGGGGTGAAACCATTGGCAGTGATGGGAGCGTCTACACCGATGGATGGGATGACCACTCGTGTAGGAATGATACTTGCCTGAGAGCTGCTCGAGGCAGTTACAGCTGGTGTATAGTTTTTTACAATTGAATCAGAAGCTGCTAGTGTCTCTGATTCAACCGGTAACGCTTTTTCAGTAAGGTGATTGTCAGTAATTGATTCAGGTTGGTCCAACGAAGATAGAACCTTGACCTCAGGCTCTGGATCCCCCTTCATGAAGAGAAGGATACTGGAAACGAGCATGAGGCCAATGATTCCATAAAGGACTTTGTAGATCATGGGTTATGCTTCGGAACGTCTGCGGAAGAATACCACTCCACCAGCAAGTACCAGTGCTCCTAGTCCAAGCGCATAAGGCAGGGCAGAGTTCGCAGAATCCGTCGCTCCTCCCATACCAGTGTCAGGCATTTCGTTCGGCATCATCGTGTAATCTTTCAATAGTAGAATTTCAGGGCTATCAGCAGTTCCTACTGCAAATGCACTGTAAACGGTGTTTGCTTCAAGCATTGTTCCTGATAGGTCAAGCAGCTGAGTACCATCTGTTGTGCGTACTTCAAGGTCATACGTACCTGGGTCAAGTTCTGCATAATCTGTAACCATTGGGAATTCAGCACCTGAGAATAGGGCATCTCCACCAATTGGTCCTACATCAACTGCAGGAGCACCAGGAATCAAGTGACCTACACGTACTTTAGACATTCCTTCCGTTACTTCCATGGAGTCTGCGATGGCTTTCAATTCTATGTTTTCTAAGTTGTTGATTGCTGCAGCAGTATAAGCCATTCCAGCTTCTACTGTTACGTTAGTAGAAATGACAGGATCACTGTCACCTTTCGTACCAGCAGCATAAATTTCTACTTTATGTTCTCCAGCAGGGACTTCCATGTAGTCAGTAGCAGCTTTGAACTCTGCACCTTCGACTACTGCTTCGTCATTGACATAGACATCGACAGCTGGTGCGTCAGGGGAGGCATGTAAAATTCGTACCATCGCCATATCACCGTGATCATCAGCGAATACGGAAGTAGCCATGACACCTAACAACAATACAGCAGTAGCGATTGAAGCTAACATTTTCTTCATACTTATAACATCTCCCTTTCATTTTTGTACAAACTTTGTTTAACGTTTGTACATCTATCATATAGGTGGCGAGAGAAAGATGCAATCATTTAGATGCTCTCAATGTGCTTTTTGAAAAACTCACCGAAAATGGTCATAAGAAAAACCCATCGAAATGTCGATGGGTCAGCTATCGCGACTGTAGATCATCTTTCCGTCAATCATTGTCCAGACTGGTTTTGACATGAATTCGAACGGGTGGCCATCCCATAAAACTAGATCGGCATCCTTGCCAGATTCGATGGAACCGACACGATGATTGACACCAAGATTGATGGCAGGGTTGATCGTGATCCCTTTCAATGCATGTTCTAAAGATAGTCCCTCACGAGCTGCAAGGGCTGCACAGATGTTCAAGTATTGTATAGGGGTATATGGGTGATCGGTCGTAATTGAGACGGTGATTCCATGATTCGTCAGCGTCTGGTACGTACGCCACGTCTTATTCTTCAGTTCAATTTTTGAACGTCGGGTAAAGGTAGGGCCGACGGAAACTTGCAGGTTACGGCCTTCCAACTCTTCTGCTATCAAGTGGCCTTCCGTACAGTGCTCGATTCTCAGGTCCAAATTGAATTCATCCGCAAACCGGAGAGCACTGATGATGTCATCCGCACGATGCGCATGGATCCGGACCGGTATTTCCCGTTTCAATGCCTGAATGATCGGTTTGATCCGGAAATCTTCAGGACAATCGGTATGCAATGCTTCGTAAAAAGTCTCCCGGAGCATCCCCATGATTCCAAGACGGGTTATGGAATCATTGCGTGATTGAGAGTGGACCCGCTTCGGGTTTTCGCCGAGAGCCAATTTCAAACCGGCGGTGTCCCTGATCAGCATCTTTTCGATATTGACGCCTGTAGTCTTGATGACGGAGGTAGTTCCACCGATGATGTTGGCACTGCCTGGCATGATATGAGCAGTTGTAATCCCATATTGACACGCATCACGAAAAGCAGGGTCAAGCATATGGGCTCCATCGATTGCTCTCAGGTGTGGGGTCATCGCTTCAATCGTTTCGTTGGCATCACTGCCTGCCCAGCCGGTACCCTCATCATACAACCCTAGGTGGGTATGGACATCGACGAAGCCTGGAAAGAGCTGTTTCCCACCACCATCGATTACAGTAGCAGACTCAGGTCGCTCGAGATTCTTTCCGATCGCCTTGATCTTTCTATCAGCTACGAAGACTTCTCCGTTTTCAATCACTTCAGAGGTAATCGGATGTATCGTCACATTCGTAATTATCGTTTCCATGGCATTCTTGCCTTTCTTTATCAATTATTACTATTATACGCCATTTGATCGAAGAAGGTATCCAAAAAGGTAGTTGGCGGTTTATTTTAAAATGCTCTGCAGCGCAGGTTCCAGTTCTGGATAGTGGAACTGATAGCCATGCTCAGTTGCTTTCTTTGGTACCACGCATTGGCCATCAAGTAACAACGTACTCATTTCCCCAAGGGCTGTCTTGATTGCAAAAGAAGGAGCAGGAATCCAGTGTGGTCTGTTCAGGACTTCGCCGAGAATTTTTCCGAAGTCTTTGTTACGTTTCGGATTTGGAGCGGTCACGTTGAACGGACCAGAGATCTCAGGGGTTTCAATTGCAAATTTGATCATCCCGACGATGTCATCGATATGCACCCAGGACATCCATTGCTCACCCGACCCAAGCTTCCCGCCAATCATCGCTTTATACGGGAGAATCATCTTCGGCAGTGCGCCTTCTTCTCCGAGAATGATTCCGAATCGTGCGTAAACAGTCCGCACACCCAGCTGCGTAGCCTGTGTGGCTCTTTTTTCCCACTCGGTTACGACCATAGAGAGAAATCCTCTACCGGGATCCTTTGTATCTTCCGTGAATGTTTCGATTTTGGAATTGCCGTAGAACCCTACAGCAGATGCATTGACGAGGACTTCTGGTTTGCTGTCCATTTTTTCAATCAAATCGATGATCGCTTCCGTCGCTTTGATACGACTGTCCAGGATACGCCGCTTTCTTTCCTCTGTCCAGCGACCGCTGTTCAATGATTCGCCTGCAAGGTTGACGATTGCATCCAAGTCAGGTAGATGCTCTTCCGGGTGATGTTCCTCTTTCAGCCATCCAACGTACTTGACCTTATCAGAATCGTCGTATTTATCGGGATTCCTGGTCAATATGTACACCTGATGACCGTCTGCCACGAGTCGATCCGTAAGCGCCTGTCCAACAAAACCTGTTCCACCTGTAATTGCGATTTTCATTGTACATTCCTCCCAATTTAGTCGTGTCTATAGTTTACTGCAAAAAGATGGAAATGTCTGAGTTGATCCTGTCCATCTAATGAAAGTGCATGATAAAATAAAGCAAAGGGGTGAGGCGATTGCCTAAGATAGCTAAGATTACTACCCAAAAAAAGAAGAAGAACCGCTATAATATTTTTCTGGAAAATGCAGGCGGTGAAAAGTACGGATTCAGTGTCGATGAAGATATTCTGGTGAATTATCACCTGCATAAGGGGATGGATCTCGATGCCGAGACGATTGAACAGCTGGTCGAAAGAGATACCGTGCATAAATCATTTACCCTTGCAATCAATTATTTAAGCTACCGTATGCGTTCAGAGAAGGAAATACGCAAATACCTAGATGATAAAGAGGTGGAACCGGAACAGATCGATGAAGTCGTGGATCGCCTGTACGAACAGAAACTGCTTGATGATATGGAATTTGCAAAAGCGCTTGTCAGGACAAGAATCAATACATCGAGTAAAGGACCATTCATGGTAAAAAAGGATTTGATTGAAAAAGGGGTAGCAGCCTCCACTGCAGAGGAAGCATTGACCTTTTATACATTCGATAAACAATATGAGAAAGCGATGAAATTCGCTGAAAAGAAAATGCGTCACGGCGGAAGGAAATCCTACCGTCAGCAAATCCAGAACCTGCAGCAGACATTGATGCAGAAAGGTTTTAAAAATGATGTGATCCAGGAAGTAGTTGCGAACCTGGAATCCGACCAGGGAGAAGACGAGGAGTGGCAAGCGGTCGTCTACCAGGGAGAAAAGATCCTTCAGAAATATGCCCGTAAAGCGGAGGGCTATGAATTGAAGCACAAAGTCAAGGGAGCATTATACAGGAAAGGTTTCGATTTCGATGCCATTGACCGATTTCTTGAAGAGTATGTAGAGAGTTAAATGGTCTGCTGCACATGGGAAGATTGGATGTATGGTTACCTTCTTCATACGCTGTTGCACTTTCTGGCCGGTGCATGCATCAGTTATCTGACACTGGTTAAGAGTGATGACCTCAGAAGAAAACAACTGATTCTGCTCGCAGTGGGCGGCGTCGTTGCATTGTTGCCTGATATAACAAAGTTTTTCGGTGATATCCTCGGACATTCCATTTTTGCTGCCCCTTTCTTCGGATGGCTGGCAGCATGGTTATATCGAAAGTATGATAAAACAATCCCATATAAGAAATTGTGGTTGATTTTCACCTTTATCGTGATCATTGGCCATCTCTTCATTGACTACATTGGTAATGGACTGGCGCTATTCTTTCCTTTCGTCCGCAGTGAATTCGATTTTCATATCATTCCAAGTATCGACTTTTTCAGCCTTACTATATTACTGATTATGTTTCCTCTAACATTTTATTTCAAAAAGGGGAAAGCGATCTTTATAACAGGGCTTGCGACCATTGATTTATACCTAATAATACTTTCGGTTTCAAAAGTACAGTTGGAGCATGAATTGCACCAGGAATATGAAGGAATCGAGCTGCTAGAAACCTATCCTAGTTCCAGTGATTTTGGAGAATGGAACTTCTTGTTGAAGACGAATGTGGAGTGGATTCGCGGTTCATCACCTATACTTGGTGGAGGTCATTCCATAGAGAAGTAGCAGTCTGACGTTAACGACAGGCTGCTACTTTTCGTCTTTATCTTCTTTTAAAGTTACGGTCAATACATAGGCTTTATCGATGTTACTGTCTAGAAAAGGTTTCACACTGTTTCTCATCTCATTCTTATCGGTTCCTGCCCAGTAAGCAAGGTGGACAGGTTCATCTTTTTCGAGGTCCACTTTTTCATCAATGGCTTTGCCGAAGGTTGATATTCCTTCCACGGTCACTTTTGCAGAAGAGGAAAAATAACCATCATCATTGCCAATCGTAAATGTCATCGAGTCATTCGAGGAATTGGTGGAATAGCCGAACGAAAGCCTCTCTTCATTGAAATAGTGGTCAATTTCACCCGAAGAACCTCCAGACATTCCTGTTTTTTTGCCGTTTTCATATATTTCGATGGTGAACCAAAGGTCATCGGCTTCGTTCAAGGTACCATCAAGGCTGAAGAACTCCAGTTGATTCATGATGGTATGTTTCAATAGTTTCTTTTCGTTTTCATTCAAATCGATAGGCTCAATCGTCAATGCAGTTTCCTTTGGCGGCTCCTTCTGTTGTGCCTCTCCTTGAGAACATCCGCTTATAATCAAAACTGCAAATAATCCGAACAGTAAAGCTTTCTTCATTTCCACACTCCCTCACTCCCCTATGGTATATCTTACCACCTTGGGTCGTGTTAAAAAAGTTCACTTACACAAAAAAGAAGCTGGTTCAGGACCAGCTCCCCGTACCATTATACTACTGAATATTTTTTGTAGAGGATTTCAATTGCTTCATGGACATGTGTAACGACATGGTCCGCTTTAGCCTTTACATCTTCATGGGCCGTGCTCATTGCAAAGCTGTTTTGTGTCAGTGCGAACATGGATACGTCATTGAATGAGTCTCCGATGACGGCAATCTCCTCTGGCTTAAGTCCGATGTGTTCGATGAGTGCTTTGATTCCGTTCGCTTTATTGATGTTTTTCGGCATCAGATCTACACACGTTTCATGAGACACGAAGCAGTCCAGTTCGTCCCCATAGTTCTCCTCAATGCGTTTTTGTAGTGCCATTACTTCATTTTCTTTTCCGTGTGCAGTAAGCTTTGAAGGTATGATTGATACTCCCAGCTGCTCTGCAAGTTCAGGATCAACGATGACATCATGGAATAGTTGCTTGGACATCATATCGATCCACTCGTTCTTTTCATGTGAGTAACTATCATCCGCTGTCGTGATGGTGGTGACCAGCGGTTCTTCAAGGATGTCTGCATACACTCTTTTAGCAACCTCTGTTTCAAACGTATTCGAGTGGATATTTTTATCCGAACGGTCATAGACGAATGCACCGTTTTGGCTGATGCGGTGGCCTTTCAATCCTGTCTTCTTCAATACTTCAACGATATCTCCGTCCATTCGGCCGGTAGCGACAGCGAAGTCTACTCCTTCTTCTGCCAGCTTTTTGATTGCTTCAACATCTTTGTCATTTATATAATGATCCTGACCTAAAAGGGTGCCATCAAGGTCGGTGATGAATAATTTAATCATGTCAGAAACTCCCTTTCCTTCATCAAATAGGTTGTAGAAATTTGAAAAAAAATATACCATAATAGATTGTACACATTGAAAACGCTTCAACACAAAGGAAAAAGACTGGCATCGGGAGTAAGGGAGGAAACTCATGGAGCAAGCGGTCGTCATTGAGAAGGTTTTGAACAATAATGTCATCATTGCTGAGCATCCGACCTATAAAGAAGTGGTGCTTATCGGGAAGGGAATCGGTTTCGGAAAGAAAAAAGGAGAATCGATTCAGCTGACGGAAGCAGACAAGACATTTCTTTTAAGTGATGAAAAAGAAAAAGAGCAGTATGTCAATTTAATGCCATATATAGATGAAGCTTTCATAGATTTCATTCATGATATACTAATTTACATTGGAAAGCGGATGGATCAGGAGCTGAACCAGCATATCCACGTTGCGTTGACGGATCACATTGCATTCGCGATTAATCGTGCGAAGCAGGGAATGCAGTTCCATAATCCATTCCTTTTGGAAATCGAATCATTATATCCTAAAGAGTATCAGGTCGCACTTGAAGTAGTTGAAATGATCAACGATAAAGCGGATGTCCACTTTCCTGAGGGAGAGGTCGGATTCATCGCTCTGCACATCCATAGTGCAGTAACCGACAAATCGTTGTCCGATATCAACAAACACTATCGGCTGATCTCACAATTGACAGAGGTAATCGAAGCCGGGCTTGATTTGGAAATCGATCGGAAAAGTGTAGATTATCACCGGCTTGTACAACATCTTAGGCGAGCGATTGACAGGATCCATGTTGGTGAAAACACCGGGAATGAAAATCGTCTGGCAGAAATGTTGAAAAAAGAATATCCGGTGTGCTATAATCTCTCGTGGAAATTGATTAAGGTAATGCAAAAGCAATTGAATAAGCCGGTGGACGATTCTGAAGCGATTTATTTGACAATCCACTTGCAGCGATTGACCAACAAACCTTGAAACGTACGTGTTACTGATTCGATCAGGCATGAGTATGGAAGGGTTCAAAGTCACTCAAAGGGGGTAGTGTATCCTTTGAGACTGACTGAACCTGCATACTCATGCCTTTTTTGTTTACTCTTATACAGATAGACGACTGGTTAAGCAATAGGAGAAGCAAAAAGGGATTTCATTTTTTCATACTTATGTAAACGTTTCATAATTTTGATGTTTGGTTGAATCCTAAAGACAGAGCCTTTGCATTGCAAAAAAATAAAACTAGTGCGGATGTAACGTTCGGACTAGCAATAAAAAAAGGAGGAAACAAGATGTTCAAGAATGTTTTCGGGACATTGCAAAAAGTCGGTAAAGCTCTAATGCTTCCGGTTGCTTTATTGCCTGCAGCAGGTATTCTGCTTGCCTTCGGTACCATGTTCCAGGAAGAATATTTTCTTGAAAGATTCCCGATCTTTGAAGCTGGCTGGGTGCAGGTTTTTGCCCAGGTAATGGAAGAGTCTGGTGGAATCGTATTCGCGAACCTCGCATTGCTTTTCGCAGTAGGGGTAGCGATTGGACTTGCTGGAGGTGACGGTGTAGCCGGACTAGCAGCGATCATTGGTTACTTGATCATGAACGTAACTATGGGCGTGCTAGGAAATGTCACACCAGAAATGACAGAGGAACCGGCATATGCCACGGTTCTCGGTACACCTACACTTCAGACCGGAGTGTTTGGAGGTATCATAGTCGGTATACTGGCTTCATATTTATATCGGAAATTCTACAATATCGAATTGCCACAGTTCCTAGGTTTCTTTGCAGGTAAACGATTTGTACCGATTATCACTGCTTTCACATCCCTATTCCTCGGGATTTTAATGTTAGGCGTTTGGCCTTACGCTCAATCCGGCCTTAATGCACTTTCTCACTTGATGCTTAATACGAATATTTACGCATCAGCTTTCGTATTCGGTGTCATTGAACGTGCTTTGATTCCATTCGGATTGCACCATATTTTCTACTCTCCGTTCTGGTTCGAGTTCGGACAGTATGTGAATGAAGCAGGCAACATTGTACGCGGGGACCAACAGATTTTCTTCGCACAGCTTAAAGATGGCGTAGACTTCACTGCAGGTACATTCATGACGGGTAAATTCCCATTCATGATGTTCGGTCTTCCAGCTGCAGCATTGGCAATTTATCATACAGCCAAGCCTGAACGTAAGAAGGTTGTCGGCGGTATCATGGCATCAGCAGCGCTGACGTCATTCCTGACAGGTATTACAGAACCGATCGAGTTCTCCTTCTTGTTCGTAGCACCTTTGCTATTTGCAATCCATACGATCTTTGCAGGTCTATCGTTCATGGTAATGGCAATTCTAGATGTCAAAATCGGGATGACATTCTCCGGTGGTCTAATCGACTATATCCTGTTCGGTGTATTCCCTAACCGTACCGACTGGTGGTGGGTCATTCCGATTGGTCTGCTATTCTCCGTGATCTACTACTTCGGTTTCCGTTTTGCAATCACCAAGTTCAACTTGGCGACACCGGGACGTGAAGATGAAGCGGAAGACGCAGATGAAGATGGCGAAGTCGGTGATCTTCCATATGAAATTCTTGAAGCAATGGGTGGAGAGAAGAATATCGATCACCTTGATGCTTGTATCACAAGACTTCGTGTCTCTGTCAATGACAAAAACAATGTCAATAAAAACCGTTTGAAAAAGCTTGGTGCTTCCGGCGTGATGGAAGTAGGAAACAACATCCAGGCAATCTTCGGACCTGTTTCCGATACGTTGCGTGGTCAAATACAGGATATCATTGATGGAAAAACACCACGAACTCGTGAAGACGTGTCAGAAATCATCAATGATGCGAAGGATGCAGAAGAGCCTGTTACTGGCGGGAAATTGAATTTCTCCAGTCCGATGAAAGGAAAGGTCATGCCAATCACTGAAGTTCCGGATCAGGTATTCTCCGGCAAAATGATGGGGGATGGCTTTGCAATTGAACCAACTGATGGACAAGTCGTTTCACCAGTGGACGGTAAAGTATTGAACGTCTTCCCGACGAAGCATGCAATCGGCCTTCAGGCTGACAATGGCATGGAAATATTGATCCATATCGGTATCGATACAGTGAAGTTGAAAGGGGAAGGCTTCGAAGCAATGATTGAAGAAGGTGACGAAGTGAAGCGTGGTCAAGCATTGATGAATGTCGATCTTGATTATGTGAAAGAAAACGCACCATCGATCATTACGCCGATTGTCTTCACCAACTTGAAAGAAGGACAAGCGGTCAATGTGAAGAAACAAGAGGATGTCCATCATAACGACGCAAACATCATCGAAATCACTGAATAAAAAACTTGAAGGAGTGTTTGAAAATGGTAGAACAAACAATGAAAATTACAGCAGCAGACGGGGTACACGCACGCCCGGCAACATCTATGGTACAAGTAGCAGGACAATATCAGGCAGACGTCAACCTAGAGTACAATGGTAAGAGCGTCAACTTGAAATCGATCATGGGTGTCATGTCCCTTGGAATTCCAAGCGGTGCAGACATCAAGTTGACTGCAGAAGGTGAAGATGAGAAAGAAGCACTTGAAGCAGTTGTAAACAAAGTGAAAGAAGAGAACCTTGGAGAATAATTAAAGTCTTCAATAAAGAAAACGCATGTGAAGCTCAACCAGCTCACATGCGTTTTACTATTTCTTATGCTTTTTATAGAGGTACTGAAGTCAGGTATTTCCGTTTAATGGATCAATTGCAGAGAGGGAAGAGAAACGGGGAGACTCCCGCAGGAATGGCATGGTTGGCATGACCCTACAGAGCTTTTGGCTCGAGGAGGCTTGCCACCATCCCTGCAGGAAAGCGAACCGTTTCCCTTCCCTCTCTTTACTTATTTGATAACGGAACGTTCCTTTACTTCTTTATCGTGATTTCAGGTCTGCCGTCGTCTTCTGTGAAAATCTGTTCTGCTACAACAGCCGGGTCTTTGAGCCTTGAAGGATCATCAATGTGGTCGCTTTCCTCCCAGAATGGGGTCGCCATCCCACCCATATAAACAGCAGTAGCGGTGATGTCCCGGTTTTCCCATTCCTTCTGAAGGCTCTCAGTAAATCCGCGCACTGCAAATTTACTTGCACAATACACGGATTCATTCACTTTTCCACGTAAGCCTGCAGTAGAAATGATGTTCAATACACGACCTTTGGATGTTTCAAGGTAAGGGAGGATTGCCTTTGTCATCAGGATCGTTCCTTTTATATTGGTGTTCATCATCGTGTCGATGTCTTCTTCTGTGTAATCGGAGAGTTCGCCGAAAATTCCAATCCCAGCATTGTTAATCAATACGTCTACTTGATTAAATTGTCGGATCGCCTCTTGAATAGAAGCTTGTTCAGTTACATCACACACGACTGCTTCTGCACTCCCTCCAGCGGCAATAATTTCTTCTTTAGCTATAATGAGACGTTCTTCAGTACGCCCGAGTAATATAATATGGTTACCGGCTTCTGCATAACGGATGGCAAGTGCTTTGCCTAATCCTGTGCCTGCCCCTGTAATCATGATGTTTTTCATACTAATGACCTCCTGTTTCATCGGTTCACCTTTTCTATTGTGACGAAAGGTTGTTAAAATGTAAATGTATAAGAAAGGTGAGATGCTGAAATGGAACGAAGATACAGTGACTATACAGTCGAAGAATTAAGGAAAGAAGTGGCTGAACTTACGGAGAAGGCCCGTAAAGCAGAGCAAATGGGGATGGTCAATGAGTTTGCAGTATATGAACGCAAAATCGTCCTTGCTAAATCCTATATGATGGACCCTTCCGCATTCAAAGCGGGGGAAGTATATGAAATCGCCGGGGATCCGGGTCACCACTTTCACATTGAGTACATGAATGGACGTTTCGCCTGGGGATTCCGTGCGGATAATAAAGGCAATCGTCTGACAGAAGGGGAAGAAGACGCCTTGCCGATTTCAATGCTTGGAGAAAAAATCGAAGATTAGAAAAACTTGGCTTGTCACCAAGTACTTATGGCGGAAGCCTTAGTATTTTCTTACACTTTATTCCATTAATAAAGTTAAACTTTCTAAAAGAAGAAATAAAACGAAGACGTGCTGGAGAATATCAGCACGTCTTCATTGTTGTTATGCCCTGCTTCGTACCTGTCTCTCAATTTTGATTCCCGTCTGGGATTGTTGTGTTTCACCATTCACTTGGTGTGAGGCATGTTTTGGGTTAGCCCTTGGAGAATCAAACGGATCCTGGTACATATTATCAAAGAAGTTTTTGTTTTTCTGTCTGCCTTTTTGATTGGCCATTAAAATTCACCTTTCCCATCATCGATTCGGTGGGAAGAACGAGCCATCCGCTGCTGTGGTTTCGTATTGATCGTCCCATCGGCACGTTTGGAGGCGAATTCAGCTTTCGCTCTGGCTTCACCATTCGCTTTCATTTCTGGAAATCCGACTGTCTTATTCCGCATCACGTCAACCTCCCGAAATGGTTTGCACCTTGGATAGATGCAAGCTTAGTTTGTGTAAAGAGAAGAAGACTATGTGATACAATGTAGATGTAAACTTTGGAACGTCGAGGTGAGACAAATGGAAGAAATTTTTCAGCAATTGGCAAGCAGACTTCAAAGGAAAAATGACTCCTTGACGATCAATGAAGCCCGAACATGGGTGGAGTTGTTGTGGGAAGACTTTGAAACGACGAGAGCGAAGGCTGGACATGATTATCATGGTGAAGAAATGACGAAGCGGATTGTCGTGCAATGGATCGATAACTATGGTCCGCGATTGCATGAATTCATCGCAACCAATCCTAAATATAAACACATGCTCGATAAAAAAGGACCACTGCATTGATAAGAGGATGCCTCAATGAGACATCCTCTTCCTTATTGGGAATCAAGCGGGAGTAGATCGAGTTTATCCTGCAGCTTCTCTTCTGAAAAGACCCAGCCTGTATAGGAATTGATGATTTTCATTTTCGAGTCATCAACTTGAGCGACAGCGACGAACGGATATCTCCCTTTCGCGCGATAGCGCAAATCAATGAAGCGCACTTCCGTGTATTCATCATAATAGCTCATTTCCCAGCGGTACACAGGGGAAAAGGAAAGGAATGCACGAATGTTGTGATCGGTCATCGCTTTCTGCATGATCGGATCTTCAGTAGGAATCGGCTTACGGACGAATTCATCCAGGATGTGGATGTGTCCGTTTTCTGCCTGACCAACATAGAAGTGGGTGTTCGTCGTAATTGCAATACGCCACTCATTTTGCCTGATAGTAGGTGATGTCGCAATTTGGATGACATCATCAAAATGTTCATGGATCAGCTTTACAAGCTCCCGTTTATCAAAGAATCGTTTAAAGTAATACATGGCAATTACGAAGTAGATGAGCAGCCAGGTCAAACCTGGATTCGCGCCTAAGTTCCAGGCGATGATACCTGCAATATGCATCAGGAAAATATAGGGATCGAATGTATTGATGAACCCATATGCCACCCATCGTTTGGTGAATGGGCGGTATGCCTGAGTACCATAGGCGTTGAACACATCAACGAACACATGCAGGATGACGGCCAAAAAGGTCCATAGCCATAAGTGAAGAAAGCTGACTTCAGGATTGAAGGCATAGATGAGGCCTGTCAGGCTGATCCCCCAGAAGGCGACGGCCGGCATCGAATGCGTGATGCCGCGATGATGCCTGATATATACTGCATTGTTTCTCAGTTTTAAAACTGTATCAAAGTCGGGCGCCTGCGAACCGACCAATGTCCCGATCAGTACGGCATTGAATAGCTGTGGATCCTGCTGTACAACGGGATCCAAGGTAGCAAGGCCACCAAGAGCAACGCCCATCACGATATGAGTACCGGTATCCATCTAGGTTTTTCCTCCTTTAGTAAGAACCCAGGTGCTCGTTCAACGTAATAGTAGCATGAAGGATGAAGATTTATATGAAGAATGTAGAACGAATAAATGAAATTGTAAAGGGCTTTGATGAGCAATCATTTCAGAACGACCTGATTGAATGGTTCAAAGCTGAACAGCGCACACTTCCATGGCGTGAAAATCAGGACCCTTATCGCGTTTGGGTGTCTGAAATCATGCTTCAGCAGACTAAAGTCGATACGGTCATTCCATACTTCAATAATTTTATGGAAAGGTTTCCGACGCCGGAAGCACTTGCAGAAGCGGATGAACAGGAGGTTTTGAAAGCTTGGGAGGGCCTAGGTTACTATTCCCGGGCTCGTAACCTCCAAAACGCGATTCGGGAGGTAGTAGCATCCTATGATGGTCACGTACCTGACGAACCGGAAGAGCTGGGTGCGTTAAAAGGGATTGGACCATATACGAAAGGTGCGATTTTAAGTATTGCCTTCGATCAGCCTGAACCAGCCGTTGATGGAAATGTCATGCGAGTGTTAGCCAGAGTCTTGAATATCCATGATGATATAGCAAAGCAGTCGACACGAAAGCTTTTTGAACTGCTTATCAGGGAAACCATTTCAAAAGAAGATCCATCATCTTTCAATCAGGGGCTGATGGAATTAGGGGCACTCGTATGTACTCCGAAATCCCCAACATGTATGTTGTGCCCGGTTCAGAAACATTGCCGCGCTTACCATGAGGGGCTGGAACAAGAATTGCCCGTCAAAAAGAAGAAAAAGAAACAAAAGAAAATTCCATATTATGCTCTGATTGTTAAGAATGAAGAAGGGGAAGTATTGATCCAGCAGCGTCCGGCTGATGGTCTTCTAGCGAATCTATGGGAATTCCCGATGGCTCCTGCAACGGAGGTCGGTGAACAGGACCTCTCAGAATGGCTCAGGACAACATACGGTCTGGAAATTCGAAAGATGAGACATGTCGACCGAATCAAACACGTTTTTTCCCATATCATCTGGGAGATTGAAGTCTTGACAGTTGAAACAGAAGGTAGGGAAGCTGCACTTCCGAATGCGAAGTTCGTAACGTATAAAGAGTTGAGCGTTTATCCTTTTCCTGTTTCCCATCAAAAGATGTTGAAACACCTTTAATTGTATGTCGGGTCTGGCTGTACGAATGCCAGACCCTTTTTTTAGTCCATAGTTGGGTGTGTGCCGCTAGTCCATGTCGCTTCGTTCCTGACAAGGCCTCCGCGCTGCTCGATTTCCTCATTGATTTCCCTTAAAATCACAGTGCCCTCCTGGTTCAAATAAGGAGCGATCTGGGATAATGCGAAATGGAAATACGACAATTCTTTATCCTGCCAATCGTTTTTACTCATCATTGATAATTCACTCATGTCTCTTCCTACATACATGAAAACAAGCCTCCTTCTATATATGTATTATGCAAAGAATAGGGACAGCCTATTCGATGGTATTGGTTAATTATGGATATTTAATTTAAATGGATAATAGGGGTGCATGTGGGTATTCTAATTGTTGCGGAGGTGAAAAAGATGGCTAAAAACCAAAATCAAAACCAAAACCAAACTGCTGCTGGTACAAACAAACAGCATGTGAAACAACAAAACCAACAAGCTGCTCAACAAGGAGCTCAGCAACAACCACAAAAACAATATGGTGCTGAGTTCGCTTCTGAGACTGATGCACAGCAAGTGCGTAAGCAAAACCAACAGTCTCAAGCTAAAAAGAAATAATCAAGACCCCCGAATCTTTTCAAACAAAAAAGTTAGCTGTTCTTGCAGCTGCTGATGAATCGAGCCTGACCTACCATGGTCAGGCTCGATTTCTTTATGATGGAAACATACACCCTCACATACATAGTTGGATTTAACCCAAATATTTTCAATTGAAGAAACTTATCGTTATAATAGATAAAAGATGAAAAGACGAATACATTTACTACAAAGAGAGGGGGATATCATGCCTGCCCCAGAGCCTGGAAAAAGGATAGAGATACAAAGCTACAAGCACGACGGGAACCTGCACCGCGTATGGGAAAGTACCACTGTTCTCAAGGGGACCCGTAATGTTGTAATTGGTGCAAACGACCGTACACAAGTACATGAAAGTGATGGGCGGACATGGATAACCCGTGAACCTGCGATCTGTTATTTCCATTCCAAACATTGGTTCAACATCATCGGTATGCTGCGTAATGATGGAGTGTACTACTACTGCAACATCAGTTCACCATTCGTTTATGATGAAGAAGGCCTGAAATACATCGATTATGACCTTGATGTAAAGGTATTTCCGGATATGACGTATATCTTACTGGATGAAGATGAGTATGAACAACATAAAAAGGAAATGAACTATCCGAAAGTATTGGACAAAATACTTCATAACAATGTTGAGACCCTCATCCGCTGGATCCGTCAGCGGAAAGGACCTTTCTCAGGTGAATTCATCGATCAATGGTACGAACGGTATCTTACGTATCGATGAAATCCAACGTCCGAACTGAGCCGTGCCTCTATTGGCGCGGCTTCGTGTATGTAGAAAGGAGGACTGGAAAATGGATACGATCAAACGATATTTGAAATTTGTAAAACCCTATAAAGGAAAAATAATTCTTACCATCTGCATCGGAGTCATTAAGTTTGGAATTCCGTTATTATTACCTTTGATCATTCAATATGTGATTGATGACATCATCAATGGGGATATGTCCCAATCTGAAAAAATGGAGCAGTTGTGGTGGATCATGGGAGGAGCGTTCGTCATCTTCCTTGTCATCCGTCCACCAGTCGAATATATAAGGCAGTACATGGCACAATGGATCGGAAGTAAAATCCTCTACGATGTGAGAGATAAGCTGTTCGATCATATCCAGCGGCTGAGTTTAAGGTTTTACTCGAAAACAAAGACAGGGGAAGTCATTTCACGTGTCATCCATGATGTCGAACAGACGAAAACGTTCGTCATCACTGGGCTGATGAATATTTGGCTCGATATGTTCACGATAGTTATCGCCATCATTATCATGCTTACTTATGATCCTTGGTTAACACTCGTTGCCATTTCACTATTCCCGCTGTATGGATTCTCTGTAAAATTCTTTTATGCGAAGCTACGCAGGTTGACTCGAGAGCGCTCTCAGGCGCTGGCTGAAGTGCAAGGGCATTTACACGAGCGGGTTCAGGGAATGCCTGTCATCCGTAGCTTTGCACTTGAAGATTATGAACAGAAGCAATTTGATGTACAGAACTCGAATTTTCTTGATAAAGCTCTTAAGCACACCAACTGGAATGCATACACCTACTCAGTGACTAATACAATCACCGATCTTGCACCGATTCTTGTCATTCTTTTTGCGGGATACCAGGTCATCACCGGTTCATTGACAATCGGTGTTATGGTTGCGTTCATCGGTTATATGGACCGTGTTTACGGCCCATTGCGCAGGCTGGTCAATTCATCGACAGTTCTTACTCAATCCATCGCTTCCATGGACCGAGTGTTCGAATTCATCGATGAAAAGTATGATATCCAGGACAGTAAAGATGCAAAAGAATTGAAGAATGTAGATGGGGATGTCACATTCGATGGCGTTTCTTTCCGTTATGATGTAGAAGAACCACTTGTACTGAAGGATGTTTCGCTTGATATCAGGCAAGGCGAAACCATTGCCTTTGTAGGAATGAGTGGGGGAGGTAAGTCGACGCTCATCAGTTTGATCCCCCGTTTCTATGACGTGACGGGTGGAAGGATCCTCGTCGACGGTCAGGACATCCGGAATGTTCAGGCGCGCAGCCTTCGTGACAAAATCGGGATGGTCCTGCAGGATAACATTCTGTTCAGTGAATCGATAGAAATGAACATCAAAATGGGGAATCCTGAAGCTTCAGATGAAGACATGATTGCTGCAGCTAAAGCAGCCAATGCACATGAGTTCATCATGAATCTGACTGATGGCTACAAAACGATGGTAGGAGAGCGAGGAGTGAAGCTTTCCGGAGGGCAGAAGCAGCGTGTTGCAATTGCAAGAGTCTTCCTGAAAAATCCACCATTGCTTATTCTGGATGAAGCAACATCTGCGCTTGACTTGGAAAGTGAGCATCTGATCCAGGAGGCGTTGGAAAAATTAGCATCAGACCGGACAACATTCATCGTTGCTCACAGGCTATCAACCATCACGCATGCAGATCGCATCGTACTGATTGAAGACGGTGAAATCAAAGAAGTCGGATCTCACGACGAACTTATGCAGCTCCGCGGTGGATACTATAACCTATATCAAGTCCAGCAGCTGGATGATACCCCAACAGAATATATGGGAACATGAAAATGAAAAAGCCGAATCCATTTGCAGGATTCGGCTTTCTTTATATTCCTTGTGTGAGAAAGGGGAGGCGGGGAATGACTCGCTTTCCGCAGGCGTGCGGTGAGCCTCCTCGGACTACCGTCCTGTGGGGTCTCACCAGTCACTCCATTCCTGCTGGAGTCTCCCCATTCCCCGCCTTCCCTAGCCAATTAATATGAAGCAAATACAATAAAGGGAAAAGTAAAATCAAATCTCAACTCTTTATAGGCCGTTAACATAAATGATGTGGGTTTGGTGGGAAATGGCGAGACTCCCGTGGGAGAAGGAGCTAGGCAAGATCCCACAGGGCATTTGCCCGAGGAAGCTTGCCAGTTCCCCCACAGGAAAGCGAGTTGTTTCCCACCAAACCCAGTGCTCCCCCAGTAACGGCCCCAAAAAGGAATCGTACCAACTTATAATGATGGGTTGGTTTCGGTTGTTTTCAGGTGTTCTTCATGATGATATGCCTGATAGCTTTGAAGCAGACGTTGTAAATGTTCAAGCTGCTGGTGATATTCCATTAGCTGCGATGCGAGCGGAAGGAAGATAAGTTTATCCGCGTTTTGATCATTTTCGTACACCTGAATCAGCTTCTCCACAAGCATCGGGATGTCAGGGGAGTAGACATCATCGCGCAACGATTCTTTATGGGTACGCTTGATCCTGCCCATCAAACTTAATATCAGCTTTTCATGTGAATGGATGACTTTATCCAATTCATTGACCAACAGCTCCTGAAAATCCTTGGGAATATGTTCGATATCGTCGTCCAGACGATAGAAGGCTTTCAGTACATCAAACGACTTTTTCGTCGTACTGATCATCTGCCTGAAAAGGACAAGCTTTCTCGCTTTGGAAAAACGTCGTTTTCTCAAATAAGTCCGCTCTTCTGAATAAAGCAGATACGTGTGGTCGATCAGGCTGATTTCTTTCTGCAGCCGGTTGATCTCACTCTTCAGTGCAGGCTCATCGGATAAGTGACGGATAGTAACTCTGAGCCATTGCAGAATATCCGAGGTAGAACGATCGATTTTCTGGAAAAGTCTCGTTTCATATCTAGGTGGCAGAAACACGAGATTGACGATGAATGCTGCGAGAATCCCGATCATCAGTGAAGTGAAACGGGCAGCTGCGAAGTCGATGAATTGCAGCTCGGTTGTATCCATCAATGCTATCACCGCGACGACAGCAAGTGATATCGTGTTTTCATTCATTTTCAGGTTCATTGTCAAGCCGATGACAATGATGATTGCAAACCCTACGATAAAGGGATCATTCCCTAATGTAGAAACAGCAATTACAGCAACTGTTGCCCCGATGATGTTCGCCTGGATTTGTTCTATGATGGACTGATACGATCGGTAAATCGATGGCTGGATCGAAAAAACAGCGGCAATCGCTGCGAACACAGGGGAGGTGAAGCCGAATAAGGAAGCAACATATAAAGCAACTGCTACTGCCAGTCCGGTTTTTAGCATTCTTGCACCAAGTTTCATGACATGCATCATCCTTTGGAACTTTGTTCAAACGAAATAATCATACGCTATCCTGTAAATAGATAGAAGTGTTTTCACAAGTTTGTAGAATTTTTCAACATACCTTTATCATAAAGGAAAATCCACGAGGAGGATACCTCGTGGATGTTGCCTTCATTATTCGGTTGAAACGGACGGGTCTGCCTGGATTTTTTCTGGAACGACTTGAAGGAAGTGCTGCTCCGGATCTTCCAGTAACACCTTAAGTTGCTCTGCTTCCTCCTGCTGACCACTTTTATCAAGTATTTCAATGTATGAGGAAAGCATCTCAGTAATATCTGCAACCCCGATATCGTTGAGAGGCGTGATTGCTACTTTTGCGCCTTTGGCAATCCTTCGCTCCAATGCTTCTTTTGTGAGACCAAGTTCAGGTTGGTGGCGTAAATAGACCGCTCCACCTGTCATACCTGCGCACATCCATGGGCCGGGATCTCCGAGTACAAGACCTCTGCCGTTGGTCATATATTCAAACGCAAACCCTTTGATGCTGGCGTGAGTACCTAAATTACCTCGATCTTTTTCAGGCAGTTTGCTCTTTAGCTGCTGCCCGATGATAAGGTCTGCCCCGGAAAGACGGATTCCTGCTCGGGAATCTGCCATCCCTTGGACAAAGAGACTTCCTTTTTGTGCACCATATCCGAACCCTTTTCCTACGGAACCATTTACATACGTGCCTTCAGCGCCTTTGGACTTCAGAATGGCCAGTGTACCACCAAGAGCAGTTTTACCAACACCATCCTGTGCACCACCGGACACATTGGCGATGATTCCTTCAGAAATATAGGAACCGAATCCGTTACCGACAATCGAACCTTGATCATACGTCAATTCGACTGGATCCATGTGGTGATAGGAGCCATCGAGACGATTACGTACACGGTGACAGGAGACACGGCTCGTCAGGTTACGTTGTTCGCTTGTGACGCCGGAGAATGACCTCGACTCAAGCAGTGTATCCTGGTTGCCATCGAGATACTCTGCGCCTGCAGCCATTGCCAGACGGCGTTCGATCTCTTCCTCCTGAACTTGGTAAGCTTTGATTTCGCTGACCTCCAATTTTTCAAGAAGTGGAGAAAGGTCCATCCAATCGGTTCCCTTTGTCTGTTCAAGCAAATCGGAACGTCCGACGATTTCCTGTGTATTCGTAAACCCAAGAGCACCTGTCAGACGCTTCAGTTCTTCACCGAAGGTTTGGAACAGTGTCATCAAACCTTGGACAGATGGGTTATATTCTCTAGGGACGAATCTTCTCAGGCCGTGTTCTTTCGCCTGGGCTTCCGTATCAATCTGAGTTGCGATACCGACGTGACACGTATCTAAATGACACCCGCGGCATGCGGTACAGCCGACAGCAATCATTGATAATGTCCCAAACCCTACCCGGTTAGCACCGAGCAGCATCACCTTAAGGACATCGAGTGGACTTCTTAGGCCACCGTCCGCCCAAATCTCGACTTTATGGCGCATACCTGATTCAAGTAATGCGTTATGAGCAGCTTTCACACCAATTTCAACAGGAAGTCCAACGTTCTGAATGGCGTGGATCCTGGCTGCACCGGTACCACCATCAAAACCACTCAGAGTAATGAAGTCAGCACCCGCTTTTGCAATTCCGACAGCAATCGTTCCGATATTCGGAACAATCGGCACTTTGACGGCTACTTTCGCTTTATCATTCGCTGTTTTCAATTCAGAAATCATTTGTGCCAGGTCTTCGATGGAATAGATGTCATGGTTATTAGATGGCGAGATCAAGTCGGAACCGATCGTTGCATTTCTCGCCTCTGCAATCTTTGCAGTAACCTTGGAACCAGGCAAGTGTCCACCTTCCCCAGGCTTTGCCCCTTGACCGATCTTGATTTCAAGCAGGTTGGAGGAGTTCAACAGCTCTGCGTTGACACCGAAACGTCCAGATGCAATCTGCTGGCCGCGTGTGTTCGGATATTTGCCAAGCATATCTTTGATTTCTCCGCCTTCACCGTTAAAAGAAATCATGTTCAAGCGGTCAGCGGCTTCTGCATAAGCACGGAAAGCAGTTTCATTCTGTGATCCGAATGACATCGAACTGATCATGAAAGGAAAGTCATGATTCCCGACACGTAAGTCGACGTTTTCTGACGCTTTTGGTTGATCGCTTTCTTTCAACCCGGTAAGGTGACGGATCGTTAATGGGTTTTTCTCTTCAATGTCTTCAAGCTTTTCCCGGTAGGCATCAATCGGTTCACCTTTCGCAATATCTCCGATCGACTTCCAAAGCCGTGGCAGGACATGGTAGCTTCTTGCCGGCTTTGCTTTTTCATTTTGGAAATCTTCTCTGCGGGAAACTGCATCTTCTTTTAATGCCTTCCAGTTATAGGAAAGTTCGTTCGATCCCAGGAAGTTGGTGATCCGTAACAGATCTGAAAAATCCTCATGTAGCCCGATACTCGAAAATAGCCTTGCATAGCCGCGAAGTTCATGGATACCGATGGTTGAAATCACTTTTTCCAAGCCTTTGTTCAATGCATCATAAAGCTGGAAGGAAGGAGCCGTATCCTCTTCCTGGACGGTTGCAAACATAAGGTAAGGACTGATCGCATCAGCGCCAAGCCCAAACGTGACAATCAGATCATGTAACGACCGGATAGCACCGGAACGAATGATCAAGGAAGCTTTCCTCCGTTTTTGCTTTTCGACCAGGTGCTTGTCGACTGCAGATATGACAAGGAGTGGATCGATCCATAAGTGATTTTCTGAATGGCTCTGTCCATCATTGAGGGCAATCAGCTCATTGCCTTCATCCACTGCTTTCTCCACTTGTGCAGCTAATCGTTTCAATGCATCTGCTACACTTTCATCATCCTGACAAGTGATTGAAAGCTCAAAGCTTTTCCCGGGTTCGTTGAACATTTCGACCAGCTGCTCATAGGAAGGCTGGTTGTGTTCTTTAGATAACTCCAATCCATGTTTTCCTTCCAATAGGATTGGTGAAAGGAATTCCACAGTAAGGGGCTTATCCTGTTCTTTTTCGAATAGATCCGGGCGTCTGCCGAGAATGGTCCTTGTTGAAAAATGCTCCGCTTCACGATCACGGTCAATCGCCGGGTTCGTTACTACAGCGACACTTTCCTTAATGTAATCCGCGATATTCTTTCTTCCTTCGTTCATGGCAGCAAGTGGAACATCATGACCCAAGGATCGAATCGGCTCCGATCCTTTTTCAGCCATCTGTTCAAGGAATTGCATTTGTTCCCTGTCCCATCCGTAAGCGGAGTACCACCCATTGCTCACTTCTGTCAGAGTCGGGTTCGGACGGACATCCTTGAATGCAGGTGGGTGGAGACGTTTATGAAAGCCAGCGAAATCCAGGCGTTTGGAAAATCGTTGATAAACTTCTTCCTGATAAGCGAAATGGTCATATATTTTCGCTTTTCCATCATCCGTGTAGGTGACAGCTACTTTCTCACCGGGTGAAAGAGCTTGAGGATCAGTCACATAGTGATCATTCGTGAATATTCCAGGTTCAGATGAGAAGAAGTAGGCATCCTCTGTCTCCAGTTGCCACAAAGGTCTTAGTCCAAGTGAATCGAGACTGAATACTGTTTCCTGCTGATGCCTGGAAATGATACCTGCTGGTCCTTGGGCAAAATGTCCCCAGCTTTCACGAAGATAGGTGTACATATCCTGTAAATGCTCTGGGTAACTTTTGATTTCATTGACGATCGGCGGAAAAACGATATCTAGCGCTTCAAGAAGGCTATATCCATGTTTCTTTACAAGTGTCTCCACGGTGCGGTTTAAATCCTGGGAATCACTGCCTCCGTGTGTCAAAGGAACACCGATCATTTCCGCTTCATCACGAAGACGCGCAACCGTATTGATTTCTCCATTGTGTCCCAGCATAGAAAACGGCTGGACGCGGAAGAAGTTCGATAATGTATTGGTGGAATAGCGATTATGTCCTAATGTCATGCTGGAGGCAACATTCGGATCAGCAAGGTCCTTGTAGAATTCAGGCAGCTGATCGGCTGCGCCCATTACCTTGTACACAACATGATCATATGCCAAAGAAGCTACGTGTACTTGCAGGTTCTTTTCGATTTCAATCGTCAGGTTAAAAAGTTGTGAATCAAGCTGATTCTCTTTGCCAGGTGACAATGCGACCTGCCAGAAAACAGGTTCTTCCTTTTTGGCAAGAGGACCCAATGCTTCTGATTCAGTTCCATCAATCGTTTCATGAAGGATGGAAAAGTCTTTAGATGTAAAAAGACTTCTGATTTCTTCCTGAATCTTATCCACTTCACTGTTTTGATCGATGAAAATATGACCGATCGTGAAACTTTTCTCGTCCACAATACTGGAATCAATCCCGGCTTCCGTGAACTTATTTTTCCACAGCGCCTTTGGAAGGTCGATATGAACTCCGACACCGTCTCCTTCATGTTCGATGAAACCTGCACGGTGGTTCATGATGGAAAGGGATCGGATGACATCATCGATATTTTGTTTCGTAGGTTGATTGTATTTGTTGACGGAAGCAACAATACCACAAGCATCGTGTTCATGCAGATGATGATTTTTGAAAGAACTTGGACTCCATTTACTCATACTTCGGCCTTGATCCGGCCTTCACCTCCTGGATATATAGGTCTTTCAGTTGTTTGGGTTAGGAAAGTTTCCTTAGGGTCTGGATTGGATCGTGTGGTGAGCCAACCAGATGAATTGAAAAAAGAAGGGCTTTCGCATTGGATGCAAAAGCCAAGATTCCTCGAAAGGAAGGGAGTTCCAGCTAGGGAGTGCTGGAAACATATGAAAAGGGAAAGAAATGAAAACATGAATCATAATTCGTGGGAATTTTCAGAATTATAATTTTATAGTAGCATAAGCTCGGGGTTGAATCAATTGATTATTCAGACGATTGCATGAAAATACTGTCGAAATGAAAGGATTTACTAATCTGAATTATAGATATACCAATACAGTAAACGCTTACATAATTTTTTGAAAAAAATGTGTGATTTTCAGTTTGATAATCTTGTTCACTGTAATCTATTGCGTTAAATGAGAAAAAGCACGGGAGGAAAATGACTCGCTTTCCGCGGGGAAGGTGGCAAGTCTCCTCGGGCTTTAGCCCTGTGGGGTCTTGCCAACCTTTTCTTTCCCGCTGGAGTCTCATCATTTTCCTCCCGTGCTAACTTATTTAATTGCAAACGGACTTATCCATTTACTCAATGGAATTTCTGTTAATTAGTTATCCGCCATTTGTTTGAATGCTTCTTCTACTTTTGTAAGTGTCGTTTTGATATCTTCTTCTGTATGCGCAGTTGTCAGGAACCATGCTTCATATTTGGATGGGGCAAGGTTGATTCCTTGCTTCAGCATCAATTGGAAGAAACGGGCGAACATTTCGCCATCTGTGTTTTCTGCCTGCTCGTAATTCTCGATCGTTTCCTCTGTGAAATAAATCGTCAATGCACCTTTCAGACGATTGATGGTGATCGGAACATTATACGTGCTGGCATGTGTGAGAATACCCTCTTCCAAAATAGCTCCGAGGCGATCGAGCTCTTCATAGACGCCGTCTTGCTGCAATACTTCCAGACATGCAATGCCTGCTGCCATCGATGCCGGGTTGCCGGCCATCGTTCCAGCCTGATACGCAGGGCCAAGTGGAGCAACTTGTTCCATAACATCAGCTCTGCCGCCATATGCTCCGATCGGAAGGCCGCCTCCAATGATTTTACCCATTGCAGTCATATCCGGCTCAATATCGAGCAGCTGCTGGGCACTGCCGTATGTGAAGCGGAAGGCAGTAATGACTTCATCATAGATGACCAATGCTCCTGCATCATGGGTCACTTCATTGACCTGCTGAAGGAAGCCTGGCTTTGGTTCTACGATTCCGAAGTTACCGACGATCGGCTCCACCAATACAGCAGCAATTTCGTCTCCCCATTTGTCCATTGCTTCTTTGAAAGGCTCGATATCATTGAACGGAACGGTAATGACATCCGCTGCAATCGAAGCAGGGACTCCTGCAGAATCCGGTGTTCCTAATGTGGAAGGACCAGAACCAGCCGCTACGAGTACAAGATCTGAGTGACCGTGGTAACAGCCAGCGAACTTGATGATTTTATTTCTGCCTGTATAAGCACGGGCTACACGAATTGTCGTCATGACCGCTTCTGTACCTGAATTGACAAAACGCACTTTATCCATTGATGGAATTGCATCCTTCAGCATTTTGGCAAACTGGTTTTCAAGGGCGGTTGGCGTTCCGTAAAGTACACCATTTTGAGCTGCTTTCGTAATTGCTTCTGCAATATGAGGGTGAGCATGTCCAGTAACAATCGGGCCGTAAGCACCTAGGTAATCAATGTATTCATTTCCGTCGACATCCCAGAATCGTGAGCCTTTTGCACGATCCATATAAACTGGTGCTCCGCCACCGACTGCTTTATAGGATCTGGAAGGGGAGTTGACTCCTCCGACGATATGTTTTTGAGCTTCTTCATGAAGTTGTTCTGATTTAGTGAATTGCATCCTGTTACCTCCAACTGATCAAAATTCATTTCCCATTGTAGCATGATTGGGCAGTCCGCACAGTTATGTTCTTCCAAGCCGGACAAATGGCTTGTCAACAGGACCTCCCCTTGGATAGACTATGAATCATGTGTGTCACCTGGAGAGGAGTACGAACAGATGGAAAAAATGATGGAAATCAAAGAGCTGCGAAAAGAATTCAAATCCTATTCCAGCCGCTCTGGATTAAAAGGAGCGTTCAGGGATTTATTTACTAGAAATTATAAAGTGCTGAGAGCCGTCGATGATATATCGTTTACGGTGAGACCGGGAGAAATGGTCGGTTATATTGGGGAAAATGGTGCAGGGAAGTCCACCTCGATCAAAATGCTGACCGGCATCCTTACACCAACTTCCGGAACGGTGAATGTTAATGGGATGGACCCGCATAAAGAACGGGAAAAATTCGTTCGGACGATCGGAGTAGTGTTCGGGCAACGTTCCCAGTTATGGTGGGATATTGCCGTTCAGGAATCCTTCCGTCTGTTGAAAAAAGTGTACCGCGTATCTGATGAAGCGTATGAGGAGCATATGAGTCATGTCATTGAGACCTTGGATATCGGTCCTTTGCTTGATAAGCCGGTTCGAAAGTTATCGTTGGGACAGCGGATGCGGTGCGAACTCGCTGCAGCTTTGATTCATAACCCCCCGTTATTGTTTCTTGATGAACCAACAATCGGACTGGATGTCCTTGTGAAAAATAAAATCCGCCAGTTCCTTAAGGAAATCAATCAAAAGTACAATACGACGATTCTGCTTACCACCCATGATATTGCTGATATTGAAGCTCTATGTGACAGGGTGATCATGCTTGACCAAGGAAAAGTCATCTATGATGGGGCGCTTGATCATTTGAAGGAAAAATGGATGGAAGAAAAACAGATTGAATTCCAGTTTATCGACGAAGTGTCGAAAGAGGAACTGGACAACCTTACGAAGGGGATGCCTGTATTATGGCATCATGGAAAAGATGGCTGGAGGTGGACTGCATCCACTGAAGACCATGATGACTTGATTTCGGATTTGATTGCTAAAGTGGTGAATGCGCTAAAAATCAAAGACGTAAATGTCCAGTCGATTTCAATGGAGGAAATCGTCCGGAATATTTATGAAGAAGGTGCTGTTCGTGAGTAAGTACCTTGAAATGATCCGCATCCGCTTTTTGATGATGCTCGCTTATCGCACCAATTACTACACTGGAATCATCATCTATGCTATTAATATAGGAGCTTATTACTTCCTCTGGACAGCGATTTATGGAGGTAAGGAAGATATCGAAGGCCTTTCCGTCATCCAGATGGTCACGTATATTGCAGTTGCCTGGATGGCAAGAGCATTTTATTTCAACAATATCGACAGGGAAATTGCCCAGGAAATAAAAGAAGGGAAAGTTGCTGTCGAAATGATTCGACCATACAGTTATCTTGGTATGAAAACGATGCAGGGACTCGGGGAAGGGATCTTCCGGTTGCTCTTCTTTTCCATTCCAGGTATGTTCATCGTTTCACTGATCTTCCCGATTTCCTTTTCAGCATCTTTGAATATGTGGCTATGGTTTGCAGTATCGATCGTATTCAGCTTCATCGTCAATACTCAAATCAATTTGATCACCGGTATAATGACATTCTTTTTCTTTAATAATGATGGGTTGATCAGGGCAAAACGAGTGGTCATCGATTTATTCTCTGGGTTGCTGCTTCCAATCAGCTTCTATCCGTTGTGGGCGCAGGAGTTGATGGGATACTTCCCGTTCCAGGCGATCAGTTACATTCCGAGCATGATTTTCACTGAAGGTTTCAAAGGTGACGAGCTGTATCAGATGATCGGCTTTCAGATGATCTGGTCCGCATTGCTGCTGGTGCCAATCTATCTGCTTTGGATTCTAGCTAAAAAGCAACTGATCGTACAAGGAGGGTAAGCCATGTTTTATATAAAGATGTTCACCCAGTATATGGGCCAGTATATGAAAACGAGACTGCAATACCGCACGGATCTCGTTGTCGAATTTTTATCCGACCTGCTGTTCCAGGCAGTGAATCTTGTCTTCATTCTCGTCGTGTTCGGACATACGCAGCTGCTGGCAGGGTGGAGCAGGGAAGAAATCATTTTCATTTATGGCTTTTTCCTCGTTCCGTATGCGATCTTTTCTGCGTTCTTCAATATTTGGGATTTCAATGACCGGTATATCATCAAAGGGGAAATGGACAGGATCCTGACGAGGCCGATCCACAGTCTGTTCCAGGTCATCCTGGAGCGGATGGAATTGGAATCGTTGTTCGGGATGATCACTGGAGTGTCGATTATGATCTATGCTGGCATTAGACTTGATCTTACACTCAGCTGGTATGACCCGATTCTGTTCCTGCTGATGGTTATTGGTGGCGCGCTTGTCTACGGCGGAATTTTCGTGATGCTTGCAAGTATCGGGTTCTACTCGGATGCTAAGACAGCAATCATGCCGATGATGTACAACATCGGAAACTACGGGAGGTACCCTGTAGATATTTATAACGGAGTGATCCGTTTTGTACTTACATGGATTCTGCCATTCGCGTTTGTCGGTGTGTATCCTTCCGCATATTTCCTCGGACGGGAAGAATGGTATGGATATGCTTTCCTGACACCGGTGATTGGTGTTGCGTTTTTCCTGATTGCCATCTTCGTCTGGAATCAAGGAGTAAAACAATACCGGGGTGCTGGAAATTGAAAAATGCCTTCCTTTTTGGACGCTTCACACTAATCGGAGCGCCAGAAAGGAAGGCATCTTTTTGTTAATTAGTAGACAAATGCTGCACCTACAATGACCAACAAAATGAACAAAACGACGATCAACGCAAAACCGCTTCCGTATCCACCGCGACCCATTCAACACACCTCCTTGAACCGTTTATCCTATCCTATGCCGGAATAGAGAAGTGGGGTGTGCTTTTGCACAGTTGGGTGCAGTTTTAACATATTCGCCGGGCATGTCCTCATATAAATAGAAGAGAATGTACGCGTCTGGAGAGGATTCCATGATCGAGGTCATTTTCATTGTTATCATTACTTTACTGATCGGACTGAGCTTACGTTCGTTTTTTCGGCTGGTCATCTCGGAGTACCATCAATTTTCGCTGTCTGTATTTTTGGGTCTCGTCCTTTTATACAGTGTCATCATGTGTGGTTTCGGACTTGTCTATTTGATCTTATCCTTGAATGATGTCCAACTGCTAAGTCAGGGTCAATTGCAGGAATCCGCTTCGATGATGGAAAGAGTGGGACAAGCCATCTATTTCAGTGGTGTTACCTTATTGACTGTTGGATACGGAGATATCATCCCGATCGGCTGGGGAAGGCCGATTGCACTGTTTGAAGCGTTGATCGGCTACACGATTCCGGCTGCGCTGTTTGTAAAGGTGATGTACGAAACGAAGTACCCGCCGGATTAATGGAATTTTCCCTATGTATCCTGTATCCTTTCATATAGATAGTATTTATAGGAGGGATATTCTCGTGAGTGTAGATGTAGGAAAAAAAGCGCCAGATTTCGAGCTGAAAGCAAGTAATGGGGAAACAGTGAAGCTATCGGATTTTAAAGGGAAAAACGTCGTCCTTTATTTTTACCCGAAGGACATGACTCCGGGATGTACGACAGAGGCTTGTGATTTCCGGGATCATCATGAAAGCTTCGCAGACTTGGATGCGGTGATTCTTGGTGTGAGTCCAGATCCTGTGGAAAGACACGAGAAATTCATCGATAAGCACGATCTTCCTTTTCTGCTTTTGGCTGACGAAGATCACGCAGTAGCAGAAGATTATGGAGTATGGAAATTGAAAAAGAACTTCGGTAAAGAATATTATGGAATTGAGCGTGCCACGTTCATCATCGACAAAGACGGAAATCTAGCTAAAGAGTATCGTAAAGTCCGTGTCAAAGGACATGTCGAAGCAGCCCTGGAATATATCCGTGAAGAGCTGTAAGTTATTTTTAATAACTAGGTGATAGGTCTATACAAAAAAGGGGTATGGGAATACAGTATAGTATCAACCAATACCTCCCCTTTAATAGTGGCGCCGCAGAGATGTGGCGCCATTTTGATTAGGGGCGATTTTTGTGCAAAATAATCGGAAATCGGCTAACATGGAAGAAAGAGACAGACAAGGAGGCTTCGTTTGCAATGCTCGTGCTATCTGCCATAAAAAACGTAAAAGAAGATATCAAAGAAAATTTACTAGATAAGTTTGGAGAAGATGCAGAATTCAAATTTTGTCATGGTATAGATGAAGCAAAAGACTTTTTACCAGAAGCTGAAGTGTTCATTACATACGGAGAAGATCTTGATGACGCATTCGTCAAATCTGCAAAGAAGCTGAAATGGATCATGGTTCTCTCTGCGGGGATGGACATGATGCCATTTGAACAAATCGATAAGCAAGGGATTCTGGTGACGAATTCACGTGGTATCCACGCTGGGCCAATGGCGGAATATGCCATTTCGATGCTGTTGCAGGTCGCTCGACAGACGAAAGCATTGATCGAGCACGAAGAAAAGCACCTTTGGGATCGTCGAGTGAAGATGACTGAAATTTCGGGTAGTACGCTTGTCGTTGTGGGAACAGGTGCCATCGGTCAGGAAGTAGCCAGGCTTGCTAAGGCATTCAAGATAAAAACGATCGGGCTATCGAAAACAGGTAAAATGAAGCCGCATTTTGATGAAACGTTTCCTGTGGATCAATTGTACGACATTCTCCCGCGAGCGGACCGTGTCGTGGCGGTGCTTCCAAGCACACCTGAAACAGAGTACCTTCTAAAAGCAGAAGCATTTGAACAGATGTTGGATGATGCGGTGTTTTTGAATATGGGCAGAGGAGACCTGGTCGCAACAGAGGTCATACTGGAAGCAGTACGTTCCGGTCAAATCGCTCATGCTGTACTGGATGTGTTCGAACAGGAGCCTTTACCTGAAACAAGCCCATTATGGGATGAACCTTCAATAACGGTCACCCCACACCTATCCGGTATCTCCCCTCAATATATGTACAGAGGGTTTGAACTATTTGAAAAGAACATGGCAGTGTATTTGAGTGGTAAAGAAGATTTCATTAATAAAATCGACACAAAACGGGGGTATTGATGATGAAAATCTATACACGTTCAGGAGATAAAGGGACGACATCACTTGTTTACGGTGACAGAGTTGCCAAGAATGATTTGCGGGTTGAAGCATATGGTAATTGTGACGAAGTGAATTCGATGATCGGAATGGCTTTGAGCCAATTAACTGATGTAAGCTGGGACGGGAAGGACAGGTTTGTCGCGGTGATGCATAAAGTGCAGACCATTCTTTTTCATGTAGGTGCGGAACTCGCTACTCCGAAAGGGAAAGATGTGAAGTGGAAAGTGCAGGACCGACATATCAAAGAACTCGAAAGTCACATCGATGAGTGGGAGGAACAGCTGACCCCGCTTAAGAACTTCATCCTTCCTTCAGGCCATCAAGCTTCAGCTTCCTTGCACGTAGCCAGAACGATTGCGCGTCGAGCTGAACGGACAGCTGTCGCAGTGGGCGAAGAATTGAGTAACCCACTAGCCGTCTCGTATTTGAACAGACTATCCGACTTTTTGTTCGTGGCAGCACGCTATGTAAATAAAATCGCCGGCGGTGAGGAAACTACTCTTGAGGCAGATGTATAAGCAGTTTGCAACATACGTATATTGACAACAGTACTTCTTAAGGAGTAAACTATTTATAAGAATTCTTATTTAATAATTTTCTAAATGAAGAATCATTTAATGAAAGCGAGGTGCATGACGGTGTCTGACAAACGACTTCAGGAAGCAATCGTCACATTGAAGGACTCAGGTGTTCGCATTACACCTCAACGTCATGCGGTGCTTGAATATCTACTGAACTCTATGACTCACCCTACTGCTGATGAGATCTATAAAGCCTTGGAAGGTAAATTTCCAAACATGAGCGTAGCTACTGTCTACAACAATCTGCGCGTCTTTCGTGAAATAGGTCTTGTACGGGAATTGACCTATGGCGACTCATCAAGCCGGTTTGACTGTAACACTTCCGAGCATTACCACATCATTTGCGAATCATGTGGTAAGATCGTGGATTTCCATTATCCAAGTCTCAATGAAGTGGAGTCATTGGCGGAACAGGTGACTGGATTCAATGTAAGTCATCATCGCATGGAGGTTTATGGCACGTGTGAGGATTGCCAGGCGAAGAACGCACACTGATAATAATGGCGGAAAGCTGAAACTCGGCTTTCCGCTTTTTTTGTATAGGAGGAAAATATGCATTTACAAACAGACAGATTATGGATCAGGAAATTTCAAAAAGAAGATGAAACAAGCGTATTTACATATACATCAGACAGCAAAGTAATGAAATATATACCGGAAGGTCCCTTTACGAAACAAGGTGCTGCTGACTTTATTGCTGAGAACAGCGGGGAATCACCTGAGCATTTTGCTGTTGCTACAATAGAAGAAAATGTCTTAATCGGGCACATCACTTTCTTTAAGTATTTCGGAACACATACATATGAAATTGGCTGGGTGTTCAATCCGGACTTTTATAATCGAGGGTTTGCTACTGAAGCGGCACAGGGGGTGTTGGATTATGGATTTGAAAAAATGGATCTGCACCGAATTATTGCAACATGCCAACCTGATAACATTGCCTCTTACCGTATCATGGAAAAGATAGGAATGAGGAAGGAGGGTTATCATAAACAATGTATACCTAATGGGGACGACTGGTGGGATGAAGTGTATTATGCAGTCCTGAAAGATGAGTGGGAAGAAGCCCAACGTTTGAAGAAGTAAAAATTGATTGAGCTGCAAAAAAAAGATGTCCTATTGAAGGACATCTATCCGTATCGTTTACTTTTGCTGGTCTGCTTGTTTTTGATAACGTTTTGAGTTGTATTTTTCGTCGAACTCTTTTCCTTCCAATGACTGATCCATTGTCAACGGCTGCTTGCAGTGCATACATGCATCCACCCGACCGAGCATCTTCGTCGGCTTTTCACATGAAGGACAGATAATCTGGATAGTCTTTGTAGACAGCATACCAATCCAGAAATAGACGACCGTGCTTAACCCGATACAAAGGATACCAAGAATCATGAAAATGACCATCAGCCAAGTGATATCTTTGAAGATCAACCCGATATACATAACACCGAAACCAGCGAAAACCAGTCCAAGTGCAAAGGAACGTATCTTATTTATTTTACTGCTGTACTTAAGTGCCAATGAAGTCCCTCCTTCTATCTAAAAGGTAGTATAGCATATTTTTATTTTTCAATTGCAGTTTGAAAAGAGGAATTTGTACAATATTATCGAATTATTCAAGTATCCTTAATTTATCATTCTGGGGGAAAGAGCATGGAAGACTTATTACGTCCGATTTATCAAGAAAGGGCCAGCCAACCCAATACGCTAGGTATCCTAATTCTTGAGAAAAAGAAACCAGTCAGTCCCGTAACCGACAATTTTGATGTGATTCTATTCATTATAGTAAAAGAAGCGAAGGATCCTTGGTATGTGAAACATTATGAGTTCGAAAACAAGACAGCCGCTATGCACATCGTGGATGAAGCGACAATGAATAGGTGGATTGAATCAAGTTCCTATCGCCGTGCAGTAGAATGGGTGATCAATGGCCAAGTGGTATATGATCGTAATGAATATATGGTAGGACTTAAAGAACGCTTGCGTGATTTTCCTCAGGAAACACGTGACCTGAAAAAAGCGATCGAGTTCTCCAAGTTGATCAGAAGCTACACAGAATCAAAAGATCTTTTCGAATCCAGCCAGTACCTGGATGCTTACAGTCTGATGGTCCGATCGTTACATTACCTGGCGCGACTCGCCGTCATCGAAAAAGGGTTCCATCCGGAAGTGACAGTTTGGAACCAGGTAAGAAAGATTGAACCAGAAATCTACAAATTATATGAAGAATTGATTATGAGTGATGAAACGACAGAGAAGCGAGTACAATTAATGCTGCTTGCTGTAGAACATGCAATCAGTATCCGATCCGAAGCAAGTGCGAAACATCTGCTTGAGTTGATGAAGCAGAAGGATGACGCATGGACGTTCGGAGAACTGAAGGTCCATCCTGAAGTGCAACTCTATGCACTGGATCTTACAGCTATGATCGAGTACCTTACTGAGAAGGAACTTATTGAAGTTGAACTTCAAGCAACAAAAGGCATCAACATCTACCATCGTAGGTATAAACCAAGAGGCTATTAATAAAGAAAGCAAGGAAATCCCTTTTTCTTTCACCTTAAAGAAAAGGGGGTTTTTATTTAGAAAAGTTATTGACGGGGTCTGAAACCCGTGATATATTATTACTTGTCGCGTTAAGAGAGCGGCAACGAACGAAACAAACTAAATAAATATCATGAAAAAGTTGTTGACTTTAAAACAACCGCATGATATATTAGTTAAGTCGCTGTTTTGAACAGCAGACAACAAATTGATCTTTGA